>ONDA01000011.1 GCA_900316475.1 uncultured Prevotellaceae bacterium
GAGGGGTTTGGGGGCGAGAAGCCCCCATGAGAGGGGCACGTATTAGCATCAAATGCTAAAGAACGTTAACCATATTCATTTTTCTTATTACAGTTCATAGTTTTATGCTTTTTCGATTATCGTTTCGCTTGCAAAGATAGGGATTTTTTCTGAAATGTGCAATAGCAGATGATGCTCTTTTTTATATTTCTTGTGGTTTTTCTTGTTTGGCTCGTTTTTTTTCATTAATTTTGTGGCCGAATAAAAACATTATCTAATCATACGGAAAAACTATGGCACAACCAGTAGATTTCAAGTACGCCCCGATGTTTCAGCTGGGCGAAGACAAGACGGAATACCGTTTGTTAAGTAAGGAAGGCGTAACCACCGCCGAGTTTGAGGGCAAGCAGATTGTGAAGGTCTCCAAGGAGGCTCTGACGCTGTTGGCTCAGCAGGCTTTCCACGATGTGGAGTTCATGCTGCGCCGCGAGCATAACCTGCAGGTGGCCGCCATCCTCAGCGACTCCGAGGCATCCGAGAATGATAAGTACGTAGCCCTGCAGTTCCTGCGCAATGCCGAGGTGGCTGCCCGTGGCATCCTGCCTTTCTGTCAGGACACCGGTACCGCCATCATCCACGGCGAGAAGGGTCAGCAGGTATGGACCGGCTTCGAGGACGAGGAGGCACTCTCGCGTGGTGTCTACAACACGTTTACACAGGACAACCTGCGCTACTCGCAGAACGCCCCGCTGACGATGTACGACGAGGTGAACACCCGTTGCAACCTGCCCGCACAGATTGACATCGAGGCCACCGAGGGTGCTGAGTACCGCTTCGTGATGGTGGCCAAGGGTGGCGGTTCGGCCAACAAGACCTACTTCTACCCGATGACCAAGGCCACCATCCAGAACGAGGGCACGCTCATCCCCTTCCTCGTCGAGAAGATGAAGAGCCTCGGCACGGCAGCCTGTCCGCCTTACCACATCGCCTTCGTCATCGGCGGCACCAGTGCCGAGAAGAATCTGCTGACGGTGAAGCTCGCCTCTATCAAGTACTACGACTCGCTGCCCACGACGGGCGACGAGACGGGCCGTGCCTTCCGCGATGTCGACCTGGAACAGAAACTTCTCGACGAGGCACACCGCATCGGCCTCGGCGCACAGTTTGGCGGTAAGTATCTGGCTCACGACATCCGCGTCATCCGCCTGCCCCGCCATGGCGCTTCCTGTCCCATCGGTATGGGCGTCTCCTGCTCAGCCGACCGTAATATCAAGGCTAAAATCAATGCCGACGGTATCTGGCTCGAAAAGATGGACGCAAACCCCTCGGAGCTGATTCCTGCCGAGTATGCCAAGGCTGGCGAGGGTCAGAACACCATCACCATCGACCTGAACGAGGGCATCGACGCCGTGCGCAAGGAGCTGTCGAAGTATCCCGTTTCCACCCGCGTCAACCTGAAGGGCACCATTATCGTGGCCCGCGACATAGCCCACGCGAAGCTCAAGGCGCGTATCGATGCCGGCGAGCCGATGCCTGAGTACTTCAAGAAATATCCCGTGCTCTACGCCGGTCCGGCCAAGACTCCCGAGGGCTACCCCTGCGGCTCGATGGGACCGACGACGGCCAACCGTATGGACCCATACGTCGACGAGTTCCAGTCGCTGGGCGCCTCGTTGGTGATGATTGCCAAGGGCAACCGCTCGCAGGTGGTCACCGACGCCTGCCAGAAGCACGGCGGCTTCTACCTCGGAAGCATCGGTGGCGTGGCTGCCGTACTCAGCCAGTCGAGCATCAAGTCGATAGAGTGCGTCGAATATCCTGAGTTGGGTATGGAGGCTATCTGGAAGATCGATGTTGAGGACTTCCCCGCCTTCATCCTTGTCGACGACAAGGGCAACGACTTCTTTAAAACCCTGAAGCCCTGGACGCCGTGCGCAAAATAACGTTTGTCGCTATACTGATACTGACGGCATGGCTGACACTGCCTTTGTCGGCACAGCAGCATTGGGTCATGCGTGGCAATTGTATGCCTGACAGCGAGACAGCCGCCGGCGACGGTGGCGGTCGCGCTGCCAGCCGTGCACCGCGTCATCTGCCAACGCCAAAGACGACGTGGGATTCGGAGCGCACCTATCCAGTGGCTGTTGTGCTGATGGAAGCCAAGGACACCACATTCTCCATAGAAAGCCCGAGCGAATTCTATCAACGCCTCTTCAACGAGCGCGGCTTTAACCAGGGAAACGGCATGGGCTGCGTGGCCGACTACTTCCGCGACCAGTCGAATGGACTGTTGAATCTGGAGTTCCATATCTACGGCCCTGTGAAGGTGAGTTTCTCAATGAGACCAGGCGACCGATACGGTGTCAATGCCTTCAGAGAGGCTATGCAGAAGGTCGTTGCCGACCATCCTGACGTCGATTACAAACAATACGACTGGGACGGCAATGGCGCTGTAGAGCAGGTCGTCTTCGTCTATGCCGGCTTTGGAGGCAACGAGACGGTAAAGCAGGCTGTGGGCTGCATCTGGCCCAACACCAGCTCCTTTGCCACCGTCACAACACCCGACGGCGTGAAAATCTATAACTATACTGCCAGCGCCGAACTCTGGGCCGCCAGCAGTCAGTCCTGCGGTATCGGTACTATCTGTCATGAGTTCAGCCACTCCTTAGGCCTGCCTGATATCTATCCCACTTCGGACGATGCCGGCTATAGCGTCGTCGACGAGTGGGACCTGATGGATGGTGGCAACTTCATTAATTACGGATGGTGCCCGCCCAACTACACGCCCATAGAGAAGATGCGAATGGGATGGCTTACGTTCGCCGAACTTACCGAGCCGACATCGGTACGCGGACTAAAACCGTCAGCCGACGGTGGCGAGGTCTACCGCATTAGCCACTCGTCCAGCGAATGGCTCATCCTGGAAAACCGCCAGCAGAAGGGATGGGACGCCGGGGTGCCTGGGAAAGGGCTTGTCATCTATCATGTCAACTACGACAAGTCCGTCTGGCAGGGTAACAGAGTGAACAACGATATGACGCATCGCCGCTTTAAGCTGATTCATGCCGATAATCTCGACTACGACGGATGGACAGCACGCTTTGGTAAGGGTGCCTATCCCTATCAGAACCCAGGTCGCATGAACAGCTACTTGCTGAGCACATCGGCTTTCCCGTGGTCTACCGACTCCACATCCTTCGTCAACAACGAACTGACAGACAGCTCTGTACCTGCCGCAGCAATGTACTATCCTAACCTGGAGGGTAGCCTACAGCTCGACAGGCCCATTACCAATATCAGTTTGTCAGACGATGGGCTGATATCCTTCGACTTCTGTGGTGGCGACACGTCGGCTATCAACGACATTCGCCCCTCAATACTTACCATTCACCCTTCTCCACGCTACGACCTGCTGGGACGCCGCGTTAACGGCAGGCCGTCGAAGGGCATCTATATCGTAGAGGGAAAGAAAGTAGTCATACATTAACAACAAAAAACAAATAACGATTTATGCGAGTAATTATTGAACCGAATTATGATTTGATGTCCCAGTGGGCAGCCAATTATGTCATCAATCGTATCAATGCAGCCAAGCCTACGGCGGAGAAGCCTTTCGTACTTGGACTCCCTACCGGCTCGTCGCCCATCGGCATGTATCGTGCTCTGGTCAAAGCCTGTCAGGAGGGTAGGGTGTCGTTCAAGAACGTCGTCACCTTCAATATGGACGAATACGTCGGACTGCCCGAAGAGCATCCCGAGAGCTACCATAGCTTTATGTTCAGCAACCTCTTCAAGCATATTGACTGCCCGAAGGAGAATATCCACATCCTCAACGGCAATGCCCCTGACCTGGCAGCCGAATGTGAGGCTTACGAGAAAAAAATTGAGAAGTTCGGCGGCATCGACCTCTTCCTCGGCGGTATAGGTCCCGACGGCCACATAGCCTTCAACGAACCGGGTTCGTCGCTGACGAGCCGTACTCGCCAGAAGACGCTGACTACGGATACGATTATTGCCAACAGCCGCTTCTTCGAGGGCGACATCAACAAGGTGCCCAAGACGGCGCTGACTGTCGGCGTAGGAACGGTGATGGCGGCTAAGGAGGTGATGATTCTGGTGAACGGCCATGCCAAGTGCCGTGCCCTGCAGGCTGCCATCGAGGGAAGCGTCAACCACATGTGGACCATCTCGGCCCTGCAGATGCACCAGCACGGCATCATCGTCTGCGACGACGCCGCCTGCGACGAGCTGAAGGTAGCCACCTATCGCTACTTCAAGGACATCGAGCAAAAGAACTTGCTCTGATATTCCTCCCGGATTTTTAGTAATTGTTTAAAAACAACTTGGTATTCTTTATTTTACGACAACCATGACAACTCAGACAACAGTCGCTGCTGGCAGTGATGAAAAAAGTTGTCTAAGTTGTCATGGTTGTCGTTATTAAAATATATTATTGTCGTTATCATAATTTGTACCAAGTTATTCTTTTATTGTTACTTAATTGCTGTATCGCTACTGTCGTGAAACAGACGGCGGCGTGAACTGCACGTCGGGGATGATGATGCTCTTGAACCAGTCCTTCATATAGCCTTTGTACTGGTTCTGCGAGTCGGACACTAACAGCAGCAACTGACGGCCGTCCGTCAGCTTGGGACCAACGCAGAGGCCCTCGTAGTTGGCAAAACTGCGTGCAGTCAGGTTGATGCGGGTGCGGAACTCGGTGAGCAGCTGTTTCTGAAGCAGGTCGCCGGGCTGTTGTAGGGTAGGGTTCACGACGTAGAGCTTGACGTGTACGTATGAACCGATATTCTTTGGCTTGATCAGCAACTCGCGTTCCAGGATAATGAGCAGACCGTTGTCGAGTGCCGCCATACTGCTGACGCCTAAGATACTTTTGCCCTTCTGCCCCGCTTTGGCACTCGTCGAGTCAGTCTTATACCAGTACTGCTCCAGCGGTTCCAGGTCGTCGCCGAAGCTCTGTAGCCGCAGGAGGTTGGCACGGCGGTTGTCGATGGTTGGCTTCTCGCCGTCACACTTCAGCGTGTTCTCCGACGTCGTCCAGAAACGCTTGGTCGTCGCGTTGTAGGTCAAAGCCTCGAAACCACCATTGTTGTAGGTCATCGCATATTCGGGGGGAATATTCAGGCGGCGGCCTGTCAGCTCGCCGCTCATGCTGTATTCTATTATCTGACCATCGGCCTCGCCGCTGACAAACACCGTGTTCGTCTGCGGGACGTAGCAGATGCCCTCCTCGTCGCGGTTGGCATGGCCGCTGGTCATGAAACTGTCGGCGCGCACCTCCTTGATCTTGCCAGTCTCGGCATCCGTGCGGATGGTCATCAGGTGGAAACCGGCCGTCTGCGACTTGTCGTTGGCTACGGCGTAGCGGTCGCCCCCTAACCACGTAATACCGCTATAGTTGCCGGCTGGCACCGTCTTCGGGTAGTGTCGCTGCTTGTTCAGTACCACCTGCTGGGCTGCCAACGGCAGGACAATCATCATCAACAAAAAGGGAAAAAGGCTCCTTCTCATAACAATTCTTTGGTTTTGTGCTGCAAAGATAAATAAAAAAATCCTTTTTATCATAGAAACGTATATATTTCTTGAAAAATGTCGTTTCTTCAGCTCAAGCGCACTACATAAACTTATATAGAAACGTTAGGTGACACCTCTTACACCTGACACTTAACTCACTGTTTTTCAGAATAGTTTCTACCAGGTTTGGTAGCACCAAGTGGTCGCACCAATGGTCGCACCAACAACCGTGAAACATTTCTCTCACGGCCTCTCGTTTTTCTGAGAGGCCGTGAAATTTTTCTGAGAGGCCGTGACGTTCCCGCCCCCTTCCGTGAAACATTCCGATAACTGCTGGTGCGACACTTGGTGCGACCATTGGTGCTACTTACATTGCTACGAAAGTATACTGAAAATCAATCTGTTAAGTGCCAGGTGTAAGAGGTGTGGGTATATGATGATTTCTCGCGCAGCGCACTCGCTTCGCTCGGATGGAAGGAACGATGCCACGGGGACAGGTACGTGACGTGCCTGCCACAGACCTGTCCCCTGACAGCCTTTACCTATAATCAATATCTGTACAATTTGAAATGCTGCATTTGGAACGTGCCGACAGGTATGCGGATATGACGGCCTTGATGTGTCTGGTCACCATTGAGGTGACGGATGATGCGCTGCTTGCCATCAACGATTTCCACCTCCTCGCACTTAGCCAATCCGATGCGCTTGTCGCCTTTCTGCCAGGTGGATGATGATTCCGCAGGAGAAAAAGTGACTACTACACCACTTCCTATGACGAGGTAATCTTCTTTCCCAAGACGAAGGATGATGCAGGCTGTTTCTGGCCATTCTGCATCCTTGGCCCCTGGTTCCCACCCAAGTGTATAACTGTGTTTGACGGTGAGGCGGATACCATCGGGAGTGACGATGTGTGCTTCTCGCTGTTCGTTATCTATCAGTACGGCGTCAATGTCTTTGGTGCCTTGTCGTTCAAGAATCAACGGCTCCGCTTGACGCAGCAGCTGATAAGATGCTACAAGAGGAGATGGTGATGAGCTGACAGACGAGAAGGCATTGAGCTGGTCGTCCTGCGAGAAATCCATCTGCTTCCAGTCGTTGGCAGCGGATGTTGAGGTGAGCGGATAGTCCTCGATGCTGAACGGACAGAACCCCATTGCACCGTGATGACCAAAAGCATAGAGAGCATACATGGCATCCTTGTCGTCCAACCGTATCTCAGGTACAAAAAGCGGATTGTTGCGCAGATGGTATTTTGACAGCCACGACCTAATGCCCTTGTCGTAAATGTCAACACCCAGCACATCGATGGATGGTGCGCCACAATGCCACAGGTCAATAAGATGAGCCAAAGGTCCCCCCGACGGATATTGCCCAGGCTGGCGATTACGACTGTTGAGTGCCACGTTGACGTACATCGGCAGATTGTAAATCTCACGACCTGCCTTGGCTATCTGCTCCACGTAGGTGGCATAAGTCCACGCCTGGAAAATCTCTTCCGTATAAATGTCATCACCAAACAGCTGCGCCCAATTGGCACCAGCTTTTGCCTGCGTCTGCAGTTTCTCTTTCAGGTGAGGATGCAGCGACTGCTGATGTTTCGCCAGATAGGCAGTCAGCTGCTGTGGCACAGCGCTGCGGTACATGCGGGTGGCATCATCCGAATAGTCGCGAGGCACCTCTACCATACCTATCTCATTCTCCACCTGCACCATGACGACCGTCTGATCCTGAGCATCATGGTCACGCAGATGTTCCATAATGCGGCAGAAGGCACGCTTGTCAGCCTCCAGCACATTCTTGCTCAGCGAAGAGGCTTCCTCAACAGGTTTCCCTTTCGGGGTATGGGCACGGGGAAAGCGCTTCACGTCACGCTTGAACCACTCCGGTGCATAGCAACTCATAGAGTTTTTCCATGCCCCAAACCAAAGGAGTACTACCTTCAATCCGTTGCGCCTTGCTTCTGTCAGGATGACGTCGAGCGAACTCATGTCGAACGTGCCCTCCTGCGGTTCGATGAGTTCCCAAGACACGGGGCAGAGGACTGTGTTGAGACCCATCTTCTGAAGATGCGAAAAGGTGCGCTTTACGTCCTCTGGGGTGGAGGCAGACGAATTGCCCAGTTCGCCGCCTATCATTAACATGGGCTTGCCGTTGGCCACAATCCTTGCCGTACTATTGCCGCAATGCTCCAAGCGCGGCTGACCTGCGAGAAACAGCGGAAAAATAACGGCAAAAGCAAATGTCGATATTCTTTTCATCTTATTCATATGATAACTCTCAAATGTGTCATATCTGTCATATTACTAAACTATTCTTTTTGGGTGCAAATATACGGAAAAACGGTGAATTATGCGTGACTTAGCAGATGAAAATTTGCGTAATAACTGTAGTTTTTTGGGGTAACTTGATAAACAATGCTAATTTTTGCTGCAAATTTAGCGAAAATTCCGTGATTATCACTACCTTTGCCCGTAGTTTCAAAAATACTATGATTAGAAAAGCTGAAAAAAGAGACATACAGGCTATCATTGGATTGCTGCATCAAGTAAACATGGTACATCATGTAATACGCCCTGATTTGTTCAAGCCCAACACGACAAAGTATAACGAACAGGAGCTTGAAACCCTCCTCGATGATGAGAGTAAACCCATCTTCGTTTTCGATGACGGTCAAGTATTGGGCCATGCTTTCTGTTTAGTTACGGAGGTTAAGGATGATAAATTACTCCAGGATATCAAGACGCTGTATATTGATGACATCTGTGTAGATGAAAAGGCTCGCGGAAAGCATGTCGGTAAGGCATTGTATGAGTATGTCCGTGACTATGCAAAATCCATAGGCTGCAACAATATGACCTTGAATGTGTGGGATGGAAACACCCCCGCGTTATCTTTCTACAGGAACATGGGGATGAAAGTACAAAAGACAACAATGGAAACTATCTTGTAAATATGGACCGTAGTTCTTTGCAGGGCAAAGCGACCAAGGTCGAGCGCTCAAAATCATTCGTACCAGTTGGATTGGTATTATAACTAATGTGCTGCTTGCATCTTTCAAGGCAGTCGTTGGCATTTTGGCTAGTTCTGTTGCTATCGTGATGGATGCCGTCAACAATCTCAGTGATGCACTGTCAAGCGTAATAACCATCGTCGGCACCAAGCTCTCACAACGACCTGCTGACCGTAAGCATCCCTTCGGTTTCGGACGTATCGAGTATTTCAGTGCCATCATCATTGCTGTCATCGTATTATCGGCAGGTATCACCTCGCTTGTCGAATCAATCAAAAAGATATTTGATCCGACGGAACCATCCTACACGACAACGACCCTTATTGTCATTGTTGTGGCAATAGTAGTGAAATTGGTGTTGGGGCAGTACGTCAAGAAGAAAGGTGAACAGTTGAAGAGTGATGCCCTGATAGCCTCTGGTTCGGATGCGCTGTTTGATGCCATTATTACTTTGGCTACGCTGATTTCAGCAGGTGTCATGCTTTTGTGGGGCATCTCGCTTGATGGTATTCTGGGAGCTTTGATTTCTGTTGTCATCATCAAGGCTGGTATTGAAATGCTGGCCTCACCCGTCAACGAATTATTAGGTACGAGCATTTCGGCAGACTTCGCCAAGCAGATTCAGACGGAGGTTTCGAATTTCGAGGGCGTTCATGGCGTGTTCGACCTGATACTGCATAATTACGGCCCTGATGTAAAGATAGGCTCGCTACATATCAATGTGTATGATACAATGTCTGCCTACGAGATTCATGGCCTGACTCGAAAGATCTCAACTTACATGTTTGAGAAACATGGCATTATTATGACTGTTGGTGTCTATGCCGTTGCTACCGGAGAAAACAAACGAGCCGAACTGCAGTCGAAAGTGATGCAGGCACTCGCTGCCCATAAGGAGATAGTCCAGGTCCATGGATTCTATTATTTTGAGAAGGATAACATGATTTCTGTTGATGTAGTTCCGGATATTTCTGTCCACGATGATATTGCTTTTGTCAATCAACTAACCAACGAGATAAAGCCGTTGGTGCCAGGCGCAAATGTTGTCATCGTTGTGGATCATAATTATAGCGAATAACGGGTATGAGACTTGAAAGATTAAGGCACCAATGGATTTAAGGGCCAAATCTTTCTAATAGTGCCTGACACCCTTCTAATACGTCGCGCCAAGTGGCCTCGAAGTTGCCCGTGTACCAAGGGTCGGCCACATCGCCGGGCCGTCGGGTAAAGTCCATCAGCATTACTATTTTCCCTTCCGGGTCACCGCCGCAGATGTTCCGCATGTTGCGGATGTTCCACGAGTCCATGCCTATCAGCAGGTCGTAGCGGTCGTAGTCCGAGCGGGTCATCTGCCGAGCCGTCTTGCCCGCACAACTGATGCCGTGCTCTGCCAGTTTCCTTCGGGCTGGGGGATAGACACTGTTGCCTATCTCCTCCGTCGAGGTGGCCGCCGACTCAATCAAGAAACGGTCCTCCAGTCTCGCTTTCTTCACCAAGTCCTTCATCACGAACTCCGCCATCGGACTGCGGCAGATGTTCCCGTGACAGACGAAAAGTATTCTTTTCTTTGTTCCCTTGTTCATTTTTGTTCTATATGAAGATGCCCATGTGGTGCATCTTCTCGGCGGTCTTTTGGCTTTTGCGTGCAAAGATACGAAGAAAATATGTAAAACGAGATATTTTACATAAAAACATGGCCGCGACCTCTTACCTTTCATCTTTTTCCTCCTCATCCTCTTCCTTGCCGCAGGCATTTACAAAGAAAAACGAGTTTTCTTTTTGTATTTCGCTCGATTAATCGTAACTTTGCCAGCATCATTGCAAACTCATCAGTATATGAAGATATTACATACAAGCGACTGGCATCTTGGCCATACGTTATACAACTATGACAGGACGGAAGAGCAACAGGCTATGCTTGAACAGATGGTCAGCATCGTAGAAGAACAGAAACCTGATGTGTTTCTGTTGTGCGGAGATGTTTATCATACACCACAGCCATCGGCTGCTGTACAAACCATGCTGTCTGACGGGCTTGTGAGAATCCATGAGGCAAACCCTCAGATGACAATAGTGATGACTGCCGGTAACCACGATAGCGGTACAAAGCACGAGATATTCCAAACGCCCTGGAAAGCGCTGAAGGTGTATGCCATCGGTCAACTGGGCAAGGCTGCGAGTAAGCGAGAGCAGAACCATGCTCGCACGGAATCTGCCGAGCATGAGCAGGCTCGCCTGAAAGGCAAGGAAGACCTGGATGAGCATATTATCGAAGTGCTAGGAAAAGGCTGGATTGTTGCTATTCCGTATGCTAATGAACGTAATATTCCTGAAGGCTTCTTCCAGCAGTTGCTCGACAGGGTGGCAGATAGGAATACCGAGAATCTTCCTGTTGTGATGACAGCCCATACGACAGTTAAGGGCTGCGACTTTACGGGACATGACCATGCAACGGAATACATGGTAGGTGGTATCGACTCACTGGAACTTGAAGAAATGGGGGAAGGCTATGACTATCTGGCTCTCGGACACATTCATCATGGGCAGTTTGTGCATAGCGGGAAACACAACGTACGATACAGCGGCACCCCGCTGCCTGTCAGCTTCGACGAGAATTTCACTCACTCGGTGAGCATTGTGGAGATAGGCCGGCATGGAGAGAAACCGGCCGTGAAAGAGATTGAGATTCTGAATCCGCATCCTCTGGTGACGCTGCCCACTGACGGACTGGCTACGTGGGAAGAGGCGAAGGAACTGTTGAGCAAGTTTCCTGACGATATTCCTGCCTATATACGCCTGAACGTGGAGATTGAGGACTTCCTGCCTGTGGGAGCCAACGATGAAGCCGCAAGCCTGACGAAGGGGAAACAATGTCGGTTTTGCTGTATCAATGCCAAGAGAAAGACTGTCAGCCAAAACGACGTCAAGGTACTGACCGTGCAGGAGTTCCAGTCGGAAAAGCCCATCGAGATTGCCAGACGTTATGCAGAATACGAGGGCATCAGTTTCGATGAGGAGATGCAGGCTATGTTTAATGAGGTCATGGATATGGTGGCCGAAGAATCACGTAATAGTTAAATAAGGAGGCCGGTCGCTATGAAGCTACAGAAACTGACCATACACAATATCGCATCTATTGAGGATGCCGTCATTGACTTTGAGGCACAGCCATTGGCTGGCAGTGAGGTTTTCCTGATAACGGGTAAGACGGGTGCGGGCAAGTCAACAATCCTGGACGCTATCTGTCTGGCACTTTTTGCTGACACGCCAAGGCTGGAAAACACGCAGATGCAAGGGAAAACCAAGGATGTGGATAACAAGTTGGAATTAGACGACACCCGCCAGCTGATGCGCAGAAATACTGGAGAAGCGTATGTGACGCTGACCTTTACTGGCAGCAATGGCGTTCACTATGAAGCGCTGTGGAAGGTGTGGCGTTCCAGGAACAAACCCACAGGTAATCTGCAGGGGAAATCATGGAGCCTGAAGAATCTCGATACTGGCTACACCATTGATAAGGACGTTCAAATCAGGGCTGAGATGAAGGCTGCCATTGGTCTCGACTTCAACCAGTTCTGCCGTACCACGTTGCTGGCCCAGGGAGAATTTACCAAGTTCCTAAACAGTAAGGATGACGAAAAAGCTGCTATCCTGGAGAAGATAACCGGCGTGGATATCTATGCGAAGGTCGGTAAGAAGGTCTTTGAGGTGACTGGCCAGAAGGAACAGTTGTGGAAAGAGGCCAGGCAGCAGGTGGAGGGTATTCGCACGCTCTCAGATGATGAGGTTGCAGCCAAAAAGGAAGAGATGGCTGGTATGGACGCACAGTATAAAGCCCTCAAGGATGCTGTCGATGCTGACAAAGCTAAACGCCAGTGGATGAAAACCGATGAGGAATTGACAAAGGCAATCGTCACAGCTACAGAAGAGCACAAAAAGGCTCAGGCTGTAGTGGACGGTGACGATTTCAGGGCGAAGGAGCTGTTGGTCAGGCAATGGAACACCACCATTGATGCCCGCAACTGGTTGACAGCGAAGAAAGGTGCCGAAAGCAGCAAGGTGCAACAGCAGAAGGCACTGACGGCATTGGAATCGGGTTATGCTGGTGTGCTTGGCGGGTATGCTTTTGCAGAACAGGAGAAACAACAGACGGAGGCGGACATCAAGGCCATAACAGCCCTCATGGAGCGTGACAAGGACAAGCACAAGGTTTATGAGAATGCCCAAACTATTGCTGGCTTTATGAGCACAATAGCTGATGGCCGGAAGAAGATTGAGGCGAGCCAAACGGCTATCGCTAACGAAAACAAGACCCTGACGGAAGAACTGAAACCAGCATTGGACAAGGCCCAAGAGGTGTTGAAAGAGACACAGGAGACCTATAGAAAACAGGAGGCAGAGATAAACGAACAGGAAAAAGCTCTTGTTGCACTCAATCTTGGTGGGTTGCGTACACAGCGTGACAAGCACAAAGAACTGATCCAAAACATTGGTATCGCTTTCGACCGTATAGAGTTGCTGGACAAAGAGAGGAAACGCAAACAAGAAACTTCAGCTTCTCTTGAAGGAACCCGTGTCGAGATAGAGAAGAAGCAGAAAGCCTCGGAGCTCATGGAACCACAAATCCACGATGCGAAGGTCAAGATGGATACCTGTAAGGAGATGCTTGATAAGCAGCGTGACACCATCGACAAGTTTGCCAAGACATTGCGCCAGAAACTACATATAGGTGACATCTGCCCCGTTTGCCGACAGGAAATCAAGAGCGAACTGCCTCATGAAGATGAACTGGCCAAACTTGTTGGTGGCCTGAGTGACGCCTTCAATGAAGCAGAATCAGCGTACAAGAAACTGGTAGATGAGAGAAACAGGTTGGAGGCCGAGGTAAAGGCGGTAATAAAGAAGTATAAGACAGACAAAGAGGCTTTTGACAAAGACAAGTCTGTTGAGAACGCCGAACAGAAAGTTGTGGCTGCATGTAAGGCTTGTGACATTGGTGAGTATGACGATGCTACTATTGCAGCCTTAGGCCAACTGAAAGAAAAGACAGTAGTTGCATTAAAGGAAGTGGAAGCCAAAATTACTGAAGGTGAGGGTAGGGACATGGCCATCAAGAAGCAGCGGAAAGTGCTTGATAAGTTCAGGGTGGAGTGCATAGAGCAAAAAACGAAAGATGCTCAGATTGCCGAAAAGGCCATCAACGACTGTAAAGGAAGGATTTCTACTCACGAGGAACTGTTGAAAACCAAAAAGGAAGACGTGTCCAAAGCGGAAGAGAATGCAGCATCGCTCATTGTTGGCCAGTGGCCTGTCGACTGGAAGGAGAAACCGGAAGAGTTCGCTGAACTGTTGAAGGGACAGGCAGAAACCTATCAGAAGAACGTCAAGCGGAGTCAGACACTAGCAAACAGTCATACTGAAATGGCTAACAGCTGTAAGATGGTGAAGGATGTCATTGATGAAATCGTACAGTTAATGCCAGCTTGGAAAGGGCTTACGGCATTGGACAAGACAAGACAGACAGACCTTTTGAAGAAAGCCAATGACGTAAAGAGCAAGGCATCGACAGCGCTTGCCGGACTGCAGCAGGCAGAAGAGACGGCTAAAGTAAACGGTCGGCAACTGGATTGCTTTCTTGATGACCACGAGAATATCAGCATCGAAAGGCTAAATGCCCTAAATGACTATACTGCAACCCAAATCGGCGAGGTTAACACACTGCTCGATACGGACAGGAAAAAAGTACTGACCAATAAAACGCTGATGGATGAAGCTGTCAGGAAACAGAATGAGCATCTGAAAGAAAAACCTGAACTGCAAGAAGGTGACACTATTGAAACGCTGGATGCTCATATCAAGGAACAGGAGCCTAAGCTGATTGAGATTGCGGAGAAAAAGGGCGCCATCAGTCAGGAATTGAAAGCCGATGAAGAGAATAAGAAAAGCCGAGGTAAACTCATAGAAGAAGTAGAAAAGAGATCGGCGGAGTATCAGAAGTGGTCACGCATGAACCAGCTCATTGGTTGCGCCACGGGCAATAAGTTCAGGAAGATAGCCCAAAGTTATGTTCTGACCAGCCTGATTCATTCGGCCAACAGCTATATGAAGACGCTGACAGACCGATATACGCTGAAAGTGGCACCCGGCACATTTGTCATCTCACTCGAAGATGCCTACCAGGGCTATGTCAGCCGCGCTGCCAGTACCATTTCGGGTGGTGAGAGTTTCCTTGTGTCGCTATCGCTGGCCTTGGCACTTAGTGACATCGGTCAACAGTTGGCGGTAGACACGCTGTTTATCGACGAGGGCTTTGGTACGCTCAGTGGCGAGCCCTTACAGAATGCCATCAGTACATTGCGCTCACTGCATACCAAATCTGGCCGGCATGTGGGAATTATCAGTCATGTGGAAGAGCTGCAGGAACGCATCCCCATCCAGATTCAGGTGATACAGGAAGGCAATAATTCGAGCAGTAAAGTGAAAATCATCCCGGAAGTTCCACGAATAGAAACGACATGAAGGATTGATACAAGGATTGTTGTGAAAATTGTACTTTTCTTCATAAACTTTCCTAATAGTCGCTGCTAAATTAGCGATAATTCAGCAATTATCAGTATATTTGTGCTCAGATTTAAGCGTTTTTAGAGGATTACTAAATATTTACGATGATGAAGATTCTGATTTTACAAGCTTCGCCACGTGCGAAGGGCAACACCGCTTGGATGGCAGATGTGTTCAAGAACGCTGCCGAGGCAGCAGGTCATGAGGTAACACTGGTGAACGTATCGAAGAAAAAGATTGCCGGCTGTCTGGCCTGTGAGTACTGCCACAACAAAGGCAATGGTGCCTGCATCCAGAAAGACGACATGCAGGAACTCTATCCTTTGATGAACGAGGCAGAGGTGTTGGTGTTGGCTGCGCCCATCTACTATTTCACGCTCTGCGCCCAGATTCAGGCTCCCATCCAACGTATGTACTGCGTCAACAAGCCTGCCAAGGTGAAGAAAATGGCGTTGCTGATGTCATCCTATTCGCCTGGAGTCTATGACGGTGCCACCGCTGAGTTCCGTGACATCTGCAACTACTGGAGCGTTGAGAACATGGGGGCTGTCACTGCCAAGATTGACGAGCAGAAGACGGAGGAAACCAAGCAGAAAGTGGCAGCTCTGGTCGGCAAGCTGTAATGAATAAAGTTCGTATCACCGCCATTCGCCAGACGGTCTATCCCGACCTGATGGAAAAGTACGAGAATCCCATTGAGCATACCTGTGACGTTACCACTGGTATGCAATGGGTTTCTGTTGGTGGTCAGCGTCCTGAAGGAATGTGCCCATCAGCATGGGAATCCATGAGGCCGTTTGTGGAGTCTCTGGCCAAGGGCGAAGGCAACTTCTTCGACGGCTGGATGCAGAACCCGATGAGTGCCATGATTAGCTGCAATGACGGTTTTCGTCCATTCAGTTTCTATGTTGAAGTGATTAACGACTAACATTTTGACTGAAACTTAATCTGTGAGTTGACAATAGGACTACTCCGGGTAGTTGCCTTCGATGAGGTCTTCCTGCAGTTGCAGAACAATTTGTTCGTCCGGTACGGCATCAAACTGGTTGGTAAGAATAAACATTATGACAATGGATAAAAGATACGTATCGGTTAGGATACTTGCTTTCTTTCTCGTTTGTGGACTACCATTGCTGGCATCGTGCAGCAAGGACGATACGAATGACGAACAGCCACCGCAGAAGGTTACACGATGGGAGTGTATCCTGTTTGGCTCGTATCCTGCCAACGAGGTGGTCAGCGGCAGTTATAATGCTGTAGATGATTATGCTCTGGTTGAAGGCGACGTGATAACCGATGCTGTGCTGTATAGCCAACTGCAGCAGGCAGAGTGGACGGCCGACGACACGGAGATTGACGGCAAGCGCTACCACAGACTGAACGGGGCAGGGGCCGTTTCCTGTTCCACGAATCGCGAACAGCACTACCGATGGACCGACACCAAAGCCTGGCACTACTTCGCATATGCTCCCATCAAGTGGCGCATACTGAAACAGACGGGCGATAAAGCAGTGTTGCTGGCCGACCGCATGCCCGACACCAGCCCTTTTAACGAGAGCTACAATGACACCAGTTGGAGCAACTGCAGCCTGCGTCGATGGCTGAACAGAGAGTTCTTAAGCCGGGCCTTCACGGAACAGGAAAGAAGCGCCATCAAGGAGACGGATGTTAAGAATGCACCCAACTATTATTTCGGTACCGACTGTGGCCCTGACACCAAGGATTGTGTGTTCGTGCTCTCGGAAAGCGAGACGTTCTCATCGCCACTAGCCATTGAATATGGCTTCAGTAACAGCGACAGTGGCAACGATCCAGCCCGCCGGTTCCGCTCTACGCTCTATGCCAAGTGCCGTGGGGCATGGTGGTCGCCTGTAGACGGATATCGAGGCACCTCTTTCTGGTTCATGCGTTCCGTTGGTTACACAAAGGCCAACGTCGTCTATGTTGGTGAATCGGGTGACACTTATAACCGAGGCATTGTGGTTACCTGCAACGATGCAGCCGTGCTGCCTGCCATCACCATCGACCTGTCGAAAGCCGACTATCAGCCTACGGACCCCGTTTATTCTACCGATATTATCCAGTAATAAGTTATGGACAGAAAACCTAGAACATACATATGCCTGCTATGGCTTCTGATTTTTGGAGCTGTAACGACGTCGTGTAGCAATGATGACGATGATGGCAGCATAACGCCCAGTAGCGAGGAACGATATACGGGTGATACCTATCAAGACCTGCATAGTCCCTGGGTGAAGGATCCCGGCCAGAAGACTCATGTGACACGCTGGGAATGCGTCTTTTTTGGCTCGTATCCCACCAACGAGGTGGTCAGCGGAAGTTTCAATGCCGTGGACGATTATGCGCTGGCCGATGGTGACGTGATAACAGATGCCTCACTGTACAACAAACTGCAGCAGGCAGAGTGGACGGACGATGACACGGAGATTGACGGCAAGCGCTATCGCAGACTGAACGGGGCAGGAGCCGTTACCTGTTCCACGAATCGCGAACAGCACTACCGATGGACCGACACAGAAGCCTGGCACTACTTCGCATACGCTCCCATCAAGTGGCGCATCCTGAAAATCAGCGGTACCAAGGCCGTGTTGCTGGCCGACCGCATGCCCGACACCTGCCCCTTCCACGACAAAGACGAGGATGTGAACTGGAGTGGTTGCCACTTGCGCCAATGGCTCAACAGCGACTTTCTACATCGTGCCTTTTCCGAGACGGAGCGCAACGCCATCGAAACGACCAGCGTGGAAAATGCGCCAAACTCCTCGTACGGCACCAACTGCGGACCTGACACACAGGATCGCATCTTCATTCTTTCCAACAAGGAGGTGTTTGCCTCCCCACTGGCTACGGACTATGGCTTCTATGCAGGCAGTGGTATCGACGACGCTGCCCGCCGTTTCCGTTCAACGCTGTATGCAAAGTGCCGAGGAGCCTGGTGGTCGTCGGTCACGGGCTATCGCGGCAACTCCTTCTGGTTTATGCGAACTAACGGCTATACGCCCAGTAACATTACTTATATCTGCGACTTCGGCTATCTTTATAATCAAGGTACAGCAGTCACTTGTGATGATGCCGCCATATTGCCTGCCCTAACTATCGACCTCACGAAGGCCTCTTGGACAGTTGCCACACCTGTCAAGTCAACAGACATCGTACGGTAAGCGTCGGAAATCACAGGGATGGTTCCGGTGGCACTTTGTTAGAGGATAATTGTGAGATAGGGAAAAATGTTACTAAATTTGCAGCGTCATCAAAATCGGACGCAAAAGAACAACAAAAAAATAACTAAACAGGTTTTTTGCAGTAGAAAGTGCTTTTTTTAACATTTCACGGACTTACAAAAGGCTAAAAAAATAGAGGTAAAGGAAGGTTTCAGCAGGGCGAATTGTTAATTAACGTGATATTTTTCGTTTTGTTTCGGGAAAATGAGTAACTTTGCAAGATAAAGTATACATAACTATAGACATGGAAGGTTTTAAGAATATTGAAATATGGAATTTCAGGGGTATTGACCATCTGGAAATTGATGATTTTTCCAGGGTGAATGTCTTTTTAGGGCAGAATAGCTCTGGTAAGAGTTCGGTACTTGAGTGTCTTTTATTGATGATGGGGATGTCCAACCCAGACCTGCCTCAGACCATCAATTCTATCAGGTCTCGCAATTATATCAGTTTTGCAGACTTGGGCTATATGTTCCATAATTATGACTTAAAGGTAAAACCAGAGATTTCTTCCGAATTGTTTGACAATACCAAACGTCACTTGTCTTTAGAGTTGACTTATGTTTTTGACGGGCAGTCACAGCCGGATTTGCAAAACGGGCAGATACCTACCTCAGAAACAAAGACCTTTCTGAATACGCTAAAGATGCTCTTCGATGTTGAATCCGGTCAGCAAAAGAGCACTCACGAGTGCAGCTTGACGGTCAATCAGCAAGGATTGATATCTGGCAAGAAACTGGCAGAAGGATATTTAGAAAAGAACAGCGTGGCTCTCCTTCCTGCTGATTTGGCTGCTGGCAATCCAGCCAATGACTTGGTTGAATTGATAAAGCGCAGACTAAAAGATACCGTAACAGAGCGATTGAAGAACTTTGATAGTCGTATCACCACATTGGAGATCCTGAATAATGTCGCATACGTAGGCTTGGAAGGTATCGATCAACTTATGGCAGTCAATATGCAAGGTGATGGTCTTCGCCGCTATCTGAACATTGTGGCTGCATCTGCCAATCCCATGAACAATATACTTCTGATAGATGAGATTGAAAATGGCTTGCACTATTCTGCCTACAAGAAACTGTGGGAAGCCATCTTTGCGCTGGCAATCACTACAAACAAGCAGGTGTTCATTACTACTCATAGCAAGGAAACACTAAGCCGTTTGAATGAAATGCTGGAAGAGCATCCAGAGTATCAACAAATGATGCGGTTATATACACTTGCTAAGACTCCCATAAAAGGACATCAGGCCTACAAATACTCCTTTGAAGGCCTGAGCGGAGCATGCGAAAATGATGTTGAACTAAGAGGGCTGGTGTGATGAGAAGGTTTCAGATTATAGTTGAAGGTGATGCCGACAAGAAGTTCTTCGAGGATTACTATCACCATATTTTCGGCGAGAAAGCCCCCCAAGGCAGCATCACCCATCCAGGTAAAGACGGCGATACAGGTGGTTATCACAAGCTAAAGTCTGAAGATGCCATAGGTGCCATGCGTCAGAACACAGACCTTGGTGGCATCAATCTTGTTATCTTTGATGCTGACGAGGATATAGAAACACGTCGTGCCGAATTGCTTGCTATCAAGGAAGAATTTGGCGTGGAGTTTGAACTGTTCTTACTACCCAACGACAAAGATGCAGGCGCTTTGGAGGACTTGCTGGAAAACATCATCAATCCAGACAACCAACCAGTCATGGACTGCTGGCAGACATACGAGGGAGAACTTGCGAATGTACGAATCCCAACCAAGACCCCTCCCACGTTGACCATCCCCGCCAAAAAGACCAAGATATACGCCTATCTTGAAACCTTGTTGGGGAAGTCAAAGACCCAGAAGAAACTGATAAAAGATGCAAACCGCAACTACGAGAACACCCAACACTGGAGTCTGGATGCAGAGTATTTAGAGCCGCTGAAGGCATTTTTGATGAAATATTTGTGATTATGGACAAAGTGAAGCAATATACAGTTATTGACCTCTTTGCAGGAGCAGGAGGATTGTCGCTTGGCTTATATCTGGCTGGGTGGCACTCTTATTGAGTTAGTGGGTAACTCCTTTACACTTAGTGGGTAACTCCTTTACACTTAGTGGGTAACTGCAAAGTAGTTAGTGGGTAACTCAAAATGACAATATAATAGAAATAAAACATCATAAGAACAGATGCCAAGAACAGTAGTAGCATATAAAGTTTTTCTTGCTTCACCTGGTGATGTAAAAGAAGAAAGAATAATAGTGAAGAAAGTTATAGATTTATACAACCAGATTCACTCTTGCGATAATATTAAGCTTGAATTGCTATGTTGGGAAGATAGTACACATCCATCATTTGGCGATTATCCCCAAGATGTTGTTAATTCCCAAATAGGAGACGATTATGATGTCTTTATTGGAATCCTTTGGGCAAGGTTTGGCACACCAGCTCTCAAGTATGAGTCTGGAACCGAAGAAGAGTTCTATAGAGCATATGAAAGATACAAAAACGGTGACAGTATTGAACTGATGGTGTACCGTAAAGATGAAAGTATCTCTCCTTCTTCAATAGATGTGGAACAATTGCAAAAGATTAACAGGTTTACTTCCGAAGTTGGGAAATTAGGAGGCTACTACTTTACGTTTACAGGGGAAAATCAATTTCAAGAAATGCTTTTAAAACATCTTGACATGGTAATCAGAGATATGGAAAAGCGAACCGATAATCGTAGGCTCCAAATGCCATTGACAACAAAATCCAAAGCAGAAGAGCAGATACCTGTTACAACGGGACGAGATATGTGGGGGCTAATTGAATATAATGAGTTCATAGTATTTACATGTTCTGAGGTCAAAGCAAATATAGACCAAATATCTTATTTGACAAATAAAATAGGTGAGGACATGCAAATACATACACGAGAATTGGATATGACACGACAAAATAGCAACGTATTGCATACCAAGAGTATCTTGTTAAATGCTGCTAGGGATATGAACAAATATGCAAAGGAAATAGATGAACCTAATTCGATTTGGTATGCCAAATATCTTGAAGCCCAGCAGGCAATAAAGGAAATGCTTAATGTATCTGAAGGGCTTGTTTCCGAAAAAGAGTGGCAGGGCTTGGTTGCTGATTTGCGTGAAATGAATAATGGTATGGGAAATGCGTATAGTGGAATGCGTCAGTTTTATTCTGCTGTAAATAAATTGCCAAAAATATTTCAACCTTTGAATATTGCAAAGTTGAATGTTTGTAATAAGTTAAAGAGTATAATATCAAATCTTCAGACTGGGAAGTTGTTCTGTGATGAGACGATAGAATATATTGAAAACAAAATACATCCTTTAAAAGACTAAACAAACAAAGATAATGAGTAAGTTAGCGGGTGACTAATTAGATAAACGAGAAACAAAATATGGACAGACAAGGGTTTATTAATTTCAACAAACTTCTTTCACCGGATAATTCACGAAAGGCATCCAGTTATGCACAGGCGATAAGGATTCTGGACGAGGTGCTTGTGCATCAGAACGTGATTGACCTCCACGGACAGTCACTCTATGATATTCCAAATGCAGCCACCATAGAGGAAGTGCTGCGTTTTGTGAATGAAGAGGTGAAAAAGATGAAAAATAACCAGCAAAATATCTTTGATTATGGTAGCTCTAGTCAAAGAAGCTATCCGCTGAAGAGTTTTTGTTCAGCAGCCCTGAAGAGTCTGAAGAAGTATGCTTTATATGAACAAGAAATAAAGGCCGCCGATATAATCGTTGCCCAAGAATCGAATCCAAGAACCATCTCCAAAAAACTCATTACCCATTTCGACCTTACAAAAGAAGGAGAAGATATTGTCGCTGTCACAAAACGCAGGAAAGGCCAGGACTATTTTCGTCGTATGATACTCACCAATTACGGCTGCCGTTGTGCGCTGACGGGCATAGACATTCCGCAATTGCTCATTGCCAGCCACATCATCCCCTGGGAAGACAAGAAACATAAGCAAGATCGCCTGAATCCCTGCAATGGCATCTGCCTCTCGGCACTTTATGACAAGGCTTTCGATGAAGGTCTCATTTCTTTCTCGCCAAGCGACTACACAGTCTGTTTCTCCTCTATCTTGCGAGAAAAAGAAACAAAGGAATATTACGACAAACACTTTGGTCTTATTGCTGGGAAAAAGTTAACTATGCCAACAGAATATTTGCCCAGTCGTGAGTTTCTGGAGTATCATTACGAATGTATTTTTCAAAGATAATTTTGGATATGGCCCAGAAGAAGTATAAAGAAGTTACATACATTCAAATGGATATCTCTTATTACGGGAAGTACTTTTCAAAAGTGAAGTACTATCCTGCAAAGGATAGTGGGGTAAGTTCCCATTCCCTCCGAGATGAAGATGGTTTTTGGTTCGGTTTGGATTTGGATGGTGTTATTCCGATAAATGTACATTTGTTTTTCTTCGATAGGAAGTGGAACACAAATTGTGAGCATTGTGAACGTGATGCCGATGGCGGTTGGAGTCATGTATTTGATTCTTCAATATTATGTAAAAACATCAGAATTAAATATACATATTGATTATGAATATAGAGAATATACTTCGAATTGGCGATGTCTCGGACAATGGTCAGGTAACGATTGTTGATGAAGACAGATTATGTTATCTTGTAAAGTCTGAAAGTAGGGGTTCAGTCGGCCTGCGAACAATTTCTAAAGCTTTGTTAGGTGAGTATGTGCACTACTTTACAGAAAATCCGGATTCCAATGCCAATACCGCCAGAGATGTCTTATGTGGTAAAACAGCAATAGACAAATTCGAGTATGGATATACTTCTACACTGACCATAATGGCCAAGATGGTTATTGAACACTCAGCAAGAAGAGTAGATTATGTTACTGATAAGGATAAAACAAAGATAAATCTCCAGCAAATCTTCTATGGTGCCCCAGGAACCGGAAAAAGTCATAAGATAAAGGATGATGCAGATGTAAAGGCGGCAGACGAAAAGAATCTGGTATTCCGCACTACTTTCCATCCAGACAGTGACTATTCTACATTTGTGGGGGCATACAAACCTACCACAACAAAGAGGGCTGTCCGCAATGTGGCTGGCGACATAGTTAAAGATACGAACAAAGAAGATGTGTATGAAGATTGCATCACCTATTCGTTCATTCCACAGGCCTTCCTGCAAGCCTACGTGGCAGCGTGGAATAATCCTGACGACAAAGTGTTCCTTGTCATTGAGGAAATCAACCGAGGTAACTGTGCACAGATATTCGGTGATTTGTTCCAACTGCTCGACCGAGACGACGAAGGGGCATCGGAATACCCTATCATGGCAGACAAAGACATTGCCAAATACCTGAATGGCAATGACGAGGAAGAACTGCCTGTGCTAACTAACAAAGACGGCATCAAAGACGGCAAGCTGCGCCTGCCCAAGAACCTGTACATCTGGGCCACGATGAACACCAGCGACCAAAGCCTGTTTCCTATCGACTCCGCCTTTAAGCGCCGCTGGGACTGGGTGTACATGCCTATTGCTGACGCAAAGAAAAACTACGTCATCGAGATTGACAACGACCAATACGACTGGTGGAGTTTCTTGGAGGCAATCAACGCTATCATAGAGAGCACTACCCACTCGGAAGACAAGAAATTAGGCTACTTCTTTGCGAAAGCCAAAAACGGCAAAATCACCGTAGAGACATTCGTGAGCAAGGTCATCTTCTATCTGTGGAACGATGTCTTCAAGGACAACGAGACAAACCACAAAGCGTTCAAGGACAGCGATGGAGAGCTGCTGGCTTTCCGCAAGTTCTTCCACCACGACGGAACGGTTGACACCAACATGGTCATCAAATTCCTACAGGATCTGGAGGTATATCCTTTTGAAACTTCCGACGATGGCACAGCAACGATATCCGACACCACTCCCAACACAAAACGTCAGCGGGACAAGTCGAGATACCGCGTGAACGGCACAGACAACCTGAACAAAGCCCAAATGACCCGTGAGGCGTTCAGGCTATACATTGAAGCTCACCCTGATGCAGACGCACAGACAATAGCACAGGCGTGGAACGGGCTGGGGCTGAAGGACTATGTGCGCCACCTGGTAGAGACCGAAGCGGAATACAATGCTCGCACCAAAGACTCCACCGACAGCAACAAGAGAGCTACGGAGTTTGAACTATCCAACGGCGAGAAGATATACCTTTCGACACAGTTTGGCATAGGCAACATAGGCAAGTTTATGGATGCCGTGAACAATGCCGGATGGAATATTAGGATAGAGAACCAAGACTGACGAAGAATGAAGGTCCTGATAGAAGGATATTACTACGACCCTGCTGTCTTAGAGCGTGAGCAGGTGACGGACGGACTGATAGAGTATCACCGGCGCCCGAGCGACGGTTTCGTGTGTTACAACTACGTCGGTCATGTCTATTCTCCCATGCTGAAGGACTACATTTTCTTCCTACCCAAGGTGGTACTGGAGGAAAAAGGTACGGAGGGCGTTGACGACGATAGGGTTTTTGGCGAGAAACCCGAGGACATCATCTGCGTGAGCGAGAAGGATGGCAAGATGAATGCTACGCAGCGCGGTTTTGTATGCGAACTGGCTGTTTGGGTGTACCGAGCGCTGATGATTTACCGTGAGACCCACCCCGACCAGAATATCCTGTTGGAACGTAACATCGCACAGATAGGCAACCGACGGCAACGGCTGAGCGACACGCTGTTGGACATCATTCTGGAACTGATACGTTTCAATCGCGAAAACCAGGACTACGTACTGTTTGTGCTGAAGAGCATCCACTCAGGCTATAACAAAATCAACTGGAGAAGAACTATCGCCCACTCGCAAGCCATCGTGCAGGACGGAGTGCCTGTCTATCTGCGACCCGTCAACAAGAAAAAGCAGGTCAACTTCGACGAAGAACTGTTCATCATCTACTTCTCTATACTGAACTACATCTCGAACCACTACGGATTCCGCGTGAATATCAATATGGGGTTCGAATTGATAACGGGTTCCAAGTTCAGGCATTACCTTGATGGATATGGGCGAGTGCGAATGCGTCAGATACGATACAAATACTTCTCCGACAAGGCATTGCGCCTATGGGAGCTCTGCTACGCCTTCTTCGACAAATCGCACGCCATCAATGTGCGTGACGACCAGAAAGAGTACTTGCTGGCACAGAACTTCAACATCGTCTTTGAGGCCATCATCGACGAACTGGTGGGGAGCAAGGACATTCCTTCGGGACTGAAAGAACAGAAAGACGGCAAGCGGGTGGATCACATGTACACCTTTGCCGACCTAGTGTACCCCAATGCAATGCAGAAGCAGGTGCAAAAGGAGATATATTATATAGGTGACAGCAAATACTATAAGATTGGTTCGACTGTAGGTGACGAATCAGTGTACAAACAGTACACCTATGCTAGAAATGTGATTCAGTGGAACCTTGACCTCTTCCTCTCAGGCGATGAAGCGAAGAAACAGAAGGATAATCCCAAGAACATCTGGCTGCGCGACGAGACAACCGAAGGCTACAACATCATCCCCAATTTCTTTATATCTGCTTTCGTTGACAAGAATCTGAGCTTTGAAAACGATAATCTGAAGAAAAGAGAGACGGTATTCAACGCCCGACAGTTTGAGAACCGCCTGTTTGACAGAGACACACTGATAATCACTCACTACGATGTGAATTTCCTCTACGTTCTTTCACTCTATGCTCGCAACAATGCCTTTTCCAAGGCATTATGGAAGGTGCAAGTCAGGGAGTTGTTCCGCAAAAACATACAGGAAGAACTTAATAGCAGTTATTCGTTTTACGCTATCACTGCTCGTGAAGGGGTCAATGCAGAACAGTTTATGCAGCAGAACTTCCAGCAACTGCTGGGTAAAGTATATACCCCTTATGGCGACACAGGTAGACAGAGCTACTATTCTGTCGCTTTGGATAACGGCGAACGCTTTACCGACGAAAACGAGCGGACGCTTTCCCTGCTGGCTCCTTATTTCTATATGGTGAAGTGCCCCATCGGGGTCAGTCCTGAAACGCTTCTGCCAAAAGTTGAGCAAGAGGCAAAGAGCACTCCTGTCCCGGCTTCGCTCCTCACTTTGCATTATGTACAGCGCTATTTGAAGGATAATTTCCTCATCGGGTGCTACAAAGACGAAGCTCAACTGAATTGGATAATGGGTGCCAACGACAAAGGTACGAACCTCTACAATGTGAGGATATTCACCAAGGGTCTGAAGCGTGCTGGTACGATGAAACGAAGCCAGTTGGAGCAAGGCGGTATCAAGTTTGTCATACTCTATCGGTTAGGTGAAGATTTCAAGAACGAGTATCGCGTATTCCACGTACATCACCACGCAGTCATGTCGGAGGAACGTATGCGTCAAGCACTATATCCGAACCCACAGGGTAACTATTTCTGTTTTGTGTTCGACGAGGAGGTGTCGATAAGCCCAGATGTTAATCTATCGAAAATACTAACAGAATGTCGTCTTGATACAGACACCGATTATCAAGAAGGAGCCCCCGTTGTATTTAAAGGTGAGGAACTTCTTCGTTATCAAACTCGATAGGCGATGCTATATGGCTGACAGACTCACCGAACAACAACGTCATAAAAATATGTCGGCCATCCGGTCGAAGGACACGAAGCCTGAGATGATTGTGCGTCGTGGGCTGTGGAGTAGAGGATTCCGATATAGGTTGAACCATAAACGATTGCCTGGACATCCTGACTTGGTGCTGAGGAAATACAGGACGTGTATCTTCGTGAATGGATGCTTTTGGCATGGACACGGAGTATCATTGACCATTGACCATGAATCATTGACCATTGAGAGTTCGGAGTGTTGTAAGATTCCCAAGACGAACCGGGACTTTTGGGTAGCAAAGATTCGCAGGAACAAGGAGCGAGATAAGGAAGAGCAGCATAAACTGGGTGAAATGGGCTGGCATTGCATCACAGTATGGGAGTGTGAACTGAAACCGTCGAAGCGGGAAGAAACGCTGGAGTCGATTGCATTCACGCTGAACCATATATGGTTGCAAGACCATCAAGCCCGTGTTACTGCCTATCCGCAGCTGAATGAAGAGGACCAGAAATTTTGAATTCGTCGGACAATTGCGATGAACAGAGCGATTTGCTGTATACCCAATCCCCACACCAAGTATTAAAGTGTGGGGATTGGGTTTTTATTGCAGGCGGATACCTTAAGCAACTTCCTGTTTCTTTGGCTTTCTGCCTCTTTTCGATTTGGTGAAGTTGAACACCTTGTCAAGCAACTTGAAGTTGTTGTCGTTGATGATGGAAAAGTCCTTGGCGATGTAGATGTCGGCTACTTCAAAACTGCCGACGTGGTTGAGGGCTTCATCAACGTCTCCTTTGCTGAACTTCATCAGGTTTCTGGATAGGGTGGCGAAAGTGTGGCGAGCCTGATAAAATTCGAGGTCGCTAATGCCGACAGCTTTGCCAACAGTTTTCAGACCGATGTTCAGGTTCTTGTTGAAGCCTTCGTAGTCGTTGTAACGTGAGCGGAAATTGAAGACGGTTTTGGTGCCTGCATATTTCTTCATGAGCGGTTTGATAAACGGGTGGACTTTTACCTCGATATAGGCTTCATCATTTCTGCGATCTTTGGTCTTCGTTCTGTTGTACTTGATGAAGCCGTTCTTGTAGTTCGTAGCCGAGAACAAATCCACGGAGTTCATTCCCATCAGGCAGAACGATAGTATAAAGGTATCACGCGCAAGTTGGGAACGGCTTCCTGGTTTGCCTTGATAGTGATAGACTTTCATCAGCTCTTCCAAGGTGAGTGCACGGACACCTTTCTTCATTACTTGTTTAGGTACTTTGTAGCGGATGAACGGATCACTTTTGATGATGGTCTTTTCTTCTGTGTTGAATTCAAGCATCACCTCACGGAACAGATGACGTAGTTCGCCCAAGTAAAGCGACTGTGCTCTGGGCTTCTTTGACAGATGATTCTCGAACTCTTTCAGGCTTCGCCTATCCCTCGTGATCCCGTTGGGATTCAAACCCAAGACCTTCAGAACCGGAATCTGACGCTCTATTCAGCTAAGCTACGGGACCTTGTTTGCTTTATAAGCGAGTGCAAAGGTACGAAATAAAATTGAGAATTGACAATTCGTAACTGATAATTAAATTCTTTTAAGAGATGGGGTGCGGCGCAAATAGTTAGTAAAAATCAAGAATAGATGACGTTTTGCAAAAATATTTCGATATTTTGTTTGCAATTTAGCATTTAATGGTTATCTTTGCACGCAAAATTGAAACGAAACGAAATGAGCAAATTAATTAAACCCATAAACTATGAGCGTCTGCTCGACACGAAACAGACGGAACAGGGTATTAAACTGATTAAGGAATTCTTCCAGCAGAACCTGTCTACGGAACTGCGTTTGCGTCGTGTGACGGCACCGCTTTTCGTGCTGCAGGGCTTGGGCATTAATGACGACCTGAATGGTGTGGAGCGTGCTGTGACGTTCCCTATCAAGGATTTGGGCGAAGCCCGTGCTGAGGTGGTTCATTCGCTGGCCAAGTGGAAGCGTCTGTCGCTGGCAGAGTATCAGATAGAGCCTGGTCATGGCATTTATACTGACATGAATGCCATCCGTGCCGATGAAGAGTTGGACAACCTACACTCGCTGTATGTCGACCAGTGGGACTGGGAGGCCGTCATCCGTAAGGAGGATCGTACTGTGGCCTTTCTGAAGGATGTGGTGGAGCGCATCTATGCCGCCATACGCCGTACGGAGTATCTGACGTGTGAGACCTATCCTCAGCTGAAGGCTTTCCTGCCGGAGAAAATCAAGTTTATTCATGCCGAGGAGTTGCTGAAGATGTATCCCGACAAGACACCTAAGGAGCGCGAGGATGCTATCTGCGAGGCCTACGGTGCCGTATTTATAATAGGTATAGGTGGCGAGCTGTCCAACGGCGAGAAGCACGACGGCCGTGCGCCCGACTATGATGACTGGTCGACGGTAGCCGAAGATGGCCGTAAGGGTCTGAACGGCGATATCCTGATATGGTATCCCGTGCTGGGTCGTTCGTTCGAACTGTCGTCTATGGGAATCCGTGTAGACAAGGAGTCGTTGCTGCGCCAGTTGAAGCTTGAACATAAGGAGGAGCGCCAGCATCTTTATTTCCACCAGCAGTTGCTGAACGACAAGTTGCCGCTGAGCATAGGTGGCGGTATTGGTCAGAGTCGTCTCTGTATGGTACTGTTGCACAAGGCTCACATCGGCGAGATTCAGGCTTCTATATGGCCTGAAGATATGCGTCGTGAATGCAAGGAGTTGGGTATGCCGCTGATTTAATCTAAGCGTTATTGAAGAAAAAAATGAAAAGAGTAGCTTTTGTGATAGTATGCCTGCTTTCGGTAGCAGTAGTTTTTGCCGGCAACCATTGGGTAGGCACGTGGGGTACGGCTCCGCAGCTTGTTGAGACTAACAATAACCCGCCGTCGCCCGGACTGGGCAACAACTCATTGCGCCAGATTGTACAGGTCTCTATTGGCGGCGAGAAGGTGCGCCTGAAACTGACCAATGAGTTCAGCAATGGTGCAACGGCAATCAAGGCCGTCGAGTTAGCCTATGCTAAGACGTCTGGCAGTAGCAGTGAGATAGATGAGGCGTCGACAGTCAGCCTGACCTTTGGTGGCAAGGCTTCTGTCACGATGTCGGCAGGAGGCAAGGCCGTTTCCGATCCTGTCAGCCTGCATCTTGGCGACCGTCAGAACGTGGCCATCACCATCCATTACGGCAATGCTTCGTCGACGAGTGTTAGCGGACATCCCGGTTCGCGTACCACCTCCTATCTGAAAGCCGGCAATACCCGTGATTTCAGTGGCGCTGTCAAGACAGATCATTGGTATAATATCCTTGCCCTGGAGGTTGAGGCCCCCGATGAAGCCGGTGCTGTTGCCATTTTGGGTAATTCTATTACCGACGGTCGTGGTTCCACCACCAACCAGCAGAATCGCTGGGCCGACGTGCTCTCCCGCCGTCTGCTGGCTAATGCCCCCACCAGCAAGGTTGGTGTGCTCAATATGGGTATTGGTGGCAACTGCGTACTTGGCGGAGGCTTGGGACCTTCTGGTTCCAGTCGCTACCAGCGTGACCTGCTGGGCCAGGAGGGCGTGAAGTGGATTATCCTCTTTGAGGCCGTCAATGACCTCGGTTACACAGGTAATGGCGTTCAGACGGCTCAGCGTATCATAGAAGTCTATAAGCAGATTATCCGTGAGGCTCACCAGAAAGGCATCTACGTCTTTGGCGGTACCATTACGCCATTCAAGGGCAGCAATTACTACAGTGCCGACCATGAGAAAGGCCGTAGCACCATCAACAAATGGATACGTACGACGAAGATGCTTGACGGCGTGATTGACTTCGACGCGGCTGTGCGCAATCCTCAGGATCCTGAGGCCATGCAGCAGGCATTCCTTTTCGAGAACGACTGGTTGCACCTCAATGCCCAAGGTTACGAGACGATGGGTGGCTGCATCGACCTGAGTCTCTTCACGAAGACCGACCCTCTGGCCGCCGATGACGAGGAAAATGACTACGGCGAAGTACTTCTGTGGAAGGAGGCTGAGGATTTGCGTGCCAATGGTGAAGGTTCTGCCTTCCGTCTGGTGGAAGACGCCCAAGCCTCTGGCGGCAAGTATCTTGAGACGGTGAATAACATCACGGGCGCTGCTCCAACCGATAAAGCCAACATTCTGGTGTTGCGTTTCGATGTAGCTACAGCAGGCACCTATTATATATATGGGCGTGTGAAGTGTCCGACCTGGAACGACGACAGCTACTGGACCTCTCTTGACAGTCCGTTGGGCGCTGGATTCGCCAACGGACTTCAGACCGACAGCTGGGATTGGAAGGAGCTTTTTCACGGAACGATGCAGCCAGGCAGTCACTACCTGAATATCGGCGGGCGCGAAGACGGAGCCTGCCTCGACAAACTCTGTGTCGCCGACAATCCTGAGCCACCTATTGGGATGGGAGGCTCAGGATCCGCAACCTCGGTACGTCCTACTGTCATCAGTACCGGAGTGGCAGTCGACCGCTACGCCCTAAATGGTCAGCGTCTCAGCGCACCGCACCGGGGGCTGTCCATTGAGGTTCTGCGCAACGAAGATGGCACCGTTGTTTCCCGAAAAATGATTGTCCGTCCATAACGGGCATTTTTTTATTCATCAATTTACGCCGCGATTGTTTGGCGTTTTGAATAATATTGCTTATTTTTGCAGTCTAAAATCAAAACGTCATTTATGGAGTATATTGTTTCGGCCCGAAAATACAGGCCGATGTCGTTTGACACAGTGGTAGGACAGTCTGCCTTGACGACGACGCTGAAGAATGCCGTCAAGTCGGGTAAGCTGGCTCATGCCTACCTTTTCTGCGGCCCGCGTGGTGTTGGTAAAACGACGTGTGCCCGCATCTTTGCCAAGGCTATCAACTGCCAGAACCCTACGGCTGACGGTGAGGCGTGCAACGAGTGTGAGTCGTGCCAGTCGTTTAACGAACAGCGCTCGCTGAATATCTTTGAGCTTGACGCAGCGTCGAACAATTCGGTGGAGCACATCAAGACACTGATGGAGCAGACCCGCATTCCACCGCAGTTAGGCAAGTACAAGGTTTTTATCATCGACGAGGTTCACATGCTGTCGACGGCTGCCTTCAACGCCTTCTTGAAGACATTGGAGGAACCGCCCGCACATGTCATCTTCATATTGGCAACGACGGAGAAGCATAAGATACTGCCGACTATCCTGAGTCGTTGTCAGATTTACGACTTCGAGCGTATGACGGTAGCCAATACCGTCAACCACCTGAAGCATGTGGCCGAGAAGGAGGGGATACAGTATGAGGAAGAGGCGCTGGCCGTCATTGCCGAGAAGGCCGATGGCGGTATGCGTGACGCCCTCTCCATCTTCGACCAGGCAGCATCGTTCTGTCAGGGCAATATTACCTATCAGAAGGTGATAGAAGACCTGAACGTTCTCGACTCCGAGTATTATTTCCGTTTAGTGGACTACGCTATGGCTAACAAGGCCAGCGAGGCGATGGTGTTGCTGAACGACGTCATCAACAAGGGCTTCGACGGTGGTCTGCTAATCCAGGGACTTGCCAAGCACGTCAGGAATGTGCTGATGGCCAAAGACCCGCAGACGTTGCCTCTGCTGGAAGTGAGCGACCAGCAGCGCCAACGCTATCAAGATCAGGCCCAGCGCTGTCAGACCTCATTCCTGTATAAGGCCCTGCAGCTGATGAACCAGTGCGACATCAACTACCGGCAGTCGTCGAACAAGCGGTTGCTGGTAGAGCTGACACTGATTGAGATAGCCCAGATAACCCAGCCCGAGGAGGGGCCGGCCAGTGGGCGTAGGCCCAGAAGACTGAAATCCCTGTTTAAGCAACTGATGCAACAGTCGCTGCCCACGAAAGCGGCCCCGCAGGTAGCCGCGGCAGCGCCTAAGCCTCAGACCGAAGAGCGGAGCACTCAGAGTGCGCCGAAAGTTCCTGCCAGTCAGCCTAAGTTGAAAGTGACCTCATTGGGTACCTCGTGGAACAATCTCCGTAAGGCAGGAAAGATGAATATCTTGCCGGGTACGCCTGGCGGCGAGGCAGCGAATAATAGTCAGGTGGAGAATGCCACATTCACACAGGACGACTTAGAGCTGCAATGGATGGCTATGTGCAACCGTATGCCCCAGCAGTTGGTAGGTATAGCTACCCGTATGAAGAATATGAACCCTGTCATTACGGAACTGCCCAAGGTGGAAGTCATGGTGGGCAATGAACTGATAAAGGAGGAGATGGAGAAGATCTACGGCAGTATTCTGAACACGCTGAAGAAGTATCTGCACAACAGTGCCATTCAGCTTACGATAACTGTCAGCGAGTATCATGAAAACATGAAGATTATGACTCGTAGCGAACAGTTTGAAGAACTGAGCAAGCAGAATCCATCCGTTGAGAAGTTGCGTGCGGCATTTAATTTGGAATTGGCATAGTAAGAGAGAGAAGAATGAAAGTCATTAAGAGTTTTGTGGCAGCCGTGGCCAAAGTCTGGCACCTGCCTTTTGTGAAGTACGTTTTGATATCGGTTGTCGGTGTGGTGTTGGTGGGCTTTGTCGGCCAGAACAGTATGCTGGCTCACATACGCAATATGCATTACATCAGTGAACTGTCGGAAGAGATTGACGAGTATAATGCCCGTGCACGAGAGGATATGCGCAAGATTCGTGAGCTCGACCGCAATCCGAAGGCCCTGGAACGCATTGCCCGTGAACGCTATTTTATGAAACATGACGACGAGGACATCTTTGTGCTCAGGGACGATGAAGAATCGTTGTCATCATTATCCGAGGAGAATGAAACAGCTGAATAACTGGCAGAACGCCATCTTCCTCACGGGCGCTTTGCTGATGGTCATCGGTGCTGGTGGAAGCCTGCCCGGATGGTCGGTGGCTCCCTATCTGTTCGCCTTGGGCGCTATCGGGTTCACGTCGATGCAGATGCTTCAGCGCTATGAAGGTCCGAATTTCGTTATCCGTCGTCTTCGTCGCATCATGCTGCTCAGCGACGTGATGTTCCTTGTGTCAGCCCTTCTGATGTTTGCCAATCAGGGCAATGCGCTTCATTTGTCTCATCTCGCCTACCTGCAATATGTGTACAACAAGTGGGTGGTGACGTTGCTTATTGCAGCCATCTTGCAGCTGTACACAACCCACAGAATCAGTCATGAATTGGAAAAAGAGGCCAAAAAACTATAAAAGTTTGCGCAATTGTTTTAAATTGCGCAAATTTTTTTCCGTACATCAATATAAGGTTGTATTTTTGCAGGCAAATGAAACGCTGCTTTATGTATAAATACATCTGTGGTCTTGTCATAGCCAGTTCACTGGTCTCCTGCGCTGAAAGTTTTTCTGTGCACGGAGCATCTTCAGTCTCTGCACTTGACGGGAGCAAACTCTATCTGAAAACCATCAAGAACAACGAGGTTAAGAACTTAGACTCTTGCGAGGTCGTCCATGGCCAGTTCCGTTTCGCCGGACTGCTTGATACGGTGTGTATGGCCAACCTTTTTATGGACGATGAGAGCATTATGCCCGTCGTGTTGGAGAAAGGTGATATCAATATCAAGATTGACAACGCGTCACAGATAGTGAGCGGTACGCCTTTCAATGAGAAGCTTTACGATTTCATCGACTTCCACAATCAGCTTGACAACCAGATGGAAGAGTTGGCGCACAAGCAGAGCCGGATGCTCTTAGACGGTGTCGACGAGGAGACCATCAACCAGCAGCTCAATGCCGAGGCAGCCGACATTGCCCGCCGTGAAGACAGCCTGGTGACAAACTTCATCGTCGAGAACTTTGACAATATCCTTGGCCCGGGAGTCTTTATGATGATGACCAGCGGCTACCGTTATCCGGTGCTTACGCCTCAGATTGAGGACATCATGAGCAAGGCCACCGACAAGTTCAAGAACGATCCCTACGTGAAGGACTACTATCAGGTGGCTACCGAGAACCAGGCTCGGCAGAATGGCTTGCATGAGGTGGAGCCTCAGCCCCAGCCCACAGCCCCTCTGACCACCGCGCCCCTGACCACCGCGCCGTTAACCAATGCGCCGCAGACGAATGAAGACACTCATTGAAGGCGGCACAATCGTCAATGAAGGAAGGACGTTCGACGGCACCATCGTCGTCGACGGCAAGAATATCTTATCAATTACAGAAGGCTCTACACGTCCCGATGTGCCTGTCGATGAAACGATAGACGCTTCGGGATGCTTCATCTTGCCGGGCATCATCGACGACCACGTCCATTTCCGCGAGCCGGGACTGACCGACAAGGCCGACATCGACAGCGAGAGCCGTGCCGCTGCCGCCGGCGGTGTCACCACCTACTTCGACATGCCCAACTGCGTGCCTCAGACAACGACCCTGGAGGCTTTGGAAGAGAAGTTCCGCTTGGCGGCGCAGAAGAGTCATGTGAACTACAGCTTCTTCTTTGGCGCCACCAACGACAATTACGACCTCTTCGGCCAGTTGGACCCTCGTCGTATTCCCGGCATCAAGCTCTTCATGGGTTCGTCAACCGGCAATATGCTCGTCGACCGCCGCGAAGCCCTTGACCGCATCTTTGCTACTGCCGGTCTGCCTATCATGGCCCATTGTGAGGACACGGCCATCATCAACCGCAATATGGCCTCGGCCAAGCAACGCTTTGGCGACGATCCCGACGTCAGGCATCACCCCGAGATACGTAGCGAGGAAGCCTGCTATGAGAGTACCCGCCTGGCCGTGGAGTTGGCACAGAAGCACCACGCCCGTCTGCATGTGGCCCACGTGACCACAGCACGCGAGCTGGAACTGTTTGGAGAGAGGAGAAGTGAAAGAGGAGAGAGGAGAGAGGAGAGAGGAGAGGGGAGAGAGATTACTGCTGAGGCTACTGTCTCGCATTTGTATTTCTCTGACCGCGACTATGCCCAGCTCGGCACGCGCATCAAGTGTAACCCCGCCATTAAGACCGAAGCCGACCGCGAAGCCTTGCAACAGGCGTTGACCGACGGCCGCATCACCGTCATCGGCACAGACCATGCGCCCCATCTTCTTTCGCAGAAAGAGGGAGGCTGTGCGCGCGCCGTCAGTGGAATGCCGATGATTCAGTTCTCGTTGGTAACAATGCTCGAACTTGTTGACCGTGGTGTCCTTTCTGTTGAGCGGCTTGTCGAACTGATGTGTCACAACCCCGCCCGTCTGTTTGGCGTCAGCCAGCGTGGCTTCCTGCGTCCCGGCTATCGTGCCGACCTGGTGCTGGTACGTCCCGGCCGTGCCTGGACCGTCACTGCAGACTGCATCATGAGCAAGTGTGGCTGGAGCCCTATGGAGGGTCACACCTTCCTGTGGCAGGTTGAGCGTACCATCTGCAATGGCCATACCGTCTACCAGCATGGGCGCGTCGATGACCGTTATATCGGAGAACCCATAAATTTTCAGCATTGAGTGGTGAAGATTGATTACACCATAGCCGACGTAGCCCCCTATATTAATTGGATTTACTTCTTCCATGCGTGGGGTAGCAGCAGTATGCCGCAGCAGGGTAGGACAGAGCTCCAGGCCGAAGCCGAGGAGCGTCTGCGTCGTTGTGCCGACCGCTACCGCGCCCATGCCGTTTTCGAGATCTACGATGCTTACGGCGAGGATGACGATATTGTGGTTCGAGATACGAAGTGCGAGGTGCGAGGTGCGAGAATACCTTGTCTGCGTCAACAGCAGCAAGGCAGCGAGTTTCTGTGCTTGGCCGACTTTGTCGGTAAGCAAGATAAAATTGGCGTCTTCGCCACCACCGTCGACGCAGGGATGGAAAAAGACTTCGACCCCGACCCGTATGAGCGGATGATGATGCAGCTGCTGGCCGACCGTCTGGCAGAGGCTACCGCCGAACGGCTGCATGAGCAGGTGCGGAAACACTATTGGGGCTATGCGCCCGACGAGCATCTTTCCGTCGGCGAGATGCTTCAGGAGCGTTGGCAGGGCATCCGTCCGGCCGTCGGCTATCCGTCACTGCCCGACACCAGCCTAAACTTCGTGCTCGACCGGCTCGTCAACTTGCGGCAGATAGGCATCCGCCTGACGGAGAGCGGCGCCATGAAGCCTCACGCCAGTGTCTCCGGACTGATGCTGGCTCATCCTGAGGCCCGCTATTTCAACGTCGGCAAGATTGGCGACGACCAGCTTGAGGACTATGCCCGTCGGCGTGACGTGCCTGTCGGCCTTATGCGTAAATTCTTAGGAGGAAACTTATAATGACGAATATGCTGCTGATACTCTTGTCCCCCGACGCCTACCTGTGGCTGTTGGCATTGGCACTGACCGCGCTGACACTCGCCTTGTGGCTCTGCAGGCGTCGTCTGCGCCGGGGGTGGCTGCGCTGGGGACTTGCCGTCCTGCTGTCGGTCTTCTGGTGTGTCTTTATTTACGGCTCGTTTATTGGCGTTAGCCAACTGGAGATTCGTCATGTCGAGTTCGCGTCGGAAGACCTGCCGGCGGCCTTCGACGGCTACCGCATCGTGCAGTTCAGCGATGCTCATGTGCCCACGTATACGGGCTGGCGCCGTGAACTGTTGCGTCAGGCCGTCGACAGCATCAACGCCCAGCACGGCGACCTGATAGTATTCACCGGCGACCTGCAGAACAAGGAACCAACCGAGATTGAACCCTTCTGTTCCGAGCTGTCGCGCCTGAAGGCCAAGGACGGTGTCTATTCCGTGTTGGGCAATCACGACTATGCCATGTATCTCGATGTTGACCTCTACCAGCAGGCCCGGAATCTTGAAGCCACCGTCGACTGCGAGACCCGGGCAGGGTGGCACGTCCTGATCAATCAGCGTCACAAGATACGCCGTGGTGGCGACTCCATCTACATCGCTGGTATGGAGAACGATGGCGAGGGACGCTTCCCACAGCTTGGCGACCTCGTCTGTACGCTCCACGGTCTTTCGCGTGAGTCCTTTGTCGTCATGCTCGAACACGACCCTACATCGTGGCGCCGTAAGATTCTGCCCCACAGCCACTGTCAGCTCACCCTCAGCGGCCATACCCACGGTGGACAGTTCTCGCTCTTCGGGTGGTCGCCGGCCTCGCTCAGATGTCATGAGTATGCCGGCCTCTACTATATGGGCGACCGTGCTATCAATGTCTCCACAGGCCTCAGTGGCGTCATCCCCTTCCGCTTCGGCGTACCGCCAGAAATAGTTGTCATCACTTTACGTAAGAAATGAAATACCTGTATCGTCTCTATCAACTTCTGATTGGTGTTCCCGTCATCATCCTTGTCACCATCGTCACCGCCATCGAGGTTGGCGTCGGCACCACTATTGGCAACGGCCATTTCTGGGGCTATTATCCCGGCCGCTGGTGGGCCTGGATTATCCTCCGCACCCTCCTTATCCCTGTGACCGTCGAAGGTCGCGAGCATCTGGAGAAGAACCAGTCTTACGTCTTCGTGGCCAACCATCAGGGTGCCTTCGACATCTTCCTCATCTACGGTTTCCTGGGCCGCAACTTCAAGTGGATGATGAAACGCCAGATACAGAAGATTCCCTTCGTGGGTTATGCCTGCCGAAAGTCGCACCAGATTATGGTCGACAAGCGTGGCGTCAGCAAGATTAAGAAGACCTACGACGACGCCCGCCGCATCCTGGAGCAGGGCTACAGCGTCACCGTCTTCCCCGAAGGTGCCCGCACGTTTACCGGCCACATGGGACTTTTCCGTAAGGGCGCCTTTGCGCTGGCCGACGAGCTGCAGCTGCCTGTTGTACCGCTTACCATTAACGGCTCGTTCGACATCCTGCCTCGTATGCGCGACTGGCATTTCGTCTCGTGGCATCCTCTGCGCCTCACCATCCACCAGCCCATCTATCCAGTAGGGCAGGGGGCAGAAAACGTCAACGCCACCATGCGCCAGGCGTATGACAGCGTGATGTCAGGCTTGGTGCCAGAGTATCAGGGGTTTGTCGAGAATCTCGACCAGTGAATGCTCTTACGCGCACACCCGCGCGCGTATACGTGTGGGTTTTCAGTTTGGTGACACCTCTAACACCAACCCTGATTATCAGCAGGTTAGCGAAGGGTTTGCCCGCACCAATGCCCGCACCAATGCCCGCACCAGTGCCCACACCAAGTGTCGCACCAACCCTTTTCGCCAATGTTTCACGCTAAAGCCGAAAATCTCACGGCCGCTGGTAAAAATTTCACGGCCTCTCGTAAAAAAATATCGGCCTCTCGTAAATGTTTCACGGCCTGGCATAATCCCTTGGTGTCACCTGTTGGTGTGACACTTGGTGCTACTTACCTCGAAAAAATGTGTACTGATTTTCAGATAGTTAAGTGCCAGGTGTGAGAGGTGTGGGTATATCATATTTTAATAGGGTAAGAAACGCCTGTTTGAATCAGATTCTCCGAAGTCCTGCCACTTCGGAGATTTTTTGTGTTTATTTTTGGATGATTCAGGATTATTCCTTATCTTTGCAGACGTTAATTTAGTTAATACCTTATTTTAGAAATGATGAACAATGCAGATTTTTGGGCTTCCGTCCGCGCCATCATCGCCGAGGGCTTCACGCCTGAAGGTCTGCTAATGTTGGACACTTATGCAGCAGAATTCATTAGTAGGCGGTTGGTATATCAACGATTTTCACCGCAAGAACAGCATGGCTGCGCAACGGGAGGTCATGCAAATGTCGTTGCATCCTTGCTCGCGGGAGCAGAAGCTGGCTCAGATAGCCAAGATTCGTCAGCACTCAGCGACTATGAAAGAGAGTGCCAATGCGGAGCGAAGCAGGAAGCAGCAATAGAGAAGTGGGCTTTGAACTGAGGAACCCTCGCAATTGGACTTACGCCACGCCAGACATTTATCTGAGTGATATGCATGATGAGAATGTTATCCGTTCTGTAGCAGGCTCTATTTTTGTTGTTGACTGCGACATCCGCATCAATACGCCAGAACTTCGAAATGGCGGAACGAGGGCATTAACGACAGAGGTGTCATTTATATGAGATTGAAAATATATTATTAAAGGTGTAATCCATCATTAATTGACAGTGACTATGACATAGCGACAAACGAAAACGGGACGTTGTGCGGTGCCAGACGCCGCCCGCCCAAGGGGACATTTAACTCAATTTACTAACCTAATAGGAATCGAGCGTCGCCCCGTCCGCAGTCTTTTTAGATACTTGAGCTTTCGGCTCTTGTCTCTCTATCTGTGAAACCGCTAAAATATTCAACGCAGGGAGCAAGCAGTTCAGAAATGGCTCAAAGATTGCAAGGGTATGCCCCTGAGTTTCAAGGACGTAAAGCATTATGGCAACATCATCTATGTGTTCCAGCAGACAGAGCGACTGATGGGTGATATAGATAACCTAATGAAAGAATAATTGCGATATATGGCAAAGAAAAGCAAGAATAAAGATACAGAGGTTATCACAAATTCTTTCCTTGAAAGCGACCAGAGGTCGAGCGGTGATAACCAACAGCTTGCGGTCACAAATTGTGACCTTAGAAGATTTAACATCACAAAATGTGATTTTAAAGAATGGACGTGGACAGCATCGTAAATTTATGCCTTACGCTTTCACTCGCAATGGTATAGGCATGCTCAGTAGCGTATTGAGGTCTGAAACGGCAGCAGATGTGAATATCCGCATTATGCGAGCTTTCACGGCGATACCGGAAATCGTGAACAATAACGTTCTGATGATGCAGCGCATCCTTAACATTGAGCAGCACCAAACGGAAACTGATGAAAAAGTTAATCATATTATTACTACTATAGAGAAACGTCTTCCAGAGCAACAGTCTGAACAGGTTTTTGCCACGGGTTGCGTATGGGATGCATGGGCCTACGTTTCAGACTTGGTGAGGAGTGCTAAGCAGCGGATTGTTTTGATAGACAACTTCGTGGATGACCGTGTGCTGTCTCTATTGGATAAGCGCGTGGATAATGTGGAGGCAACGATTCACTCTCGTTACTACGACCCGTTCCTAACCGATTTGAAGAAGCACAATGAGCAGTATCGTGAAATCCAGTTCGTGCAACTGCCACAAAAGAACCACGATAGATTCCTGATTATCGACGATGATGTCTACCTGCTTGGTGCCAGCGTGAAGGATATGGGTGTCGGCATGTGTGCAGTCACAAAGATGAAGGTGTCGCCAGAAGTGATTTTACAATTGTTGAAATAAGGTCCTTCACAGGAATGTTTGCTTAATATGTCAATCCAAATTGCTAGAGAGGGATGATGACTTTCCATGAATTCAACCGTAAGCAAAGGTTGAGGGGGCGGCGACTACTCGACGATGGCGGGATACTTGCGCGTCCAGCCGTCCCAGCGCAGGCGCATGACGCCGAAGAACGCCTCGCCGAAGATGCCGCCCGACATCTTGCTGGTGCCCTCGCGGCGGTTGACGAAGATAACGGGCACCTCCTTGATTTTGAAGCCACACTTATAGGCCGTGAACTTCATCTCAATCTGGAAGGCGTAGCCCTTGAAGCGTATCTTGTCCAGTTCGATGGTCTTCAGCACGCGCCGTCGGTAGCACTTGAAGCCTGCCGTCGTGTCGTGAACCTTAAAGCCTGTCACGATGCGGACGTATTTCGAGGCGAAGTACGACATGAGCACGCGGCCGATGGGCCAGTTGACGACGTTGACGCCGCTGACGTAGCGACTGCCGATAGCCACGTCGTAACCCTCGTCAGCGCAGGCACTGTAGAGTCGTGGCAGGTCGTTGGGGTCGTGGCTGAAGTCGGCATCCATCTCGAAAATGTAGCCGTAGTCGCGCTCCAGCGCCCATTTGAAACCGGCAATGTAGGCCGTGCCGAGTCCCAGCTTGCCGCTACGTTCCACTAAGAACAGGCGGTCGCCGAACTCGTCGCGCATCAGGCGCTTCACGATGTCGGCCGTGCCGTCGGGTGAACCGTCGTCGATGACTAAGATGTGGAAACACTTCTCCAGACCGAAGACGGCCCGGATGATTTTCTCCATATTCTCCTTCTCGTTGTAGGTCGGAATGATAACGATACTGTCGCTCTGGTGCATAATTCTTTGTAATTTCAGTGCAAAGTTATTGTTTTTCTGCGAATAACTATTGTCCTTTAACTCCCTTTAACTCCTTTAACTCCTTTCGCCCGAAAAAAAACTTAATTTTTCGCTGTGCTTGCAAAGAACTCCCTCTTTTTTGCTACCTTTGCACCGCTATAAGCAATGACAATACAGGAATTATGTAAGCAATATGCCAGTAGGCCGCAGGTGAAGGCACTGGCAAAAACGATGGACAAGACGGGAACGCACCGTATTGTCCTTGAAGGTTTGGTGGGTTCCTCAGCGCCACTGGTATTCAGTTGTCTGGCCTTAACAGAGCAGCCAACGATCCTCTTTATTCTTCAGGATGCCGAGGAGGCCGGCTATTTCTACCACGACCTGACGCAGCTGATGGGGACGGAGTGTGTGCTCTTCTTTCCGTCGAGCTACCGGCGGTCGGTGAAGTACGCCCAGCGTGACCCGGCGAACGAGATACTGCGTACCGAGGTGCTGTCGCAAGTTAGAAGTGAGGAGACGGAAATGAGGAATGGACATTCCTTATTATATATCGTCAGCTACCCTGAGGCCGTGGCCGAGATGGTGGTGACGAAGAAACGGCTCGACAGTCGCACGCTGTCGCTCCAGACGGGGCAGACCATCAGTACGGCCACCATCGAACAGACGTTGCAGGATTTCGGCTTCCGTGAGGTGGATTATGTCTACGAGCCGGGGCAGTATGCCCTGCGTGGCTCTATCCTCGACGTGTACAGCTTCAGCAGCGAATTCCCCTTCCGTATCGACTTCTTCGGCGACGAGATAGACAGCATCCGCACGTTTGAGGTGGAGGACCAGCTGTCGAAGAGCCGTCGCGAACAGGTGGACATCGTGCCCGAGTTGGCTGGCGAGACCGAGGACAAGGAGTCGCTGTTGCAGTTTCTGCCAGAGCAGACACTGCTGGCCTTCAGGGACTATGCCTACGTGGCCGATGCCATCGACCGCACCTATCAGGAGGGCTTTTCGCGACAGGCCGTTACGGAGCGTTTGGAAGAGGCAGCTACCGAAATGGAGCAGCACGAGATAGAGCAGCAGTTGCGCCGCGAGTGCCAGCTGATAACCGGTGCCCAGTTCCGCGACGAGGCCGAACGTTTCCGTCAGATACTGCTGGCAAGAGGCGAAGGGCGAGGCGCAAACGGCGGGCAGACGTCGACCATCACGTTCCATACCTCGGCGCAGCCCCTGTTCCACAAGAACTTCGACCTGTTGGCTAAGACCCTGGAGGACTATCTCCTGCAGGGCTACCAGCTCTTCATCCTCGCTGACAGTCACAAGCAGCAGGAGCGTCTGAAAGAGATTTTGGCCCCCCTTTCAGCCCCCGTGGGGGCTACTAATGTCCGCAAGTCAAATGAAGCCCCCTCGGGGGCAGTAGGGGGGGCTTTCATTCCAATCGACAAGACCCTGCACGAGGGCTTTATCGACGCCGATGCCCGTGCCTGCCTGTTGACCGACCATCAGATTTTCGACCGTTTCCATAAATACAACCTCAAGAGCGACAAGGCGCGCACGGGCAAGGTGGCCCTGACGCTGAAGGAGATTCAGCAATTCGAGGTGGGCGACTATGTCGTTCATGTCGACCACGGCGTAGGCCGTTTCGGCGGACTGGTGCGTATGCCCCAGGGCGATGGTTACCAGGAGATGATCAAGATTACCTACCAGCGTGGCGATGCCATCTACGTCTCCATCCATTCGCTGTACAAGGTGTCGAAGTACAAGTCGCAGGACGGCGGCGAGGCGCCCCGCCTGTCGACACTCGGCACCGGCCAGTGGGAGCGCCTGAAGGAGCGTACGAAGAAGCACATCAAGGACATTGCCCGCGACCTTATCAAGCTCTATGCCCGTCGCCGCCGCGAAAAGGGCTTCGCCTTCAGCCACGACAGTTACCTTCAGCACGAGCTGGAAGCCTCGTTCCTCTATGAAGACACCCCCGACCAGCTGAAGGCTACGCAGGACGTGAAGGCCGACATGGAGCAGGCACGGCCTATGGACCGCCTGGTCTGCGGCGACGTGGGCTTCGGCAAGACCGAGGTGGCCGTGCGTGCTGCCTTCAAGGCTGCGTGCGACGGTAAACAGGTGGCGGTGATGGTGCCCACGACGGTGCTGGCCTACCAGCATTACCGCACGTTCCAGGGCCGCTTGAAGGACATGCCCGTCCGCGTGGACTACCTGACACGGGCCCGCACGGCGAAGCAGACAAAGGAGGTGCTGAAAGACCTGGAGGACGGCAAGATAGACATTATAATAGGTACGCATAAGCTTATCGGCAAGACCGTGAAGTTCAAGGACCTGGGACTGCTTATCATCGACGAGGAGCAGAAGTTCGGCGTCAGCACCAAGGAGAAGCTGCGCCAGATGAAGTCGAACGTCGACACGCTGACGATGTCGGCAACGCCTATCCCGCGAACGCTGCAGTTCTCGCTCGTCGGTGCCCGCGACCTCAGCGTCATCCAGACGCCGCCGCCCAACCGATACCCCATACAGACGGAGATACACACCTTCGGTGCCGATATTATTGCCGACGCCATCAATTTCGAGATGTCGCGCAACGGTCAGGTCTACTTCGTCAACAACCGCATCAACCAGTTGCAGGAGATAGCCGACATGATACACAAGTATGTGCCCGATGCCCGTGTGGCCATCGGTCACGGACAGATGAAGCCCGAAGAGCTCGAGCAGATAATCCTCGACTTCTCTAACTACGACTACGACGTGCTGCTCTCTACCACCATCGTCGAGAACGGCATCGACATACCCAACGCCAACACCATCATTATCAATGGTGCCCACTACTTCGGACTCTCCGACCTCCACCAGATGCGTGGCCGTGTGGGGCGCGGCAACCGCAAGGCTTTCTGTTACCTCCTGGCGCCCCCGCTGGCAGCACTGCCTGCCGACAGCCGTCGCCGCTTAGAGGCTTTGGAGAACTTCAGCGACCTGGGTTCGGGCATCAACATCGCCATGCAGGACCTCGACATCCGTGGTGCCGGCAACCTGCTCGGTGCCGAACAGTCGGGCTTCATCAGCGACCTCGGCTACGAGACCTACCAGAAGATTCTGAACGAGGCGATGGCGGAACTGAGGAATGAAAGAGATACCAACCCCCTCCCAGTGAAGGAGGAAAGCGAATCTCCCGCAAAATCAGGTGCTCAAAGTAATTACGCCCCTCCCTATAGGGAGGGGGTGGGGGTGGGTCTCTTCGTCTCCGACTGCACCCTCGAGAGCGACCTCGAGATGTACTTCCCCGACCAGTATGTGCCCAGCGACTCCGAGCGTATGCTGCTCTACCGCGAACTCGACAACCTGAAGAACGACCAGGAGGTGGAAGCCTACCGCCAGCGACTTCAGGACCGCTTCGGCTCGATACCCGCCGTGGCCGAGGAGCTTATCCGCGTCGTGCCGCTGCGTCGCTACGGCAAGGAGTTAGGCTGCGAGAAAATCATGTTGAAGCAGGGACGGATGTTCCTCTATTTCGTCAACAATCCCAATAGTCCCTACTACCAGAGCGATGCCTTCGGTCGCGTGCTCGACTATGTCGGCCATCATGTGCGCCGCTGTAACCTCCGCGAGCAAAACGGCAAGCGCTCCATGGTCATCACCGATGTGCCTACCGTGGAAGAGGCTGTCAGCGTCTTGCACGCCATTGCCCAGTAGTCGTGGGGTTGACGGCATTTAGCGGCTACCTGCCCAGTTGAAACCGATGGTGACAAAGGCGTTATAGTTCGTCCAACGATTATTGTATTTCTCGTGTTCTATGAGACCTAAGTCAAAGCCCGTGTTGGCGTATAGTCGGCCAAAATTGAAACCTAAGCCGACGCGTACTGCCGCCTCGAAGTTTTCTGTCGTTCCTAAATAGCCGGCTATGCCACCAGCGAACGGTTGGAGAAACAGGTTGGGGGCTAAGTTAATGTGATAACTCATCAGCAATGGTACGTAACCCAGATGGTCTTCGTCATCACCATCCCAATCAATCTGTCCTTTGTTCATATAGTACAAACCGGTCTCAAGAAAGAGAGGTATGGGAGCAACCTGAAAATCTACACCGATACCGCCATGAGGGAAACCAATAGAAGACACGTCACCAGTGCTCTGAGAATAACCACCACGGATTCCCATGTGGAAACGGTCGGGTACGCGGTTGTTCTCTTTCTTCTTGAACTGTGCGTTCACGTTCAGCGAAACAGTCAGCATCATGACTGCCACAATCAATAATCGGATAGCTTCTTTCATAATTTTCCGTTTTTGAATTGGTTAATAATAATAGATGGCGCAAATATACGACTTTTCCGTGACAAATGCAAATAATATCCGATTTTTTTCCTTTTGACGGTTAATTCACCGCAGAAAACAAAATGATTTGTGGCGTGCTGTTAAAACAAAACACACCCACCCCAACGTTTGCCCTGTGCTTATGGGCGTTTCGAAGCATTGGGGGGGTGTTGGTAAGGATTTACTTTATCAAGACCTTTTTGTCGTTTGAGATGTAGATGCCTGCGGGCAACTCATCCAGTGAGGTGGCCATCATCGGCATTCCTTTGAGGTTGTAGATGCCTTTCGAGGCGTCCGTCTTCTCGTTGGCCTCGACGTTGCCAATGCCGGTAACCTCGGGTTCGCCGCCGTTCAGTCCACGCACGAAGCCGGCGTAGACGTGCTTGCGGTAGTAGTTCAGGTCCCAGATACCTACCGGTGTGTTGGCGCGCCATCCGCTGTTTTCTGGCGAGTCGGTCGTACACCACTGGCAGATGCCCCATTGCTGTGCGGGAGGTATGATGGTGAGATACTGCTTGATGATCCACTCATAGAAATCAGCCATCTTCTTGTGCTGTGCCTCAGTCATGCTGTTCGTGGGGACGCTTTTGCCGCTGGCATTGTTGTAGCCCATGTCCAGCTCGCTGACGCGCACCAGTTTGCCCGACTTCGCCATGAGCTTGAACATACCCGTGATGGCATTCTTCAGGGCATCCTGAGCCGAGCTTTTCTCGTTGTAAGAGATGTGCATCTGCGTGCCGATACCGTCAATCTTCGTCACACCGTCGTTCTCCCACTTCTTGATCCAGTTGACGAGCGACCAGAGTTTATTGCTGGCAGTGATGCCGTCCTTGGTCTTCATGTCCCAGGTGCCCTCCAGGTTGTAGTCGTTGATAAAGAGCTTTATGTCGGCAGGCCCGTACTTACGTGCCAGCCGGCAAGCCTGACGGACGTACTCCAGTGAACCCATATAGTCCTGCCAATAGAATGCGTCGCCGCCGACGTCCCAGGTGGCATCGGGGGCGCCATCGGGGTTGTAATCTTTCGAGTGCTGCAGCAGGTAGTTGCCTTGGCCGTCGTTGCCGCCTCCGGAGATGGCCTCGTTGACGAGGTCCCAGGCCTTGACCTTACCACCACAGGCGTTCATCATGCCTTTGATCCATTTATCCATCGCATAGACCAGCGTGTCGTGCATTTCCTTAGCTGTCTGAGGAACGAGAGGCCGCGAGTTACCTTCTATCTTGATGGACTTAATGTAAACGTCGCCGACGTAGTTGGGCACCTGGACGAGTAAGAAGCTGTTTGCCATCGTAGGCTTGACGTTTACTTCTACGTCTTTCCACTCGTTGGTGAAGTTGGCACTGAAGTTATAGCCGCCGCCCCAGTCGCCGAGCTTGCACGCCAGCTTGCCCGATTTCGTGCCCTTGACGGTTATCGTCATCTTGTAGCTCTGGCCGGTGGTCAGCAGGATGTTTTCCATAGCCACGAACTGCACCTCGTAGGAATACGATTTCGTGGAAGTGACCTTCAGACCGTTGGTGCCGTCAAAGCTGATGCTGAAGCCGAACTTCGTCTTGTCAGCCGTCCACCCCGTGGTCTGCTGTGTGCGGAAGTCCTTGCTGGCAATCACCTGGTACGACGCTTCGCCGTTGGGGTCGGGCTTGTCGGCCAGCAAACTCAGTAGCCAGCCCTTTGCCTGCTGTGAGTGCCAGGCCAGTGTGTGACCATAGACGCTGAGGCCTGCGCTGGTGGCAGTGTTGACGTAGTTCTTGACGGTAGTAAAGTTCATGTTGCCATATTTGTCAACACAACTGGCCATCTTCATGGCGTTGCCGGCAACCGTCTCGTTGAAGTTCTTGTTGGTCAAGTTCTTGATCAGCGACTTGTTCAGATAGTCGTTGACGGTAGTGCCTGCACCCAACTTGAAGTTGGGGTACTTCTCGTGGTCGACGTACTCTTTGAGAGCCTTATAGTTGTCAAGATAACGGTAGGCCTCATTGTTTGGTTTGCCCAGTTCAAATTTCTGCTGTGCGACAGCCGTAGCTGACAGGCAGACTAAGAGTAGTAATGAATAAAGTTTTTTCATTCTGTTATATTTTACAGGAGTACTTTTTTCGACAGGAGTACAGAAGTACTTTTTTCGACAGGAGTACAGGAGTACTTTTTTCTGACAGGAGTACAGGAGTACTTTTTTCGACAGGAGTACAGGAGTACTTATTTCGACAGGAGTAGAATTCCAGATGCAAAGATACGAAAGATTTTTGAAATAATGATTGGAAATGTATTTTGTTCTACTGGTTTTTATTATGAGTTAACATTTAGAGAGCGTTTGGTAACGACTCGGTACTGCATTCCGCAAAAAAAACCTGACGAGTGTGCTTTTCAGCAAACCCGTCAGGGAACCATATTTCTACTTGCAGGCTTAGAGTCAGTTGCGGAAGACTAAGCCGTCGCCGAACTCGTCAACGATGATGGGCTTGTCGCGGTCCACCTCGTCGGCCAGCAACTTCTTCGACAGGTCGTTGAGGACGAGCTGCTGTATCGCGCGCTTCACGGGACGGGCACCGAAGTCCGGGTCGTAACCCTCCTGTGCCAGGTAGTTGATGGCCTGCGGCGTCACCTCAAGACGGAAGCCCTGCGGCTCCAGCATCTCCTGCACCTTACGTATCTGCAGGCGCACCACGTCGGCAATCTGTTCGCGCGTCAGCGGCTGGAAGGTGATAATCTCGTCGATACGGTTCAGGAACTCCGGTCGCATCGTCATGCGCAGCTGCTCGCGGGTAGCGTTGCTGGTCATGATGATGATGGTGTTCTTGAAGTTTGCCGTCCGTCCCTTATTGTCGGTGAGCCGTCCGTCGTCGAGTACCTGCAGCAGGATGTTGAACACGTCGGGGTGAGCCTTCTCAATCTCGTCGAAGAGTACGACGGAGTACGGCTTGCGGCGCACGGCCTCTGTCAGCTGTCCACCCTCGTCGTAGCCCACGTAGCCCGGAGGTGCACCGATGAGTCGGCTGACGGTGTGCTTTTCCTGATATTCCGACATGTCGATACGCGTCATCATCGTCTCGTCGTTGAAGAGGTACTCAGCCAGTGTCTTGGCCAGTTCCGTCTTACCGACACCCGTGGTGCCGAGGAAGATGAACGAGGCGATAGGCCGTTTCGGGTCTTGCAGTCCGGCACGCGAGCGGCGCACGGCATCGCTGACGGCGGTGATGGCCTCGTCCTGTCCGATGACACGGCGGTGCAGTTCCTCTTCGAGATGCAGCAGTTTTTCACGTTCGCTCTGCATCATGCGGTTGACGGGGATGCCCGTCCAGCGGGAGACGACCTCAGCGATGTCGTCGGCGGTGACCTCCTCGCGGACGAGCGAGTTGCCGCCCTGGGCAGAAGCCAGTTGGGTTTGGATGCCCTTGATGTCGTCCTCAAGTGCTTTCAGCTTCGAGTAGCGTATTTCGGCCACCCGTCCGTAGTCGCCCTCGCGCTCAGCACGTTCAGCCTCCAGTCGCAGGTTCTCCATCTCCTGCTTGTCCTGTTGGATTTTGTTGATGAGCTGACGTTCGCCCTCCCACTTGGCGCGGAACTGCGTTTCCTGCTCGCGGAGTTCGGCGATGTCGCGGTCGAGCTGTGAGAGTTTTGTGTCAGCGGGTGAACCGCTGGCCGCATTCGTTTCGCGCTTGATGCTTTCGCGTTCGATTTCGAGCTGGGCCAGTCGGCGGGTAATCTCGTCGAGCTCCTCGGGCACGGAGTCGCGCTCCATGCGCAGTTTGGCGGCAGCCTCGTCCATCAGGTCGATGGCCTTGTCGGGCAGGAAGCGCTCGCTGATGTACCGTTCCGACAGTTGGACGGCCGCTATACAGGCATCGTCCTGGATACGCACCTTGTGGTGGTTCTCGTAGCGCTCCTTCAGACCACGCAGGATGCTGATGGCGCTCAGTTCGTCAGGCTCGTCGACCATCACCGTCTGGAAGCGGCGCTCCAGTGCCTTGTCCTTCTCGAAGTACTTCTGGTATTCGTTCAGCGTTGTGGCACCGATGGCGCGCAGTTCGCCACGGGCCAGTGCCGGTTTCAGGATGTTGGCAGCATCCATGGCACCCTCGCCACCGCCTGCTCCCACCAGCGTGTGAATCTCGTCGATGAAGAGGATGATACGCCCCTCGGCCTTTGTCACCTCGTTGATGACCGACTTCAGACGCTCCTCGAACTCGCCTTTGTACTTCGCACCAGCTACCAGCGCACCCATATCGAGCGAGTAGAGCTGTTTGTCTTTCAAGTTCTCAGGCACGTCGCCACGGACGATACGGCCTGCCAGTCCCTCGACGATAGCCGTCTTACCCGTACCCGGCTCGCCAATCAGTATCGGGTTGTTCTTGGTGCGTCGCGACAGGATTTGCAGCAGTCGGCGAATCTCGTCGTCGCGGCCAATCACAGGGTCAAGCTTACCCTTGCGGGCGAGTTCGACCAGGTTCTTGGCGTACTTCTCCAGCGACTGGTAGTTGTCGTCGGCACTCTGCGACTGAACCTTCTGCCCCTGGCGCAGTTCCTGAATGGCCTTCTGCATCTCTTTCTCCGTGCAGCCGGCATCCTTCATGATGCGGGCGGCCGTGCTGTTCACGGTGAGCAGTGCCAGCAGTATAGGTTCGCACGCCACAAACTCATCGCCCTGTTTCTGGGCATAGTCCTGCGCTTTCACCAGCACCTGGTTTGATTCGTTTGAGAGGTATGGCTGTCCGCCACCTTCGATGCGGGGCAGGTGCTTCAGTTCCTGGTCAACGAGCAGCTCAATCTGCTGGACGTTGACGCTGAGCTTCTGGAACAGGAATGTGCAGACGTCCTTGGCCTTCTCCAGCACACCTTTTAACAGATGTACGGGTTCGATAACCTGTTGTCCGCCTAATTGTGCACGGTTGACGGCTTGCTGTACCGCCTCCTGTGCTTTGATGGTAAACTTGTCTAATGTCATAATTGTTTCCTCCTATTTATTTTATTGTTCTGCTGAATGAGCCACAAACAATGTGCCGAATGGTGTGAGACCGACAAAACGGCAGGAGAATCTGACGAATTGACAGAAAATCGTTAAACTTTCATATTTTCATGCATTGTAGGCAGGGGGTGTCGGGAAAAGTTGTTATCTTTGCAGTTGATGTTTCTATTTTAATAAGGAATGATATGAGAACAGTGTTGTTTGTTTTGATGACGTTGGTGAGTATGGCTATTCAAGGACAGACTTATGATGCGCTTTGGCAGCAGGCCAAGGTGGCGGAGGAAAGAGATCTGCTGCGCACGCAATATGATGTGTTGATGAAGATTGCGCAGAAGGCGGAGAAGGAAGGGCAGTTCGGACAGCTGATGGCCGCCGAACTGGCTGGTAGCCGGACGATGGCAATCATCAGTCCCGACTCTTTGCAGCCCGCCGTGGAGCGTATGGAGCAGCGTCGGCAGCAGACGAAAGACAAGGCACTGGCAGCGGTCTATGCCGTCGTGCTGAAAAAGGTCTACGAGGACAACCGCCAGCTGGAGAAACGCTATGACTTCAGCGTGACGCTTGATGCTGCAACCTGTGCACGGCTGGCTTCCGTCAAGGCTGCCGCCTACAAACCGCTGACCGTTATCGGCCGCAACAGCAAGCTCTTCGACGACGATATGCTGAGCGTGGTGGGCTATGAACTGAAGGACTTCCGCCCCCTGCACGACTATTATCAGAAAGCAGGCAACCGTACCGCCACCCTGATGACCGCCTTGGAACTGGCGCGCCAGCAGCGTCCTTTGGGCAAAGTTAGCTATTCCGATGCACCATATATCCATACTTTAGACTCACTGATAGACAGCTACGGCGACGTAGCGGAGGTGGCTGAGGTGGTTATTGACCGCTATCGGTATATGAGTGTCCATACCGATGCTACGCCCGCACAGGAGTGGGAGTATCTGAATGATGCTATCAGTCGCTGGGGCAGCTATGACCGTATAAACGAGTTGCGAAATGCTCAGAACAATATGTCGGCGCGACAGTTCCATGCGGAATTGCCGACGCGAGTGGTCATGCCCGGACAGACACAGACCATGAAACTCTCGGAGCTGCGTAACATCGACCAGCTGACGTACCGCATTTATCGTGTCGACGTGAATGGCGACACCGACCTGAATCCTAATAATGACAAGGACTATAAGAAACTGAAGAACCATATTGCCAAGAATCCGGAGGTTACGGGCACGCTGGCGTGCGGCGGTCATCAGGTGTACGAGCTGTTTGATGACACCCTCCAGGTGCAGGCTCTTCCCGTGGGCGTCTATCTCGTTGAGATGGAAAGCACGCCTGCTACCAAGGTGTCGCGCCAGCTTCTATTCGTCAGCAATGTGCGAACACTGATGGAGAACCTGCCCGGCAGCCGTCAGCGCTACGTGGTGGTGGATGCCGTTGAGGGACAGCCCATCAAGGGGGCTACCATAGAGCTGCGGGGCTATGCCAACGGACGCGGCGGTCAGTTGCTTGCCTGGCTGAAGACCGATGCCAAAGGCGAAGCATCCTATCAATATGACAAGCAGCGTCCTACGCAGATATATGCTTACACCTCGGCAGACAAAGCTTGTCCGCCGAAAGACTATTACGGCAACTTCTCCTATTATGACAACGACCGCCGTGCGGAGCGGGCACAGCTGTTTACCGACCGTGCTATCTACCGTCCCGGACAGACCGTCCATGTGGCCGCCGTTGCATACGAAGTGCTTCATGGCTACGAGCAGAAAGCACTGGCCGACAAACAGCTGACGCTGACACTTCGCGACGCCAACTACAAGGAGGTAGCCCAACGAACGCTGACCACCGACCGCTTCGGCACCTGCGCCACCGACTTCACGCTGCCCTCCAACGGACTGACGGGTAACTTCAGTATAGAGATGCAGAATGGCAGATGCCACTTCCGCGTGGAGGAATACAAGCGACCGACGTTTGAGGTGAAGTTCGACGAGTTCAAAGAGGACTACAAGGATGGCGACACCATTACCGTCCGTGGCATGGCCCGCTCATACGCCGGTGTGCCCATTCAGGGTGCCAAGGTGAAGTACAGCATCGAACGCCGTCGCGCACTCTGGTGGTGGAGCTATTCGTCATACTGGAATGTGGGCGTCATCGGCGAGAATACCGAAGATGAAGATGTGGCCGAGGGCGAGACGGTGACCGCTGCCGATGGCTCGTTCACGGTACAGATGCCGATGTGTCTGCCTAAGACCGACTATCCCGCTTTCTATAACTTCGTATGCCGTGCCGATGTGACCGACATCGGCGGCGAGACCCACAACGCCCAGAAGTCGTTGCCGCTGGGTAATCGCAAGACCGCCTTTACCGTCGACGTTACTGAGCAGATGCGCCTCGACGAGCTGCAGCCCGTGGTGTTCCACCTGCGCAATGCGGCCAGCAATGATATGGATGCGCCCGTGAGGTACCGTGTGGATGCTGCGCAATGGCTGACGGCAAAGACCAGTACGCCCGTCAAGCTGCCTAAGATGAAGAGTGGGCGCCACGAGATAGAGGCCGTCTGCCATGGTGACACGGTGAAGCGTTCGTTCACCGTCTTCTCGCTCGACGATCAGCGGCCTGTCGTGGAGACCGACGACTGGTTCTACGTCTCCGACTATCAGTTCCCACGCGACGGAAAGCCCGTCACCGTACAGGTTGGTTCGTCGGCTAAGGACGTCCATATTGTCTACAGCATCATCAGTGGCGACCGGGTGATAGAGAGTGGCGCCGTGGAGCGTTCCAATGAGTTGCTGAACCGTAAGTTTACGTACAAACCGGAATACGGCAACGGCTTGCTGCTCACCTTTGCCTGGATGAAGCAGGGACGCTGCTACAGCCATGACGTGCAGCTGCAGCGCCCGCTGCCCGATAAGAAACTGCGGTTGGAGTGGCAGACTTTCCGCGACCGGCTCACGCCAGGCCAGCAGGAGGAATGGTCGCTGACGGTGAAGACGCCCGACGGCCAACCCGCCGACGCCCAGCTGATGGCCACCTTATATGATAAGAGTCTCGACCACTTTGTTAATCATCGTTGGGGGTTCTACCCCTACTCGTGGCTGGCCATGCCCAGCACCAGCTGGCAGTTCGGAACGTGGAACTCCCTGCGGCTCAGTGGTGTGCAGACGCTCAACTCCCTGAAGGTGAGTCCGTTCGACTTTACCCATTTCGACGAGTCGCTCTTCCCATACTATCATCGGATGATGGTAGGCAGCGTGCGCCTTCGCGGTAGGGGTTTAGCCAAGGCCGCTGCGCCACAGGCGGAAACCGCTATTGGCTCCTTCGACGTGGCTGCCAACGATGTCTTGGAAGAGAAAGCTGTGTTACGGCAGGAGATTGCCGTCGGTGCACAGAAAGCATCTGCCGACGAGACCGCCGAGGTGCCGCTTCGCGAGAACCTGCAGGAAACGGCCTTCTTCTATCCGCAACTGCAGGCCGACACGACGGGCATGGTGACGATGAAGTTCACCCTGCCTGAGAGTCTGACAACGTGGCGCTTTATGGGTTTTGCACATACCACAGACATCTGCTTCGGTATGCTCGAAGGCGAGGCCGTGGCCAAAAAGCAACTGATGGTGCAGCCCAACATGCCGCGATTCATCCGCGAGGGCGACAAGGCCACCATTACGGCACGCGTCATCAATACCAGCGAGGGTGACATCAGCGGAACGGCCCGTCTGACGCTCATCGACCCGGAAACGGAAAAGACCGTGCTCACGCAGTCGGCTCCTTTTGCCGTGAAAGCCGGTGAGACGGGCAGCGTGACGTTTGCCGTTGGCACCGACGCTTCGTTCCCGTCACTGCTCATTGCCAAGGTGGTAGCCGCTGGCGACGGCTTCAGCGACGGCGAGCAGCACTACCTGCCCATCCTACCCAACCGTGAACGTGTTACCGTCACCGTACCGTTTACGCAGAACGAGCCGGGCACGAAGACTATCGACCTGACGCAGCTGTTCGAAGCCCCCCTTTCGTCCCCCGAGGGGGACACAAATGTCCTACAGGGTAATGAAGCCCCCTCGGGGGCAGTAGGGGGGGCTAAGCTCACCATCGAATATACCAACAACCCTGCCTGGCTGATGATTCAGGCCCTGCCCGCCATCGGCCAGCCTCACGACGACTGTGCCATCTGTCAGTCTGCCTCGCTCTATGCCAACAGCATCGGCAAGCATATCGTAGACCAGGTGCCGCAGGCCAAGACGGTCTTCGAGCAGTGGAAGCTGGAGAAGGGGGAGGAGACATCACTACACTCCCAGCTGGAGAAGAACCAGGAACTGAAAGACCTTGTGCTGAACGAGACGCCGTGGGTGGCTGATGCTGACCGTGAGTCGGAGCAGCGCCAGCGTCTGGCCGACTTCTTCGACGAGAACACGATGCAGCAGCGCCAGCAATCGGCTCTCGACAAACTCCGCAAACTGCAGCGTGGCGACGGCTCGTGGAGCTGGTGGCCCGAGATGCCCGGCTCCGTCTATATGACTGTTGCCGTCGCAGAGATGATGGTGCGTCAGAATGTGATGGTTGGTGAACAGTCGTCGACGCAGCAGATGCTTACCAAAGCTATCAGCTTCCTCGGTCACGAGATGGTGGACCTGGTCAAAGAGATGAAGAAGCAAGAGAAGAAAGGCCGCAAGCCGTCGTTCCCCAGCTTCAACGCCCTGCAGTGGCTCTACATCTGCAAGCTCGATGGGCGGCGGTTGCCCACCGACGTGCAGCAGGCCAACGACTACCTCATCCGTCTGCTCAAGAAGGACATCAAAAACCAGACCATCTACGAGAAGGCTTTGTCGGCCATTATCCTCGATTCACCACTTTATATTAAGAGCCTGAAGGAATTCACCGTGTACAAGGAGGAGATGGGACGCTACTACGACACCCCACGTGCCGCTTATTCTTGGCGCGACTATCGCATACCGACGCAGGTGGCTGCCATCGAGGCTATCCAGCGCCTGACGCCCGACGACCAGCAGACACTCGACGAGATGCGCCGCTGGCTGTTGCAGGAGAAGCGCACGCAGGCTTGGGACACGCCGCTGAATAGCGTGGACGCCGTCTATGCTTTTATGGGGGCTATGGGGCCAATGAGTCCAATGAGTCCTATAGGCCACAATGCTGCCCTTAGTCTCGACGGACAGCCTCTTGACACCCCGAAGGCGTCGGCCGGCATCGGCTACGTGAAGACTGCCCAGCCGTATCATGGTGAGAAGACCTTTACCGCTGACAAGACCAGCGAGGGCACGTCGTGGGGTGCCGTCTACGCCCAGTTCATGCAGACGACGAGCGACATCAAGAATCAGGCCAGCGGCGTCAGCGTGAAACGAGAAGTGCTGGATAGTAATCTCTCTCCTCTCTCCTCTCTCCTCTCTCCTCTAAAAATAGGCTCTCGCGTAACCGTCCGCTTGACCATTCAGAGCGAGCGCGACCTTGACTTTGTTCAGATTCAGGACAAGCGGGCCGCCTGTATGGAGCCTGTCCGTCAGCTTAGCGGCTATGATTGGCGTTTAGGTTGTTATGTGACGCCTCGCGACAATGTGACGAACTATTATTTCGACCGTTTGCCCAAGGGCAAGCGCATCATCGAGACCGAATATTATATCGACCGTGCCGGCGTGTACGAGACGGGCACCTGCACCGTACAGTGTGCCTACGCCTCGGAGTATCGCGGTACCACGAAATCACAAACTATCAAAGTAGAATGAAAAAGGCTTTATTATTCATTGTTTCTTCGTTATATTTCAGCGTAGCTCAGGCGCAGCGCCTGTCAGTCGCAAAACCGACGGTGGACGTTGGCCGTACAGGCTATGAGATGCCTGTCACCGCCACCTTTGAGCTGCGCAACAAAGGGTTGCGCAAGCTGGTCATCCACGACGTGAAGGCCGACTGCTACTGTACGAAGGTGGACTTCCCGAAAGAGGAGATTGGCGTCGGCGACAAGTTCACCATCCGTATGACCTACGATGCCCGCCAGTTAGGACATTTCAACAAGCAGGCAGCCATCCTGTCGAACGGCTCAAAGAATCCTGTATATATTACAATGACAGGTGTCGTGCTGACTGACTTGAAGGACTGGAGCGGCTCTTATCCTTACGACTACAACGGCCTGTTGGGAACCATCAACAATCTGGAGTTCGATAACGTCAACAAGGGCGAGCAACGTACCTTTGAGATGCTTGTCATGAATAACGGGACGCAAGCCATGCGGCCGAATGTACTCCATCTGCCAGCTTATCTCACGGCCAAGGCATATCCTGAGACGCTGGCTCCAGGGCATAGCGGCAAGGTGCTCTTCACGCTCCATTCAGAAAAGATACACAACTATGGACTGACGCAGACGTCGGTCTATCTGGCACAGAAATTAGGCGAAAAGGTAAATTCCTCAACAGAAATCCCAGTGTCGGCAGTGTTGTTGCCGTCTGTCGTTCAGACTGCAAATGCTCCTGTGCTTGAGTTGTCAGACACGACGCTGAACCTGGATTTTGGCAAGCGGTCAAAGGCGTCGGGCGAAATTGTCCTAACGAACAAGGGACTGTCGCGTCTCGACATCTCTTCGCTGCAGATGTTCACCCGTGGCCTGAAGGTGACCCTCGGCAAGAGCCGCCTGTTGCCGGGTGAGTCCACAAGGCTGAAAATTACTGCCGTGGCTGCCGAACTGAAAAAGGCGCGTGCCGTCCCCCGTGTGCTGATGATCACCAACGACCCGAAACAGTCGAAAGTTGTTATTACGGTTAAAAGCAGATAATATGGAACATCCCGAGAATAGTGCAGAGTTTGCCGGACTACAAGTCAACAGCGGCGTCAGCGAACAGCATATCATCAATCCCTACCTGAAACGCGGTCGCTTCCGTCGCCACGAACTGTCGGCTGCCGAGATGGTGGAAGGCATCCTCCGTGGCGATGTCACCATCTTGTCACAGGCCGTGACGCTGATAGAGAGTGTCAACCCTGACCATCAGGCGAAGGCGCAGGAGGTTATCAACCGCTGTCTGCCCTACAGCGGCCATAGCATCCGTGTCGGTATCAGCGGCGTTCCCGGTGCTGGCAAGTCTACCAGTATCGACGAGTTCGGTATGCACGTACTCCGTGAGCATGGCGGCAAACTGGCAGTCCTGGCCATCGACCCCTCTAGTGAGCGCTCCAAGGGCAGCATCCTTGGCGACAAGACGCGTATGGAGAAGTTGGCGCAGCATCCCGCGTCGTTCATCCGTCCTAGTCCGTCGGCCGGTTCTCTTGGTGGTGTGGCCCGTAAGACGCGTGAGACCATCATCCTCTGCGAGGCTGCCGGCTTCGACAAGATTTTCGTTGAGACCGTCGGCGTAGGGCAGAGCGAGACGGCCTGTCACTCGATGGTCGACTTCTTCCTGCTCATACAGGTTGCCGGCACGGGCGACGAGCTGCAGGGTATCAAGCGCGGCATCATGGAAATCTCCGACGGCATAGTCATCAACAAGTGCGACGGCGACAATGTTGACCGTTGCCAGATGGCTGCCACGAACTTCCGTAACGCCCTCCATTTCTTCCCAATGCCCGAGAGCGGCTGGTTGCCCAAGGTACTGTGCTACAGCGGCTTCTACGGAACGGGTGTGAAGGAGATTTGGGATATGGTTTACCAGTATATCGACTTCGTGAAGGCCAATGGCTACTTCGACCATCGCCGCAACGAACAGGCTAAGTACTGGATGTATGAAAGTATCAACGAGCACCTGAAGGCGTCGTTCTATAATAATAAGATGGTGCAGGCGCAGTTGGCATCGGCAGAGCGCTCAGTACTCGACGGCGCGAAGACCTCGTTCGTGGCTGCCCAGGATTTGCTTGACCTTTATTTCAAGAACCTATAGCCTGGCCCTATGAATCCTATCATAGAAATCGACAACAACAGCGGCTTCTGCTTTGGCGTGACCACTGCCATCAAGAAAGCCGAGGAGGAATTGCAGAAAGGTAGCACGCTCTATTGCCTTGGCGACATCGTTCATAACTCGATGGAGTGTGAACGACTGCGTAAGATGGGGCTTGTCACCATCGACCATAACGAGATGAGTCGTCTTCACAATGTCAAGGTGCTGCTGCGTGCCCACGGCGAACCCCCTGCTACCTACGAACTGGCTCGTCGGAACAACATTGAGATTATCGATGCCACCTGCCCCGTCGTGCTCCAGCTTCAAAAGCGTATCAAGAAACAATACGAGGCCCCCCTGTCGTCCCCCGAGGGGGACACGAATGTCCTACCGTCTATTGAAGCCCCCTCGGGGGCAGTAGGGGGGGCTTCCATCGTCATCTTTGGTAAGAAAGGCCATGCCGAGGTTCTTGGTCTTGTCGGGCAGACGGAAGGCTCTGCCATCGTCATTGAAAGTTTCGACGAGGCGAAGCGCCTTGACTTCACCCGTGACATCTATCTCTATTCACAGACCACGAAGTCGCTCGACGAGTTCCACCGCATCATCGCGTATATCCAGCAGCACATAGCCCCCACCGCCACCTTCAAGAGCTTCGACACCATCTGCCGCTCCGTGGCCAACCGCATGGGAGGCATCTCGCAGTTTGCCTCGCGCCACGACCTCATCCTCTTTGTCTGCGGCCGTAAAAGCAGCAATGGCAAGGTGCTCTATAACGAGTGTCTGCGCGTCAATCCAAACACCCGTCTTGTTGAGGGACCCGAAGAGATTGTCCCCGAATGGCTTCAGGGGGTTGAGAGTGTCGGCATCTGTGGTGCTACCTCCACGCCGAAGTGGCTGATGGAGCAGTGCCGTGATGCCATCGAGGCTATGGCGTGATGCTTCTGTGCCGTCTTATCGCGTTGCTTCTCTGAACCGCTGCATGAGCCATTCGTCCTGTTCGGCAATGGTTAGATGGCTGTTGTCGAGAAGCAGGGCATCGTCGGCCTGGCGCAAGGGCGACACGTCGCGGTGGGAGTCGATGTAGTCGCGCTCCTGTACGTTTTTGAGTATGTCGTCGTAGTCGGCAGCCATCCCCTTTTCCTTCAGTTCGTCGTAGCGGCGCTGGGCGCGCACCTCGGCCGAGGCGGTGACGAAGATTTTCAGTTCGGCATGCGGGAATACGACGGTGCCGATGTCGCGGCCGTCCATGACGATGCCGCCATTCTCACCCATACGCTGCTGCTGGGCAACGAGGGCAGTGCGTACAAACGGCAGGGCGGCGACGGGACTGACGTGGTTGCTGACCTCAAGGGTGCGGATGTCGCGTTCTACGTTCTCACCATTCAGGAACGTGGTGGTCTTGCCGTCAACGAGTTTCTGCTCGATGACAATGTCTTTCAGGGCAGTCTCCAGTTCTTCGGTTTTGATACTGCCGTCCTCGCGGAACAAGTTGTGACGCAGGGCGTAAAGGGTGACACTGCGGTACATGGCACCGGTGTCTACATAGACGTAGCCCACCTTCTGGGCCAGTGCTTTGGCCATCGTGCTTTTGCCGCACGAGGAATGGCCGTCAATAGCTATCGTAATCTTTTTCATTTTTTTTATGGGTCTTATGGGTCTTATGGGACTTATGGGACTTATGGGACTTATGGGGCCTATAGGTTATAAGCCAGGTTAAACAACAATGACGCCGTGCTGACGTGGTACTTGGCGTATGCTACCTGTAGCTTCAGCCGCTGCAGTTGCAGTCCACCGCCGATGCTGAGGCCTGCACCGTGGGCACTGGCACCGTCGCCCTCGTTGATTTTCATCTCCGCAACGCGTAGGGCGTTGTAGCCGGCGGCGATGTAGAACTGTGGCGACAGGATGAGGTCGGCACCGATGACGATGTGCTTGCCGAAGCCGTACTCCCAGTCGTTCAGCCTGACGAGCGATGCTGACAGACGTAGCGGCGAGCGCAGCAGCCGCTTGGTGAAGCCTATCTGGAGGTCGAGGGGCATGCGTTCGAAGTCGTCTTCGTAGGCCGACAGTTGTCCGCCAAGATTGCGGGCTACTGCCGATATGGAGAGTTCGCTCTCGCTGTGATAGTAGTTCAGTCCCAAGTCGACGGCAGCGCCAATCGAGTTGTACTGGCCGATGTACGAGGCAACGAACTTGGCTGTGATGCCGCCAGCAAATCGTTCGTTCAGGGCGTAGGCGAACGAACCGCCAACGGCGATGTCCTTAGCCGAGAAGTCTCCCGTCTGCTGGCCCGTTGCCGTTGTCTCCTTCATGGTGCCGTAGCTCATGTACTGGCCTGTGACACCCCACGTGCCGCGTTCGCCGGCGGCACGGATAAAGGCGGCACTGGCTGCGACACTACCTTCCATATAGGTCATCATGTTCAGGTTCAGCGTGCGGTCTGTCACGTTGTTGATGAGTGCCGGATTATGAAAGACAAGTGCTGCGTCGTCCTCTGTCAGGGTCGTGTTGTCACCGCCCAAAGCTGCCGCATGAGCACTGACGGGCAGACGCAGGAAATTATAGATGGTTTGGCTCTCCTGCGCCTCGGCCAGAAGCACAGATGACAGTAAAATGGTGGCAAAAACAGCTCTCTTCATCCTAAATATCCTCAATTCGGCCACAAAGATACTAAATAATTCACAATTCTCAATTCACAATTCATAATTATTTCGTACCTTTGCGGCGTCTTTCTAATCATATAACGTAGGAAAGCGTCATTTTATTATGGAAATCAAGAAGAGTTCGCGTGCTGATCTGGATAAACGCCGGTGGTTAGACTTCCTTTGCGGGGCAGTCTTGGTACTGGTGGCGCTTTATGTGGCGTTAGAGTACGACTGGGCTGTTCATGACGATGAATTTGACGCTGAGGCTTTGGAGAACATCGTGAAAGAGCTGGACTTGGAAGCACTGAAGGAGGAAGAGCGCATACCCCTTATCAAGGAGCAGGTGGTGGAGCGTCCGCAGTCGGCTGACAAGTTGAATATCGTTGAAGAGGAACCCGACGTGGAACTGAAAGACGAACTTCCACCGCCTGAGAACGATGTGGAGCTGAAGACCGTCGACGAGGTGAAAGACCCTGAGCAGCCAGTAGCTGTCGACCTGGAGAACAACCCTCTGAACTTCCGTGTCGTCGAGGAGTTGCCTGAGTTTCCCGGTGGTGCCGTGGCGTTTATGCAGTGGCTCACCAAGAACCTGCGTTACCCCCCCTCGGCTCAACAGCGAGGCGTGCAGGGCAAGGTTCTGGCACAGTTCATCGTCAACACCGATGGCAGCATCAGCAATATCGAGATATTGAAGTCGGTCGATGCCAGTCTTGCCAACGAGGCCGTGCGCGTACTGAAAATGATGCCCCAGTGGCATCCCGGTCAGCAAGATGCCAAGCCCTGCCGCACCCAGGTCTGCATACCTATCGTTTTTAAATTGTAGCACCATGTATAATTCAGAACAATTACTCAGCAAGGTCAATGAATTTCTTGGCCTATTGCCCTACCAGCGCCGCCCGGCCTCGCTCTATGACCCTATCAGGTATGTCCTGTCGTTAGGCGGCAAGCGTATACGCCCGGTACTGATGATGCTGGCGTATAACCTATACAGGGAAGACCCCGAGCGCATCCTGATGCAGGCTGTTGCGCTGGAGACGTACCACAACTACACCTTGCTCCACGACGACCTGATGGACAATGCCGACATGCGCCGAGGCCACGACACCGTCCACAAGAAGTGGGATGCCAACAAGGCCATCCTGAGCGGCGACTCCATGCTCGTGCTGGCTTACCAGCGTATGCAGCAGTGCGACCCGCGCCACTTACAGGCAGTGCTTGACGTGTTTACGGAGACGGCCTTGGAGATAGGCGAGGGACAGGAGTACGATATGACATTCGAGACGCGCAACGACGTCACCGAGGAAGAATATATCGAGATGATTCGCCTGAAGACCAGCGTGCTGTTAGCGTGTGCCGTGAAGATTGGCGCCATCTTGGCTGATGCACCGGCCGACGACGTAGACAATCTCTATAAGTTCGGCGAGCAGCTGGGCCTGGCCTTCCAGTTGCAGGACGACCTGCTTGACGTCTATGGCGACCCGAAGGTCTTCGGCAAGGCTATCGGCGGCGACATCACCTCCAACAAGAAGACTTACATGCTCATCAACGCCGTCAACCGTGCCAACGCCGAACAGCGTAACGAGCTGACGAAGTGGATTGAGGCCCGACAGTTCGACCGCGACGAGAAGGTGCGCGCTGTCACGGCTTTGTATGACCAGATTGGCATCCGCCAACTCTGCGAACAGAAAATCAGCTACTATTTCGACGAGTGTCGCAAGTATCTGGCTAAGGTCAGCGTCAGCGACGAGCGCAAGCAGATGCTCCTTGACTATACTAACGAGATGATGAAACGCCGCAAGTAAAAAGCACGATGGAATGGATTGACACACATTGCCATATCGACGGCACGGAGTTCGATGCCGACCGCGAGACCGTCATCCAGCGGGCACGCGAGGCAGGGGTAGCGAAGCTGCTCGTCCCCGCCATCGACCTGGCATCGTCAGAGCGCATCGTCAGTCTCTGTACCCAGTATCCTGACTGTCTCTACCCTATGGTGGGTCTGCATCCCGAAGAGGTGCGTGCCGACTGGCGCGAACAGTTGGCTGCCATAAAATCCCTTCTTGTACATCATACCTCGTACCTCGTACCTCGTACCTCGTACCTCGAACCTCGCATCATCGCTATCGGCGAGGTCGGCCTCGACTACTATTGGAGCCGTGAGTTCGAGCAGGAGCAGTTGGAGGCTTTCGAGGAGCAGGTGCGCTGGTCGGCAGAGACGCAGCTGCCGCTGATGATTCATTGCCGTAAGGCGCAGAACGAGTTGGTGGCCATCCTGAAGAAATACGCTCAAGACTTGCCCGGAGGCGTCTTCCACTGCTTCACCGGTAATGACCAGGAGGCAGAACAACTCTTGCAGTTCGACCGCTTCGTACTCGGCATCGGTGGCGTGCTGACGTTCAAGAAGTCGCACCTGCCTGAAGTGTTGCCCCGTGTCGTACCCCTCGACCGTATCGTCATCGAGACCGACGCCCCCTATATGGCTCCTGTCCCTATGCGTGGTCAGCGCAACGAGCCTGCCTTCACGCGCTATGTGCTCCAGCGTCTGGCCGAGGCTTACGGCGTCAGCAGCGAGGAGGTAGCCGACAAGACCAATGCCAACTGCAAGCGGGTGTTTGGCGTCAGCTTATAAAGTTTTTAATGGCCTGATTGGCATAGGGCCACCCCCTATATACGTATATGACTGCTTTTTGGTGACACCTCTTACACCTGCCACTGATTATCAGTCACTTAGCCAACTGCCTACCCGCACCAATGCCCGCACCAATGCCCACACCAAGTGTCGCACCTAACCCCTGCGTCAATGTTTCACGCCAAAAGCCGGAAACGTAACGGCCTCTCGCAAAAATTTCACGGCCTCTCAGAAAAATCTCACGGCCTCTCGTAAATGTTTCACGGTCTGCCGGCTATTCTTGCCTTTTTCTTGGCAAGCGTCTCCTTGCGTCGCCGAGCGCCTTGGTGTCACCTCTGGTGCAACTTTAGGTGTCACTGACCTCAAATGAATAGCCTTTGATTTTCAGTTAGTTAAGTGCCAGGTGTAAGAGGTGTCACCTGTTTTTTTTCCTGATAGTATGAAGCATATCAATGTCTCGTAGTCGGATGATGATGGAGTCAAATAAAATAAAAAACGTTAAAAAGGGCGATGGCGGAGGAAATTCTTTGCTCTTCGTTCTTCATTCTTCATTTAAAATGATTACCTTTGCAGCCGCTAAGAAAGGGAGAGGTGCTCGAGTGGTTGAAGAGGCACGCCTGGAAAGCGTGTAGCCGGCAAAACCGGCTCGCAGGTTCGAATCCTGTTCTCTCCGCAAGCAGACAGGGATTCATAACGAGACGAGGTGTAAGCCTCGTCTTTTCGAATCCCGTTATCTCTGCAAGGTTGTAAGATGGAATATATGTCTCAGGAAGGCTACGACAAGCTGGTAGCCGAGTTGCACGAACTGGAATGTGTTGAACTGCCGAAGGTGAAGGAGGCCATTGCCGAGGCTCGCGACAAAGGCGACCTCAGCGAGAACTTCGAGTACCATGCCGCCAAGCGTGAGCAGTCGCGGCTCCTTGGCCGGATACGCTTTAAGCAACGGGTGCTGGAGTTTGCCCGCGTCATCGACACTTCACGGCTCGGTAGCGATAAAGTGGGGCTGCTGAGTAAGGTGGAGATTACCAACCAGGCCAGCAATGCACGTATGGCTTACACCCTCGTCAGTCCCCATGAGGCGAATATGAAAGAGGGCAAGATTTCCATCAAGTCGCCCATCGGCCAGGCTTTGCTGGGCAAGAAGGTGGGCGACGTTGTCGACGTTCGTGTCCCTGCAGGTATAATTAGACTTAAAATAGAAAGTATTACATTATAAGTATGATGATTGTCAAGAAACTGAGAAGATATGCGTTGCTGGTGGCATTTTGCCTGCCAATGCTGACGCCCATGGCGCAGGCGCAGGAGTCTGACGACCCCGTAGCGGAGCTGGCTGAGGATGGCGGACTGCACATGCAGCTGAAGCAGAAGTTCATCGACGGTTCGCCGCTCTTCATGTCGATGGTGGCGCTGTCGCTGGTCTTCGGTCTGGCATTTTGTATCGAGCGCATCTCATACCTGACGTTGTCGGAGATTAACGCCAAGAAACTGATGCGCGACATTGACGAGCGCGTGGAGAAGGGCGACATCGAGGGTGCCAAGCAGCTCTGCCGCGATACCCGCGGTCCGGTGGCCTCTGTCTGTTACCAGGGACTGATGCACATCAACGAGCGGATGGACGACATCGAGCGTAGCATCTACAGCTATGGTTCGGTACAGACGGCGAAGCTCGAGAAAGGCACGTCGTGGATCAAGCTCTTCATCGCCATGGCACCGTCGTTGGGCTTCTTAGGAACGGTCATCGGTATGGTGATGTCGTTCGAGAGCATACAGATGGCTGGCGACATTGGCCCCACCATCGTAGCCTCGGGTATGAAGGTGGCGCTGATAACCACCATCTTCGGCATCGTCGTTGCCCTGATTCTGCAGCTGTTCTACAGTTATATCACGTCGAAGATAGAGCATCTGACGTCGCAGATGGAAGAGTCGGTGGTGACGCTGCTCGACACGATTATGAAATACAAACACGAGAGCCATGCCTGATACGACGCTCGTCATCGACCTGGTGCTCTGGGCGGTCTACCTGCTGGTAGGCGTTGCCGTAGCCGCTGCCCTCTGGTCGGCAGTTCACGGTGTGCGGACGCATGAGCGTACCACCGATGCCATTGCTTCGCGCCACACTTCGATGATAGGCTGGGCAACGGCAGCCCTTCTTGCCGTCATCCTTCTGCTGACCTATCTGCTGGCCTCGCCGGCACCGGTGGTCAGCAATGGTAAGCCGTTTACCGATGCCCTGTGGCTGAGGCTGACGGATATGTTTATCTTCACGTCACTACTACTCATCTGTATATGTTCCGTTCTCGTCGTCGTCGCGAAGTTCCGTCGCTGAACACCTCATCGACAGCCGACATCTCGTTCATGCTGTTGATATTCTTTCTGGTGACATCGTCGATGGACGCCGGAAAGGGACTACGCCGGCAGTTGCCGCCACCGCCACAGGACGAGGAGCAGGTGGCCGACATACGGCGTGAGGATATCATGACCGTGGTGCTGACAGCCGATGGACAGCTGACCATGAACGGCGACACCGTCGCTCTGGAGCAGTTACAGCAGGAGGTGACGCGCTTTGCTGCTGTCAACCCCAAGCACCGCGTCATTGCCATCAAGGCAGCACCGGAGGCCAAGTACAACGACTATTTCCAGTTGCAGAACGCTTTGGTGGCGGCCTACCGTCCGTTGAAGTGCGCGCCGCGTGTCAGCGAGGTCATCGAGGAGAGAGGAGAGAGGGGAGAGGAAAGAGAGAAAGGAGGTGAGCCATGATGCGCCGCCGTTTCCGTCGTCCCGACCACAGCGTGCCTGAGTTGAACATGGCGTCGCTGCCCGACCTTATTTTTACCGTGCTCTTCTTCTTTATGATTGTCACCCACATGCGTGACGTAGAGAAGCGTGTGACCTACCAGACGCCGGCCGGCACGGAGGTGGAGAAACAGCATAAATCGTCGGTCGTCCATATCTATATAGGCAAGCCTGCTGACGGTTCATCAGACGACTATGTCATTCAGTTGAACGACAAGATAGCCACCGTCGCTGACATCGCCCGCTTTATGGAGGGCGAGCGTCAGCGCATGAACAGCGAGGACCAGGAGCGCATGACGGTCAGCATCGAGGCCGACCGCGACGTGCCGATGGCTCTCATCAACGACGTGAAGCAGGCCCTGCGCCAGTCGTATGCGCTGAACATCAGCTATGCGGCTACGGAGAGGGCAAAGCAGAAAAAATAAACCACGAATTACACGAATTTCACGAATTTTGGCTGCGCATTGATACTTATTTTTACGAATTTCACGAATGAAATCGCAAGCGATTTCTTGCCGGCGCCAGCCAATTAGTATAATTCGTTCAATTCGTAGTCGTTATATAAAAATTCGTTCAATTGGTTCAATTCGTAGTTGTTATAAAAAATTCGTTCAATTCATTTAATTCGTGGTCGTTATAAATAATTTGTTCAATTCGTTTAATTCGTGGTCGTTATAAAAATTCGTTTCTAATATAATTCGTGTAATTTGAGTTTTCAGCGTTCGTAGTCGACGAAAGCGTAGCGGTAGGCGTGACGCTCGTCAGCCTCATGGTTCTCGCGGTTCGTTTCGCGCCACCCGCTATAGTCGGGGAAGAAGGTGTCCGCCTGTGCCGGTGTGTCGTCAATCTCCGTCAGACAGAGACGGTCGGCCTTGTCCAGCAGTCCCTCGTAGAGGCTCGCCCCACCGATGATATAGATGTCCTCGTCGGGCTTGCAGGAGCCGCGAAACTCGTCCCACGAGCCAAAGCACTCACATCCAGGCAGTTCCTTCACCGATGTTGTCAGCACGCAGTTGCGGCGGTTGGGCAGTGCCCCCTTGGGCAGACTCTCAAATGTGCGGCGCCCCATCACGATGGTGTGTCCTGTCGTCAGCTGCTTAAACCGTTTCAGGTCGTTCGGCAGCCAGTATATCAGTTTATTCTCAAAGCCTATGGCCCTGTTCTTGGCCACGGCGGCAATCATAGATACCATATTTTTTCTATTTATTTACGACAACTATGACAACTAAAACAACATATTCGTCTTGACGAAAAGAGAAAAAGTTGTTCAAGTTGTCCAAGTTGCCCAAGTTGTCGTTATTATTACACGCTCACCTCCGCTTTAATGTGCGGCCACGGGTCGTAGCCCTCCAGTTCGAAGTCCTCGTAGCGGAAGTCGAAGAGCGACTTCACGTCGGGGTTCAGCTTCATGGTAGGCAGCGGGCGCGGCGTGCGCGTCAACTGCAGGCGGGCCTGGTCGAGGTGGTTCAGGTAGAGGTGGGTATCGCCCGTCGTGTGGACGAAGTCGCCGGCCTTGAATCCCGTCACCTGGGCCATCATCATCAGCAGCAGAGCGTAGCTGGCAATGTTGAACGGCACACCGAGGAAGGTGTCGGCCGAGCGCTGGTAGAGTTGCAGCGAGAGGCGGCCGTCGGCCACGTAGAACTGGAACATCGTGTGGCAGGGCGGCAGTGCCATGTCGTTCACCTCGGCGACGTTCCACGCCGAGACTATCATGCGGCGCGAGTTGGGGTTCGTCTTCAGCTGGTCCAGCACGTACTGTATCTGGTCGATGGTGCCTCCTTGGTAGTCGGGCCACGAGCGCCACTGGTGACCGTAGACGGGACCCAGCTCGCCGTCGGCGTCGGCCCACTCGTTCCAGATGCGCACGCCGTGTTCTTGCAGGTAGCGTACGTTCGTGTCGCCCTTCAGGAACCACAGCAGTTCGTAGATGATTGATTTCAGGTGCAGCTTCTTTGTCGTCAGCAGCGGGAAGCCTTCTTCCAGGTTGTAACGGCTCTGTGTGCCGAAGATGCTGATGGTGCCTGTCCCCGTGCGGTCGCCTTTCTCAGTGCCTTCGGTCAGGATGCGGTTAAGTATGTCTAAATATTGTTTCATTCTCGTTTGTTGTCTTTAGGTGGTGCAAAGGTACGAAAAGTTTTTTTCTTTTCTTGCACTTTCGGGTGAAAAAGTGGTTTGCGAGACAAACCGTGATGGAACTGGGACAGTAAAAAAAGAAAATTTTCGAATAGACGAAAGCAAACATGCTGGGAGTAGAGATCAACGAATTGTAATGGCTTTGAGGCATTAGCATCGTTGGTGTCAAGAAAATTGTTATTTTAGCACGGGTTCGTACTCCTGCGGCACATGTGTTGTCTTGATTCTCCACTCCTTGGGGTAGAGATTGTTGGCGCGCGTGCCGATGTTCTTCACCTGACCTAACGGGTGCCCCATAAACGTGACGGTGACGATGCCGCGCGGCGTGTCGGGCGGTAGCACCAGGGCTTCGCCACGGAGGTAGGCGATGGCCAGGGGGTAGGGTAGGTCAATGCAAGGCAGCTCGCTATTGTCGAGGTGCGAGGTACGAGGTACGTTCTTTTTCGAGGCACCTTCTTTTTCGAGGTGCGAGGTACGAGGTGCGAGGTACGAGAATAGTTCTTTCGCGGATAATACTGCACTTGAAGGTAATCTCGTACCTCGTACCTCGCACCTCGTACCTCGAATATCCCTCTCTCCTCTCTTCCTCATCACGCACATAAACAGCCCCTCGGAGCGGGTGATGCCGGGGATGAAACGGTAGACGGGAGCGTCGAAACCTGGGAGTAGCGAACCGGTGATGTGCCATTCTGGACGGACGTCGACGGGCAGTATCTCAGCGTCGTCGAAGGTCTCTAAGAACCAGCGGACGTTCTCCTCGTTCTCCTTGGTATTAAAGGTACACGTACTATATATAAGCAGTCCGCCGGGGTTCAGACATGCCCAGGCGTCGCTGACGATGCTGCGCTGCAGCTGCCAGCAACGGTCGACGTTCTGCGGACTCCACTCGCGGATGGTGGCTTCGTCCTTGCGGAACATACCCTCGCCGGAGCAGGGGACGTCGCAGAGGATGAGGTCGAAATGGCACTTTGACTTGCGGTAAACTTCGGGGTAGGCGTTGGTGACGGTGTGGTTGGGGTAGCCCCATTTCGTGACGTTCTCCAACAGGATGTTAGCGCGCTGGCGGACGGGCTCGTTGGAGTAGAGCACGCTGTCGGCGGGCAGGGCTGCTGCCAACAGGGTGGACTTCCCGCCCGGTGCTGCACAGAGGTCGAGAGCCGTCAGCTGGTGCTGGGGCAGATGCTGGCGCAGCACCTCGTCGAGAAACATCGAGGCCGCTTCCTGCACGTAGTAGCAGCCGGCGTGGAGTAGGGGGTCCATCGTGAAGTTCGGACGCTGTGGCAGGTAGTAGGCATTGCGGCACCAGGGCACACGCTCTCCTCTTTCCTCTCTCCTCTCTCCTCTTTCCTCTCTCCTCTCTCCTCTCTCACTCCCCACCTTCTTCGGGTTCAGGCGGATGCTCACGGGAGCCTCTTCCTCGAACGACTGCAGGTATCGTTCGAAGCGCTCGTCGCCCATCAGCTGGCGCGTATATTCCGTGAATGAAAGCGGTAAATTCGCCATTTGCTTGCAAAATTAAAAAAAAAATCGCATCTTTGCAACTAATTTCAGCAGAATTACGTCTAACGGATAGAAATAAACAAAATAAACAAAAAGAACGTGGTATGAAAAAGGTAATTTTAGCAGTTATGGCACTCACAATGCTGGCCTCGTGCAACAGCGGCATCAAGTTCAACTTCACGAAGGAGACAACCGTCGAAGAGGAGAGAGCACTGAGTGGCTTCGAGCGTATCGAGCAATATGGTTCGTTAGACGTGGAGTATATGCAGGCCGACTCGTTCTCCGTGCTTGTGAAGGCTCCCGAAGACGTTGTCGAACAGGTGGAGACGCGGGTGGAGGGCAATAAGCTGGTGATCCGCATGAACAGCACCGGCAGCATCGTCAACTTTAACTCTACCGACGGCGTGACCGTCTATGTCACGTCGCCCGACTTCCTTGGCGTCATGCTGAAAGGCTCCGGCAATTTCGACTGTAGGCATCTGCTCGACACCGACAATCTCGACATCGAGCTGCGAGGCTCGGGCGATGTGGAGTTCGACGACGTCGTCTGCGACCATATCGGCGTGGCGCTGGTAGGCTCTGGCGACGTGGAGGTGAAGAAGGTGCAGACGTTGCAGTCGATGGTTGAGCTGGTAGGCTCGGGCGACATCAAGATGAAGTTCGTGAATAGCGGACGGGTGGAGGCACGACTCATGGGGTCTGGCGACGTCACGCTGAGCGGACAGGTGCAGGCACTGAGGGAGGACGTCCGTGGCTCGGGCGACTTGAACACGGCGAAGCTGATTGTGAAAGAGTAGGAGTTAAGGCAATTGTTGGAGTAAAAAGAAAAATAATAATAGAACGATTATGAAGAAGGTTTTGATATTGATGACATTGGTACTGGCGCTCACGATGGGCGTACAGGCTGCGGGACAGAAGCACCGCCACACGCCCCAGCAGGAGCAGGTCGACTCGGTGGTGGCTTATTCCGACACGACGGGTACTGACAGCGTGACGAAGACGTACAGTCGCAAGGTGACGGTCACGACGCGGACGTCGCCGTGGAGCACAAGAACGACGACGTACGACATGGACGAGGACGACGACTTCTCCGACTTTATGTTCGGCTCGGTCATGAAGAATATGGATCGCGGCATCCTCGGCATGTTCTTTGCACTGTGCGTGCTGCTCACGCTCTTCGTCATAGCGCCTGTTGCCATTATCATTGCGCTGTTCTACTTTATCAACAAGAACCGCAAACAGAAACTGAAGTTGGCACAGATGGCCATGCAGCAGGGACAGCCCATTCCCAACCAGCTCTTCGAAGAGAAGCCGGCCAATGCCGACGAGGAGTATCAGAAAGGTATGCGCCAGTGTTTCGTGGGCGTAGGACTGATGGTGTTCTTAGGCTATGCCGCCGGCAATGTGGGCTTTGGCATTGGCGCCCTGGTGTTCTGCATCGGACTGGGTAAGGTGTTTGCCTCGCGGACGGCGCGTAAGAACGAGACTATGAATGAGACATTAAATAACAACAACAATATTCAGCATTGACTATGACAAAAAGACTTTATCGCTCGGACGATCGCGTGTTAGGCGGTGTGTGCGCCGGTGTGGCAGAGTATCTGGACTTTGACCCCGTAGCAGTACGTTTAGGGTATGCAGCACTGACGCTGTTTACGGCCTTTGCCGGCATTCCTTTCTATATCGTCGCATGGATCATCATGCCCGAGAAGAACAGCATCATCAACTCCTGACGTATGGCATTGCTGACTGACCTCTCCCTCGTCGCACAGGTGGCGGTACTGGGCAACAAGCGGGCTTTCGACGAGCTCGTACGCAGGTACCAGTCGCCTGTACGCCGCTTTTTCCTGCATCAGACGCTGGGAGACAGTCAGTTGAGCGACGACCTGGCTCAAGACACTTTTATCAAGGCGTATACCAGCATCGGCTCCTTCCGGGGCATCTCCTCGTTCCAGACGTGGCTGATGCGTATCGCCTACAACGTGTTCTACGACTATCGTCGGAAAGAGCAGCCCCACCCCCAGCCCCTTCCTCACGGGGAGGGGCTGGGGGTGGGGCTGGGGGAGGGGCTCCGCATGGATCTTTATGCAGCCTTGGCGCTGTTGAAGCCCGACGAACGCACGTGTATCACCCTGCAGCTGATTGACGGCTACGACATCGCCGCCATAGCGCGGATTACAGGGATGAAGGCGGGGACGGTGAAGTCGCACCTCTCGCGCGGCAAGGAGAAAATGGCTAACTACTTAAGACAGAATGGATATGACGGAAGATAACGAACAGCTTTTGAAGCAGTTTTTCAGTGAGACGGCACAGCAGACGATTGCCGACGACGGGTTTACGGAGCGCGTGATGCAGCGTCTGCCGCTGCGTGCCAACTGGTTTGTGCGCCTCTGGGACGGCTTGTGCCTCCTGGTGGCAGCTATCCTCTTTATCGTCTACGACGGGTGGCAGTTGCTGGCCGACCATGTGGTAGGACTGTTCTACAGCCTGATAGCCACGTCGCCGACTCAGATATTCCTCACGGTGGCGGCCCTTGTCTTCGGATTATTGTTCGTGGGGGTGGGCGAGCTGCTCTATGCTGAGTCAGTCCGTCGGCCTTGGCTGCGGTGATTCCTTCAGACGGCCTTCTTCGTCGAACAGTCCGTAAGTGGTACGCAGTACGGTGAACTCCGTACGGCGGTTCAGCTGGTTGCAGCTGTCTTGTTGCGCCTCGTCCTTCAGGGCGGTGATGTAGGCTTCCGTCAGCACGTCGCCCTCCTTCAGGAAGGGAAATTTCGCGGCCACCTTTTTCTTTATCGTCTTCGGCTTGTTTTCGCCGTAGCCTTTCGGCGTCAGGCGGTCGGCGGCTATGCCGTGGTCAATCAGGTAGTTTACCACCGACTCCGCGCGTCGCTGCGACAGTCTCTCGTTATACTGGTCCGACCCTTTGTAGTCAGTGTGTGCCGCCAGTTCGATGGTGACGTGGGGGTTCTCGTTGAGCAGCTTCACCAGTTCGTCGAGTGCAGTTGCCGACTCCGGGCGCAGTGTGGCTTTGTTGAAGTCGTAGAAGATGTTCTCGATGAGTACCGGTGCCGAGATGTTGGCCAGCGGGAATTGCAGGACGTACTCCTTGGAGACGGTGCAGGTGTCGACGCGCAGTTGTTCCGTATGGTTCAGGAAACCCTTGCAGGTGCCGAGCAGTACGTAGTCGACGCCCGTTTTTATCTCCTGTGTGAACGATCCGTCGCCCTTGACGCTGAGTTTCAGGTTCGTGCCGTCGTTGCCCACCATGTACACCTGTCCGGCGGGCAGCTCGTAGCCGTCCATCTCGTAGACCCAGCCCTTGACCGTGAGTAGCACCTCCGACTTCTCGAACGAGTAGATGTGGTCCCAGCCTCGGGCGTCGCCACGGTTGCTGGCGAAGTACCCTCGGTTGTAGAGACCCTCGAAGGTCATGCCGAAGTCGTCGCCCTGCGAGTTCAGCGGGAATCCCGGGTGCTCCAGCTGCCAGCCCCTTTCTGTGGGCTTTGCTATGAAGATGTCCAGTCCGCCGAAGCCCTGGTGGCCGTTGCTCGAGAAGTAGAGGTCGCCGTTAGGACGGAAGGTCGGAAACATCTCGTCGCCCGCTGTGTTGACGGGTTCGCCTAAGTTCTCTACAGCTCCCACACCCTTCTGCAGCAGTTCGGCGCGCCAGATGTCGTAGCCGCCCTGTCCGCCGGGCATATCGCTGACGAAGTAGAGCCACAGTCCGTCGGGCGACACGGCGGGGTGGGCAAAGGTCGATAGCGTGTCGCGGCTGACAGTCAGTTCCGTGGGCTTGCCCCACGATGCGTCGCTGCGTTGTGAGGTGCTGATGGTGGCGTAGCGCGGGTAGTTAGGGTCGGTCTTGCATTGTGTCAGGTACATCGTCCTGTTGTCCGGCGAGAACGAGCAGACGCCCTCGTCGAAGGCGGAGTTCAGCTCAGAGTCTATCGTCTGCGGTTTGCTCCACTTGCCCTTGTCGTCCTTCTGCGAGTAGAAGATGTCGGCAAGCTTTGTCCCTGTGATGCCGCTCAGCTCGTCGCCCTGTGCCTGGTTGCGTGTCGACGTGAAGTAAAGCTGGTCGTAGGCGTCGCCACAGAGCATTGGCGAGAAGTCGGCGCGTCGCGAGTTAAACAGGTCCTCGCGCTTCACCGTGTATTTCGAGTCCTTCTTCCGCTCTTCCGGTGCCTGACGGGCAGCCTTTGCCCCCTGGCGTGCCAGCGGCAGGTAGGGACTTTCCGTCCCGCTGAGGCTGTCGATAGCTTCCAGGAATGCTTTCTCAGCGTTCTTGTAGTCGCCGTTCTTCATCAGCAGCTGTCCCAGGAAAAACTGCGTCAGCGAGTCCTGCTGCTTGTAGCGCACGGTGTTGTTATACGCCGCCACCGCCCGCTGCGTCTGGTTGATACGGCGGTAGCAGTCGGCCATCTTCATCGCCCGTTCGCCGCGCAGTTTCCTGTCCTTGGTCGGCGTTTGTGCGTATGCTTTCTTGTATTGCTCTGCGGCGTCGAAGTATTCGCCCAGGGCATAGAACTTGTCGCCTTTCTTCATAGCCGATTCAGCACCGCACCCCGCCAAGAGCACGGCCACCACGACTATATATAATATGGTGTTAAGACGCTGCATACCATCTTATAACGCAGTTTCCGCCATTTTATTGTATTTTATGACTGGAACGGTTGGCGATAGGTGCAACCATTTTTCCATTCTGAGCAGCCGTAGGCGGTTTTGCCTTTGATGATGTGACCCTTGCCGCAGAGGGGACAGGGCTGGCCGACGAGCGGGTCTTGTGGCTCGGCCTTTTTCTTTGGCGTACTCTTGGCCTTTGGCTGAGCCTGAGCATCCTTGGCAGGCGTTCGTTTGCGCGTTTTCTTCAAATCTTCGTCGGTCAGTACGGTGACGCGGCGGTTGGAGGCGTCGGACATCACCTCGTTGACAATCTCCGAGACCTGGGCTTTCAGCTCTTCTATGAACTGCTGTGCGTCGTACTTCTGGTGCTCGATGTCGCGGAGTTTCTTCTCCCAGATGCCTGTCAGTTCGCAGCTTTTCAGGAGTTCCTCGCGGATGAGGTCGATGAGTTCTATGCCCGTCGGTGTGGCCACGAGGCGCTTGCGGTCGCGGCGTATGTAGTGGCGCTTGAAGAGCGTCTCGATGATACCGGCGCGGCTCGACGGGCGTCCGATGCCGTTCTCCTTCATGGCGGCGCGGAGGGTCTCGTCTTCTACGAACTTGCCCGCCGTCTCCATGGCGCGGAGCAGCGAGGCCTCGTTATAATAAGGTGGTGGCGTCGTCATCTTCTCCGTGAGGGTGGGGACGTGGGGGCCGGTCTCGCCTTTGACGAAGGCGGGGAGAGACCGACCGGTGTCAGACCCTCCCCCGTCCCCTCCCTGTGAGGAAGGGGCGTAGTTACCTTCTGCCTGACTTTCGGAGAGGGGCTGGGGGAAGGACTGGACGAGGCGCCAGCCAGGGGAGAGGATTTCTTTGCCGGTGACTTTGAACTCGATGGAGGCGGGGTCGACGGGGGAACCATCGCCGGCGGGGACGGGAGAGAGGGAGCGGACTTCGCCGAGGACGGTGGTGGTGGAGAATTTGCAGTCGGGGAGGAAGACGGCGATGAAACGGCGGGCGACGAGGTCGAAGACCTTTTGCTCGGCATCGCTGAGGTTCTGGGGGATGACACCCGTGGGGATGATGGCGTGGTGGTCGGTGACCTTCGAGGTGTCGAAGACGCGCTTCGACTTCTTCAGGGGTTTGCCGCCTATGGGTTTGATGAACTCCGCGTAGGGCGCAACGCCGGCAAACTTCGTCTGGTAGAGGCCGTTCAGCGTCTGGGGACACTTCGGGTAGATGTCGTCGGAGAGATATTGCGTGTCGACACGCGGGTAGGTTGTGAACTTCCGTTCGTAGAGCGCCTGTATGAGGTTCAGCGTCATCTCCGCCGAGAAGCCGAACTTGCGGTTGCAGTCTACCTGCAGCGACGTGAGGTCGTAGAGCTGCGGCGGCTGTTCCTTGCCCTCCTTCTTCTCCACCTTCGTGACGATGAACGGTTTGCCCTCGATGGTCTGGAACGCCTGTTCGCCCTCCTCTTTCGACGTGAACTTCCCCTTCGTCGCGGTGAACGTTGTGTCGCGGTAGACCGTTGCCAGCACCCAGTATGGTTCCGGTTTGAAGTTGTCGATCTCCTTCTGTCGGTTGACGATGAGCGCCAGCGTTGGCGTCTGCACCCGTCCTATGGAGAGCACCTGGCGGTTCTGTCCGTACTTCAGTGTGTAGAGACGCGTGGCGTTCATGCCCAGTAGCCAGTCGCCGATGGCTCGGCTCAGTCCTGCGAGGTAAAGCGGCTGGTATTCCTGCTGGTCTTTCAGGTTAGCAAAGCCCTCGCGTATGGCCTCGTCTGTCATCGACGAGATCCAGAGGCGCTTCACCGGGCACTTTGCCTGCGCCTTCTGCATCACCCACCGCTGTATGAGTTCACCCTCCTGTCCGGCGTCGCCGCAGTTGACGATGCTGTCGGCGTGCTGCATCAGGCGTTCGATGACGGCAAACTGCTTCTCTATGCCCCGGTCGGGTATGAGTTTGATGCCGAAACGTGGCGGCACCATCGGCAGTTGCGTCAGTGCCCACGACTTCCAAGCCGGTGTGTAGTCTCCCGGTTCCTTCAGCGTACACAAATGTCCGAAGGTCCACGTCACCTGGTAGCCGTTCCCCTCCATATAGCCGTCGCGTGAGGCCGTTGCGCCGATGATGCGTGCGATGTCGCGTGCCACGCTCGGCTTCTCTGCTATGCAGACTGTCATATCTCTGTTGTCTATTTTTGTTTCAGCCTGCAAAGGTACGAAAAAAAACGAAATAATTGCCAACAGATGATGTGGAATTGAAATAATTTTTGTACATTTGCGCCAAACTTCCGAATCATCATCCGAACAAAAACCATTCACCGATATGTTGAAACTCATAGCAGACAGTGGCAGTACGAAGACCGACTGGACACTGCTTTTCAAGGCCAATGCGCTGGCACCCAGCGAAGTTATCTCAGCGTTCAAGACCCAAGGCATCACCCCCATCCACCAGGCTCCGGCCGCCATCCGTGAGATTCTGGAGCACGAGCTGTTGCCCCCTCTCTGCACCTTTTCCCGTGCTCGCCTCGTCGCCACGAAAGTGCTCGACGACAGTCCGCTCATGCAGCATATCAGCGTCTACTTCTACGGCAGCGGCTGTACGCCGGCCCATGTCCCCATGATGCAGCAAATCCTGACGGAAGTGCTGTCGCCTAAGACTGTCGAGGTGTATAGCGACCTCATGGCGGCGGCCCGTGCCCTCTGCGGCCACGCTGCCGGCATCGCCTGCATCCTCGGTACGGGTGCGAACAGCTGTCTCTACGACGGAGAGCAGATTGTGCAGAACACGCCCGCCCTGGGCTATATCCTTGGTGACGAGGGCAGCGGCGCCGTGTTGGGGCGCCTGTTTATGAACGCCATTTTCAAGGACCCTCGCCTGGCCGCCCTCCGCGACCAGTATCTTACGGAGACGAAGACGACGCAGGCCGACATCATCAGGAAAGTGTACCGCGAGCCTATGGCCAACCGCTTCCTGGCCTCCACGTCGCCCTTCATCCTCGGCCATTTAGACAACCCCCTCGTCAGTCAGCTGGTTGTAGAGAACTTCCGGCAGTTCTTCCGGAGTAATATTGCGCCCTACGGGCACAAGGAGCTGCCCGTCCACTTTGTCGGCTCCATGGCGTTCCACTACCGCAGGCAGTTGGAGGAAGCCGCGAGTCAGGAAGGCTACGTCATAGGACAGGCTATGCAGAGCCCGATGGAGGGGCTGGTAGACTTCCATACGTCGCTATGATATAGCGACGCATAGGAAAGGCGGGTTTCCGAGCGCGCGTAAGAGGAGGTAACATCGCTATGATATAGCGACGCACAAGAAAGGCGGGTTTCCGAGCGCGCGTGATTGGCAGATGGCCGCGAGGAAGGCCTGATCCGGGATGCCCTAATAGGCGTGGTCGCCGTTGAGCTCCTCCTTCGTCAGCTTCTTCTTGTCGATGGCCCGCCAGCAGTAGACGATGTAAGCCACGACTAAAGGGACGAGAAGCGAGACGTAGAACATCGTGAGGAGTGTGAACTTACTGCTGCAGGAGTTCTCCAGCGTCAGCGACGACTGCAGATGCGCCGTCGAGGGATAGTATGCCGTGTTGTTCCATGCCGAGCAGAGCAGCAGTGCCAGAACGGTGAGTACGGTGCCGATGCCTGCCGGCCAGATGCCGCCGATATAGTCCCTGCTCACGATGGTCTTCCCGATGCCGAAGAGCACGAGTACGACACCTATTAATAATAAGACGGTGAGGTACCACATATCGATGAAGTTGTTCAGGTACTTATAAGGCTCCATAAAGATGACTCCCTCAGCATTGTAGGCAAAGCCGTCCTTCAGCAGCAGGTGGACGAGATACGCCACGAAGAGAATGAGGAAGGGCACGGCAGCACCGATGAGACGTACGCTTGCCCGACTGCGGATGTCCTCGTCGTTGACGCAGTTGATGACGTAGAGGATGCCTAAGGTGCGAGCCAGGAAGACCACGGCAAAGCCGAATACCAGCACCCAGGGGTTGAGCAGTGCGTCGAGTCCGTGCGAGGCGTTTGCCCAGTGCGAGATGACCGGTGTCAGAGCCTCCGCGTCGATCATGTTGTTCTTGTCGATGATGAAGTTCGACCCCTCGAAGAACGTCGCTACCGCTCCGCCGAGCAGCAGCGGTCCCACGATGCCGTTGAGTGTGAGGAAGAACTGGAACGTGCGCGGTCCGATAAAATTCTTTGCCCAGGCAAAGCGACCAGAGGTCGAGCGTTCTATCTTGTTCTGGAACTCATAGCTGACCGCCTGCAGGACGAAGGTGAAGAGGATGAGCATCCACAGCCAGTAAGCCCCGCCGAAGCTGGTAGAGTAGAACAGCGGGAAGGATGCGAAGAAAGCGCCCCCGAAGGTGACGAGCGTTGTAAAGGTGAACTCCCACTTACGTCCCGTGGCGTTGTAGACCAGTCGCCGTCCCTCCTCCGTATAGCCGAGCGAGCGTGCTACGGAGTTGGCTCCCTGTACGAAGAGCAGGAATACTAATATGGCGCCGAGCAGTGACACGATGAAGCACCAGTAATGTTGTAAGAATGAATATGTCATATAGTCAATACATTTATTTTGTTTTTATTCTACCACTAATTTCACTAATTACACGAATTTTTGTTTTACCACTAATTTCACTAATTACGCTAATTTTTGCTGCGCTGATGAATTTGTGTAATTAGTGAAATTAGTGGTTGTTCAATTATTCACAGTCCGGTCCCTTCTTGATTTGCTTCAGCAAGATGCGGATTTCGACGGCCAGCATTGTGGTGAAGAGGACGAGGAAGATGAAGAACGTCAGCATGACGCTCGACGCATGCAAGTCGCTGACGGCCACCCATGTCGGCAGCATGTCCTGGATGGTCCACGGCTGTCGGCCGAACTCCGCTACGAGCCATCCGCACTCCGAGCCGATATATGCCAGCGGAATCAGGATGATGGCCAGCCAGTAGTGCCATGTCGGCAGGTTGGTGACGTCGTTGCCCCCGGCCGCCGTCTTCGGCAGTATCCTGAGCGCGGCCAGCAGCCGGCGCGTGAAGTCGGAGAGGAACGGCACCTTAAAGGTGAGAACCAGCAATAAGGCGAAGTAGGCTATCAGGAGACACCCCACGCCCACCATGATGCGGAACGCCCAGAAATTGACGGCTATGGGCGGCACCACCTGCGCCTTGTCCTTGATGTATCCGTAGCCGAAATACTTCATGTAAGCGCTGAGCGTATCCCGCGGGACGATGAGAGCCGTCTCGCTGACCCCATCCGCCTTTCCCTGGCGGTATTCCGCGAGCGCCTCTATGGCCTTCCGCCCGCGCTCTATCTTCTCGTCGACCGACAGTTCGACGGTGCCGTCAGGCCGCTTGTAACCGTTCAGCAAGTCGTTGATGCCAGGCACATAGCCATTGAAATCGTTGGTGGCCATGAACGACAAGGCGTAGGGCACCTCGATGCCTTCGACAAGCTTCAGTCCCACGCCGTTGCCCCCATCCTGCAGCGCCTCCATAGCCGCCAGTTTCATGGGCTGTACGGCGGCCACGTCCTGTGCCGACTTGTGGCCTGTGACGGCAGTGAGCAGAGCCGCTACAAGACCGACGGCCGCTCCTATCTTCAGACTCTCGAGTGCCATCTTCGTGTGACGGCGCTTCATGAGATACCAGCAGCTGACGCCCACCGTGAAGATGCCGCCGATGACCCATGCCGACGTGACGGTGTGGCAGAACTTAGACACGGCGAACGGCGACAGTGCGACCTCGGCAAAGGACACCATCTCGTTGCGCATCGTGTCGGGGTTGAACTCGCAGCCCACGGGATATTGCATCCAGGCGTTAGCCACCAAGATCCACCATGCCGAGATGGTGGCTCCGAGTCCTGTGAGCCATGTCGATGCCAGGTGGAACTCGCGTGACACCTTGTTCCAGCCGAAGAACATGACGGCAACGAACGTCGACTCCATGAAGAACGCCACGATGCCCTCTATGGCCAGCGGTGCGCCGAAGATGTCGCCGACGAACCACGAGTAGTTCGACCAGTTGGTGCCAAACTCGAACTCGAGGATGATGCCCGTTGCCACCCCCATGGCGAAGTTGATGCCGAAGAGTTTCTGCCAGAACTTGGCGGTGTCCCTCCAGAACTCGTCCTCCGTGCGATAGTAAAGCGTCTCCATAATCCCCATGATGACGGCCAGTCCGAGTGTCAGGGGGACGAAGAACCAGTGGTAGATTGCCGTGAGCGCGAATTGTGCCCTTGACCAGTCGATGGTTCCGGCATCGATGTTTAGTAGCAGATTTGTCATAATATCACTGATTTAAGATTTGAGTAGCCACGTAGTCCGCCTCGTCGCCATCGGCGTGGGTGGCGATGAAGTCCGGGAAGAAGAAAACCTTCAGTACGGCAAAGATAATGAACAGCTTGATGAGGATGACCGCCCACAGCGTGCGCCCCAGCGTCATATTGCGGAAGCCGTCGTAGTAGAGGTCGTAGACCCTGTATAGAAAGTTGTTCTTTTTCATAGGCCAGTAGTGTCGGTATTCAGTGTGCAAATATATGTAAAAATGTGATAAGTTCCAAACAAAATGCAAAAAAGTTTGTCGTTTTAATGAAAAATTTATACCTTTGCACCGTTAATTAACGAATGAGAGATGAAAAAAGTTATAATTCCCCTGATTGTTGTCATTGCCGCCCTGCTGGGCGGTTTGGCTTATCTGTTCATGAACCTGCAGGAACAGCGGCAGGTGAATGCCGACATGCAGGAGCTGGCCCGGCTCGACAAGCAGGAGATGGAGAACGAGTATGAGCGCTTCACCCTGCAGTACAGCGAGATGAAGACGAAGATCAACAACGACTCCATCATAGCCCAGCTCACCGAGGAGCAGATGAAGACCCAGCGCCTGTTGGAGGAACTGAAGAAGACGAAGGCCGAAGATGCCCGTGAGATTACCCGACTGAAGAAAGAGCTGGCCACGGTGCGTGCCGTTCTGCGCGACTACGTCATGCAGATAGACTCGCTGAACCGCCAGAACGAGCGTCTGCAGGCCGAGAACACGCAGGTGAAGGAAGAGCTTGCCGAGCGCAACTCGCAGATTGCCGGTCTGAGCAACGAGAAAGCCTCGCTGTCGCAGAAGGTGGCCATCGCCGCGCAGCTCGACGCCACCAACATCCAGCTGCTGGCGCTGAAGAAAGCCAACAAGACGGTGAAGAAAATCAAGGACTGCAAGACGATGCAGGTGAACTTCACCATCAGCCGCAACGTCACCGCCACCAACGGCAACCGCACCGTCTACGTGCGCATCCAGAACCCCGGCGGCAACACTCTCAACGGTGGCGGCACCTTTGCCTACGAGAACCGTCAGTTGGAATACACGATGAAGAAGAACATAGAATATACGGGCGAGGAAACCCCCGTAACAGTCTATTGGACGGTGTCGCAGATGCTCGAAGCCGGCGACTACCGCGTGAGCATCTTCGTCGACGGCAATATGATAGGCAGCAGAACCTTTAGTTTCAACTAAATCACAGATATGTACACGAAATTCGCTATTGGCTTTTGGCTTTTGGCTCTTGGCGGTCTGCCGGCCGGTGCCCAGCGGCTGTTGACCCTCGACAGTTGCCGGGCGATGGCACTGCGCAACAACAAGCAGCTGAGCATCTCGAAGGTGAAGCAGGACGTTGCCGCCAACCTCAGACGGTCGGCACGCACGAAATACCTGCCTCATATCAGTGCCTTAGGCAGCTATATGCACACCAGTGAGGAAGTGTCGATCCTGAATTCCGACCAGAAAGACTTCCTGACGAACATGGGAACCAGTCTGGTGCAGAATGAAGGCGTTCAGGAAGGCTTGGGCAAACTGTCGCAGACCATGGCCAACGTCGCCCCCCTGTTAGCCCAGCTCGGCGTGCCCCTGGAGCAGCTGCAGGCCATGTCGGCCCAGATGCAGCAGTTTCCCGAGGAAGTGAAGAACAAGCTGAACGGTGTTGGCGAGCGTATCGTCGACGCCTTCCGTACCGACACCCGTAACCTCTGGGCCGGCAGCATCATGCTGACGCAGCCCGTCTTCATGGGCGGCAGCATCGTCGCCCTGAACCGTCTGGCCGACATCAACGAGCGCATGGCCCGTAACAGTGCCGACGCCAAGGAGCAGGCCACCATCTATGCCACCGACAAGGCTTACTGGCAGGTGGTGTCGTTGCGCCATAAGCAGCGCCTGGCGCAGGCCTATCTCGACCTGGTGAAGAAGCTCGACGAGAATGTCAACAAGATGATAGAGGAGGGCGTTGCCACCCGCAGCGACGGCCTGAGTGTCGACGTGAAGGTGAACGAGGCCGAGATGACGCTGACGAAGGTCAACGACGGTCTGGTGCTGTCGCGGATGCTGCTCTGCCAGACCATCGGTCTGCCCGTGAACGACGCCATCGTGCTGGCCGAGGAAGAGGCCGACAACATAGCCACCGTCGCCGTGACACCCCAGCTCGACGTGAAGCAGGCCCTGATGAACCGTCCCGAACTGAAGCAGCTGGAAGACATGGCCGACATGTCGCGTCAGGCTACCAACATTCTGAAGGCCGGCAACCTGCCGATGGTGGCGCTGACCGGTGGCTACGCCGTGTCGAACCCCAACGTGCTGAACGGTTTCGAGAAGAAGTTTGCTGGTTTCTGGAACGTGGGCGTGCTGGTGCGTGTCCCCATCTGGAACTGGGGCGACGTGATGTATAAGGTGCGTGCGTCGAAAGGCGCTACCACCATCCTGAACCTGGAACTGGCAGAGGCGAAAGAGAAGATAGAACTGCAAGCCACGCAGACCGCCTACCAGATGGAGGAGGCCAACAAGCGGCTGACGATGGCAGAGTCCAGCGTGAAGCGCGCCGACGAGAACCTCCGGACGGCCAACGTGGGCTTTGCCGAGGGCGTCATCACGCCGACCACGGTCATGGAGGCTCAGACAGCCTGGCTACAGGCACAGTCGCAGAAGATTGACGCCGAGATTGACGTTCGTCTGAGTCATGTGAACTTCAAGAAAGTCATGGGAACTTTGGGGATTGAGAATTGAAAATTGAGAATTGAGAACTGAGAACAGATAATTGACAATTGAGATATTATGTCAGCAGCAAAACAACAGCATAACAACATTCTGCTTGCCATCTTCGGCTTTATAGCAGTGGTGATTATCGTGGCCTTGATAGGCTTCTTCACCTTGGGCAGAGACCCCGAGGTGATGCAGGGACAAGTTGAGGTGTCAGAGTACCGCGTGTCGAGCAAGGTGCCTGGCCGTATCCTGGAATTGCGTGTGAAGGAAGGCGACTTCGTGAAGGCCGGCGACACACTGGCCATCATCGACGCCCCCGAGGTGCGTGCTAAGATGGAGCAGGCCCAGGGCGCGCAGGAAGCCGCGTCGGCTCTGGAACAGAAAGCCCAGAACGGTGCCCGCGAAGAGCAGATCCGCGGTGCCTTCCAGTTACTGCAGCAGGCCAAGGCCGGTCTTGAGATTGCCGAGAAGTCGTACAACCGCGTACAGCGGCTCTTTGACGCTGGCGTGCTGTCAGCGCAGAAGCGCGACGAGGCCTACGCGCAGTATAAAGCCATGGAAGCCCAGTGCAAGGCCGCCCAGAGCCAGTACGACATGGCCGTCAACGGTGCCCGCCGCGAAGACAAGTTAGCCGCCCAGGCCCAGGTCAGCCGTGCCCGCGGTGCCGTCAACGAGGTCCACTCCTATATCAACGAGACGGTGCAGATAGCCCAGATGGATGGTGAGGTCAGTGCCGTCTATCCGAAAGTCGGCGAACTGGTAGGCACGGGTTCGCCCATCATGACCATCTCGATGCTGAACGACCTGTGGGGCACGTTCAACGTGCGCGAAGACCAGCTTGGCGCGATGAGCATCGGTTCGGAGATAACAGCCTTCGTGCCAGCCTTCAACAAGGACATCCGTATGAAGGTCTATTATATGAAAGACCAGGGCTCGTATGCCGTCTGGAAGGCTACGAAAGCCAATGGGCAGTATGACCTGAAGACCTTTGAGGTGAAGGCCCGTCCCGTAGAGAAGCTTGACGGTCTGCGTCCGGGTATGTCTTTAATCGTGAAATAACCGATGACTTTGGACGCGCTGAGAAGGGTCTGGTTGGTCATGAACCGTGAGATGCGTATTCTCTGGAAGAATCCCATCTACGGTTTCTGCATGGTGGTATTCCCCATCATGGTGATGATTTTCTTCACCACGATGCTGGACGAAGGTGTACCAGAGGAATTGCCCGTTGGCGTTGTCGATGCCGACAATACGTCGACCTCGCGCGCCCTTGTGCGCCGGCTTGACGCCTTCCAGAGTTCGCATATCGTTGCCAACTATCCGACAGTTGCCGAGGCCCGTCATGCCATACAGCGAAACGAGATCTACGCTTTCCTCTACATCCCCAAGGGAACAACAGAAAAGCTACTGGCCAGCCGCCGGCCCAAGATTTCCTATTACTATAGCATGGCCTCCATTGCTGCCGGTTCGCTGACGATGAAAGACCTGAAAGTCGTTGCCACCCTCGGCTCTGCCGGTGTGGGACAGGCAACGCTGCGTGCCCGTGGTGCTACCGACCGTCAGGTCATGTCGTTCTTGCAGCCCATCACCCTTGACGTACACCAGATAGCCAACCCGTGGTCCAACTACAATGTCTACCTCTCTACCGTCTTCGTGCCCGGCATCATCATGCTCTTCATCTTCCTGATTACCGCCTACAGCATCGGCGTGGAACTGAAGTTCAAGCGGTCGAAAGAGTGGGTAGAAATGGCTGGCGGCAATATGCTCGTGGCGATGACAGGCAAGATTCTGCCACAGTCGCTCATCTGGTTAGCCATCTTCTTAGGTTACGAGTACTATATCTATGGCGTCCTGCACTTCCCCCACGAGGGTGGGGCATGGCCAATCATCTTCCTCGGCTTCCTGGGTGTCTTTGCGTCGCAAGGCTTCGGCATCTTCGCCTTTGGTCTGATGCCGTCGCTGCGTATGTCGATGAGTGTCTGCTCGCTGTGGGCCGTCCTCTCGCTGTCGATGGCAGGTTCCGCCTTCCCTATCATGGGTATGGACAGTCCGTTGCAGTCGCTGTCGTGGCTGTTCCCCCTGCGCCATTACTATATGGTCTATCAGATTACCGTCTTTAATGGTTTCCCCCTCCTCGAAGCGTGGTTCCACTTGGTGGCGTTGGTGTTCTTCACCCTGCTGCCGTGGACGGTCATCCGTAAAATTAAAAACGCAATGCTGAATTATGTCTATATTCCGTAACATAGCCGAAGTGTTCAGCGATGCCGCCTACATCTGGCGGCAGGAGATGCGTCAGGTCTTCCGCGACGAAGGCGTGCTCATCTTCTTCATCATCGTGCCGCTGGCCTATCCGCTGCTCTATTCGTGGATATATAATAATGAGGTGGTCCATGAGGTGCCCGTGGTGGTTGTCGACGACAGCCACTCTGCGCTGTCACGGCAGTTCGCCCGTATGTGCGATGCCTCGTCCGACGTCAAGGTGCTCTGCCATGCTGCCGACATGGACGAGGCCAAGTCGCTCGTCAGCCGTCAGTTAGCCAAAGGCATCTATCATATACCGTCGGAATTCGACCGTAACATCAGCCGTATGCAGCAGGCCACCATCGGCGTCTACTGCGACATGAGTCTGATACTGACTTATAAGGCTATCTATCAGACGGCGGTGGCTGTCAGCGGGACGATGGGTGCCGGCATCCAGATGAAACTGTCGCGGCCCGTCACCAAGCGCGAGGCAGAGATTACGGTACAGCCGCTGGCCTACGACGACGTTGCCGTCTTCAGTCCTGCCGGCGGCTACGGTTCGGCCGTGTTGCCCGCCGTGCTCATTCTCATCCTGCAGCAGACCCTGGTGCTGGGCATCGGTCTGTCGGCAGGTACCGCCCGCGAAAACAACCGCTACCACGAGCTGATACCCATAGACCGCCACTACCAAGGCGTCTTCCGCATCATTAGCGGCAAGGCCCTGTGCTACTTGATGATCTATGCCGTCATGGGCGCCTATCTGACGCTCGTCGTGCCGAAGCTCTTCTCCTTCCCCACGCTGGCCCACTGGCAGGACCTGCTGGCGATGATGCTGCCTTGCACCATGGCCTGCATCTTCTTCGGTATGATTGTGTCCTGTATCGTGCGCTATCGTGAGAACGTCATGCTCCTCGTGGTGTTCGTCTCACTCCCGCTGCTGTTCATGACGGGTGTCAGCTGGCCACAGAGCAACATACCGGCCTTCTGGCAGAGCATCTCGTGGCTCTTCCCCTCGACCTTCGGTGTCCGTGCTTACGTGCGTATGAACACCATGGGTGCCACGCTGAACGATGTTGCCCTTGAGTACTGCCTGCTCTGGGTGCAGACCGTTTTCTACTGCATTGTAGCCTGTCTCGTCTATCGCCACCAGATAGTCATCTCGCGCCGGAACGCCCTGGTGCGCCTCGACCGTATCGGTCGCAAGTTGGCGGTCACAGAGCAGTTGCGTCGGCGTAAGAAGAAATGATGGCGAAAGCTGAAGCGTGAAAGAAATTACTGTTTGTTCATCCCCACAACCTTTGTCTTAGGCTGCTCCTTGTTGCGGCGGTTGACGACGGTGACCACGGCCTGTGCCAGGTTGATGAAAGCCTGGCCCGTCATCGTGTCGACATTCAGGGCAGCCGGTTTGCCGGCATCGCCGCTGTCGCAGATGCCCTGGACGAGAGGTATCTGTGCCAATAACGGCACCTGCATCTCCTCGGCCAGTTGCTTGCACCCTTCTTTTCCAAAGATATAATAGCGGTTCTCCGGCAGTTCGGCGGGTGTGAACCACGCCATGTTCTCGATGAGACCGAGGATGGGCACGTTTACCTTCTCGTTGCGGTACATGTCGATACCCTTGCGGGCGTCGGCCAGTGCCACCTGTTGCGGCGTCGAGACGATGACGGCACCGGTGATGGGCAGCGTCTGCAACAATGTCAGATGGATGTCGCTGGTGCCTGGCGGCGTGTCGAGGATGAAGTAGTCCAGTTCGCCCCAGTCGGCATCGGCAATGAGCTGTTTCAGCGCACTGGTAGCCATACCGCCGCGCCACAGTGTGGCCGTCGTCGGTGAGACGAAGAAACCTATTGACAGCACCTTCACGCCGTACTGCTCAATGGGGCAGATGAGGTCTCGGCCGTCGACTTTGACGGCGTAGGGGCGTGCCTCCTCGATGTCGAACATCTTCGGCACTGACGGGCCGAAGATGTCGCAGTCTAACAGTCCCACCTTGTAACCTAAGCGCGCCAGTGAGATGGCGAGGTTGGCAGAGACGGTAGACTTGCCGACGCCGCCCTTGCCAGAGCTGACGGCAATAATGTTCTTCACACCCGGCAGCAGCTGCTCGACGGCAGGCCGTGGCTTCGACTTGAACTCCGTGACGATGGTCACCTCAACGTCCTGCCCACACTGGTATTTGATGGCCGCCTCGGCAGCCTTCACGGTAGACTTCAAGAAAGGGTCGGTGTCGCGCGGGAACTCCAGCACCACCGTCACCTTGTTGCCGTTGATGGCGGGCTGGTCGGCCACCATCTGACTCTCTACTAAGTTCTTCTTCGTGCCGGCATACGTCACCGTGGCCAGCGCGTCCATAATGAGTTTGGGATATAGTGTCATTTCTCTAAGATATTGGGAATCTTCTGCCACTGCTTGTCCTGCATATACAGGTTTCGGCAGCCTCGGGGAATATAGAATTTGCACGCCTGCAGGATGACGTCCTTGAACGTGCTCCTTGACATCTTCGGGGGTAGGGGAGCGTTGACGGTGACCTCGCGCAGTGAGACGCACTTGGCGAAGGCACCGCCGCCGAGCGACTTCAGGGCTACGGGCAGCTGTACACTGGCCAGCAGGCTGCACTCGCTGAAGGCATCGCTGCCTATCTCCTTGACAGCCGGCGGGATGATGATGCTCTGCAGCGTGACGCACTTCGCAAAGGCGTTGTTACCTATCTCCTGCAAGGTGACGGGCAGTTCGATGCGCGACAGCGCGGTACACTCCTCGAACGCCTTCGAGCCAATCTTCTTCACGGATACCGGCAGGCTGACGTAGCGCAGACTATGACAGCGGCGGAAGGCGTCGTTGTCGATCTCGTCGATATGCCCTTCGATGCTGATGCTGTCAAGCATGACGCAGTTCTCGAACAAGCTCTTACCCATTGATTTCGTCATGTTGGGAATGACGATGTGTTTCAGCGATGAGCAGTTCTCGAAGACGCGGTCGTAGATGCGGTTTAGTCCCGACGGTAGCACCAGTTCCGTAAGACTCTTGCAGTTGAGGAACACGCGGCTCTCAATCTCCTTGACGCTGGCGGGCAGGCTGATGTCTGTCAGACTGGTACAGTCGCTGAAGCAGTCTGTGCCAATCTCTGCCAGGTCGCCCTGTATGCTCACCGACTTCATACCCAGGCAGCGCATAAACACGCCGTTGCCCATCTTGCTGACGTCCTCAATGTCTATCGTCTCCAGACTGGAGCACTCCTGAAAGGCGTTAGCGCCAATCTTCTTGACTTTGGCCAGACTCAGGTTCTGCAGGTTACGGCACTTCTCGAACGCCGAGCTGCCTATCTCGTCGAGGTCGTCCGGCAGGCTGAGGTCTTCCAGCATCTTGCACTCGCGGAAGGCGTTCGTGCCAATGGTCTTCACCGTCTCGGGCATCGACACCGACTCCAGTGACTCGCAGCCCTGGAATGTGCCTTTGTTGATGGCAGTGACGGGGCCTGAGATGACCACCTTTGTCAAGGTGATGCAGCCAGAGAAGACATTGGCTCCCAGTTCGCTGACCTGGCTGGGAATTTCGATGTGGGCGAGCGACTTGCACCCCTCGAAGGCGTTGGCACCGACAGACGTCACTGTCTCGGGAATGCTTACCTCTGACAATTCCGAACAGCCGGAAAAGCAGTTGCGGCCGATGCTGACGGTGTTCTTGGGCATGATGACCTTGACGAGGCTTTTGGCACCAGCAAAGAGTGAGGCAGGCAGGGCGTTGGCCTCTGTCTTCATACCCTCCTTGCCCTCGGTGATGACGGCTTCGCTCAGGTCGATGCTCGTCACTAAGCACTCGTCAGGCTGCTTGTTGCTCACTTTTGTACGCGTGACGATTTGCGTGAGCAGCTTTAAGTCGGCTCCGTTCAGTGAACCTGTCACTTTCAGGTCGGCCACTTTGAAACGTTCGCTTTCGGGCAGCAGACGGGCGAGGTGCCCCACGCTGTCGACATGGACGCTCTTCTCTTGTGCCATGGCCACGAAAGGCATCAAGGCAACCAATAAGACCAGTATTTTCTTCATTGTATATTCAATTATAATTTATATCTTTGCATTCGTTAACAACATCAAGGAAGTGGAATAAGGCCGATTCTTCATTCGTCATAAGACAG
>ONDA01000047.1 GCA_900316475.1 uncultured Prevotellaceae bacterium
ACAGCCGCTTGGCTCTCACACCGTAGAGCTGGTACTTACACTGACGGCACACCCGTCGCCGCGTCCCCGTGGGGTAGTAAGCACACGGGGCAACCCCGTGTGAGGTTTGTCTCCTCGTTTTTGGGCACAAAAGGGATCCCGGGTACGAATTCTTACTTTATTATTCTAAAACTTAATTCTTCTTTCTACTTGAACATGGTTTGCTTCATCATCTTCTGCACATCGGCAGGCGTATTCTTTGTCTTGCAGCAATCCAGGATGTATTTCACCACCTTGTCGGGCAGGCTGACTTTCTTCCAGATGTCGTGGCGTTTCATCCACGTGCCCTTCGTCGTGGTCTTGTCAACCCAGACGATAGCATCCTTGATGGCGGGGCGTCCCATTTCTGAGTACATGCCGTTCTTCAATGAATAGGTACCATACTCGTGGGGCATCACCACGACCTTTCCTTCCTTGGTCAGGGCAAGCTCTGCACAGGCATATTCGCCGTCGGCCCCATAGTACTTGAACTGTGTATAGCCAGTCTCCTTGCCACACAAGGTCTTCTTCTCGCCCTCCCACTGCATGGACTCCATAACCCACGTGCCGACGATCTCCTTGTCGTCAACTTTCACGTTCTGTGCGCTCACCTGCATGGCTCCTATCAGTGCCATTGCCATTACTAACATTGCTTTTTTCATAAGTTTTACGTTTTTAATTTGGTTAGACATTGAGTTTTGTCGGTGCAAAATTACAGGCTTTTCGCAGTTCCGCCAAGTTTTTGATTTTGCATTCACTTTGCAATGTGTTTGCATCTTGCTTGCACTTAGAAGGAAAGGATGAATTCATCCCATTCCTTGGCTCCGCCCTTGCGTTCGAAAACCTTCTTGTAGAGGCGGCTGCGCACAGTGCTGATGGTGCTTGCATCACGTGCAAGTACAACGGCCATATCCGACGGTGCAATCCTGAGTTTGATGAGCAGACAGACCTGATATTCCAGTTCCGACATCGTATAGAGTCCACGCAGTTGACTGATGAATCCAGGATACACCCTACGTACCTGCCCCTCTATGTCCTGCCAGTCTTCGTCTTTCATGCGATGACCAGTGCCTATCCGCTTTTGCAGCGTCAGATACTCGTCGCTTTTGAAGTAGGCCGTCTCCACCGACTCTATCGCCTGTCTGACGACTTGCGGACGCCCCCGCTGCACCTCCAGAATCTGTTGCAATTGCAACTGAAGCTTACGCTTGTCCTTCCTGCTATCGTAGGCTATCCGCGCAATAAGCAACAGCAGAACGACGATGACGATAGTCGAGAAGATGAACCCGTGTATCACGTTGGCCTGCCGTCGCTCCTTGGGCGAAAGCACATAGCTCTGTCGTTCGCGCTCGTCGTCCCTTCGAGCCAAGTCTGCCTCCATGATTTCCCTGATGTCTGTGCCCCATTCCGTGGCAATATCGTTGGACAGGCGCCAAGTGTACAGAACCCCGCTATGCTGGATGACGAGAGTCGAGTCGTCTGCCACCGTCAACGGTCGCGGGTCGTCGCCTTCCAGATACAGATGCTCACCGTGTCCTTTGTCAATCAGTCTCACGGGAGTCTGTTCGATGGGCCTTATAATCAGTCCCGACTTCGTTCGCGTCAGCCGACATTGGTACATTACGCTGTCGCCGTCGTACAGCCGAAGCTGCGTTCCTGTTGTTTCCGAATACTTCTCCGTGTATCCGACGGGATGATCCATCTGCTGCAATACCCATGCCCCTTGCAGGGTATACGCCTTGTCGTCCTTGCTGTCACTGCATCCAGCCAACAGACATACGGCCATCAATACGAGTATTTGTTTCATTGCTATCCGTTTTTACCTGCAAAGGTAACAAACAAAATACAAAGTGCGTCCATCCGCCGCTTTGCATTTTGTTTGCATTAGCCTTAAGGCAGCTATTTTCCAAAGAAGACGCGACAATCTCCCCGCTAATCCTCCGACATGTCGTGCACCATCTTGCGATAGAGGGTGTATAGACGCTGGCGCGAGATGTAGCCCTTCAGGTGGTTGTCGGTGTCGACGACGGGAAGCCACTCGGCGCCTGTACGGTCGAAGGTCTTCATGACACTTGTCATGGGTGCTGAGTCGAGCAAGGTGGCTACGGGAGCCTCCATGAGCTGAGTTGCGGTGAAGTGGTGGTAGAGTTCGATGCGAAACATCACCTTACGGATATGTACGATGTCGACCTCGCCTAACAAGGTGCCGGCACCGTCGGTGACGGGCAGCACACGACTGCGGCTGCGGCTCACCTTGTTGACAATCTGTCCCAGCTCCATATCGGGCGAGACAGCCATAAAGTCGCGCTCGATGACGGAGTCGAGGTTCATCAGCGTCAGGGCTGCGTGGTCGGTGTGGTGGGTCAGCAGTCGACCCTCCTTGGCCAGTCGCGCACCGTAGATGCTGTGAGGCTCGAAGATGATGATGGTAAGGTAAGACGATACGGAGACAATCATCAGCGGCAGCAGCAGACTGTAGCCGCCGGTGAGTTCGGCAATGAGGAAGATGCCCGTCAGCGGGGCGTGCATGACGCCCGACATGACGCCAGCCATCCCCATCAGCGCGAAGTTCTTCTCAGGCAGATAGACGCCCACCTGCTCCATGTTCCACAAGCGTGAGAAGAGGAAGCCGTTGAAGCAGCCTATAAACAGCGAGGGAGCGAACGTTCCGCCACAGCCGCCGCCACCGTTGGTGGCCGAGGTGGCAAAGACCTTGAGGAGCAGCACGAGGGCAATATAGGGTATGAGCATCGCCGTCTGTCCGGCAAAGAGCGAGTTGTCGAGGATGTGGTTCCAGTCGGCCTCCGTCCGTCCGTTGAGCAGCAGGTTGATGCTCGAATAGCCCTCGCCGAAGAGTGGCGGCAGGAGGAAGATGAGCAGGCTGAGCATGGTGCCGCCGATGGCCAGACGGACGTATGGTCTGTCCTTATAGCGGGCGAAGATGCCCTCGGCAAAGCCCATCGTACGGATGAAATAGAGCGACACGAGGCCGCAGGAGATGCCCAACAGCAGACACGCCGGTATGCGCTCTACCGTCCACAGGTTGTCGAGGTGGAAGGTGAACAGGGCGGCATCGCCGCTGAAGATGTAGGTGAAGCAGGTGGCCGTAACACAGCTGACGAGGATGGGCAGCAGCGACGACATTGTCATGTCGATGAGCAGCACCTCGAGGGTGAAGACCAGACCGGCGATGGGGGCCTTGAAGATGCCTGCAATGGCACCGGCGGCTCCACAGCCGACGAGCGTCATCAGCGTCTTACGGTCCATGTGGAACAGCTTTCCCAGGTTCGAGCCTATGGCCGACCCCGTCAGCACGATAGGCGCCTCAGCACCCACGGAGCCGCCAAAGCCGATGGTGATAGCCGAGGCGATGACCGACGACCAGCAGTTGTGCGACTTCAGGCGTGAGCGGTTCGAGGAGATGGCATAGAGGATGCGGGTGATGCCGTGAGATATCTCGTCGCGTACGATGTAGCGCACGAAGAGCGACGTCAGATAGATGCCGATGACGGGATAGACGAGATAGAGCCAGTTGGCCGACGACTTCGAGAACTGCGACGTCAGCAGGGCCACGATGAGGTTGATGATGCTGTGCAGCGTGAAGGCGGCAACAGCCGACAGCAGGCCGACGACGAATGCGAGAATGAGCAGGAACATCTTGTCGCTGACGTGCTCTATACGCCAGTTGTGCAGCCTCGACTGCCACGAGAGTTGTCCTGTTTCTTCTAATACCTTATCCATTGTGCGGCAAAATTACACAAAAATGGTGACATGGCCAAATGATTGAGCCTGAAATTAACTATTGACGTGCAATAGCTGACGCAACGGTATAGGCCGTTGTCCAGGCAGCCTGGAAGTTGAAGCCGCCGGTGACGCCGTCGATGTCGAGCACCTCGCCGGCGAAATAGAGACGAGGGACGTGGCGGCTCTCGAGTGTCGCGGGGTTGACGCTGCCGAGGGCTACGCCGCCGCAGGTGACGAACTCATCGCGAAACGCCGCCCGCCCGCTGGTGGTGTACTGGTCGTTGACGAGGGTATTCGTCAGGCGGTTCAGTTCCTTAGCGTTCAGGTTCTGCCAGCGGTTCTGCGCTCGCGCGCCGAGGGTCTTCTGCAACAAGTACTCCCACAGACGGGCGGGGAGAGCGAAGGGGCGCACCGTCTGCAGCTGTTTCTGCGGCTGACGGCTCATCAGCGACTGCAACTCGCCGAGTACCTCCGGTTCGCGACGTCCCGTCCAGTTGACGGCAAGGGGCACCCGGTAGTCGGCCTCACTCAGATGGCGGGCAGCATAGCTCGACAGCCGCAGGACGGCCGGACCGCTGACGCCCCAGTGGGTGACGAGCAGCGGTCCGTCGGCACGCAGCTTCGTGCCCGGTATGCCGACAGTGACGCCGTCAACGACAGTGCCCATCAGATCATGCAGCACGGTATCGTCGATACTCAGCGTGAAGAGCGAGGGGACAGGAGCCGCTATCTCATGGCCGGCATCAGCCAGCCACTGCAGCCCCTCAAGGCGCGGTGAACCTCCAGTACAGACGGCCACAAAGTCGTAATCGGCCAGCAGCGTGTCGAGACGTTGCACGCGCACGCCCGTACATATTTTTATATCATGGCGGCGGGCTTCGTAGAGGAAGCTGTTGATGATGGTATGTGAGTCCTGCGAGGCAGGAAAGACGCAGTTGTCGGCCTGCGTGGTCAGGCGAACACCGTGACGCTCAAACCACTGGTAGGCATCGCGGTGGTCGAAGCCCTTGAACAGGCGCTTCAGCAAACGGTGGCCACGAGGATAAACCTGGGCGAGGTCGGTGATGTCGGCAAACGTGTTGGTGCAGTTGCAGCGCCCGCCGCCCGACACCTCGACCTTAGCCAGCACCCGCTGACTACGCTCGAGGATGGTGACGTCCATAGCGGGGAGCATCTCCTTCAGGTTTATGGCTAAGAAGAACCCCGCTGCCCCTCCGCCAACGATTGCCGTCCGCATCGGTCTACTTGCGAATAATCGTCACTTCACCGCCTCGTCCCAGTTTGATGATGCTCGACGGCTGATGGGGCTGATGCTCCTGGCGTCGGCTCCAGCAGACATAGTCTACAGCCTCGATGATGCGAGGGTCAATATCGCGATAGTTCTGCGCTGCCGGTTCGCCGCTGATGTTGGCCGACGTCGAAACGACAGCTTTCTGGAAACGGTAGCACAGCTCCTTAGAGAACGGCTCCTGCGTGATGCGTATGCCTATCGAGCCGTCGGCGGCAATGAGGTTGGGCGCCAGGTTGACGGCCCCGTCGAGGATGAGCGTCGTCGGACGGTCGCAGCAGTCGATGAGCTGCCAGGCCACGTCGGGCACGTCGCGGACATAGCGTTGCAGGCGAGCGTCGCTGTCGACGAGACAGATGAGCGCCTTCGAGTCGTCGCGCTGCTTGATGGCATATACCTTCTTCACAGCCTCAGCATTCGTGGCGTCGCAGCCGATGCCCCAGACAGTGTCCGTCGGGTAGAGGATGACGCCCCCTTGGCGCATCACCTCAACGGCTTTTCTGATATCTTCTTCACGTGTCATTAGAATTCTGATGTAAAATGGAACTGTATGTGTTCGAAGTCCTGCTGAGCCATCGAGAGCACGTAGCCGGAGTCGGCCAGAAAGACGTCGCGTCCCTCCTTGTCCTTGGCCATATACTGGTACTTACGCTTCTTGAAGGCCTCCAGCTCGGCTTCGTTGTCGCTGGAAATCCAGCAGGCTTTGTAGAGATGGACGGGTTCCCAACGGCACTTGGCATTGTACTCGTTCTCCAGGCGGTACTGGATGACCTCGAACTGCAGCTGTCCGACGGTACCGATAATTTTGCGGCCGTTGAACTGGTTGACGAACAGCTGGGCGACGCCTTCGTCCATCAGCTGGTCGATGCCCTTCTGCAGCTGCTTCGACTTCATGGGGTCGTCGTTCTCGATGTACTTGAACAGTTCTGGCGAGAACGAGGGCAGACCACGGAAATGGAGCTGTTCGCCCTCGGTGAGCGTGTCGCCAATCTTAAAGATGCCACCGGTATCCGGCAAACCCACGATGTCGCCGGGCCAGGCCTCTTCGATGGTCGACTTGCGCTGCGCCATGAACTGTGTGGGCGAGGTGAAGCGCATCGTCTTGCCCTGACGGACGTGCAGGTAGGGCACGTTACGCTGGAAACGGCCCGAGCAGACCTTGCAGAAGGCGATACAGGAGCGGTGGTTGGGGTCGATGTTGGCAGTAATCTTGAAGATGAAACCGGTGAACTTCGGCTCTTCGGGCTGCACCTCGCGCTCCTCGGCCTTCGTGGGACGGGGCGACGGGGCTATCTCGACGAAGCAGTTCAGCAGCTCCTGCACGCCGAAATTGTTCAGGGCAGAGCCGAAGAATACGGGAGCGACCTCAGCCGAGCGGTAGGTCTCGACATCGAAGGCGGGGTAGACGCCGTCGACGAGTTCCAGATCTTCGCGAAGCTTGTTAGCATCGGCTTCTCCGATGCGGGCGTCGAGTTCGGATGAACCGAGTTCCACACTGACCTTCTCGGTGACGCGCTGCTTGTCAGGAGTGAAGAGGTCGAGGTTCTGCTCGTAGATGTTATACACGCCCTTGAACTTAGCCCCCTGGTTGATGGGCCAGCTGAGCGGACGCACCTTGATTTCCAGTTCCTGTTCCAGTTCGTCGAGCAGGTCGAAAGGGTCGCGGCCCTCGCGGTCCATCTTGTTGATGAAGATGATGACGGGTGTCTTACGCATACGGCAGACGGTCATCAGCTTGCGCGTCTGGGTCTCAACGCCCTTGGCGCCGTCGACGACGATGATGGCCGAGTCTACGGCCGTCAGCGTGCGGAAGGTGTCTTCGGCAAAGTCCTGGTGGCCAGGGGTATCGAGGATGTTCACCTTGTACTCGATGTCCTTACCCTCGGGGGTATAGTCGAACTCCATGACCGACGTCGATACCGAGATGCCGCGTTGCTTCTCGATATCCATCCAGTCCGACGTTGCCGTCTTCTTAATCTTGTTGTTCTTGACGGCGCCGGCCACCTGTATCTGTCCGCCAAACAGCAGGAACTTCTCAGTCAGTGTAGTCTTACCGGCATCAGGGTGCGAGATAATCGCAAAGGTTCTTCTACGTTCTATTTCTTGATTCATATAATCTTTCTATCGTGTTTTTTTTTTGATTGTCATGTCATCTTGATGCACATCTTCGTCAGGTCGTCGCTGGGTTCGGCCTCGCCCACAAAGTCTTCCACGGCCTTGTGGATGGTCTCCGAAGTCTGACGAGCACTGCCCAAGTCGTGCTGCAACAAGGCCTGCAGACGCTCGTCGCCAAACTGTTCTTTCCTGCTGTTCTCTGCTTCGCTGATGCCGTCAGTATAGACAAAGAGGGTCTTTCCGTGCATATTATCCACTTCCTCTCCCTCATACACCAAGTCTTCCCAGAGACCGATGGGAGCGTTTGGTTCCACCTCCATATACTGTCCGTCGAGTAGCGGCGGATTATGACCTGCGTTGCAGAACTCCATGTGACCCGACTTCAGGTCAATCAGTCCGATGAACATCGTGACAAACATACCCTGGTCGTTGTTCTCGGCCAGCGCATGGTTCAGTCGGGTGGCTATCATTTCCGGCGTCAGATGCCCGTCCACCAGCGTACGGAACATACGTGTCACCTCAGCCATGAGCAAGGCTGCCGGAACACCCTTGCCGCTGACGTCGCCAACACAGAAGTACAGCTCGTCGTCGAGCAGGGCATAGCCATACAGGTCGCCACCCACCTCCTTGGCCGGAGTCATCATGGCATAGAGGTCTATATCCTTACGCTTGGGGAACACATGGGGCAGCATACGCCGCTGGATATCACGGGCAATGCGCAGTTCGCTCTCAATGCGTTCCTTTGCCTTGGTGGTCACCTCCAACTGGTCGTAAGCCTGCTGCAGCTGACGGTTCACCTGCTCCAGATGCTTCATATGCTTTCTGCCCCGATAGGCAATGAGTGTCAGGAATCCGATGACTATCAAGGCGATGACCGCACCCAGAATCAGCAACAAGCGTTCTTTGGCCAACTGCTGCTCCTTGACTTCGTTCTCGGCATAGGTAAGAGAGAGCTCCGTATCAAACTCAGTCATCTGTGCCCGGGCCTCCGACGACTCCACAGAGTCAAGCACCTCGCGGGCTCGTTTCTGCCAGTAGAGTGCCTGTTTCAAATCACCCATATGTTCATAGATAGCAGCCTTCTGGGTACACTTGTTCTGCAGGTGTATCAGTTTGTCCGTGCGTTGCAGGGCCAGTTGCCACTGCTTGCGATTCTTGGCCAGATAGACATTGATAAGCTCGCCGAACAATCCGCCCTGTCCGCCATATTGTGTTATCAGTTGGGCACGTTCCTTGTAAGCATCTTCAAAACCCAGACTGTCGCCCTGATTGTAGCGCACCAGACACTTGTAGCTCCAAGCCGTAATCAGGTTCATGGGTATCGCCCTTGGCTCGTCGAGTGCCTTGCGGGCATTCTTGGCCACCTCTTCATAGTCCTTCTTGCGCAAGGCTATCTCGCAAAGTCCCAGATAGCAGGGCGCTGCACTCTCCTCCGGCAGATATTTCTGCTTCAGTTCCAAAGCCTGTCGGAAACTCTTCGCGGCCATGTCGTCGTTGCCCGACATCTCGCGGATAGAGCCTAAGGTGAAGGTGGCGAAATACATGCCAACATTGCTCTGATTTTCCTTGGCCTTCTGGAAGATGCCGTGGGCCAGGGCCACGCCCTTCGTGCGGTCGACAAATTCGAACATATAGATAGCTTCGTAACTGCAGGCACGATAATAGGTTTCCTGATAGTCAGAAAACTCGGTGGCGTCTTTCACCTTCTCGACCGTCTCGAAATACTTGTCTGTCTCTCGTACACTGTAATAGTGATAAGCCTCGTCAGTCAGTTTCTGCAACTTGGGAGGCAGCGTTTCTTCTGCCCCGACTGTCGTCACCCCTATCAGTAGCAACAGCAGCAACAATACTTTCTTGTATTCTACTCTCTTCATAACGCAGCTTCGTTAGTCAGTTTTGCAATACACTCTGTCAGTGATTCTTCCCAATAAGGTACCTCGATGCCGTAGGTCTGTTTCAGTTTCGTCTTGTCGAGCACGGAGTAGTGCGGACGGGCGGCGGGCGTCGGGTACTCCGACGTGTGGAGCGGACGGACGTGACAAGTGGTGATGCCGGCGATGCGATGGATGGCCTTGGTGAAGTCATACCACGAGATGACGCCCTCGTCAGAGAAGTGATAGATGCCAGGCTTCACGCCCTGGTTGATGGCCGTCATGATGCAGACTGCCAGGTCGCGGGCGTAGGTCGGCGTACCTATCTGGTCGAAGATGACGCCCAACTCGGTCTTCTCCTTGCCCAAGCGAATCATCGTCTTGACGAAGTTGTTGCCGAACGTCGAGTAGAGCCAAGCAGTGCGGATAATCATCGTGCGGCGACAGTTGGCCACAGCCCCCGTCTCGCCAGCTAACTTCGTACGTCCATAGACGCTGTTGGGACAGACGGGGTCGGTCTCAACGTATGGCTTATGGTTGGTACCGTCGAACACGTAGTCGGTCGAAATCTGTATGAACCAACCGCTACGCTGCTCAATGGCCGTGGCCAGATAAGAAGGAGCGTCAGCATTCAGACGCGTACACAAGGCCTCATTACTCTCTGCCTTGTCTACAGCCGTATAAGCGGCACAGTTGACGATGCCGTCAATCTCATGTTCGGCCACAAAGTGCAGGATAGCCTGTCGGTCGGTGATGTCCAGCTCCTGTACGTCAGTATTAAAATAGGTGTGCTGCGGGTTCTCCTTTTCCAGCAGCTGCATTTCGTTTCCCAGTTGGCCGTTACAACCAGTAATCAGTATATTCATATCATTCAAATTTCAGTCCTTCTTCCTTGTCCTTCTTATAATAGTCGCTCAGCATACCGATGAACGTCGACACCTCCTTGACGGCATGCGCCGTATCAGGTGAGATGTCTTTCTTCTGCAGTCGCAGCATCATCACGCCGTAGAGCAGGTTCATACACGTCTCTATCTCGTTGTTCTCCTTATTGGCACCACGGCCACGCAGTTCGACGATAAAGGGCAATACCTTATAATATGCCGCATTGTAGAACGGGAACTTCGGCGACTCCAGCAACTGTGCGTGCAGCTCGGCAAGCATCTGCAGCGTCACGCGGTTTATCTGCAGATGTCCCTGCTCCCGGCAGCCCTCCTCGTTCATCATCCTGATGAGGTTGCCAAACCAGTCGGCCTCGTCCTCTTTCTGCTCGTCGCTATAGTCGAAGCGGTCGATATACTCGCGACGTATGCGCGGCAGCGAGCATCCGAAAGCACGTATCGTGTCTTCTATCTGCCACATATAGAGCAGGTACTCAGCAATATTCTTCTGTCGTAACTCTTGTGCAATAAACATATTTTCTTACCAACGTATTAAATTCGTCGTTGTTCCAAGCAGCATAATCATCGAACCGATAATCACCGCCACACCAATCACCTGATTGATGATGCGGATGCCGTTATCGTCGAATTTCACGCGAATTTTGTCCACCAGCCACGTCAGTCCCCACCACCACAGCATAGCGCCGCCGACAATGCTCAGGAAGCCCACCAGCATTTCGAACGGATGGTTGGGCAGCACGAAGGCAAACTGGGCGTACATAGCCAGGAAGAGGAAGATAATCAGCGGGTTGGAGAACGTCACGAGGAACGCCGTCCACATATTGTACCAGAGCGTACCCTTCTGCATACCAGACTGATGCGCCTTCTTCATAGGGTCAGAGTGGTACGTGTACCAGCCGAAACAGAGTAGCAGCAGCGAACCGACAATCTGCAGGTAGAAGCGGTTCTGGTCGTTGTTGACGAAGTCCATGACAAACGACATGCCGAAGCCGGCAAAGCCCGCATAGATGATGTCGCTGGCAGCGGCTCCCACGCCCGTGGCCATGCCATACCATCGCCCTTTGTTCAGCGTGCGCTGGACACAGAGTATGCCCACCGGTCCCATCGGTGCCGATGCCATCATCCCAATGAGCATTCCCTTAAAGATGAAATCTAATATATTTATAGGTACATGAAACGGCATATCGAGTGCAAAGGTACAAAAAAATAATGAAAAGACAAGGCATTTCATTTTTTTTTCGTACCTTTGCCCTCAGAATGTGTAACCAATAAAAATCTTAAGAGCATGATGAACGAGCAACAAGCAATGAAGCCATACGTGATTGGCTTAGATTTGGGAGGCACAAACTCCGTGTTTGGCATCGTCGACGCACGAGGCGACATCAAGGCTACGACAGCCATCAAGACTGGCGGCTACAGTAATGCCGAAGACTATGTGGCAGCTTGCGTAGAAGCACTACAAGTCATCATTGAGCAGGTAGGCGGTCTCGACAAAATCAGGTCGATGGGCATCGGCGCCCCTAACGCCAACTACTATAAAGGAACCATAGAGTTTGCGCCCAACCTGCCGTGGGCTCACGAGGGCTGCGTTCCCCTGGCCGAAATGTTCAGCAAGGCATTAGGCAACATTCCCGTCGCCATGACCAACGATGCCAACGCCGCCGCCTTGGGCGAGATGGTCTACGGCGTGGCCCGTGGCATGAAGAACTTCATCGTCATCACCCTCGGCACGGGCGTAGGCTCCGGCATTGTGGTGAACGGCCAGTTGCTCTACGGCCATGACGGCTTTGCCGGCGAACTGGGACACGTCACGATGGTGCGCGGTGCCGAGGGTCGTAGCTGTGGCTGCGGACGTACCGGCTGTCTGGAGGCCTACTGTTCGGCAACGGGTGTGGCACGCACGGCTCGCGAACTGTTGGAGAAGACGGACCGTCCCTCTCTCCTGCGCAACATCAAGCCCGAAGACATCACGTCGCTCGACGTCTCCATAGCAGCCGGCAAGGGCGATGATCTGGCCAACGAAATCTACCAGTTCACGGGTAAGATGCTGGGCGAGGCCTGCGCCGACTTCGCAGCCTTCTCATCGCCCGAGGCATTTATCTTCTTCGGTGGCATGGTGAAGGCCGGCGAACTGATTATGAAGCCCATCCGCGAAGCCTACGAAGCCCACGTCATGCAGGTCTTCCGCGGCAAGGCTCAGTTCCTGGTCAGCGGTCTCGACGGTGCCTCGGCAGCCGTGCTCGGCGCCTCAGCCATTGGTTGGGAGATTCAATAACCCAACAAACCATCCCTACAAGGGAGGGTGTTCAATACAGAATGAGGACAGAACCTAACAAGATACAATAATAAATCAATGGAAAAGAAACTATTACTGGGCGACGAGGCCATAGCATTAGGCGCACTCCATGCCGGACTTTCCGGTGTCTACGCCTATCCTGGCACGCCGTCAACAGAAATCACTGAATTCATTCAGGGCAACGCCTTAGCCAAGGAGCGTGGCGTACACTGTCGCTGGAGTACTAACGAGAAGACGGCTATGGAGGCTGCCCTCGGCATGTCGTTCATGGGCAAGCGCGCGCTCGTCTGCATGAAGCACGTCGGCCTGAACGTCTGCGCCGACCCGTTTGTCAACAGCGGCATGACAGGCGTCAACGGTGGCGTCGTGGTACTCGTCGCCGACGACCCCTCGATGCACTCTTCACAGGACGAGCAGGACTCACGCTTCTACGGCAAGTTCGCCCTCATCCCCACGTTCGAGCCGTCGAACCAGCAGGAGGCTTACGACATGATGGCCGCCGCCTTCGACTACTCTGAAAAACAGTGCCTGCCCGTGCTGATGCGCGTCACTACCCGCATGGCCCACAGCCGCGCCGTCGTCCAGTGTGTTGACGAGCCACGTCAGCAAAACGCCCTGAACTACAACGCCGAAGCCAAGAATTGGGTACTGCTCCCCGCCAACGCCCGCAAGCGCAACGACATCGTGACCGCCCAGCAGGCCCAACTCGAAGAGGACGCTGCCAACTCCACCTATAATATATATTGCGAGGGGCGGGACAAGTCGCTCGGCATTCTGGCCAGCGGCATAGGCTACAACTACGTCAACGAGTGCTTCACCGACGGATGCCCCTACCCCATTCTGAAAATATCGCAGTACCCGTTGCCGAAGAAGCTGGTGCGCCGCCTGATGGATGAGTGCAAGCAGGTGCTCATCGTCGAGGAGGGTCAGCCCTTCATCGAGGACATCGTCCGTGGAGTCAGCGACAATGCCGACATCAAGGGGAAGCTCGACGGCACACTGCCCCGCACGGGCGAACTGAATCCCGACGTCGTGAAGAAGGCGCTGGGCATGGAGGAAGGCCAGTGCTTCGACCCCTGTGCCGACGTGGCTCCGCGCCCACCCGCACTCTGCCAGGGCTGTGGCCACCGCGATGTCTATGCAGCCCTGAACGAGGTGCTCCGCGAATACGAGAATCCGCGCGTCTTCGGCGACATCGGCTGCTACACGCTCGGCTTCCTGCCTCCGTTCCGCGCCATCCACTCGTGCGTCGACATGGGTGCCTCCATCACGATGGCCAAGGGTGCTGCCGACGCTGGCCAGTGGCCCGCAGTAGCCATCATCGGCGACTCCACCTTCACGCACAGCGGTATGACGGGTCTGCTCGACGCCATCAACGAGAACGCCGACATCACCGTCATCATCAGCGATAACCTGACGACGGGCATGACGGGTGGTCAGGACTCTGCCGGCACCAACAAGTTTGAGGCTATCTGCCGCGGACTCGGTCTGAGCGACGAACACCTGAAGGTCGTCGTTCCCCTGCCGAAGAACATGCCGGAGATTACGCAGATTATCCGCGACGAGATTAACTACCACGGCACGTCGGTCATCATCCCGCGCCGCGAGTGTATGCAGACATTACAGAGACATCTAAAGCAGAAGAAAGCACAGGAGGGCAAGAAATGAAAACAGACATCATACTTTGCGGCGTAGGCGGACAAGGCATCCTCTCCATCGCCACCATCATCGGTGAGGCCGCCATGAACGAGAGCCTTTACATCAAGCAGGCCGAGGTACACGGCATGAGTCAGCGCGGCGGCGACGTACAGTCAAACCTGCGCATATCGTCAGAACCTATTGCCAGCGACCTCATCGCCCGTGGCAGTGCCGACGTGATTATTTCGATGGAGCCGATGGAGGCTCTGCGCTACCTGCCCTTCCTGAAGAAGGAGGGCTGGATTATCACTTCGGCAACACCTTTCAAGAACATTCCCAACTATCCCGACATGGAGGTCATCAACGGCGACCTGGCAAAACTGCCCAACGTCATCAGCATCGACATCGAGCAGATGGCCAAGGACAATGGTGTGCCCCGCTCGGCCAACGTCATCCTCTTAGGTGCTGCCCAGAAGGCACTCGGCATAGAATACGAGAAGCTGGAAGAGGCCATCCGCCGCGTCTTCGCCCGCAAGGGCGACGCCATCGTCGAGGCCAACATCAAGGCTCTGGCCATAGGACGCGAGGCTCAGAAGTAAAAGCCAATTGCTGATATCATTTAAGGACAGGATTAATGAAAACATTCATCATCCTGTCCTTTATTTATCTGTATTCGCGATTACAAATCCTTATAGATATCTTTCATCTCACAGGGGAACCAGACGGAGTCTACGGTCTTCTTGCCACTTTCTGATTCCATATAGAATTCGCCTCCTAACATATCGACAATAGCCTTGCAGATGGCCACTCCCAATACGGACGACTTGACAGAATCCTTCAGCGCATTTTCTTCCTGAAGGAACGAGTAGATGTCGGCACCCACCAGTTCAGCCTGCCCCATACCTGAATAGCTGACAGTGACTTTCAGTCCCTTGCGCTCACAACTATAGCTAATGAGGATGTCGCCCTGCGTGACATGGCTGGCGGCATTCGACAGCAGATGCATCATCAGCTGATGCATGAGATTGGTGTCAAGAATGGCCCTGCAATGGGGCGAGAGTTCCGAGGTCACACGAACGCCGACATCGGGCTTGGTGTAGTTTAATGCCTCACGCCGATAAGAGGCCATCAGTTCAGAGAGGTTGACCTCGATAAACGTGAAGGAAGGTGTGACACCCTCAAACTTTGACATTTCGCGCAGCTGCGCTACGAAATCAAGCAGCTCCGTGGTGTGGTTGGAGATATTGTTTACAATCTCCCTCACCTGAGCAGGCTGCATGTTTTCATCTTTCTCCTCGGCAACCATATTACACAGGCCATCGATGACTTTCAGCGGAGCGTGCAGAGTACGGCTGATGTTGTCAATAAACACGGACTTCAGCCGCTCGCTCTTCTGAGCACGCTTGAGCGCCGAATCCAGAAGTTTCATGTAGTGACGACGAATCAGGACAACACTAATGCCAAAGGCAAGAAGCAAAACAATAATAACCCAAACTAATGCACTCATAATGAAAATATTTTTCCTAATGTTACAATAATCCTAATAATAATGCGCAAAGGTACAACAAAAAAACCGAAACACCAAGAATATTGTATATTTTTTTTATCATCCGAAGGAAATAATCAGAAACAAAAAGTAAGGAAAAACGGATTAAAGTTTGGCATTTCGGCAAGTTCTTTGTAATTTTGCAGTCCGAAATACAAACTAAAATAAAAATGAAAGAGACACCTATTAAAAAAGAAATCATCGACGGACTGATAGTCCGATTAGGTATACAAGACTTCGCCAAGGCTACTATCCGCGAAGTGAAGCAGGTAGCTGCCACGGCCGAGAAAGAGAGCGGCGTGGAGTTTATCAAGATGGAGATGGGCATTCCCGGACTGCCTGCCGCACAGGTGGGCGTCGACGCCCAGATTAAAGCCCTGCAGGACGGCATCGCCCACAGCTACCCCGACATTCAGGGTTATCCAGAACTGAAACGGCAGGCTTCGCGCTTCGTCAAGGCATTCATCGGCATCGACGTGGCAGCCGAGGGGTGCGTACCCGTCACCGGCTCCATGCAGGGCACCTTCGCCTCGTTCCTCACCTGCTCGCAGGCCGACAAGAAGAAGGACACCGTGCTGTTCATCGACCCGGGCTTCCCCGTCCAGAAGATGCAGCTACAGGTGCAGGGCGTGAAGTACGAGACATTCGACGTCTACGACTTCCGTGGCGAGAAGCTTGGCGCGAAGTTGGAGTCATACCTGTCGAAGGGCAATGTCTGTGCCATCGTCTACTCCAACCCCAACAATCCGTCATGGGTGTGCCTGACGGAAGAGGAACTGCAGACCATCGGACGGCTGGCCACCCAGTACGACTGCATTATCATGGAAGACCTGGCTTACTTCGCCATGGACTTCCGTCAGGACCTGAGCAAGCCCTTCGAGCCGCCCTACCAGCCCACCGTGGCCCGCTATACCGACAACTACATGCTGCTCATCTCCGGTTCTAAGGCGTTCAGCTATGCCGGCGAGCGCATCGGCGTGGTGTGCATCAGCGACAAGCTGTTCCACCGCCATTACGACGACCTGGCAGCGCGCTACGAGGGTCTGCCCTTCGGTCTGGTCTTCTCCACGCGTATGCTCTACGCCCTCAGCAGTGGCACGAGCCACTCGGCGCAGTACGCCCTGGCAGCGATGTTCCGTGCTGCCTGCGACGGCGAGTACGACTTCCGCAGCGAGGTGAAGGTCTACGGCGACCGTGCCCACAAGCTGAAGGAGATTTTCTGCCGTCACGGCTTCCACATCGTCTACGACAAGGATGGCGACCAACCCGTGGCCGACGGTTTCTACTTCACCATTGGCTATCAGGGCATGACCAGCGGCCAGCTGGCTCACGAGCTGATGTACTACGGTGTCTCGGCCATCTGCCTCGTCACCTGCGGTTCCGAGCAGCAGGGCCTGCGCGTCTGCACCTCGTTCATCGAGGATCACCAGTACGCCCAGTTAGAGGAAAGAATGGCCATCTTCGAGGAGAACAACCCCATCTGTTAGCGACTTTGGGAATCACGGGGTCGGTTCTCCTGATCATTTTCAAGAGTTTGATTTCTCTATGCTTTATTACTTGTCTCATTCGCATTTCACTTAATTTGAAAAATGAGCTTTGGCAACCATGCCAGCTAAGACTCAGGAGGTAAAAAAGAAAGAAGCTGATGATAGGGCACATTGGGCCGAATCTTCAAGAAGAATTGATAAACTGCGCCAACATAAACTCATTGGAACTTCTTTGGACGATTTCTTGAAAGAATATTCTGGCGCAAGATTAATTAATTCATCATAATCATGGTCTTTTTGCCTAAAAGTATTAAAAATGTGGTATTATTATGGTTACTTTCAGAATAATTTCGTAATTTTGCATCCAAAGAATGTATAAAACGACGATATGGCAACAGACAAAGTAGCATACTGGCTCGATATAGCTGACGAAGACCTTGGCGTAGCCGAGGACTTGTACAACGCAAAGCGCTAGCTCTACGTTGCATTCATGTGCCATCAGGTTATTGAGAAGACGCTGAAAGCTTATTGGAATGCCGTGCGTGAAGATGAACCTCCCTACGTTCATAATCACCGCCGATTGGCAGAGGGCTCAGGACTTTACGCAGAAATGAGCGAAGAGCAACGTCGTTTCCTCGGCCAGATTAGCAATATGAACATTCAAGCCAGATATCCTGAGTATAAAACAGGCATAGCTCTTTCACTAAATGCAGAGAAATGCCGCGAGATTATTGACGAAACAAAACAGATGCAGCAATGGATAATACAAAAGTTCTCACCCGAGACGAAGCCATCCGACTCGTCCGAGACTACAAGCGAGTAATCGCTCCCAGATTCAGTAAAGAACCGAAAGTATATTTGTATGGTTCCTACTCGAAAGGCTATCCCAAGCCCGAGAGCGATATTGATGTTGCTGTCGTTGTGCCTAAAGTTGAAGGTGACTGGCTAACTGTGTCCACTGACCTTTGGCTCGATGTTGACAAGGTAAACATACTTATCGAGCCTGTCCTGCTTGAAGAAGGGCATCATTCTCCACTTTACGATGACGTAATGCGGACAGGTGTTGTTGTATAGCCTAAAGGGAAAAGAAATACGATGATGAACACTCATAAATCCACAGCCTCGTAATGTTGAACCGAGACGGCATGAGACAGTCATCCGTGTCGCCTCATAACATTTACGAGACAATGAGTAGAAGTAGAAAGCGGATGCCAGTCACCACATGGTGCTGTTGCAAGTCGCAGAAGAAAGGAAAGCAGGCGAGTAGCCGCAAGTTCCGCCGTAAGGCGCATGAGGAATCACGGACATTTCCCCCTGCGCCCTAAATTACCATTATTTCTTAGTAATTCCACCAACGACATCATCATTTTCGATGCTATGCTCGGTTTTCTTGACGTTAGCTTTAAGAGACCCGAAGCGCCAAGTGACGGAGAGACTGAACGAACGGGCACGATTCCACGACTTCTGATAATCGCGATAGTCGCCATTGACGGTCTCGGCCTCTGATGTCCAGTATTTGTTGAATGGGGCGTTTGCAGCGATGCGCACCGTCAGACGGTCATCCTTGAGGAACGAGCGTTGCAGGGAGAAGTAGTAACCATAATAGGAATTTTGCATGTTGTAGATGCCTGAGGGACTATGGCCAACCTTGCCGTATGTGACTGCATAGAAAAGCAACTTCCAAGGTAGCTTTTGAGAGAGGTTCGCATATAAGAAGTCAGACCACCCAAAGGTGCGATAGCCAAGGTTGGGGTTCTCGTTGTGCTCGTAGCGCAGATTATTGTTGATGACAAACGTCGTACCATCGAATGGCTTCCACTGTACGTATTGCTCTATCGAGAATCGACGATAGCGAAGGATGTTATCGTATGTGTTATATCGGATGTCGTTTTTAGCGGTCTGAATGGAGCTGATGCCGCCTGAACTGAAGTTATAGGCAGGGGCAATCTGTAGTGTCAGATGAGGTAGGATATACGAATAGATAAGACTGATACGCTGCGTTCGTGAGCTCACCAGGTTAGGATTGCCCTGTTGGACAACCATTGGCGATGTAACGACAGCAGGATTCAGGTAGGATATGCCTGGACGGTTGATGCTTGTAGTATAGCTCAACTTCAACGATTGTGCATCCGTCATCTGGTACTTCAGCGAGGCCTGTGGCACCCAGTCGTTCAGATGTTTGTCGTAGGCATTGCCTTTCCCATCGGGATATTCACCCTGCATATAGCTGTGTTCATAGCGCAGTCCGGCCCGTGCCGACCACTTCTCGTGATTGTAGATGTAGTCAGCGTATGCAGCGAGTACACGGGTAGTATGTCTGAACTCATCGTTAGTGAGGAGGTTGATACCGTAAAAGTCCTGCGTATTGTGGCTGTTGTTGTTGCGATCGATATATTTCGTGCCAATCTCAAGCTGGTGACCCTTGCCCAATGGACGCAGCCAGTCTGCTTGGAACGTGTGTTCTGTAAATCGCTCACGTTCTGTCTGGAGACTGCCTGTATAGTTGAAAGGAGCATTGACTATTTCTGTGTACGTATTCTCCTGGTCCGAATGTTGACGCGTCAAGGCGAGCATGTACGAGAGAGTGAGCCGCTCGCCCTTCCGACGCGTCTTGTGCTCGTAATCGAGCCTTCCGTTCCAGGAGTGATGACTGTAGCCGGGCATCCAGTAGTGGTTATTAAATCGATAGAGAATATCGTTTGACGAGTTGTTCAGCGATGTCCGGCTATCACCCTGCACGTTGAGCTTGTAGAAGTATCCCCCAAATGAGGCTGACAGCAGGTTCAGCGAGTCGATGTCGTAGCTCGCATTGATGTCGGCATAATGGATGGAGCCAGGATTCGTACCCTCAGACTGAGACAACATTCGATTGCCCGTATCAAGATAAGTGCGGTCTGTATAAGTACTGTTCTCTGTCTCGCGGCTCGACATTCCTCCGTAGCCGTATTCCACAGATGTCAGCAGCTTACCTATCTGTCCCGTCAGCGAGCCGTAGAAGTTTGGATGATTCAGTGAGTTATAGGTAGCCGATATTACACCCGTCAAGCCTTGCATCTTCGAACCATCAACCATCACGATATTCAGGATGGCATCCACGCCTTCGGCATCCTCGCGTGCTCCAGGATCGGTAATCACTTCGATACGCTTTACCATAGAGGCGGGCATCGACTTGAAGGTTTCCTTGGCATTCTTCGACAGGCTGGGGTCATAATGCCCATTCTTGTATATCTTATAGCTGCTATTGCCCTTGACAAGTATGTTGTCTTGTCCGTCGACCGTCACCATAGGCACCTTGCGAAGCATATCCATTACTGTCTGTGTTTTCGATTCCTCGTCAGCCTGAACATCATAGCCTATGCGGTCTATTTCCTGTTTGACAAGCTGCTTCTGTGCCTTGATCACCACACCATTGAGTTCTTTACTCCAGGTGATGGAATCGCTCTTTACTTTGGTCGTATCTGTTTTCATCTGGGCCGTAGCTTCGCCTACTCCCGCTGTCATCAACAGCAGGAGTGCCACTATTCCAATATGTTTCATCGGTTTACTTCTTTAGCCGTTCGATACTCGCTTGGAACATTTCTTGTAAGAATTCATCGTTGGTAGCCTTCATCACTTTTTCAAGTTCTTTGATTACCATCTTCTTCTCCATATCGTCCACTTGAAGGTGTTGAACTGGCTGAGCCATGATTCAGAACCGATGTTACTGCTAACAAAGGTGGAGTCGCTGCCAAAGGCTGACAGGCCCTCACCCATCGAGAAGAATCCGCTAAGCAAATCGTCATCTCCAAACGAAAACTCGTTAGCACTCAGTTTCACGTCATTGCCGTTGATTCTAATGATTCTCCCCTTTTTTCCACTCTCACGATACTGTTGCGTAGTAGCGTAGGTCACGATGAGTTTTCCTACAATTTCTTTTTCGTCTTTGCGCCATTCCATAGCGTATGCATAACGATGAGTCTTGCTCATATCTTTTGGATCCAGGAAAAGCGCGTAAATATAGCGCGAACCCTTGATGTCACCCAAAGGATAGCCGCTATCATCACCACCTACGGCCAAACTTGTGTAGTCGTATGACTTCTTGCTGGATACCGTTTTAAGACTGTAGGCTTTCTCTTTGTCCCCTTCGAAGGCACGCTCTACATTATCTACCAAATCGTGGTGAGATATGGGTATTGTAAACTCGTAGACATCCAATTGTCCCTCCTTGACACCCGTTCCCGGGTTTTTGTTCAGTTTGTGACTACTTTCCACTTGTGCTGGTTCACTTGTTATCAACGCGTTGAAGGCACGCTTGATAAACCCTTGTGCATGGGATGTGAGAGGCATCAGCATTAGAATGCCGGCTGCCAGAAAATGTTTATTCTTCATAAGCTAAATACTTTGTTCGTTCGTTAATATATAGGATGGTACCATCTTCTTGTTCCACAGGGATATAGCCGAGAGACAACAGCCGTGCCTCCGTGAGTTCTTGCCGACATTGTGCAATCTGCTCTTCAGCCTCTTGCTGTCCTTTTGCTGCCTCAGCCATCAGGGTGTATGTCTTGGCATAGTCATTGATGGTGGGCTCTGTCTTACGCAGACGGCGTTTTCTGGACTGCATGGGACGAGGCTCATCACGCATGGTTTTTACAGAATCGGTCTTTTCTTCCATTTCTGTCTCTCTCGGCTGCATCGTCCTTGCTGTGTCTGTCTTAGCCGTCAGAGCAGCGTTGTCAGGTTGCAGGCCAACTTGTTCAGATGGTACTGCCATATAAAGCAAGCCTGCGACAGCTGCTGCAGCTACACCCCAGAAAGCCCATCTTCTCTTTAGCCGCTTTGGTTTCATCGCCTTTATCTCTCTAAAGAGTTGCCTATAGTCCTCCCATTCCTCGGGTACATTTCCGCGAAGGAAGTAGTCTGCAAGGATGTCTTCTTCCTCGAGAGTCGAAGTGCCGTCCATATACTTGTCCAGCAGCTTTGCAATATAATCCTTTGTGTACTTTATCATCGTTTATTCCTCCGTTTTATTTCTTCCAATAGTGTTCGTCTTGCCCTTGCCAGCAGCGTGCTTACCGATGTCATTTCGATACCCAATAGTTGGGCAATCTCTTCGTGGCTCCGCCGTTCCTCTTGGCGCATATATAATAAGGTGCGTTGCGTGGCGGGCAGTTGCTGTAGTTTCATTATGAGCCATTCCTCGTTTTCCTTTGCCTCCAGTTCTTCTTGCGGACTGCTGGTAAGACTGACGATGGTGGCCTCCTCAAGCGATTCGGCTGTCCGCCGCCTCTGGAGATCCCTCAGTGTGTGTTTCGCCATCAGCGTAACGATAGCCTCTACTGACCGGAACCGCTCCAGTTCGTCGTGCATCTGCCACAGACGGAGCATCACATCCTGTGCGATGTCCTCTGCCATATCTTCGCCCGCCCCGTAGTGTCGGCTCACATTGAGCGCTTTCTCTCGCCACGTGCGGGCTTTCTGTTCAAATGCACTTCTTTCCATTTATTCTTTGCTACACCTATTAGACGCATATATCGCTTAAAACCAAACTGACTTTAACGGAGTTTAACAGATTAACGCCTCCTAAGAATCCCAAGTATAATCAGCAGATAGCCTGCGAGGCATAGCATCGGGGCGATGACAATTCTGCGGGTTGAGAAGATGGCAGGGTTGAAAGATTGTTCGTTACTACTTGAACCAGACATTAGGATATAACCTGAGACAATCAAGATGCATGCTACGATGATGATTCGTTTTCCGCTTAAACCTGCGAGTATCAAATGTTTAACTTTATTGGTATTGTTTGTTGTAGTGTTCATATTGCTTGATGTATTGATGAATGAATTCGGTTCTTTCAAATTGTTCTGCTACGACAAGTGCCTGTTCCATGGTCTGTATCCATGTGTAGCGGTTATAGAGAGATCCGGCACGACGCGATGATTTGATGGTGTTAATCCAAGAGAGCCATTCGTCAGAACGGCGCAACAGGTCGCTGACAATCTCGTCACCCTGTTCCGGCTGGTGTGCCATATAATAGCAACGGGCCATCGACAATGCGTATTCTGTATAGGGAATGTTCTCCTGCGGCATTTCCTTCTGCCACTTATGACATACGGTTAGGGCTCGTTTCAAGTCACCACGCTGAAGAAGCGAGTCGATAAGTACACCCATGATAAGTTGATGCGTATTGGCCATACGCTTGACATCCTCGTCCACATAGATGCCTTTCGTGCTCAGACCTCCATAGCGGAAGCGGTGCATGATGTTGTCATAAAGCCTCTCCACGTCTATCCTCTGCGTGGTAGCCGTAGGCGAAATGCGGTAGGCAAGCCCTTCGAGTACCAAATGGTCGCGGAGGAAGGGCAGAATGTCAGAACCCATGCTGATGGACATATAGACAGGGCGTTCCCAATTGGCCTGCAACAGCATATCGAGTACCATCAGTTCGTTCTTGAAGAGACCCTGCTTGCCCTTCAGCGAGATGGTCGCTGGGCCAATGGCGATGCTATCAGTATCGATTGGTACATACTCCATCCGGCCCTCCTTGTAGTCTTCGTGGCTCAGACTGATGGGCAGGGGTGGCGAGTCGTATGCCTGACGCTTCATCTGGTCGATATACCAGTCGGTTTGCAGGTATTCCATATTAACGACGCGCGTATCGGTGCGCACACCTTCCACCTCATGGTTATACCAAAGCGGGAAGGTGTCGTTATCGCCGTTCGTCAGGATGATGGGATGTCCCTCTCGCTGCATGCTGTTAAGGTAGTTGGCGCCGAAGTCACGACAGGTATAACGGCCTGAGCGGTCATGGTCATCCCACGTCTGGCTTGCCATCTGGAGAGGAATTAATAGACAGCCAATGGAAACAAGCAGAGCCAGACCCACCCCCAGCCCCTCCCTGTGAGGGAGGGGTCGGGAGAGGGTCTGCCAGATTCCCCCCACTCCCATACCTATCCAGATGGCAAAGGCATAGAACGAACCTGCGTAGGCATAGTCGCGTTCACGCGGTTGGAGCGGTGTCTGGTTCAGATAGACCACGATGGCAAGTCCCGTCATCAGGAACAGCAGCATAACAACCAGGAACTGTTGTTTACCTTTGCGTCCCTTGCGCCATTGCCATAACATTCCCACCAGTCCGAGTATCAGCGGTAATCCATAGAACACGTTACGCCCTTTGTTCTCTTTCAAGTCAGACGGCAGCTTCGACGTGTCGCAACCTAACAGCCAGTCGTCTATCCATTGGAAACCTGTAATCCAGTTGCCGTGTTCCACTTCTCCGTGTCCCTGAATGTTGTTCTGTCGCCCCACGAAGTTCCACAGGAAATAACGCCAGTACATGAAGTTCACCTGGTAGGATAGGAAGAAGGGTATGTTGTGAGGAGTGCATCCGGGGGAAGTACATATTGTTCTTATACAGATAATCAATATCATGTCGTACCACCTCGTATTCCTGCTTCCCTTTTCTGCCGCAGGGACGATAGACGGCCTTACCTTCTTTCTGTCTCGGCACCAGGTATTCTCCATCTACGACGCGGTCTATTTCGCTGCAATACGCAGGACCATAGAACAGCGGCGTCTTGCCATATTGCTCGCGGTTTAGATAGCTTGCCAAAGAGAAGATATTGTCAGGTGCATTCTCACACATCGGCGTCTGGGCATTGGCCCTGATGAAGATGACACCATAGCTGCTGTAGCCGATGAGCATCATCAGCAGGCACGCTAACGACAGCTTGACCGACCTTTTCTTCACTTTATAATAGGCAATGACGATTGTCCCAATCAGCAGTAAGATGTAGCAAATGAGGCCAGTGTTGTAAGGGCAACCCAGCACATTGGTAAACAGCAGTTCAAACCATCCGCCAACTTTCACTACGCCAGGTATGAGGCCATAGAGAATGACGGCCACCAGCAAGCCGCCTGCGATGAGTGCATTGAGCATCCCTATCCACGTGACCTGTTTCGTCCGACGGAAATACACCACAAACGACATGGCGGGCAGGCAGAGCAGACAAAGCAGATGGACACCGATGGACAATCCTGTGATATAGGCAATCAGGACAATCCATCGGGAACTGCCGGGCATATCCATCTCGCTCTCCCATTTCAGAATCAGCCAGAACATCAAGGCGGTCAGAAAACTGGAGAAGGCATAGACTTCTGCCTCGACTGCCGAGAACCAGAACGTGTCGCTGAAGGTGTAGGCCAATGCGCCAACCATGCCGCATGCCTCAATAGTGACGATATTGGGAATGGTATAATTGTCACTTGTCACTATGACCTTCTCACTTAAATACGTAATGGTGAGAAAGAGGAAGAATATGCAGCCCGCACTTAGCATTGCCGACAGGAGATTAACCATCAGCGCCACTTGCGACGGACTACTGGCCAGTTGCGAGAACAGGTTGGCAGCTAACATATAGAAAGGTGCGCCAGGTGGGTGACCAATCTCTAACTTATAGCCACACGCAATGAATTCAGGACAATCCCACAGACTGGCCGTTGGCTCTAAAGTCAGTCCGTAGACAATAGCGGCTATGGCAAAGACAAGCCACGCCATGCAGGTGTTGAGGTTCTTAAATGTTTCTTGTTGCATAATGCTTTGCACGTTTCATTAAACGGCTGCAAAGCTAACAACAATGATGTAAACATACAGCAAAAACTATCTGACATTTGTCTGACATTTGTCTGACAAACGGATAACTACCTCAGAGTCAGACCGTAGGCCTTACCCCTGTCTGACTCGATTTTGAGGTCGGAATGCTGTTCGATAATAGGCTTCAGTCGTCGGATAAGCGTGTAGAGTGTCTCGCTGGCGTCCTCTTTCTTGGGCCATAGCGCATTGCAAATAGCTGTTTTCGAGAGCTGACGTGTAGGGGAGAGCCACAACATTTCCATCAATTGCTGCTGCATGGGGGTAAGTTTTACTTCGCTGCCTTTTGCATTGACGAACCGTCCGTTTTGCAGAGCCAAACCGCCATAGAGTCCTAATGCCACAGAACGCCTATGCTTATACAGACAGAACATTCCCCACAGCAACACCATCGACCAAAGAATCATCGAAGGGCGCTGGTCAGAGAGTGAGAGAATTGTCGCTGTCGATACTTGCGGACGAGGGCAGAATCCTTTCTTGGTGTCAACCGCCAAAACCGCATTTCCTCTCAACCCCTCTATTTGCAGATGACTGTTGAACACCTGAATCGTATCAGCACTAATCACGTCCGACTGCTGTTCATCCAAGGCCTTGGCCAATGCCTGGTTCACATCCTCGGTCACCAACTTCTCCGTTGTCTTATAACTCGTCAGGCTCACCATACTCGAAGCGATTATCAGTGCAAAGAGCACCACTACTGCATATCTCTGTTTCATAAAATCATATTATTAGTATCAGAATACACATGCCCATCCGAATTTACGGACGAGTTCTTGTAACAGATTCCTGTCACGAATAGGGATTGTAACCGAGACAGTCTCTC
>ONDA01000020.1 GCA_900316475.1 uncultured Prevotellaceae bacterium
CGTGAAAATTTCACGGCCTTAGAGAAAAATTTCACGGCCTCTCGTGAAAACGTCACGGCCTCTCGTGAAAACGTCACGGCCTCTTTACTCGCTCAACGCGTTCCTTGGGCTGACGCCCGAGAAACGCTACGCTCGAAAGAACCTGAACCGATTTAGATAAATTTCTCACGCTCAAGAATGCAAATAAATTTGTATTCTCTTCGCTTAATCGAAATTTTGCACTATCTTTGCAGCCGTAAACGTATAAAAAGGTACAATTATGGCTACAGTACAACTACGTGCGGAACTATTCCGCGAGATAAGTCCAATGCTCGACAGTGAAGTGATGCTCCGCAAGACCATCGACTTCATCAGGTCGCTCTACGCCGAAGAGCAGACGCAGGCAAAACAGCAGACGCTCGACAAGATTGACCACTCTCTCGGCCAGCTCCGGCAGATGCAGGAGGGCAAGCTGAAGGGCGTAAAAGCGGAGGACTTGCTCAATGAACTGTAACATCGACACCACGCCCGACTTCGCCCTGGAGCTGAAGCAACTCGCCAAGCGCTACCCGTCGATTAAAAACGACTACGAGGCGTTTCTCAAGGAGTTGCGCGAGAACCCTCTCATGGGCACGAAGCTTGGCAAGAAGCTGCGCAAGGTGCGCTTCGCCATCGCCTCGAAAGGCAAGGGCAAGAGCGGCGGCGCAAGGGTCATCACCCACACCGTGCTCGTGGCCACCGACGGCGCCGACATCACGCTGGTGACCATCTACGATAAGTCGGACCAGGAGAGCATTTCCAACAAGGAACTGCGACAGCTGATGAAGAAAAACGGCCTTGAATAATAATAACAATAGCAAGGAACGTATGACGAAAGAAGACTTGAGAATCGTGTTTATGGGCACACCAGAGTTTGCTGTGGAGACCCTGAAGGCTCTGGTGGAAAACCAGTATCATGTTGTGGCGGTGGTGACACAGCCCGACAAACCAGTGGGAAGACACCAGACGGAGATGCAGCCGTCGGCGGTGAAACAGTATGCAATGGCACATGGACTGCCCGTGCTGCAGCCGGAGAAGATGAAAGACCCCGCCTTTGTAGACGCGCTGCGGTCGTACGACGCTAACCTGCAGGTGGTTGTCGCCTTCCGTATGCTGCCCGAAGTGGTGTGGGCGATGCCCGAATATGGCACGTTCAACGTACACGCTGCCCTGCTGCCGCAGTATCGTGGAGCCGCCCCCATCAACTGGGCGGTCATCAACGGTGAGACGGAGACGGGGGTGACGACGTTCTTCCTGGATCACGACATTGACACGGGGCGCATCATCATGCAGCTGCCGTTTGCCATACCCGACGATGCCGACGTGGAGTACGTCTACGACGGACTGATGCATTTGGGAGCCGACATCTGTCTGCAGACCCTGGAGCGCATCGTCGCTGCCGACGGGAAGCCCGAGAGTATTCCGCAGCCAGAGTCGGCAACCCTGAAACCAGCGCCAAAGATTTTCAAGGAGACGTGCCGGATAGACTGGCAGCAGCCGGCGAAGCGCGTCTACGACTTCGTGCGCGGCCTAAGTCCGTACCCGGGAGCATGGACAACACTCGTCGACGCTCAGGGCCGGGAGACGGTGCTGAAGATTTTCCGTACGACGAAGACCGACCGCAAGGCTGATGGAGTGGGGCGTATCGTCGCCGACCGTAAGCACCTGTACGTCGCTGCTGCCGACTGTCTGCTGCAGATTGACGAGTTGCAGCTGGCGGGCAAAAAGCGGATGGATGCAGCGGCATTTCTCAACGGTACGAAGGATATAGAAAATTATTTTGTCAGATGATATAATAAATGGCATGGCTGTCGCGTTTCAATGATATAAACATCAATTAAAACATGACAGCCTATGCAAATATCTACTCAACAGATTGTTGACACAGTGGCCTCGATGAGCGAGGGATTGACACCAAGCGAACGGACGCTGCAATTCATTAAGGACTTTGCCTACACTTATCGCGTGAAGAACGGACAGGCGTATTGTCTGAATTAGGAGTTTAGGAGTTAAGAAGTTAAGGAGTTAAGGAAATGGCATTAGTTTCACCTTCGTTGCTTGCAGCCGACTTTTTGCATCTCGACCGCGACATAGAAATGATAAACCGTAGTGAGGCCGACTGGCTTCACTTGGATGTGATGGACGGCGTGTTTGTGCCTAACATCTCGTTTGGCTTCCCCGTGTTGGAAGCCGTTGCCTCGCTGTGTAAGAAACCGCTCGATGTTCACTACATGATAGTGAAGCCCGAGCGCTATATCCGTCAGACGGCTAAGCTGGGAGCCATGATGATGAACGTCCATCTCGAAGCCTGCGACCATCTGCACCGCACGGTACAGGAGATTCACGATGCCGGCATGAAGGCCGGCGTGACGCTGAATCCCTCGACGCCCGTCGCGCTGCTCGAAGACATCATCATGGATGTCGACATGGTGCTGCTGATGAGCGTCAACCCGGGGTTCGGCGGACAGAAATTTATCGAGAACACGCTGAAGAAAGCCCGCCAACTGCGCCAGCTCATCAGCGAGAGCGGCAGCAAGGCACTGATTGAGGTCGACGGCGGCGTGCAGGGCGAGACGGCTCCGCAACTTGTGGAGGCTGGTGTCGACGTGCTCGTCTCTGGCAGCTACGTCTTCAAGAGTCCTACGCCCGAAGAGACCATCCGCAGCCTTCGTAGTCTTTAGTACTCCAGTGCCAGCTCTATCTGGTGCTTCTTGGCCATCTTCCGCAGGTTCATCAGGGCGTAGCGCATGCGTCCCAATGAGGTGTTGATGCTCACGCCCGTTAGTTCGGCAATCTCCTTGAACGACAGCTGCTGATAGAAGCGCATGTAGACCACCTCGCGCTGTGAGACAGGCAGTGTCTCCATCATGCGGCGCACGTCGTCCATCACCTGCTCGTTGACAATCTCGCTCTCACGGAAATTGTCCAGCACTTCATGACCCTTCAGCTTGCTCAGGTCATTGTCGTCGGCCAGGTCTACGATATGCTCGCTCCGCTGCGCCCTGTACCAGTCCATGATGACGTTGTGGGCAATGCGTGTGAGCCAGAAGGAGAACTTGCCGGAATCGGTGTATTGACCTTCCTGTAGCCGCGTGATGACCTTGACGAACGTCTCCTGAAAGATGTCGTTGGCCACGTCCTCGTTGCGCACCACAAACATGATGTATGCAAACAAACTTGACTGAGTTCTTGCTAATAACTCGTCAAACGCTTTATTGTTTCCTCCTACGTAAAGTAATGCCAATGCTTCGTTGGTCATTCCTTCAAATTCCTTCATTTTGTCTTTGGTTTTGTTATGAAGTATTTATGTTCCGATAGGCAATAAAGTTTTAAGATTTGAGTTATTAATTATTGTTGACGGTGCAAAAATAGGCAAAATAATTAAATTTACCAAACAAATTGGCAAAAATATATTTTTTTTCCGTATCTTTGTACACATAATTTAAAAAAGACCGCTGAGATATGATAAAATTGTTTGTTCCGGGACGTCTTTGTCTGTTTGGGGAACACTCCGACTGGGCAGGCCACTACCGCACGATGAATGCCGACATAGCCCCCGGTATGGCTATTGTGACAGGTATTGAGCAGGGCATCATGGCCGAAGTAGAGAAATCGTCGATTTTCGAGGTGCAGAGCGTTGCTCCCGAGATAGAGGGTCAGTGGCAGGACTTTGCCTGCCGCATGGACGAGCAGGAGCTGAAGCGCATTGCCAAGTCGGGCTCCTTCTTCTGCTACTGTGCCGGTGTGGCATCGTATATGCTGGAGTGGTACAAGGTTGGCGGCGTCCGCATCAAGATTACGTCGATGACGCTGCCTATGAAGTCGGGGCTGTCGTCGAGTGCCGCCATCTGTGTGCTCGTCGCGCGCGCGTTCAATTTATTATATAATCTGAATCTCAACACGCTGGGCGAGATGAATATTGCCTACGTCGGCGAACTGCGCACCTCGTCGCGCTGCGGGCGTCTGGACCAGGCTTGTGCCTTCGGTGTGAAACCCAGTCTGATGACCTTCGACGGCGACGAGATTGAGGTGCAGACGCTCAATGTGAAGTCTCCGCTTCACTGGGTGTTTGCTGACTTGTGTGCCGAGAAGGACACAGTGAAGATTCTGCGCAGCCTGAACCGCGGCTATCCCTTCGCATCGGGCGAACGTGAGGAACGTGAGCAGCTGGCCTTGGGACAGCTGAACCAGGAAATCGTCCAGCGTGCCGTGAAATATATGGCAGAAGGCGAAGTGGAGAAGTTAGGCCAACTGATGACAGAGGCAGAGGCTCTCTTCGACAGCCATATAGCGCCGATGTGCCCCGAGGAACTGGACGCGCCGAAGCTGAAGTCTGTCCTCAAAGACCCTCACGTCGCACAATTCTCGTATGGCGGCAAGGGTGTTGGTTCCCACGGCGACGGCTCCGTGCAGTTCCTGGCTCGTGATGCCGACTGCCAGCAGAAACTTATTGACTATCTGAACGGACAGGGCATGAAAGCTTATCCGCTGACCATCAAGCCCGTCCATACGGTGCGTCGCGCTATCATTCCCGTAGCAGGCTTTGGCACCCGTCTCTATCCTGCCACGCGGTCGCTGAAGAAAGACTTCTTCCCCATCCCTTGTCCCGACGGCATGATACGTCCCGTCATCCTCATCTTGCTCGAAGAGCTCATACAGAGTGGCATCGAGGAGATTTGTCTCGTCCTGGGCAGCGAAGAGGAACGTCAGCTCTATGCCGACTTCTTCGAGCGTCCCCTCACGGAGGATCATCTGCGCCGGCTGCCTAAGGAGTATCAGGAGTACGAGAACCATATCCTCGACATCGGCAAGCGCCTGCGCTATGTCTATCAGCGCGAGAAGCGTGGCTTCGGCCATGCCGTCTATCAAGCCGCTGAGTTCACCCGCAACGAGCCAGTGCTGCTGATGCTGGGCGACACGCTCTATCGTTCGTTGACCAACAAGCCCTGTGCCCTGCAGCTGATAGAGGATTACGAGCGCTATAACTGCCTCATCGTCGGTCTCTATCCCGTGCCTTTGGCCGACGTCAGCCACTTTGGCATCATGGCAGGCGTCTGGGAGGACAAGGACGAGCGCATTCTCAACGTGTCGACCGTCTGCGAGAAGCCTACACCAAACTATGCCGAGGAATTCCTTAGCGTGCGTAATGCTAAGGGCGTGCGTGAGTATTGCTCCGTCTTCGGACAGTACATCCTCACTCCCGAAGTCTTCGAGCAACTGGCGGCCGACATTAAACGGGCCGACGAGACAGGCGATAAGCAGCGCGAGATAGAGTTGACATCGGCTCTCGAAGCTGTACGCAGCCGTGTGGGTATGATAGGCGTGCGCTTGTCCAGCCAGCGCTTTGACATGGGCAATCCTGCTGCTTTGGTCGACACCGTAGCAAGCTTCTCGCATCTATAATCGTTTGGGGATATGTACATTGCAGTAGCAGGAAACATTGGCAGCGGAAAGACCACACTGACGAAGATGCTGGCCCGCCACTACCGCTGGGAGCCACGTTTCGAGGCTGTCGAGGAGAACCCTTACCTGGAGGACTACTACCAAAACATTGAGCGGTGGTCGTTCAACCTCGAAGTGTACTTCCTGAAGGAGCGTTTCCGCGACCTGCTGACCATACAGCAGGCCGGCCATACTATTATCCAGGACCGCACCATCTACGAGGGCGTCAACGTGTTTATGAAGAACAACCACGACATGGGGCAGCTGTCAGACCGCGACTATGACACCTGTATGGAACTCTTTGAGCAGATGCAGCAGATGGTGCGCCTGCCAGACCTCATGATTTATCTGCGGGCCTCGGTGCCCCATCTTGTAGGCAACATCCAGCAACGGGGACGCGACTACGAGCAGACCATGCAGCTGGAGTATCTCGAGAACCTTAACCGCCGCTACGACGAGTTCCTCATGCAGCAATATCGCGGCCGGCTGTTGGTCGTCGAGAAAGATCCGCTGGACTTCGAGCATCAGCCAAAGGACTTCGCCAAAATCGTAGACCGCATCGACAGCACCCTCTTCGGACTCTTCCCGCCAACAGACAACTGGCCCCTCAACCCACCTAAGTCTCACTAAATATACCTTATCATACTATGCATATCGCAGTAGCAGGAAACATTGGCAGTGGCAAGACCACACTCACCAAGTTGCTCGCCCACCGTTACGGGTGGACACCCCGTTTCGAACCCGTCGACAATAATCCCTATCTGGCTGATTTTTACGCTGATATGAAGCGATGGTCGTTCAATCTTCAGGTGTATTTCCTGAACAAACGCTTCAAGGAGGTGGTCGAAATCTCGAAGTCTGAAGACACCATCATCCAGGACCGCACCATCTTTGAAGATGCCTGCATCTTCGCTCCCAACCTGCACGGACAGGGGATGATGTCTGACCGCGACTTCGAAAACTACACCGACCTGTTCAACTTGATGATGTCACTTGTCAAGCTGCCCGACCTTATGATTTACATCCGGTCGAGCATACCGACGCTCGTCGCGCAGATTCAAAAGCGTGGCCGCGAGTACGAGCAGACCATGCGCTTAGACTATCTTCAAGGTCTGGAGCGGCGTTACGAGGAGTGGATTAGTGGCTATAAGGGTCAGCTCATCATCATCAATGGCGACGAATGTAAGTTTGGCGACAATCCGGAACACCTGAAGCAGGTGACAGACATGATTGACGCCAAACTCTTCGGATTGTTCCCGATGGACAGTAACGCCTGATGGCGCTACAAATCCACCGGGTGGAAAAGGTCTTATTTACGCAGTGCAGCAATGCTTTCCTTGAGGGAAGCAATCTTCTCTTCGGCATCGCTCTGCTTCTTGCGCTCCATGGCCACGACAGCCTCGGGAGCGTTTGCCACAAAGCGCTCGTTGGAGAGCTTCTTCATGACGCCGGCCAGGAAGCCTTCGAGGTGCTTCAGCTGGCCCTCCATTTTCTCAATCTCAGCATCTACATCGATGAGGCTGCCAAGAGGAACGGCGAACTCGTCGGTACCAACCATAAACGAACTGGCGGTAGCATCTTTATCGCTGACGATGTTGATGGCTTTCAGGTTGGCCATCTTCATAATGGCAGCGTCAAACTGGGCATAGTCGTTCTTGCTGACGACCTGCAGTTCGAGCTGCTCCTTGGGAGCGATGTTCTTCGAAGAACGAACCATGCGTACACCGCCGACAATCTGCTTCACCTGTTCGAAGACCGTGATGAGCTGTTCGTCCTCAGCGGGTAAACCACTGAGGGCGAGTTTGTCGCGCATGATGCTCTCGCCGGGCTTGCGGTCGTAGATGTGCTGCCACAGCTCCTCCGTGATGAACGGCATGAAGGGGTGTAGCATCTTCAGCAGGGTTTCGAAGAACTCCAGCGTCTTGTCGTATGTCTCGCGGTCGATGGGTTGAGCCTCACCGTTGACGTAGGCGGGCTTCACCATCTCGAGGTACCAGCTGGAGAACTCATCCCAGAACAGCTTGTAGACAGCCATCAAGGCCTCGGAGATGCGGTACTTCTTAAAGAGGTCGTCAACCTCGGCAGCCGTCTGGCGCAGCTTAGCGTCAAACCAGCGGACTGCGGTCTCGTTGGCGGGGGAACCGCCAACCGCACTGTCGGCCACCTTCCATCCCTTGACGAGGCGGAAGGCGTTCCATATCTTGTTGTTGAAGTTACGACCCTGTTCGCAGAGAGCCTCGTCGAAGAGGATGTCGTTGCCGGCAGGTGCTGAGAGCATCATACCCATACGAACGCCGTCGGCACCGAACTTCTCGATGAGCTCGATGGGGTCGGGGCTGTTGCCGAGCGACTTCGACATCTTGCGGCCCAGCTTGTCGCGGACGATACCGGTGAAGTAGACATTGCGGAAGGGCATATCGCCGATATACTCGTAGCCCGCCATGATCATACGAGCCACCCAGAAGAAGATGATGTCCGGGCCGGTCACCAAGTCGGCAGTGGGGTAGTAGTACTTTATCTCCTCGTTGCCGGGGTTGTTGATGCCGTCGAAGAGCGAGATGGGCCAGAGCCAGCTGGAAAACCATGTGTCGAGGGCGTCCTCATCCTGACGCAGATCGGCGTCTGTCACTTTCGGGTCTTTCTGCTGAGCCAGCTTCAGGGCTTCTTCGCGGGTCTCGGCAACCACGAAGTCTTCATCATTGTAATAGTAGGCCGGAATACGATGTCCCCACCAGAGCTGACGGCTGATGCACCAGTCCTGAATGTTCTCCAGCCAGTTCTTGTAGGTGTTCTTGTATTTGGCGGGATAGAACTTCAGTTCGTCGTTCATGACGGGTGGCAGGGCTATGTCGGCGAAGTGCTTCATCGACAGGAACCACTGCATGGAGAGGCGTGGCTCGATGGCGGTGTCGGGGTTACGCTCGGAGTAGCCCACCTTGTTAGTATAGTCCTCAATCTTCTCCATCAGTCCGGCTTCCTGCAGGTCCTTGGCAATCTGACGGCGGCAGTCCATGCGGTCCATGCCGACGTAGAGGGGCGACTGGTCGCTGATGGTGCCGTCGGGGTTGAAGATGTCGATGGTCTCGAGGTGATGCGTCTTGCCCAGCATATAGTCGTTGGTGTCGTGGGCAGGCGTCACCTTCAGACAGCCCGTACCGAACTCGATGTCGACGTAGCGGTCCTCGATGACGGGGATGACGCGGTTCACCAGAGGCACGATGACCTTGCGTCCCTTGAGCCACTGGTTCTTCGGGTCCTTGGGGTTGATACACATAGCCGTATCGCCCATGATGGTCTCAGGACGGGTGGTGGCGACGACGGCGTAATAGCCGCGCTCATCGCGGTGGATGACGTTGCCATCTTTTTCTAGATTTTCTAGATTTTCTAGATTATCTAGGCCATCAACGTAGTACTTCAGGTGATAGAGGTGGCTCTGCTCCTCGCGGTAGATAACTTCCTCGGTAGAGAGGGCGGTGAGCGCCTTGGGGTCCCAGTTCACCATGCGCAGACCGCGGTAGATGAGTCCCTTGTTATAGAGGTCGACGAAGACCTTGATGACGCTCCGTGAGCGCTTCTCGTCCATCGTGAAGGCCGTGCGGTCCCAGTCGCAAGAGGCGCCGAGGCGTCGCAGCTGCTTCAGGATGATGCCGCCGTGCTCGTGAGTCCAGTCCCAGGCATGCTTCAGGAACTCGTCGCGTGTCAGGTCGTGCTTCTTGATGCCCTGTTCGGCCAGCTTCTTCACCACCTTGGCCTCGGTGGCGATGGAGGCATGGTCGGTGCCGGGCACCCAGAGCGCGTTCTTGCCCTCCATACGGGCCCGACGAACCAGGATGTCCTGGATGGTGTTGTTCAGCATGTGTCCCATGTGGAGAACACCCGTCACATTGGGTGGTGGGATGACGATTGTGTATGGCTCACGTCCATCGGGTTTGCTACTGAAAAGTTTGTTGTCCAACCAATACTGGTACCATTTTCCTTCGACCTCTTTCGGGTCGTATTTACTTGCTATTTCCATATACCTATTTAATAAACGGCTGCAAAGTTACACATTTTCCTGCAAATCGCGATAAGATTTTGGCAAAAAGTTGGTGGAATGGAAAATAATGCTTACCTTTGCAGTGGAAAAATATCATACTGAATCTTGGGAAATGCATACAAGAGAAGAACAGATGAAAGCTTTCGGGCGATTGCTTGACGTACTTGACCAGCTACGTGAAAAGTGTCCGTGGGATAGGAAACAAACCAACGAGTCGCTGCGTCCTAACACCATAGAGGAAGCCTATGAACTGTGTGATGCCTTGATGCGCGACGACCGCAAGAATATCTGCAAAGAGCTGGGCGACGTGCTGATGCACGTGATGTTCTATGCCAAGATAGGCTCCGAGACAGGTGACTTCGATATGGCCGATGTCTGTAACCAGCAGGCCGACAAGCTTATCTTCCGTCATCCGCATATCTATCATCCGTCGCAGGTCGGGGCTGAAGCCCCCAAGCCACTGCCTTTCGGCGAGGAGTCTGGTGAACGTGAATTTGCCGATGCCAAAACGTCGGAGCAGGTGCTGCAGAACTGGGAGCAGATAAAACTTAAGGAGAAAGATGGTAACAAGACGGTGTTGTCGGGTGTTCCGACCTCTCTGCCTTCGCTAATAAAGGCTTACCGCATTCAGGACAAGGCGCGCAATGTGGGGTTTGACTGGGAGAAAAAGGAGGACGTCTGGCAAAAGGTCCGCGAAGAGTTGGATGAGTTGGAAACAGAATTGAATAAAGGTGACAAAGATTTGTCTACTAATGAGTTAGGCGATTTTCTCTTTGCGGTTATCAATGCTGCTCGTCTCTATAAGCTGAATCCCGAGAACGCCCTGGAGCGTACGAACCAGAAGTTCATCAGACGCTTTAACTATATTGAAGAACATAGCATTCGTTCCGGTCGTCCGCTGACGGAGATGAGTCTTGGGGAAATGGATGCCTTGTGGAACGATGCGAAGGAATTAGAACGCTAATTAAATACAGAATACGATGAAAAGAATTGCGCAGTTTGCTTTTGTCGGTGCCATCGTGGCATTGGGTAGTTGTGGCGGTAAAAGTACACAGTCGACGGAAAATGAAGAAATAGATTCGACCGTTGTTGTGACACTCGATGAGGATTCTCTTGTATATGGAATCTGTGGCGACGGAACGGCTATGAACACGTTGCAGTTGATAACTGACTCTGGAGATACGCTGTCATTGAGCATAGCTGAAGCTAATGATAAAAACCGGTGCTTTGGTGGCTTCCAAATAGGCGATCGTATGGCGGTGATGCTTCAGGCTCCGGATACGGCTAAGATGGTCATCAATCAGTCTGCCCTTTTAGGCGATTGGGTAATGCCCAATCCCCTTGACGGAAGCTCGGAAATGGGTATCCGCATCAAGGAGGGGGGTATCGCAGAGAGTATTGATCAGCCGGCGTTGATCTATCGCTCGTGGAAACTCGTCAACGGAAAATTGGAAATCGTTTCCGTGCGTGAGGGTGGCAATGAGGAGGAAGAGGTCAATCGTTATGACATTATCTCCTTAGGGCCTGACTCGCTTGTGTATAAGGATGCGGATGATACGTTTGAGTACACCCGCTATAGGCAAAAGGAGCATAAGGACATCATCAAGTTGGAGGGTGTTTCCGAAGACGATATGATGATTTGATAGCCCTGTGGAATCGTTCAGAGTACACATCTTAGGGTGCGGCAGTGCGCTACCCACGCTTCGTCATTTCCCGTCAGCTCAGGTGATTGAACTGCGTGAGAAACTTTTTATGGTGGATTGCGGTGAGGGCGTACAGTTGCAGTTGCGTCGACTGCGGGTGCATTTCTCAAAGGTGAGCCATGTGTTTATCTCGCATCTGCATGGCGATCATTGCTTCGGCCTCATTGGTATGATTTCTACCTTCGGGCTCTTGGGGCGTACCGCTAAACTGCATATTTATGCTAATGAGCAACTTAAAGGGGTGCTGGATTGTCAGATGGCACTCTTCTGCCGTGACCTGGGCTACGAGGTTGTGTTCCATCCTATTGATGCTTCCTGCCGGCAGGTCATATACGAAGACCGTTCGCTAACAGTGGAGACCATACCCCTGAACCACCGTATGCCCACCTGCGGCTTCCTCTTCCGTGAGAAACCCTCTCTGCCGCATATACGCCGTGAGATGATAGACTTCTATCATATCCCGACATCCCAGATTCAGAATATCAAGAACGGTGCCGACTGGATAACAGAAGAAGGAGAGGTGGTGCCAAACTCGAGGCTGGTGGAGCCAGCGGCTCCGCCTCGCAGTTATGCCTATTGCAGCGATACGCGGTATATGCCGGATCTTCATGAGATGATTAAGGGCGTCAGTACCCTTTATCATGAAAGCACCTATGGCGACGACAACCTGCCGATGGCTGAAAAGTATTTCCATTCTACTGCTCGGCAGGCAGCGATGGTGGCTCGTGACGCGGGAGCGGGACAGCTCGTCTTAGGTCATTACAGCTCGCGCTACAATGACGAGAGCGTTTTGCTACAGCAGGCCCGGGAAGTGTTCCCCAACGCCAGGTTAGCCAACGAGTTGGACGTTATCAACGTGTAAATTTGCTTAATATTGCATTTTTCCACAAAAAAATTTGGAACTTTCAATTAAAAGCTGTATATTTGCACAAAATATCGTATACGTATATGACAAGAAGACTACTCATATTATCTCTCGCTGGACTTTTGACGGTGGCAATCCCAGCAATAACATCTGCTTCAGAGATGGAGTTCGCTGCAGTAGAACAGATAGGTACCTCTGTTACCATCAGTGTTAGCGGACAGACGGTTCTTGTTGCTGGTGCTCAGGGCGAAACGCTTGAAGTCGTTTCACTTACGGGACGGCAGGTGATGACCGTCAAGATTGAAAGTCCTGCGCAACGTGTGGAATTAAATGTTCCAAGAGGGTGTTATATTCTGAAGGTAGGCAAGGTTGTCAGAAAAATTCAGGTGCGCTAAGCCTTGCGCTACTCGTATTTTTCTCCTCTCTGATTTTGGACTGTGCTGATTCGCTGTCCCTTAATCAACATCACATTTCTTTAGATACCTTCAGTGACATGAAGGTAGATGCCTATTCTCTGAATGTTCAGAGTTTTCAGGAGGCATTGGAGGATTATTGCAAGAAAGGCAATGGGAACAAGCTTGTCAACAGTTTCATGAATCGTTATTACGAAAATGGCGGGACTCCTGTGTGGGTTGACCATTGGGGGGTCGACGATCGTGCTGATTCGTTGCTGGCTATCCTTGAAAGTGAATTGGCCGAGATTGGGTTCCGAACAAGTGCGTTCCACATAGCAGAGATTAAGGCCGATATGGATAAAATCCGCACGCTGACGTTTGACCAACATGACAACGTGTCTCAGGTCATGGCCCGTTTGGAGTACAACCTTAATAAAGCTTATCTGACCTATGCTGTAGGACAGCGATATGGTTTTGTGAACCCCAGCAGCGTCCTCAACCGCTATGATGCTCGTGATAAAGACTCTACGGGGCGGGTCATAGCTTATCGTCATCTCTATGATGTAGATATCGAGAGCCCAACGGACTCTTTCTTTCATGTTGCTATGGCTTGCGCAACCACCAATGGTATTGGCGCGTTCCTCCGGCAGATGGAGCCAAAGACGGAACTATACGGCAGGCTGCGTCAGATGCTCCGTAGTGCCAATAAGAGCGAATGCCAGAAAATCTTGGTGAATATGGAGCGCAGTCGTTGGCGTGACAAAAAGCATGTCCAGGAACAGCAGAAATATGTTGTCGTCAACGTGCCGGCCTTCCACCTGTGGGCAGTAGGTCCTGACTCGGTTGTGGACATGCGGGCAGCCTGCGGAGCCCTGAAGACGAAGACCCCACTGCTGTCGAGCGAGATCTCCTATATGCAGGTGAATCCTGAATGGGTGATTCCAATGAGTATTATTCGCGACGATGTGGCCCGTAACGGTGGCGATCCTTATTATTTTTCCCGTCATCGTTACTATATTTCTGACAGAAAGACGGGAAAGCGTGTTTCACCGGCGGCGGTGAGTGCGGCGATGCTTCGTAGCGGCAACTACCGTGTTACACAGGAGGGTGGGGCAGGTAACGCGTTGGGACGCATTATCTTCCGCTTCCCGAATAACTTCTCTGTATTCCTACACGACACTTCAAGCCCTGGCGTCTTCCAGCGCGACAACCGTGGCGTCTCCCATGGCTGTGTGCGTGTGCAACGTCCTTTTGACCTGGCAGTCTTTTTGATGGAGAAAGACCCCGACGAGTGGCTGCTCGACAAGTTGCGTATCTCTATGGGAATGAAACCTGAAACAGAGCAAGGCCGTGAGTATTTGGATCAGATGGATCCATCGGTGAAAACACCACAGTTGGTCAAAACTATCAACGTGTCGCCTCGCGTACCTATTTTAATAACTTATTACACTATTTTTCAGACGCCTGACGGTTCGTTGCAACACTATTCTGATGTGTATGGCTATGATGATGCCATCAGCGAGAGCCTAAAACCTTATATCGAATGACAGACGATAAACTGCTCATAGAAAAACTGACTAACCCAAAGACGCAGCGCCGTGCCTTTGAGATGCTGGTGAATCAGTATGGCGAACAGCTGTATTGGCAGATTCGCCGTTTCGTCCTGTCGCACGATGATGCTAACGACGTGCTCCAGAATGCATTCATCAAGGCTTGGCAGGGCATCGGTTCGTTTCATGGCGACTCGAAGTTGCTGACATGGCTTTCGCGTATTGCCATTAATGAGAGTCTTGACTTCTTGCGTCGTCAGAAGAATATCGTGACCATGAGTACCGACGACGAGTCAGGAATAGCCAATACGCTGATGGCAGACGACTATTTTGACGGTGACGAGACAGAGGCTCAGTTGCAGGAGGCCATCGCTACGCTGCCTGAAGTGCAGCGTACCGTATTCTTGTTACGCTACTATGACGACATGAAATATAGCGACATCAGTAGTATGCTGGGGACTAGCGAAGGCGCTCTGAAAGCGTCGTACCACATCGCCGTCAAGAAAATATCTGAATTTTTTAAGCAACGCGATTAAACCTTGTTTACACAATTACGTCAATACAGTATGATGAACGAAGAACAGTATATAATAAGCAAGCTCGGCAGGAAAAGTCCTTTCCGTGTGCCTGATGGTTACTTTGACAACCTGACGGCTAACGTGATGCAGCAATTGCCGGAGAGCCCTCGCCAGAGCTTAATGGCGCGGATGCGGCCGTGGCTCTATGCTGCCGCCTGTTTTGTGGCAGTGTTGTTTACTGCTGCCGTATACCTTTATTCTCCCGATGACGCAGCCACTCGTCAGGTTGCTACTAACACGAACGCGGCTGTATCGGAATCCTACATCGACGAGGCCGCAGACTTTGTAATGGCCGACAATAACGATATCTATGCTTGTCTAACTAGCGATTATTAAGAAATGTCTATGAAGAAAATCTCTTTCATATTCGTCTCGCTGCTCTTGGCCATCGCTGTGACAGCTCAGGACGGTCACCAGAAGCATGGGCGGTTCTCGCCAGAATGGTTTCAGGCCGCATTGGAGCAGTTTATCACAAAGGAAGCTTGCCTTACACCGCAGGAGGCCGCTAGTTTTTTCCCTATCTACAAGGAGATGCAGGCCAAGCAGCGCGCAATCTTTGAGCGTCAGCGCCAATTGGCAAAGGTGAAGCCTACAGATGAAAAGGGCTGCGAGAAAGCTATTCGCCAGCGCGATGAATACGATTTGGAACTGAAGCGTATTCAGCAGACGTATCACAACAAGTTCCTCAGCGTCATCTCGGCATCAAAGCTCTACGACGTACTTAAGGCCGAAGACCGATTCCACAGGCAGATGTTGCGCGGGTGGAATCACGGACCTCAGCAGAAAAGGTAAAAGATAGGCAGTAAAAGAATTATTTGCGGATGAATGGCAGAGTTTTTGGTAGCTTCTGCCATTTTCCGTTTTTGGGTACCTTCAGTGTGCTACCCTTCACCTGGTGTAACACGTAGATGGAGTCGTTCTCTTGCTTGAGAGTAGCTGTCAGATCCTCACTGCCGAAGTCGTTGATGAGACTGAGCTCGGCCGTCGTTTCGTCTTTCAGCTTGGCTGCAGTGATAGGCCAGCAGAAACTGTTGTTTTTCTTGCCGAGAAACCCTGGTAGCTGGCCGTATAATTCGTTGCCTGGTACTTCGATAGACTCGTTGTAGAAGTCTATTCGAAGATAGACTTCGTATTCTGCATTATAAAGGTAAGCACGGAAAGCTTGTTTGTCGCTCTGTGCCTGACAAAGTGCGCAAATGATGCATAATGTCAGCGAAAGAATTGGTTTTCTCATTGTCATTTTCTTTGTTTCTCATGGCAAAGGTAGCAAATATAAATCAATAAATATGATAAATTGGCAAAAATATATGTAAAAACATTCTCTGTTTTTGAAATTTTTAATTATCTTTGCAGCCGTTTATAATTATAACGAATGGGAAATAAGCATTTAACGCCTGACTATATCTTTGAGTCTAGTTGGGAGGTCTGTAATAAGGTCGGTGGTATCTATACCGTTCTTTCGTCTCGAGCAAAGACATTGCAAGACAGGATGCAGGATCGAATCATCTTTATCGGTCCTGATTTTTGGAAGGAAAAAGAAAGTCCCTATTTCAAAGAGGACAAGTCTCTATTTGCTGATTGGCAGTGGGAAGCTAAGGAGAAAGGACTTCTCGTTAGAGTCGGGCGCTGGACGGTGCCCGGTGAACCTATTGCAATACTTGTTGATTTCCAACCATATTTTGAGAAGAAGAACGAGGTCTACGCTTGGTTGTGGGAGCACTATCAAGTCGACTCGCTCCATGCCTATGGTGACTACGACGAGGCTTCGATGTTCTCGTATGCCGCAGCCTTGGTCGTCGAGAGTTTCTATAAGCACTATTTAGATGAACAGAAAAAGGTTGTCTACCACGCCAATGAGTGGATGTGCGGACTGGGTGCTCTCTATATAAACAACAAGCTACCGCAGGTTGGTACGGTCTTTACCACTCATGCCACCAGTATCGGACGTTCCATAGCAGGCAACCAGAAGCCTCTCTATGACTATCTGTTCGCCTATAATGGTGACCAGATGGCTGGCGAACTGAATATGCAGTCGAAACACTCTATTGAGAAGCAGACGGCTTTCCATGTTGACTGCTTTACGACGGTAAGTGATATTACGGCCCGCGAGTGCGTAGAACTGCTTGACAAGCCTGTCGATGTCGTCCTTCCAAATGGCTTTGATAATAGTTTCGTTCCTAAGGCAGCAGCCTTCACCCGTAAGCGTAAGGCAGCCCGCCGTCGTCTGTTGGAAGTGGCTGATGCTCTACTTGGAGAAAAACTTGAAGATGACACATTAATCGTTTCGACTTCAGGGCGTTATGAATTTAGGAATAAGGGTATTGACGTGTTTGTTGAGGCAATGAATCGCCTGCTTCGTGACCGAAACCTGAAGAAGAAAGTTGTTGCTTTCATTGAGGTGCCCGGTTGGGTGGGTGAGCCACGACAGGACTTGCAGGCGCGATTGAGTTCACCTCATTTCAACTACAATACGCCTCTTGAAGTTCCGCAGATAACGCATTGGCTTCACAATATGAACCACGATCAGGTTCTGGGTATGATGAAGTATTACGATATGCACAATCGTCACGAGGATAACGTGAAGGTCATCTTCCTGCCCTGCTATCTGGACGGAAGAGACGGCATTGTTAATATGTCCTATTACGATGTGGTCCTTGGCAACGACCTCTGCGTCTATCCTTCGTATTACGAACCGTGGGGCTATACGCCGTTAGAGGCGGTCGCCTTCAAGGTGCCCTGTATCACCACCGATCTGGCCGGTTTCGGCCTGTGGGCTAATGGTGTCTTTGGCCATTATGGTGAACTGGAGGATGGCGTGAAGGTGATTCATCGCACTGACTATAATTACTCCGAGGTGGCTGACGCCATCAAGGAATCCGTAGCCAAGTTCTCAAATATGACGGACAAGGAGGTTGAAGCCTGCCGCAAGAACGCAGACGCTTTGTCGAAGAAAGCCCTGTGGAGCGAGTTCATTAAGTATTACGACGAAGCTTATGATATTGCGCTTCGTAAGGCAGAAGAAAGAAAACAAGTAAAATCATTATAAATTTTAAGGTATGAAGATAAAAGCTGATTATGCAAATGCTCCTCAGTGGAAGGTGTTGACCGTGAAGTCGAGCCTTCCTGAGAAGCTGAAGTGTTTGGACGAGATTGCTCACAACCTCTGGTGGGTGTGGAACTTTGAGGCTCGCGACCTGTTCCGCGACCTCGATCCTGAAATCTATCACGACGTGAAGCATAACCCCGTTATGCTGCTGGAGCGTCTGACTTTTGACCGTAAGGAAGAAATCTTGAACGACAAGGACTTGATGAAGCGCATCAAGGACGTCTACGCCTCGTTCCAGAAGTACATGAGCGTGAAGCCCGATGCCAAGCGCCCGTCTGTTGCCTACTTCTGTATGGAGTATGGTATACACTCGGCCTTGAAGATTTATTCTGGCGGTCTGGGAATGCTGGCTGGCGACTACGTGAAGGAGGCCAGCGACTCTAACGTCGACATGTGTGCCGTTGGTTTCCTCTATCGTTTCGGCTATTTCACTCAGAGCCTGTCGATGGACGGCCAGCAGATAGCCAACTACGAGACTCAGAACTTCGGTTCACTGCCCATCGAGCGTCAGCTCGACCAGGATGGTAATCCTCTGGTGGTCGATGTTCCATATACTAATTATATGGTGCATGCCTATGTCTGGCGTGTTAATGTCGGTCGTGTAAAGCTCTATCTGCTCGATACCGACAACGAGATGAACTCCGACTTCGACAAGCCCATCACCCACAGTCTCTATGGCGGCGACTGGGAGAATCGTCTGAAGCAGGAAATCCTGCTTGGTATCGGTGGTATGCTGCTACTGAAGAAACTCGGCATCAAGAAAGATATCTACCATTGCAACGAGGGTCACGCTGCTCTCTGTAACCTGCAGCGTCTGTGTGACTATATTGAGGAAGGCCTGACGTTCAACCAGGCACTTGAGCTGGTTCGTGCCAGCGGCCTCTACACGGTCCACACACCTGTTCCCGCTGGTCATGACTACTTCGACGAGGGGCTTTTTGGCAAGTATATGGGCAGCTATCCCCAGAAGCTCGGCATTACTTGGGACGAGTTCATCGGTATGGGGCGTACCAATCCCGACGACAAGGGCGAGAAGTTCTGTATGTCTACCTTCGCCTGCAACACCTGTCAGGAGGTTAATGGCGTGTCGAAGCTCCACGGCTGGGTCAGCCAGAAGATGTTTGCCGGCATCTGGAACGGCTATTATCCCGAAGAGAACCATGTCGGCTATGTCACCAACGGCGTTCACTTCCCCACATGGGCAGCTGCCGAGTGGCGTCAGCTCTACGGTAAGTACTTTGACAAGAAGTTTATGAGCGACCAGTCGAACGAAGAAATCTGGCACGGCATCTATAACTGTCCCGACGAGGAAATCTGGGCTACACGTATGGCCTTGAAGAAGAAGCTCTTCGATTATATCAAGGTGCAGTTCCGTGAGACCTGGCTGAAAAACCAAAACGATCCCTCACGTGTGGTGAAGCTCCTCGAGCGTTTCAATCCCAACGCACTGGTCATCGGCTTCTGCCGCCGCTTCGCAACCTATAAGCGCGCTCACCTGCTGTTCACCGACCTCAACCGTCTCAGCAAGATTGTGAACAACCCCGAGCGCCCCGTCATCTTCCTCTTTGCCGGTAAGGCTCACCCCGCCGACGGTGCCGGACAGGGACTCATCAAGCGCATCTTCGAGATTTCGCAGATGGAGGAGTTCCAGGGCAAGATTATCTTCCTCGAAGACTACGATTTCCTGCTGGCTCGTCGTCTCGTCTCGGGTGTCGACATCTGGATGAACACCCCGACCCGTCCCCTCGAGGCTTCCGGTACATCTGGCGAGAAGGCTGAGATGAACGGCGTCGTCAACCTCTCCGTTAAGGACGGTTGGTGGCTGGAAGGCTATCGCGAGGGTGCCGGATGGGCACTCACCGAGAAACGCACCTACCAGAATCAGGGCTATCAGGACCAGCTCGACGCAGCCACCATCTACGGACTGCTCGAACAGGAGATTGTACCGCTCTACTATGACAAGAACGAGAAGGGCATCTCCGAGGGTTGGGTAAAGGTCATCAAGAACTCTATCGCCCAGATTGCTCCCCACTACACGATGAAGCGTCAGCTGGACGACTACTATAGCAAGTTCTACGAGAAGCAGGCTAAGCGCTTCAAGGAGATTGCAGCCGACAACTACAAACTGGCTAAGGACATCGCTCTGTGGAAGGAAACTGTTGCCGAGCGCTGGGATGCTATCAGCCTCGTGTCGGCCGAGTCTACCGCTCCTGCTTCAGGTCTGCACCTTACTAACGAGGAGTACGTTCTGCGCTATGTTATCAACGAGCAGGGCTTGGATGATGCTGTCGCACTTGAGAAGGTAAATGTCTCTACCGATAAGAATGGTGAGGAGCACGTCTTCTCTATTGAACCTCTGAAGATGGTCAAGAAAGAAGGCAACAACTACATCTTCGAGGCTACCCATTCGCCTAAGCAGGCTGGACAGTACAAGAGCGCCATCCGTATGTATCCGAAGAATGCCCTGCTGCCTCATCGCCAGGACTTCTGCTACGTCAAGTGGTTCGCTCTGCCCAATGCATAATAGCAGTCTGTTGAAATAGAATGAATAAAAATTAGCCGAAAGTTTTGTACTTTCGGCTTTTTTGTGTACTTTTGCAAAATAATATCTATTAATAACCTAAAAAATCAAGATGAAGCAGACAATTCTTGTTACTGGTGGCACAGGCTTTATTGGCAGCCACACAACGGTAGAACTGCAGCAGGCAGGCTATGAGGTGGTAATCATCGACAATCTCTCAAACTCGAACGCCAATGTCGTTGACGGCATCGAGAAGATAACGGGCGTACGTCCCGCTTTTGAGAAGGTTGACTGCTGCGATATGGAGGCCTTGGAGGCTGTGTTCAAAAAATATCCTAAAATCGAGGGCATCATTCACTTTGCCGCCTCGAAGGCTGTTGGAGAGTCGGTCGAGAAGCCGCTGCTCTACTATCGCAATAACCTGACGTCGCTTATCAACCTGCTGGAGCTGATGCCTAAGTACGATGTTAAGGGCATCATCTTCTCGTCGTCATGCACCGTCTACGGCCAGCCTTCACAGGAGAACCTGCCCGTCACGGAGAATGCTCCCATCCAGAAGGCGTTGTCGCCATACGGCAATACGAAGCAGATTAATGAGGAGATTATCCAGGACTATATCCACTCTGGTGCGCCTATCAAGTCGGTTATCCTGCGCTATTTCAACCCTATCGGTGCCCATCCCACAGCACTTATCGGCGAACTGCCTAATGGCGTGCCCATGAACCTTATTCCCTTTGTTACGCAGACGGCCATCGGTATTCGCGACCAGCTGAAGATTTTCGGTAATGACTACAATACGCCTGACCATACCTGTATCCGCGACTACATCTATGTCGTCGACCTGGCCAAAGCCCATGTGAAAGCTATGGAGCGCGTGCTCGACAAGCCGGAGACCGATGCCGTTGAGGTCTTTAATATCGGTACGGGACGCGGTCTGTCGACTCTTGAGGTCGTCGAGGGCTTCGAGAAGGCTACCGGCGTTAAGCTGAACTGGACCTATGCCCCGCGTCGTGAGGGCGACATCGAACAGGTCTGGGGCGACGTCACCAAGGCTAACGAGGTGTTGGGCTGGAAGGCAGAGACACCTACCGACGAGGTGCTGAAGTCGGCCTGGAAGTGGCAGCAGAAGCTGCGCGAGGACGGCATACAGTGATGACAGTTGTATCCCCCAAACAGTCGAATAATAATAACTGACTGTTTTTTTGTGTTTGTGTTGTAGCGGGCTTCCGATGTGAATCGGGAGCCCGTCATTGGTTTAGACAACGTATAAATTTGAAAACTATATCCGCTAAAATTTGGCCGTTCTGTTTTTTCTCCGTATCTTTGCGAAAAATATTTTTGTTACTAACAACTAAACAAGTACAAGCATTATGAAGAAAAAGTTTATTTGCGCCGTATGTGGATATATCTACGAAGGCGATGCTGCTCCCGAGAAGTGTCCCATCTGTAAGGCTCCCGCCTCAAAGTTCTCTGAACTGAAAGAAGACGGTGAGACCACCTATGCTACTGTTCACCGTATTGGCGACGGCAAGCCAGAGGGTGTCAGCGAGGAGATGATTAACGACCTGCGCAACCACTTCAACGGCGAGTGCGGCGAGGTTGGTATGTATCTGGCTATGGCTCGCCAGGCCGATCGCGAGGGCTATCCCGAAATTGCCGAGGCCTTCAAGCGCTATGCCTTCGAAGAGGCTGACCATGCCAGCCGTTTCGCTGAACTTCTGGGCGAGTGCGTCTGGGATACCAAGACCAACCTTGAGAAGCGTGCTGCTGCTGAGGCTGGCGCTTGTGAGGACAAGTTCCGCATCGCCAAGAACGCCAAGGCTGCCGGTTTCGACGCCATTCACGACACTGTCCACGAGATGGCCAAGGATGAGGCTCGTCACGGTGCTGGCTTCGCCGGACTGCTGAAGCGCTATTTCGGCAAGTAATAGAGCATTGCCGTTGGCGGTCACGTCTACTGACGTTGAGTGCCAATCACACGATAGAGGTCGGAATCTCATTATAATAGTGAGATTCTGACCTCTATCGTTACATTTTGTTTTCGCTTACAGTTTCCGTACCACTTCCTTAACGACCGTCTGTCCGTTATGTGATAGTTGCAGTAGAACACGTCGGCAGGCAATAAATCGGGAGAATCTGCGTTATTATGGTAATGAAACGCATTATATTCTATCTTGTTATATGTGTGGGGCTCATCACGGCTTGCTCCGACGACGATTCGTTTACGTCGAGTCGGTCAGACTTGTTGACATTCTCTGTAGACACGGTGAAGATGGATACCGTGTTCTCGAATGTCGGCTCCAGGACTTACTCCTTCTGGGTGTACAACCACTCAGGCAGCGGCATACGTATCGGGACAGTCCGTCTGCGTAATGGTAACCAGACCGGTTTCCGCGTCAATGTCGACGGCTCTTATCTCGACAACACACTGGGTTCGGTAGCCAACGACTTCGAGGTGCGCGGCGGCGACAGTATCTGCGTGTTTGTGGAGCTGACAGCAAAGGAAAACAGACAGCCTCAGGCGCAACTCGTCGAGGACGACCTTGTGTTTAGTCTGGAGAGTGGAGCAGAGCAGCGTGTCAACCTGCGCTCCTTTGCTTGGGATGCTATCAAGGTGAAGGATCTGGTTATCTCACGCGACACGCTGGTGACGTCCGACAAGCCGCTGGTGGTCTATGGTAGCGGCATTACGGTAGACAGCAGTGCCGTGCTGACGCTGCGCAATACGACGATCTACTTCCACGACAAGGCTGGCATTGCCGTGCGCGGAACGCTCATGGCCGAGAATGTCGTGCTGCGTGGCGACCGGCTCGACCACATGTTCGACTATCTTCCCTATGACCGCGTCAGCGGTCAGTGGGCGGGTGTTAGCTTTGCTTCATCGTCGCGCGGTAACATTTTGGAAAACACGCAGATACGTAATGCTATGACGGCTGTAAGGTTAGAGGCGCCGGCAGTCCTTGACACGTTGCAGCGGAGGTTGACGATGAATCATTGCATTGTGCATAATGCTAAGGGCGACGGCATCATTGCCAATAACAGTTACATTGGTCTTAGCTATTGTCAGCTGACGAATACCTTGGGTAACTGTCTGACCATCTTTGGCGGTAAGGCAGAGGTGGACCATTGTACGCTGGCCCAGTTCTATCCGTTTAATACCACAGCACGGGGCGTTGCCCTCGTGCTGGCCAGTTCTAACGGCTATGAAGTCTATCCCACTTTGCGGATAGACTGTAAGAACACCATCGTGACGGGATATGCCGATGACCAGGTGATGGCCTACCTGGCAGACTCGGCGACAATCAACTATACCTTTGCCGACTGCCTGCTACGAACTCCAGCCGTCGAGGGCGACACGGTGAACTTTAAGCGCATACAATGGGAGACGCCCAGCGACAGCATACAAGGTAAGCAGCACTTCGCTGTCGTTGACGAGCGTAACCTCATCTACGACTTCCATCTTGACTCGCTGTCGACCGCCAAGGGGAAGGGCTGTTATTGAAACTCGGTGAACGAGAGCGGCATAAGGCTCTTGATGCCGTCGATGACGTAGACGCAGTTTCTGCCGTAGAGCAAGATGCGTATGGCCTGTTTGAAGCGCGTCTCTGTCTCGATGAGTACCTGGCGGCAGGTGCCGCAGGGACTGACGGGAGCGGCCTGCAGTTCTCCGTTAGGCGTGCGCGCAGCAATGGCAATCATCTTCACCGGCACGTCAGGATATTGGGCGCCAGCGGCGAAGATAGCACTGCGCTCGGCGCACAGACCAGCAGGAAAGGCGGCATTCTCCTGATTACAGCCAATGAATTCCGCCCCATTGTTCAGCAATAAGGCTGCACCGACGTTAAACCGCGAGTAGGGTGCATACGAGCGGTTGGTCCCCTCGATAGCCATTTCAACTAAGTGTCTCTCTTCAGCTGACAGCTCCTCAAGTTGACACTCCTTGATGGTGGTTTTTAGTTCGATATCCTTCATAGCAGATTGTTTTCTGCCGCAAAGATAATCAAAATTGTTGATAATAGAACTTTTTCTTCCATTTTTTTTGGCCGTTTAGCAAAAAAGTATTACCTTTGCACGCGATTTCAAGGAGGGTTGAAACATTTTGACCTTTCGAGTTATTAGTCAAGTGAGCCATCTTGTTGGTTCTCGTTAAATAAGGAAGGTTGGCAGAGTGATCGATCGCGCTGGACTCGAAATCCGGTATACCCCTTTCGGGTATCGGGGGTTTGAATCCCTCACCTTCCGCCAAAGAATAAAATAAGAGGAGTAATCAAGCTCCTCTTATTTTTTGTAATTCTCTTACTCTCTTATTTCTTACATCCTTCCCTAAACTGTACTGGCGTGATGCCAAAATAGTCCTTGACGTACTTACCGAAGAATGAGGGATTAGGAAACCCGAGGCGATTGCAGATCTGCTTGATGCTGAGATCTGTTTGCTTTAGGTAGTAGCGGATGTCCTCCAGCACCTGTTCCCGAATCCATTCATTGGCAGTCTTGCCCGACTGCTTCTTGCAGATGGCTGTGAGATATTTCGGCGATATACACAAGTCGTTGGCGTAGGCCTCCACGGTGCGATACTTCACTTCGCTGGAGTGTAGCAGGTCGAGGAACTGCTGGAATCGCCCCTTGGCCGTCGATTGCCGCTCGTTTCCGCCTTGCAAGCGTCCGTTGGCCGTGGTTACGGCAGATGGCTGTACGTTTATTATGGGCAGGAATTGCTTGACGTTCCCCATCAGTCCGAGGATGGCAGAGCGCAGCAATGACTGGATGACCTCTGTGTAATAGGGATTCTCCTGCCCCCTCTCCACTAAGAGGCAGAGCATGTCATAGAAATGAGAGAAGAACTCTATGCCATCATTCTCCAGGGGGATGATGTTCAGGCGGTGGATGTACATCATGTTGTTCCAGATGAACATCTTCTCGCGCAGGAAACTTTGCAGTATGCGGTTAGTCAGGAATATTGCCTTCAGATTGAAGTCGGGGCTAACCATCACGTCCGTCACCATCACGTTTTGAGGAATGACCGCCATCTGGTTGCTACACAGTTCCATACCCCTGCCGTTCATCTGTGCCTGTACCTTACCGCTGGTGCAGATAACAATGGTGTTCATGGCTATATGAGCAGTCTTGACTTCGGTAAACTTCTGGATGCTGTCCACTACCACGATATCTTCGTCGGAGTAGCCGATTTGGATGTCTTCATTGTCGGCTAATGTCTGTAATGTAATCTCTTCTTGCTGTTTCATGGCGCAAAATTAGTAATAATATTCCAAATAACATGTTTTGTTTGGTGCTTTTTGTGTTTGATTTGGCGTCTTATTGTCATATTGGTAAGAAATGAGGTGAAATCGAATGTCTTCAATAGCCGGTTTTGTCTTAACTTTGCAGCCAAAATCAAACAACAGAGTAATGAAAAAGACGTTATGGATGCTGTTGGTCGCCTCTTTGGTCAGCAGCTGCGGACAAAAACGGGAGCAGAACGTGAAGGCTCCTACGAGAGTGACGACACAGGTAGTGTCGCAAGGTGCGGCAGACAATGCCCAAACGTATGTGGGTATTATTGAGGAAAAGGAGGCTACAGCAGTGAGTTTCACCGGTATGGGTGTCGTAAGGCGCATGCTGGTGGACGAGGGTCAGGCTGTGGCTAAGGGACAGCTCATAGCCGTGATGGACGACACACAGGCACGCAACCTACTGACGGGTGCCGAGGCCCAGATGGCGCAGGCCAATGATGCGCTGGAGCGCTACAAGATGTTGCATGACAACGGATCGCTGCCTGAGGTTCAGTGGGTAGAGATACAGAGCAAGGTGGCGCAGGCCCGCTCGCAGTTGGAGGTGGCCAGGAAGAACGTAGCCGACTGCCGGCTGACGGCCCCTGTCGGCGGTGTTGTGGGCAAGAAACTGGTGAATGCGGGCGAGACGGCGATGCCCTCGCAGGCCGTGGTGAACATTCTCGACATCTCGACCGTCAAGGTGAAGGTGGCAATACCCGAGGCGGAAATTGCAGACATCAGCGCCAACACGCCGACACACATCAAGGTGGAAGCCGTCGGCGGCAGCTATCAGGGCGGCCGTATCGAAAAAGGTGTGCTGGCCGATGCACTTACGCACACGTATGATATAAGAATACTTGTAGCTAATGGCAATCGGCAATTACTGCCCGGTATGGTGGCCAACGTTCAGTTCGCTGCTGCCCAGTCGGAGCATTCTGGACAGCTGCTGTTGCCTGTGACGGCGGTGCAGAAAGCAGCTGACGGCACCCAGTTTGTCTGGACGGTAGGCAAGGACAGTACGGCTCATCGTACGGCGGTGACTATTGGTACGCTGCAGGGCAACAATGTCAGCGTCAAGGATGGTTTGAAGACCGGCGACCGCATCGTTACAGAGGGATACCAGAAACTGAGCGAAGGAACAAAGACAGTCTATTAAGCGTATGAAACAGATGAACTGGCTCCGATGGCCTTTGGAGCATTACTCGATAGCACTGCTCATCGTGGGCATCCTCTTCGTAATGGGCATCTATGGCATGTATATTATGCCGAAAGATGAGTTTCCGCATGCCACTATCCGGCAAGGTGTGGTGGTGGCGGTCTGTCCTGGTGCCACCAGTGAAGAGGTGGAACAGCAGGTGGCTCGTCCGCTGGAACGCTACCTCTTTACATACGGTGAGGTGAACCGCAAGAAAACCACAACCACCTCGCAGAACGGCATGTGCATCGTGATGGTGAAACTCAACGACGACGTGAATAACAAGGACGAGGTATGGAGCAAAATCAAACACGGACTGAACGGGTTCAAGGCACAGTTGCCCTCTGGGGTGCTGGCCATCGTGGTGAACGACGACTTCGGCAATACCTCGGCACTGCTCATCGCCATAGAGAGCGACCAGCGCAGCTATCGCGAACTGAAGCAGTACAGCGATGACCTCAGCGATAGGCTGCGCCGCATCCCCAGTGTGGCTAATGTGAAACTTTTCGGCGAGCAAAAGGAGCAGATATCCCTCTACATCGACCGTCAGCGGCTACAGGCCTATGGCATCGGTCAGCAGATGCTCTTCTCGCGACTGCAGGCCCAGGGTATTACGACGATGAGCGGCTCTATCAGCGACGACGACCAGCAGGTGCCCATCCATGTGGAGGCTCAGGAGAATAGCGAAGAGGAGATTGCCAACCAGATTATCTTCTCTGACCCCGTGACGGGCAAGGTGGCCCGTGTCCGCGATGTGGCCCGCGTGGTGCGCGAGTACGAACCCATGTCGAGCCGAATAGAGCAGGACGGCCATCCCTGTATGCTGCTGTCGATGGAGATGACACCCGGCAACAATGTGGTGCAGTACGGTGAGGAGGTGGACCAGGTGCTTAGCCGTTTTGCTGCCGAGGAACTCCCAGTCGACGTTCATGTCACCCGCATCGCCGACAAACCCAAGGTAGTGGCAATGAGTGTGAGCGATTTCCTGCGCGACCTGCTGATATCCATGCTGATTATCATCCTGGTGATGATGGTGCTGTTCCCTCTGCGCTCGGCTATCGTGGCTGCCGTCACCATCCCGCTGAGCACCTTTGTCAGTGTGGCGGTGATGTATATGATGGGCATTGAACTGAACATCGTGACGTTGGCTGCGCTTATCGTGGTATTGGGAATGATTGTCGACAACTCCATTGTGGTCATCGACGGCTATCTGGAATATTTAGGCAAGGGATTCAAGCCAAAGGACGCCGCCATAGAGTCGGCTCGCCAGTACTTTATGCCGATGCTGTTGGCCACCATCTGTATCTGCGCCATCTTCTACCCGTTCCTCATCACGATGAAGGGCATGTTCCACGATGCCTTGGAGGATTTCCCCGTGACAATTACCATCAACCTTATGGTGTCGCTGGTGCTGGCTGTGACCGTGATTCCGTTTTTGGAAACAAAGCTCATTAAAAGCCCCACACCCCAGCCCCTCCCTAAGGGGAGGGGAGGAACCGGGGGTGGGGCTGTTATTACCCAATGGGTGCAGCATACATATAATAAGGTGCTCGACAGGACCTTTGCTCATCCTTGGTTGACCATCGGTGGGGGTATCGGCGTCATCCTGCTGTCGAGCCTCATTGCGCCCACGCTGAAGATCCGCCTCTTCCCCTACGCCGACCGCGACCAGTTTGCTGTGGAGATATTCCTGCCCGACGGCAAGGGACTGGCTGAGACGCGGGTGGTGGCAGACTCTGTCTACCACGTTCTGCGGCAGGATGAGGGCATCACTGCCATCACGAGCTTCATCGGCTGTTCGTCGCCACGTTTCATGGATGCCTACGCCCCACAGATGGCTGGCAACAACTATGCACAGTTCATCGTTAACACCAAGAGCGACAAGGCCACGCTCGACCTACTGGCCAAGTATCAGCCCCAGCTGAGCGAGGCGTTCCCCCATGCCTACGTGAAGTTCAAACGGTTGGACTATCTGGAGGTCAGCGAAATGGAATACCGCTTCTACGGCGACAATATCGACTCGCTGCACGTTGCTGCGGAACGGCTGATGGAGCGTATGCGCCAGATGCCCGAACTGGAGTGGGTACACACAGACTATTTCCAGCCTTACCCCATCATCAATGTGAGACTCGACCCCGTGACGTCGGCTCAGTTGGGCATTACGCGAACCACCGCACAGCTGGCTCTCAGCGCCACGTCGAGCGACCTGCGTGTCGGTCAGGTATGGATGGGCAACTACGAACTGCCTATTGTTGTGAAGGACGATGCCGACATGACGTTCTCCGACGTTGCCAACCTCGGCATTGCGTCGCCAATGTCGATGGTGTCTGGAGGTGTGCATAGCACTAACTCTACCGTACCACTTCGGCAGATAGCGAAAGTGGAGCCGAAATGGAGCGAGAGCCGCATTCTCCATCGTGGTGGCGAACGCTGTATCACGGTGACGGCGCAGTTTGCGCAGGGGGTCTATACGGCATCCGTTGAGAAAGAGGTTGCACGCATTATGGAGGAGGAAATCGAACTGCCGCAGGGCGTGCGTCCTGAGGTGGGTGGCGAGATAGAATATGGTGACGAGGCCCTGCCGCAGATATTCGGAGGCATTGCCATCGCTATGATCATCGTCTTCTTCTTCCTGCTGTTCAACTTCAAGAAGTATGGCGTCACCATCGTCTGCATGGCGGCTCTCGGACTGATGATTCCTGGAGCACTCATCGGCCTCGGACTGATGAACCGCGCCCTGGGGCTGACGTCCATCTTCGGACTCATTACCCTCATGGGCATGATTATGCGCAACGAGATTCTCATCTTCGAGCACGCCATAGACCTGATAAAGAAGTATGTTGCTGAACATGGCGACTGGACCGTAGACCGCAAGGCGTACAACGAAGCTGTCCGTCAGGCGGCCTACGATGCTGGCAAGCGCCGCATGGTACCAATCTTCCTCACCACGGCCACGACTGCCGTTGGTGTAGTGCCGATGATTATCGCCCAGAGTTCGTTCTGGATGCCTGTGGGTGTTACCATCTTCGCTGGCGGCATTGGCTCGCTCATCATGGTAGTCACCATGCTGCCCGTTGTTTATTGGAAGGTCTCGACGAAATAGCCTTACCCCAGCCCCTTCGTCCCGAGTGAAGTCTTCCCTCGTAGCCTTTCTCGTGAGAGATGGGAGTGATTAGTGATAGCAAATAAAAAAACTGATGAAAAAATGAAGAAACATATTATTATATCGTTACTGCTGACAACCTTCTTGAATTCAGCGTTTTCCCAGACATCTACTCCCCTCTCCTTGCGAGAGGGGCCAGGGGTGATGCATTACACCCTTGCCCAGCTCAAGGACTCTGCCCTGCATAACAACATCGCCATTCGCAGTGCCCGCCACGACATCGACGCCGCCCGGCAGCAGCGCAAGGAAACGTTTACCAAGTACTTCCCCAACGTCAGCGGCACGGGCCTCTGGTTCAATGCCAACAAGGGCATGGCGCAGACTACAGTCAATCCCTCAGAGGTTGTTCCTGCAGAGTTGGGAGCAACCTTGGCACAGTCGTTACCGCCTGAGGCTCTGGCAGCCCTTGCCAACCCCATCAGCATCTCGATGATGAAGAACGGTACCATCGCCAGTGTTCAGGCCGTGCAGCCAGTCTTTGCCGGTGGTCAGATTGTCAACGGCAACAAATTGGCCAAAGTGGGCGAGGACGTGAGTCGCTTGCAACTACAGCTCTCAGAGAACGAGGTAGAGAAAACCGCTGAGCAGTATTTCTGGCAGTTGGCCTCACTGCAGGAGAAAATGAAGACTATCGAGGCTGTTGACACCCTTTTACGCGACATCTACAAGGATGTCGACGTGGCTGTACGTGCCGGTGTGGCCTTGCGCAACGACCTGCTCCATGTGCAGCTGCGCCAGAACGATATTATGAGTCAGCGGCTGAAACTGCAGAATGGCATCGACATCGTCCGCCTCTTGCTGTCGCAGTACTGTGGCTTGCGCGATACATCCTTCGTTATCGACTATCAAGTAGGCAGTATATCTCAACTTGCCACTCGGCAAGATCACCAGCAGGCGTTGACAGGAACGGCAGAGTACCAGTTGTTGAACAAGCAAGTGGAAGCAGCGAGCCTTCAGCAGAAAATGGCTGTTGGGCAGAACCTTCCCTCCGTTGCCGTGGGCGCTGGCTACAACTACCATAACCTGATGGACAACGACCACACGTTCGGCATGATCTTCGCCACCGTCAGCGTACCCATCTCCGACTGGTGGAGCGGGACACATGCCATCAAGCGTCGGAAGATTGAGCACCAGAAGGCCATCGAGCAGTTAGAGGACAACGCCCAGCTGCTGCAAATACGCATGCAGAACGCATGGAACGGCGTCGGAGAGTCTTACCAGCAGCTACAACTGGCGCAGCGCAGCATCGAGCAGGCTGAGGAGAACCTCCGTATGAACCGCAACTACTATCGTGCCGGCACATCCAAGATGTCCGACCTCCTGGAAGCCCAACTCCTCTACCAGCAGTCGCTCGACCGCCGTACTGATGCCTTCGCCGACTACCAGAACAAACTTCTGGAATACCGTCAGGCAACAGGACAGTAGCTCGTCGTGATGTTCCTCTTCGTGTGTGTGCCATCCCCAGATGAGGTCATAGCGGCTTCATCGATAAATAAAGTAGCGTAATGTTTGGCTGTTTGGCGATTTTGTTGTACCTTTGCCGACAATATGAATGAGGATATTTATATATTAGGTTTAGAGTCGAGCTGTGATGATACGTCGGCTGCCGTGTTGAAGAACGGTGTGCTGCTGTCGAATGTCACAGCGTCGCAGGCCGTTCACGAGGCATACGGTGGCGTTGTGCCCGAACTGGCCAGTCGCGCCCATCAGCAGAATGTAGTGCCCGTCGTTGACCAGGCCCTGAAGCAGGCTGGGGTAGGGAAGGAGCAGCTGTCGGCTGTGGCCTTCACGCGCGGGCCGGGCTTGATGGGGTCGCTGCTGGTAGGTGTCAGTTTTGCCAAAGGCTTTGCCCGTTCGTTGGGAATCCCCCTGATTGACGTGAACCACCTGCAGGGGCACGTGATGGCGCACTTCATCAAGGAGACGGACGATGACCACGGCCAACCGCCGTTGCCGTTCCTTTGCCTGTTGGTGTCGGGTGGTAACTCACAGATTGTCAAGGTGAACGCCTATAACGATATGGAGGTGTTAGGTCAGACCATCGACGATGCGGCTGGCGAGGCTATCGATAAGTGCTCGAAGGTGATGGGACTGGGCTATCCTGGCGGTCCTATCATCGACCGTCTGGCGCGTCAGGGCAATCCGAAGGCATACCAGTTTGCCGAGCCGAATATTCCGGGACTGGACTACAGCTTTTCGGGGCTGAAGACGTCATTCCTCTACTCGCTGCAGAAGTGGGTGCAGGAGGAACCGGACTTCGTTGAAAACCATAAGGAAGACATTGCTGCCTCGTTGGAGTGGACAATTGTCGACATCCTGATGAAGAAACTGAAGAAGGCCGTCAAGCAGACGGGTATCAAGCATGTGGCTGTTGCTGGCGGTGTCAGTGCCAACAATGGCCTGCGCAATGCTTTTTACGAAGCACAGAAGCGTTACGGCTGGACCATCTATATTCCGAAGTTCAGCTATACTACCGACAATGCTGCTATGATTGCTATTGTCGGCTATTACAAATACCTGAATCAGGAATTTTGTTCCATCGACGCTCCTGCATTCTCAAAAGTAACCTTTAAATAACGGACAGATATGGATTTTGAAGCAAAGATTATCAGCAGGGAAATCAGTGAACTGCTGTGGGATATGGAGAAGACCGTCGGTACGGCTGAGAGCTGTACCGGTGGACGTATTGCTGAGGCTATCATCGCCGTGCCTGGTGCCTCGAAATATTTTAAGGGCGGTGTCATCTCGTACACAAATGAGATAAAAGAGTCGTTACTGGGTGTCAGCCACGAACTGCTCGAAGAGAAAACTGCCGTCTGTGAGGAGGTCGCCATAGCCATGGTGAAGGGTGCCTGCCGGACGTTGAATACTGACTTTGCCATCTCGGCAACGGGTATTGCCGGACCTTCTGGTGGCACGAAAGACATTCCCGTGGGTACCATCTGGCTGGCCTGTGGCAATGCCGACAAGGTGGTGACGCTGAAAGTGGAGGAAGACCATGGCCGCGACATTAACCTCGCCATAGCCACCAACAAGGCTATGCAACTCTTCCTCGACTATCTGAAAGCCGAAAACGAACAATAACAAAATGAGCCGCATCTCCTTGGAAGATGCGGCTCTTTTTATTTTAGTAAAAATATAAATGCTTAATTCTTAAAGAAGTCCTTTACGGCTTCGTTGGGAACCATCTGCTCGTCAAAGATGTAAGCACCAGTCTTGGGGCTTTTCACCATCTTGATAACCTTAGTGTAAGCGCGACCATCCTTTGAACCTTCATGGAGGGTAGCAACGGTTTTCTTTGCCATACTTCTGTAATATTATTATTTGATTTCCTTATGAAGAGTCATCTTCTTGAGAATGGGGTTGTACTTCATCAACTCCAGACGCTCAGATGTGTTCTTGCGGTTCTTGGTAGTGATGTAACGACTGGTTCCGGGCATGCCGCTGGCCTTATGCTCGGTGCACTCCAAAATAACTTGGACGCGATTGCCTTTTGCTTTCTTGCTTGCCATGACTATTAATCTCCTATCACTTTAATGTCCTTCCAGTCTACATATCCTTTGGCAACAGCCTGCTTCAATGCAGCGTCAAGACCCACTTTGTTAATCATACGAAGACCGGCGGCGCTAATCTTCAACTGAATCCAACAAGCCTCCTCTACGTAGTAGAACTTCTTGCTGAAGAGGTTGACGTCAAAGCTCCTCTTCGTGTGGTGCTTTGAGTGAGACACATTGCAACCTATCTGTGCCTTCTTTCCTGTGATTTGACAAATTTTAGACATTTCTATCTACTTTAATTGTGTACCTTTTTGTAACTTATTCCAAACAGGGTGCAAAGGTACACATTTTAATTGATATGAGAAAACAGTGTCATGAGATTTAAAGGTGAATTAGTATTTTTTAACCATTTAAACTCTGTTTGTGCTGACCATTTGCTCATTTCCCTAAGAACTTTGCATCAATATAGCTGTTGAACTGGTCTTTGTAACTGTCGCCGATCGGGAGGTAAGTGTCGGCGTCGATGATGACGCGGTTCTTGTTCACCTCTTGGATTTTGTCGAGGTTGACGATGTAGGAGCGATGGATGCGCATGAAGTTGGAGGGGAGACGCTCTTCCAGCGTTTTCATAGCCAGGAGGGTGATGATGGGCTTGGGCTGGCTGTCGAGGTGCAGCTTCAGGTATTCCGACATGCCTTCGACGTAGCGGATGTCCTGAATGGCAATCTTGACGACGCGGTAGTCGGTCTTGACGAAGAGGGTATTGTCGGCGGGAGAACCGCTGGCGGGGTGGGTGTTGTTCTCCAGTAGCATTCCCGACGTGCCGATTCCCGAGCTTTGCTCGCCTACCCGTAGCCTTTCTTTCAGTCGGTTTGCCGCCCGCATGAAGTCCTGGAGTCCGAAGGGCTTCAGCAGGTAGTCGACGGCATTGACACGGAAGCCTTCGACGGCGTATTCCGAGTAGGCGGTGGTGAAGACGATGAGCGGCGGTACGGCCAGCTGCTTGACGAAGTCCATGCCGTTGAGGTCGGGCATGTTGATGTCGCAGAAGATGGCGTCAACCGTCTCACGGTTCAGTACACTGATAGCCTCGATGGCACTCTCACACTGTGCTACAAGCTGCAGGAACGGCACCTTCCCGATGTAAGTGGCTAACTGCTGCAGTGCTAAAGGTTCGTCGTCAATAGCAATAACTCTAATCATGACTGCAAAGGTACGAAAAAGAAGTGAAACACGTTTCACTTCTTCACTTTTTTTAAGCCTCCATCGGGATGTCGAGTGTCACTTCGTAGGTGTTGTCAGTCTCGTTGACGTTGAGTGTGTAGTTATTGCCGAAGATGATGTCTAACCGCTGCCGCACGTTGGCCATACCTACGCCGCCTTGCTGTGGAACGGTTGTTTGTTGCTGCTTCTGGTGCTTGCTGTTGCGGCAGCTCCAGAGTAGGCGGTTGTGTTCCTGCTTGTCTTTGTAGCGTTTGCCAGTGATTTCGATGAACGACGGTTGCTGATAGCTGACACCGTGCTTGAAGGCGTTTTCGACGAACGAGATGAAGAGTAGGGGAGGAATCATCTGCGGCTGGTCAGTGCCTGGCGTGACGAGCTGACAGGAGGTGTCAGTGAATTGCAGTTTCTTGCCGTATCGCATTCTCATCAAGTCGGTATAGTTCTGCATGAATTCCAGTTCCTTGTTGATAGATACCCGCTTGTTGTTGGTCTCATAGAGCACGTAGCGCAGGATTTTCGACAGCTGGATGATGGCCTCCTTGGCCCGTTCGCCATCGATGTCTACCAGTGCGTGGATGTTGTTGAGCGTGTTCATGAGGAAGTGGGGGTTCAGCTGGTACTTCAGGTACTCTAACTGCTGTTCCAGATTCTTGTGCTCCAATTCCGTCAGTTGTCGCTGGTCGGCTTTCTGCTTGAAGTAGAGTTTCACGCCGAGGTTCATGCCGAGCATGAGGATGAGTATGATGACGGTAATGACGTCGTGCTGGCTGAGGATGACTGGCGGCCGGTGGTCGTCACGGCGGAAATGTTGCGGGCCGTGAGGACGGTGGGCACCGTCGCCAGCAAACTGCGGGTGCTCCGGGTTTTCCGGATCTTCCATCAGTTCCGGGCGTTCCTGTCGGCTTGGATGTTCGTTGAGTTCGGGGCGCTCCATCTTCTCTATCCGTGGAGCGTGGTGTTTTGGACGGTCTTGGCACTGGTAGAACGTGAACGCACCAACCAGTGCGATGACGATGCTAAAGTATATCAGTTTCTGCTGCTTGTGTACCAGTAGTGGTGCCAGCAGGTAGTTGTGGACGAGGAAGACGGCGAAAAACACGCCATACTCACGCCACACCATCAGCACCTCGTCCCAATTGAACGTCAGCGACGTGTCGTTTGTCGTACGGATATACAGACTCATAATTGGTGCCATGAAGAGTAGTCCCCACAGCACCAGGTAAATAACAGTCTCCTGTTGTTTGTCCTTATTGAAAGTCATGGTGTGTCTATTTAACGCCATATCCGTTCCATATACTTGTTCCGCTGATAGCCCCCGACGATACGGATGGCGTGCTTGAAGCGACGATGGTCATGCTGTTACCCATGTTGCTGTTCGACGGCACCTTCATGGAGAAGACTGCCGTTGAGCCGTTCTTGAATGTGTACCAGCTGCCCTTGCTGTATGACGTAGACTTGCTGGTGACGCCCGTGAGGCTGCTGCCGTTCTCCAGCCCGCCGACGGCGGCAACGTTGCCGCCGGTGATATAGAGTTTGCAGCCGCTCTCAGTGTTGGCGTCGATGCCCACCTCTGGCGACCCTTTAGCAACGGCAAACACGTTGCCGCCCTTGATGTAGAAGTTGCCGTTGGCGTCAAGTCCGTCGTTGCCTGTGGAGTTTCCCATGACATAGCCGCCGCTGATGGTAAAGTCGGAGGCCGCGTTGATGGCGTCGTCGCCAGCCTCGGCATAGACGTATCCGTCTGTGATGCTGATGGTGCCTTTGGCCTCTATGGCTTCATGGCTCTTGGCCGTAGCCACGATAGTTCCACCGTTGATGACAATACCGCCAGTATAGGTGTAATTGTTGTTGCCGCCACCAGGGAAGCCTCCACCTCCACCGGGGAAGCCACCGCCCCCACCGGGGTATCCGCCGCCTGGTGCCTCTTCACGAGCAGCGTTGGCCGCCGACTTCGTTCCGGCCTTTATGGCTTTTGCTGATGCCGAATAGCTGCCCGAGCTGTAGTTTGACGCAGTGTTTGTAGCCGTGATGCTGCCGTTGTTGACGGTCAGTATGTTATCGGCCTTGATACACTTCCCGCCCGTCCCGCTGTTTGTCAGCGTGATGGTGCCGCCGTTGATGGTGATGTCGTTATCGGCGTTCAGTCCTGCGCTGCCTTTAGCGTCGGTGGTTGTTGTACCGTCGACCGTTTCCGTCTCGACGGTGCCGTTGCCTGTGGTCTGGATGTTGATGGTACCGTCGCTGACGATGAGGTCGCCGGCAGCCTTGACGCCCTTTGTGGCTACCCCCGTCGTCGTGATGTTCAGTGTGCCGCCTTCTATGTAGACGTTGCCGCTGTTCTCGTCTTCGTGGTTGGTGGTCGTACCAGTCATGTCATCGTCTTCTTCGAAGTCTGCCTGTATGCCGTCGTCGCCCACGCCGCTGATGGTCACCGTGCCACTCTCCATCAAGAAGTATTTGTTGCACGAGATACCGTCTTTGACGGCCTTTGTAATGTTCAGCGTCAGGTTCTTCACTGCGATATAGTCGCCGCTCTTGATGGCGTGAGCCGTATTGCCGACGACGTTCAGCGTGCCCTTGCCCTGAAGTTGCAGCTGTCCCTTGCTGTAGAGCGAGCCTTTCTGCGAGCCGTTGGCACCGTCGGTAAGGGTATTTGTTGTGCCGCTCTTGGCTGATATTTCGATGCGCTTCTTATTGGTGATGCTGATGGCAGCACCGGAAGGGTTGGTCAGTGTGACGCCGGCCAGTTGGATGGTACACTTGTAACTGCCGTCGAGTTCCAGTCCGCCGTCGGTGGTCGTGCCGCTCAACGTGTAGGTAATCTCGTCGCCGTCCACGTCGGCGGTGTTTGTCTGGCTGATGGCGACATGAGCCCCATTGACGGTAGCTGTGACGTAGTTAGCCACGTTGCCGGCAATGACGACGCTGGCCGTTGTGCCGCTGTAGCTGATGCCGACGCTATTGTTCTCGACGCTGGTATCGTCGACGGTAATCTTACTGATGTCCTGTGTGCTGAACGCTTTGCCCTGAATGGTCAGCGTCTGTCCGTTGTCGGTGTAGGTCATGTCGTCGGCATTGGCCGTGAAGGCGTAGGTGACACTGCCCTGCTGGACGTTCAGGGTCTGAGCCTCGATGCCGATGGTAGCCAGCACGAGTGTAAGGGTTGTTAGTAGCTGTTTCATTTCACGTACTTCTTGGTTGTTGTGTTTCCTTTCTTGAAGATATAGAGTCCGCAGGCAGGCTTTCGGCCTTGTGGCAGCCGGCGTCCGCTGATGTCGTAGATTTCTGTTGCCGCATCGTTCCAGTCGTCAGCCGACGCTTCGACATTCTCAATGGCTGTCGTTGATGGTGTGTTCGTGAAGTACATCCGTTTCAGGTCCGTCAGCGCTATCGTTGCCTGTTCCGTACCGTTGGTGGCTGTCAGCGATTGACTGGTGTATTTCAGAGTCAGTCCTACGGCCGTCATCTGTGTGGTTGTGCCGTCGTTCTTCTCGATGGTCAGGTACTGGTAGTCGGCCGCCTGTGCCGTCATCGTACCCGCGAGAATCATGGTTATCAGTGCATGTCGTTTCATATAAAACCTGTTTTGTTTGTTTTTTGATGCTGCAAAAGTAATATAAAAATAGAAACGGGGCAAATCCGTTCAACGAATGCCCCGTTTTTTTCAGTGAATCGCTATTCACTTTTCATTATTAACTCTTTACATTACATATTTACTATTCACTTTAGATTCCCAGTGCCTTCTTGGCTTCGTCGGCAGCCTTGCTGGCCGCCTTGTCAATCTCGTCGTTAGCCTTCTGCTTGGCAGCGTCGACGGCATCCTGTCCAGCCTGTTTGGCATTGTTGACAGCACCCTCTGCAGCCTCCTTAGCGGCGTCGGCAGCATCCTCTCCGGCAGCCTTCACGCCGTCGGCGGCCTGCATCAGTCCGTTGACGATGGTCTCGGCAGGCGTAGCTGTCAGTGCGTTGACGGCAGCCTGAGCAGCGGCATTCTCACCAACGAACGACTTTATCTGCTCGGCGTTTTCTTTCAGGAAGTCCTGAACCTTCGTCACGTACTCCTTGGCAGCATCAGGATTCTGCTTGAGAATTTCGGCCACCTTTGCCTGGATAGCCTCGATTACCTGCTGCAGCTTGTTGGCATCTTTTGCTTCGATTTGCTCTGACAGCTGGGCGGTAGCCTCATTGATAGCCGTCTCGACATCGAAAGCAGCAGCAGTAGAGTCAGCCACGACTTCGTCGGCAGGAGCCTGCTGGACTTTGTTGCCACACGAAGCAAAACCGATGGCCATAGCAGCCATCACAATCATCATCATTTTTTTCATAACATTACTAATTTTAAAAAGTTTGAATGTTTAATTCCGATGGCAAAAGTAGTATTTTTTTCAATATCTTGCCATATTCTTTTGCTATTATTAACTTTTTTCGTACCTTTGCACCCTCTTTTCAAGATAACAATTTTAAATTATGACGACATTAGAGTTTAAGCCGCAGCTTTTCGCGACGCTCAAGAACTACTCTAAGAAGCAGTTCACCACCGACCTGTTGGCCGGAATCATTGTAGGTATTGTCGCACTGCCGCTGGCTATTGCATTCGGTATCGCTTCTGGTGTGACGCCCGAGAAGGGTATTATCACCGCCATCGTTGCCGGACTCCTTGTATCCGTCCTTGGTGGCTCCAAGGTGCAGATCGGTGGTCCTACGGGCGCGTTCATTATTATTATTTATGGTATTATCCAGCAGTACGGCTTCGAGGGACTGACCATTGCCACGCTGATGGCTGGCGTGTTTCTCATCATGTTTGGCGTGCTGCACTTGGGAACAATCATCAAGTACATCCCTTATCCCATTGTCGTCGGCTTCACGAGCGGTATTGCGCTGACGATTTTTACCACGCAGATGAAGGACCTGCTGGGCCTGACGATGGAGAACGTACCCAGCGACTTCGTTGAAAAATGGATAGCCTACGTCGGGTCTTTGCCTACCATCGACTGGTGGAGTGCCGGTGTGGGCATTGGCTCTGTGGCACTCATCGCCCTGTGGCCGAAGTTGACCCGCAGCTCGGCATTGGGCAAACTGCCTGGTTCGCTCATTGCCATTATCGTCATGACCGTTGCTGCCCTGTTGCTGAAGCAGTATGCTGGCGTGACAACTATTGAGACCATTGGCGACCGCTTCTCTATCTCCAACGTGCTGCCTGAGGCGAAGATGCCCGTGCTGTCGTGGGAAGTCATTAAGGGACTGGTTTCGCCGGCTATCACCATTGCCATCCTTGGCGCTATAGAGTCGCTGCTGTCGGCAACGGTGGCCGATGGTGTCATCGGCGCCCGTCATTCGTCGAATACCGAACTGATAGCCCAGGGCGTGGCCAATCTGGCTTCGCCGCTCTTTGGAGGTATTCCTGCCACGGGTGCCATCGCCCGTACCATGACCAATATCAATAATGGTGGGCGTACCCCCGTTGCCGGTATTGTCCATGCTGCCGTGCTGCTGCTGATATTCCTTTTCCTCATGCCTTTGGCACAGTACATCCCTATGGCCTGTCTGGCCGGTGTGCTCGTCATCGTGAGCTACGGCATGAGTGGCTGGCGCTCGTTCTTCTCAATCATGAAGAACCCTAAGAGCGACGTCATCGTGCTGTGGGTAACGTTCCTGCTGACCGTTATTTTCGACCTGACCATTGCTATTGAGGTGGGCCTTATCTGTGCCTGTCTGCTCTTCATGCGCCGTATGGCTGAGACAACCGATGTCAAGGTTATCAGCGACGAGATTAACCCCGCCGAGGAGGAGAGCGACTTCCAACTTGGCAACCTGGAGCACCTGACTATTCCTGAAGGTGTCGAGGTGTACGAGATTAACGGTCCCTATTTCTTCGGGGCAGGAAACAAGTTTGAGGAAATTATGGGAGCCTTGGGGCATGGTCGTCCCAAGGTGCGCATCATCCGTATGCGTAAGGTGCCCTTCGTCGACTCTACGGGCATCCACAACCTGACGAACCTCTGCCTGATGTCGCAGAAGGAGGGTATTCAGGTAGTCCTCTCGGGCGTCAACGAGAAGGTGCAGGCAGTGCTCCACAAGGCTAAGTTCGACGAGCTGGTGGGCAGCGATAATATCTGCAGCCATATCAACATCGCATTAGACCGTGCCCGCCAATTAGTCTGATTTGTTGAGTGCACAGAAGGAACGACTCCTCTGTGCACTTTATTATAATGTTGTAAAAAAGTGCAAGAAAATTTGTTTGTGTGGAAAAGTATTAGTAAATTTGCGCCAAATATCTAATTACTAACCCACACGACAATGATTCACAACCGATTACTATCAGTTAGAACAGCATTCTCGGCAGTCATGCTTGCCGCCTGCATCTGCGGACAGGCTGCCAACGACAAGAAGAGCGTGACGCAGGTCAACGAGACCGTTACCGTTGCCACGGCTACGGACTATACCGTCACATCGGCCACCCCTTTTGGCACCAACGGTGTCGTCAACATCGGGAATACCGATGCTGCAGTGCTTATCCTGGCAGCCGTGAAACCCTCGGCAGCCGCGAAGCTGCTGTCTGCCCACGTGCAGATAGCCGGTGCACCAGCCAAGAACGGCCAGAACTGCCAGGTGAAGCTCTACAACCGTGGCTGCATCATTCTGCCCTACGGCGACAGTACCAAACCATTGACGGTCTATTCAGAACAGAATTTCGGCGGTACGGCCGTGAATGACTTCGGGCTGGAGAACACCGGTGGATTCATGAACACGCTGACCGACGAGAAGCTGAATAACAAGATTCGCTCGTTCAAGCTGAAGCGCGGCTATATGGTAACCTTCTCGCTGCGTGCCAAAGGCTACGGCTACAGCCGCTGCTTCATTGCCGACGATGCCGACCTGGAGGTGGCCGAACTGCCTGCCGAACTCGACAGCAAGATTACGTCGTATCGCATCTTCAAGTGGTACGACACGGGCAAACAGCAACTAGCAGCAGCCGACGGTGACTATCCTGCCTGTTCAGCCCTGAACGTCACGAGTACCTACACATGGGGCGTCGGAAGCAACATGGGACCCGACGTCGAGAGTGTGCCCCAACATATCAAGGAGAACTGGCCTTCGCCAGCCGAACTGGGCAGTGCTACCTGGTCGCCGCACATGAAGACCAACAACGAGCCGCGTAATCCCGCCGACGACTCCCCTTGCGACCTGAATGCCATCCTCAATAACTGGGAGGACCTGATGGCTACCGGTATGCGCCTTTGCTCACCGTCGTCCTGGGACGGCAGCGACTACTGGAATGCGACGGGATTCTTGAGCGATTTCTTCAACGAGATTGACGCCCGCGGCTGGCGCTGCGACATTATCGATCTTCATGGCTATTGGGCTGAAGGGTCGTTCGATACCAACATACCTAACTGGTACAATGCCTTCAAGCGTCCCGTCTGGGTGACCGAATGGGTGTGGGGCGCTTCGTGGAACAACAATGGCGCCTTTGCCTCAGGAGTTACCGAGGCACAGAATGCTGCTGCCGTGAAGCGCATCTGTGAAAAGATGAACAGCCAGGACTTCGTGGAGCGTTACTACTATTGGAATGGCGAGCGCGATCCGTCAAAGATTTACAAAGACGGCAAGCTCACCGCTGCGGGTCAATACTATGCCACCATCAACTCCGGCCTTGGCTTCAAAAAGAAAAATGCCTACGTCCCCAAGGCTGTGGTGCGTGTGCCTGTGCTCGGAGGTTCACATACAGAATCGACCCATTCCACGAAACTCTCGTGGCGTGAACTGAGCGGTGAACTGACGGCGCAGATGACACTGGAGCGCCGCACAACTGCGAAGCCGGAATGGGAGACGCTGGCGACCTTCACCCCCAGCGAGGATCCTAAGACCTATACCTACACCGACACCGAGGGAGGATATGGCTGCGACTACCGCGTTCACATTGTCGACTTCAAGGGAAGGAATATCTACTCCAACGTCCGTTCTATTCTGAATAACGAAGTGGTCTATCTCTATAACATCGGTGCAGGACAATGGCTCACCGGTGCTAACAACTATGGCACGAAAGCCTCGCTGACGCCCTACGGCGGCCTGAATGTCACGATGGGCTTCGACGATAGTGGCAACAGCACCATTGAGACCGGTATCAAGCGCGACGACAGCCATCACTATCTGAATGTTGACGGAACGTCAGCATGGGTCGATCAGGCATTGGGTAAGTGGAAGGTCACCGAGGTTGGCGAAGTCGATGGACGTCCGGCCTATACACTGTCGATAAACGACAAGAACCTGCAGTACGATGGCTCGGGCAGCGCATTGGTGCTCGGTACGGCAACGGATGCCAATGCTCAGTGGCTGAAAATATCGGAAGCCGAGCGTATGGAGATGCTGGCCAGCGCCACGAGTTCATCTTCTGTCGATGCTACGTTCCTCATTCCTGGTGCTTCGTTCAGCCTCTACGACAGCCGTAACGACAAATGGACGGGCAGCCCCTCGCTCGGTGGCAAGCAGGAAAACTATTGCGCCGAGAAGTACAACACCACCTTCGACGTCTACCAGAAAGTGACAGCGACGCTCCCTGTAGGCCGTTACCGCCTGTCGTTGCAGGGTTTCTATCGTAACGGCCCGTATGCAGGAGCCGCTACCAAGCATAAGAACGGCACCGAGAGTCTGAATGCCTTGTTCTATGCCGGAACGACCAACGTGCCTCTCCAGTCGATATTCACTGAGGCAGGCAAGCTGGATGTCGGAAAAACGACGTCGGGCATCAGTGGCAAGTTCCCCGACACAATGAATGACGCTTCCGACTACTTCACCGCTGGACTCTATGATAATAGCCTGAGCTTCTTGGTCAAGAACAGTTCGCAGGTGAATGTCGGTGTCAAGAAGACCGACGCTGTGGACAAGGACTGGACTATCTTCGACAACTTCCGACTGGAATACTTCGGCGACTTCAGCACCGCCACCGTTCCCACGCAGGCCATCGACGGCCAGTATTGGGCCACCTTCTTCTGCTCTGTCTGTGCCTACGAACTGCCAGAGGGGGCAACGGCCTATATCCCCTCACGTAGCGGTAACACACTGACGCTTCACGCCATCGGCAATGTGGTGCCGGGAAGCTGTGCCGTCATCATTGTCAGCGACTATGCTGGCGACTTGCATTTGAACCGCACCACCTATACGCCTGATGAAGAGACGGCGGCTATCATCCGCAACACCGTACTGCGTGGTAACGACAACGATATGAAGACCTCAACCTACAAGAATCCCTATTCGCTGGGTAGCAAGGACGGCAAGTGCTTCTTCCTGCCTCATACCGCCCTCTCTATACCTTCGGAACGCGCCTTCATGACGATGACATCAGCTGTTGACGCCCTGTCGGTGGTGTTCGACTCGCCTGTAGCCATCAGAAACATCACTACCAGCAGCACCCCCGCTTCCGGCGACGTGTATGATTTGCAGGGCCGTCGCGTCAGCAATCCCAAGAAGGGTGTTTATATTCAGGACGGCCGCAAGATTGTAAGACAGTAAAACTAACGATAGTACCCAGGCAGCACTATTGTGGCCAGCCTGGGTACTTCTCTATTCGGCTGTAGCTTTGCAGGCTATATGGAAAGAAGAAGGCTCTTCCCGCTACAACCTTATTTTATATGTCCGTCAAAGCTGATGGGGTCGCGGTTGTTCGAACGTACACGTATGTTTGCCTCGCCGCTGTCATAGAGTTCTATCCAATACACATACGCGTCCTCCTTCGTCTTCACGTTGATTCTTATTTCGTACTGATGTTCTTTCTTTTTGTCTTGCTGATAGTGCAGCACCGGCTCTTCGAAGTTAAGCCCCTGTGAGGGTGACATCATCGGAGCCTGATAGGCTTGCCCCAGATATGGCAGATAGCTTCTCAGCGTGTCGTTCCTCAGTTCCAGATAGAAGTCCGGCGTCACAGCCTTCATCCCATACCTCATGGTGTGCATCGAGGTTATATCGATACACCACAGCCGCTTTTCTACAGCCTCTTTTATCGCCAGCCGTCGCTGTGCAGCCCGTTCGGCCCGCTCCTGCTGTGTTGCGCAACCCATGAGTATCGTCACCATCAGCAGCCCTATACAGATTTTCTTATTCATCGTTGTAAAGTTATTCCTCCGCTGCCATTGGCATTTGAATATCCTCTTCGGCCAGCTTCGGATAAGTAACCGTTTTTGCTCTATGATCCTGCAACCAGATGTGGTTCAGGGTAAAGGCTATTGAGTCCAGTGTCTCTTCTCGCTTTGATGGTTTTAGCTCGCACTCCCATACCGTAATGCAATGCCACCCCATCGCAGCCAGCTTCCGCTGCTCCTCCTTGTCGCGCTCTTTGTTACGGCGAATCTTCGCCACCCAGAACTCCCTGTTCGTCTTCGGAATCTTGCAGCAACATTTCTCATTTGTCATTTCTCCTTTCTCATTGAGCGAAGTACCATGTCCATGCCAGAAGCACCCATTCACAAAGATACACGTCCTGTATTTCCTCAGCACCAAGTCCGGATGCCCAGGCAGCCGCTTATAGTTCAGCCTGTAGCGGAATCCTCTCTTCCACAGCCCACGACGCACAATCATCTCCGGCTTCGTGTCCTTCGACCGAATTGCTGCCATATTGGCATGCCGTTGTTGTGGAGAGATTTTATCCATTACTACATCTTATGTAAATTTTACATTTCGTCGATGCAAAGTTACGAATTATTATTGAAAAGTACACAAACGGAACGATTCTTTTTGTGTATTCAGTATTTTTGTTAAGACGTCACGGCCTTACAGAAAGACGTCATGGCCTCTCACCCCCTTTACTTCTTACCTCTTAATTCTTTCGGCGTTAGTGTGCATTCGCGTGTGAGCATATAATGCCAACAGGCCTATTTAGCATCGCTAAGTAGGCCAGTTGGCTTTACTATATGGGTGTGACGTGTTACTGCATATCGTAGACGACCTGCATGAGGCGCTTGCCCAGCTCGTCGGCTTCGGCCATCGTCTGTGCCTCGCTGTAGACGCGGATGATGGGTTCGGTGTTCGACTTGCGCAGGTGTACCCAACGGGTGGGGAAGTCAATCTTAACACCGTCGATGTCGTTGACGACGGCTTCAGGGTCTTGGGCAAACATCTCCTTAACCTTGACAAGGATGGCGTCGACATCGGTCTCGGGCGTGAGGTCGATGCGGTTCTTGGCTATCTGGTAGTCGGGGAACGTGCGGCGCAGTTCGCTGACGGTGCAGCCCTTTTGTGCCAGCGATGACAGGAAGAGCGTGATGCCGACGAGAGCGTCGCGACCGTAGTGGCTCTCGGGGTAGATGACGCCACCGTTGCCTTCGCCGCCGATGATGGCACCAACCTCCTTCATCTTCGTCGTGACATTAACCTCGCCGACGGCAGCTGCCGTGTAGAGGCCACCGTGACGTTCGGTGACGTCGCGCAGGGCACGAGTGGAGGAGAGGTTGGAGACGGTGTTAAGTGAAAATTCTTCACTCTTCACTTTTAATTCTTCACTTAGCACGTAGTCGGCGACGGAGACGAGGGTGTATTCCTCGCCGAACATGGTGCCGTCTTCGCAGATGAAGGCGAGACGGTCGACATCGGGGTCGACAACGATGCCCAGGTCGAAGCCGCCCTGACGCATACGTTCCATAATGCCTTGCAGGTTTTTCTCCAGCGGTTCGGGGTTGTGGGCAAACTGTCCTGTGCAGTCGCCATTGAGAATCTCGTAGTCTACGCCGAGAGCCTCGAAGAGCTGTGGCAGGATGATGCCGCCGACAGAGTTGATGGTGTCGGCGCAAACGCGGAACTTGCGCTTGCGGATGGCCTCGGTATCAGCGAGACGCAGGTCGAGCACGGACTGGACGTGGCGCTGGTTCATCGTGTCGTCGAAGGTGACGTGTCCTAACTGTTCTACGGGAGCATAGTCGAAGTCCTCGGCCTCGGCGATGCGTAGCACCTCGGCACCGTCAGCAGCCGTCAGGAACTCACCCTCGCTGTTGAGCAGTTTCAGGGCATTCCACTGCGTGGGGTTGTGTGAGGCGGTGATGATGATGCCACCGTCGGCCTCGTGCCAGCGCACGGCCAACTCAGTCGTAGGCGTGGTGGCCAGCCCGATGTCGATAACCTCATAGCCCATGCCGACGAGGGTGCCACAGACAACGTCGCGAACCATGGGGCCCGAGATGCGTCCGTCGCGTCCGACGACCAGCTTACCCCGCCCCCTCCGAGGGAGGGGAGAGCCTGCATAATCCTGAACCCCATCTTTGGAAGGGGTGGCTTGGTTTCCAATGAATGTGGCGTAAGCCGTTGTGAACTTGACGATGTCTAACGGGTTCAGCGTGTCGCCTGTGTGTCCGCCGATAGTACCGCGGATGCCGGAAATGGATTTTATGAGTGTCATATTGAGTTGTTTTTTTTTTCGATTATTCAATTATTCGTTTAATCGTTTTTTCGTCTAAACGATTAAAACGGCGAAACAACGAAACGAGGCGGCTTTCACCTTCCCCGTTGGAAGGTGATGTCGTAGAAATACGGCTTGACATTAGCCTTGGCGTTGTTGGTCGTTCCCTGAGAGTGGGGGACAATGAGACGCACGCGAGCCTTGTCGTCGGTGGCACTTGTCAGTCGGCCTAACTTGACGTATTGCAACGGAGCCAACCATGCCTCGGGCACGCTGGTGCCGTAGGTGACGCACATCAGCCCGCGTCTCTCAGAGAAATAGGCCGTATAGGTACTGCCTGTGCGGGTGACGCACATGATGTCGGGTGTGAAGACGTAGGTACCCGTTAGGTTGTTGATGGAAGTGGTATCGAGAATGGCCTTCTCAGAGAATCGGCAAAGGATGTTCATCGTTTCGCCGTCCTTGATGGTTTCGCCGCTTCCAATGTTCAGTATCTGCATATAGACGCCACTCTTGTCAAGAATGACGAACTGTTTGTTGCCCAGGGTCTTGTCGCCCTGATTGTGAAACTGGTCTTCGCTGATAATTACGAAACTGGAGTCGCTGATGAATTTCTCAATGGCATCGCGCTCGCGTTCCTTCAGCTCACCGTAGGTCTCGTAGTCATTACAGGCGATGGTGGTCAGCATGACAATCAGCGTCGTGAGTGTATAGATGGTCTTTCTCATTTGTTATTTGAATGTTTTGCGTGCAAAATTACGAATTAATCTGCAAACAGCCGCAATATTAGGCTACTTTAACAGCTTTTCGTAGGCAATGATGGCCTTCTGAGCCACTTTGACGGCCTCGTCGATAGAGCAGTAGAGGCGTCCGCCGGAGGCATTGAGGTGGCCGCCGCCGTTGAAGAATTCGGCTGCCATCTTGTTGCAGGGGAAGTCGTCGACACTTCGGAGCGACACCCAGACGAGGTTTTGCCTCTCCGTGTCCTCGCGCAGCGAAATGCTCAGTTTGTGACCCTTAATCTGTAGTGGCATGTTCACCAGTCCCTCGGCGTCGCCTTTGACGAAGTGGAAGCGTTTCAGGTCTTCGCGGTGTAGGGCGTAGTAGGAGGCGTGGCGTTCGTTGTCGACCACTAAGCGTTCGAGCATGACGAAGCCCGTCAGTCGCAGGCGGTTCTCTGAGAAGTTGTGGTAGACGTTGCGGTAGATGCGGTCTTTGTTGATATCCTTGGTCAGCAGCTGCGAGATGATATAGTAGATGGTAGGGTCGCTGGAGTTGTAGGTGAAGCCGCCCGTGTCGGTCATCATGCCGCAGTATATCGGCGTGGCGAAGTGTTTGGTCATCAGGTCGAAGCCGCCCAACTGCCAGACGATGCGGAAGACGAGTTCCGAGGTCGACGAGGCTTCGGGGTGGCTGACCGTCAGCACGGCGGGTACGTCGGGGCCGAGGTGGTGGTCGATGAGGACTTTCTTTGCGGGGGAACCGCAAAGGGCGGACTCCATTTCGTCGACGCGGCTTGGCGTGTTGTAGTCGAGGCAGAAGACGAGGTCGGCAATCTTCAGCAAGAGGTCGGCCTGTTCGCGGTGCTTGTCGTAGCGCACTATCTTCTCAGTATTGGGCAGCCAGTGCAGGTAGTCCGGATACTGGTCGGGCACGATGATGGTAGGCTCCTTGCCCTGCGTCTTCAGATACTCTGCCCATCCCAGAGAAGAGCCGAGGGCGTCGCCGTCGGCATTCTGGTGGCAGGTGATGATAATGTTCTGGCTCTCGCCGATAAGTGTTTTCAGCTGCTCGAGCTGTTGGCTGTTCAGTATGTCTTTTAGCATTTCTTTATTTTTCGGGTGACAGATAGTTGAGGCGGCTCTTGCCCTGATAGCTCACCGTACCCTGCTGCTGCAGATAGCGTATGATGATGTCCGATGTCGTTATGTTCAGCACTGTGGGTATCGACTTCAGCTCCTCCTTGTATGTGGTTATGACATAGGAGTTTGTCACTACGCGGTAGGTTTTCTTTCGGTTGAAGCGGCTACCGTCGGCTGCCATCAGTTTAACATTCGTGATGTCGTTGCTGCCTTTCTTGTCGAGTGTCAGGTCAGCCCTTAGTCCGCCCAAATGCGGAAACTTGTAGGTGTTCATCTGGCCGTAGCTGATGATGAAGTGTTCCAGTTCGTCGCCTTTCATATCCAATAAGACGGCTGTACTGCCGTAGGGGTCTATCTCCAGCGCATCGTGGATAGTGATGTCGCCAGCCGGCAGTTTGCGTATGCGTATGCCTTTGTAGTTCATGATGGCCACGTCGGCGCCGGTCTCGCTCATCAGGGCGTCGCAGACCATGGCGCCCAACTCTTCACGTGTCTGGAAAGGCGTCTCGGCCCGTGCTAAGATGCGCTTGAAGAAGGGGTCGCCCGAAAAAGTCTGTACCATCGCCTCGGCAACCTTGTTCGGGTGTGGGAATGTTCTGACAAGGATGTAGTCAGCCTTCTTCGAGACGACGCGGCCGCTGTCGACGGTAAGAGTGACGTGAACGGCTGTACTTAGCAGGTTACGGTTTTGCGTGATGAGCACACCGTTGTGCAGCGGTTCCTTCTCGCTCAGCTGTCGGTGGCTGTGGCCACCGATAATAGCGTCGAGCCAGGGGTTCTGTTCGGCAATGAGAACGTCTTCCCGATAACCTACGTGTGACAGCAGGATGGTGGCATCGCATTGCCGGGAAAGCCACTGATAACGACTGACGGCCTCGAAAGGTGAGGAAAATTTCAGTCCACGGAGGACATCATGGTGGGCGTCGGGTGTGCCATTGCTGTTGATTTGTACGGCGCCGATGACACCCAGTTTCAGTCCCTCGACGTCGAATACCTGATAAGGTATGGCCTTAATGCCAGTCGTGTCGTCGGCCTCCATATTGGCGCAGATATACCGGAAGGACGACAGTGCGCAGAGCCGTGGTAGCGAGTAGGCGTCAAACTCATGGTTGCCAATAGCTGAGGCGTTAAATCCAGCCAGGTTCATCAGTGCTACCATAGGATAGCCCGACGGCTGGTATTTGTCGTTGATAGGGTCGCCCGTGCGATTGTCGCCTGCCGAGAAAAGCAGAAGGCTGGGGTAGAGTGAACGTAAACTGTCGGCAATGCCAATCAGCTGTGGCATTGCCTCAATAGCGGCATGCGTATCGTTGACTGCCAGGATATGAATATCGCGCTTCTGCGCGTACATAGCCGTTATCCATGCCGTGAGCAGGTAAAGCAAAAACCATCTATTGACTCTTGTCGTTATCATGCATAGTGTATTAATATAAAAATCAGGGAGTCATTGAGTAACTCCCTGATCTCAATTTGATGTAGTCGATAGGGGAATCGAACCCCTATGCCAAGATTGAGAATCTTGTATCCTAACCATTAGATGAATCGACCAGCATTTCAAAGATGCGCTCGCAGAGAAATCCCCTCGGTGCGGAAGGAGGGGGATTCGAACCCCCGGTACGGGAACCCGTACGGCAGTTTAGCAAACTGCTGGTTTCAGCCACCGGATTTCCTCAGCTGCAAACCGTGGGGTTATCTCCTTGATTGCGGGTGCAAAGGTACGAAGTTTTTTTTATCCCTGCAAATTTTTTTGCTGTTTTTTTTGAAAAAAGATTAGTTTCATTGCTTTTAGTTGCTTTTGAAGGCTATTACACGCGTTATTTGGTCGTCCAGGTAGTAGGTATCGCTGAATTCCACGCCATAGATGGTGTAGGCAATGCGTGCCACATAGAGCTTGCCGCCGATGGAACCTTCTGCATATTTGATGGGTTTCTTGTAGCGCTGTATCGTGTCGGCATTGGCACGTATGGCGAGGATGACGGAGTCGTTGATGACGTTGGTGGAGTCGAACTTCACGATGCTGATGTCGCTCCGTGCCGACGGTTCAGCGACGTGCTGGTCAACGAATTCCTGGACGACGGTCTTAGCCTGATGCTGCTGTCCGCACGAGGCGAACAGCAGCAAGGCTACACCTATTATTATATATAAGGAGTGTCGCATCAGTTCTGTGGTATTTGCTTGAGGATAGCCAGCAGGTGATCCCACACCATCTGTACGGTAGGAATGTGCAGGCGCTCGTCGGGGGTATGAACGAAGCGTAGGGTAGGACCGAAGCTCACCATGTCGAGGTTGGGATAGCGCTCCGAGAAGAGGCCGCACTCCAAACCGGCGTGGATGCCGCGGACGACGGGTTCCTTTCCGAAGAGCTGCTTGTAGGTGTCGACGACAATCTGCGTCAGCTTCGAGTCGGCGCGCATCTTCCAGGCGGGGTAGCCGTCGCTGCTGACGGCCTTGGCACCAGCCAGTTCGAAGACAGCCTGAATCGTGGCACACATATTGTCGAGGTTCGACATCACGTTTGAGCGCTGGCTCGACAGGATATTGATTTCAGTCTCTGTGGTGTGGATGCTGGCGATGTTCGACGACGTCTCGACCATACCTCCGAGGGCCTCGTCCTGACAGATGGCGTAGATGCCGTTGTCGACAGCCTGGATGGCCCAGACGAAGTTACGGGCAACAGCAGGGTCGATGACCGTCTGGGCATCGGTGCTCTCCATAAGCCACTGCATCTGTGTGTCGGTGACGTGGAATTCGTCCTCCACCTCTGCAGCAAAGATGTTCCAGTCGGCTCGTACGTTCTCCTTCACGTCGTTGGGTACGGCGATGATGAACTCACCGTCGCGGGGAATGGCGTTGTGGAGTTTGCCCGAATGGAACTGTGCCAGACGTACACCCTCGTAGCGGCGCATGGTCTGGAAGAGGAAGCGGCCGAGCACCTTGATGGCGTTGGCGCGCTTCTTGTTGATGTCGTCGCCGGAGTGGCCGCCGATGAGTCCCTTCAGCTGTCCGCGCATGAAGAATGAACCGGCGGGAGCCTCTTCGCGCTGGAAATTGAATGTTGCCTGTGTGTTACGTCCACCGGCACACGAGACGAAGATTTCGCCTTCGTCCTCTGAGTCGAGGTTGATGAGGTAGTCGCCCGTCATGAAGTCGGCCTTCATACCTTCGGCACCCGTCAGTCCTGTCTCCTCGTCGCGTGTAAAGACGCACTCGATGGGGCCGTGCTCAATGTCGTCGGAGTCGAGGATGGCCAGTTCTATGGCGCAGCCTATGCCGTCGTCGGCACCGAGGGTGGTGCCCTCAGCCGTCAGCCATTCGCCGTCGATATAGGTGCGTATGGGGTCGTTGTCGAAGTCGAACGCTACGTCAACCAGTTTGTCGCACACCATATCCATATGGCTTTGTAGGATAACTGTCTTACGGTTCTCGTATCCCTTGGTGGCGGGCTTGCGTATGATGACGTTGCCCGTCTCGTCGACCTTCGTGTCGAGTCCGCGGCTCTCGCCCCAGTTCTTGAGGTATTCAATCATTTTCTCCTCGCGCTTCGACGGGCGGGGAATCTCATTAATCTTGGCAAACTGTTCGAAGACAACTGCCGGTTTCAAATCTTTCTTTTCCATAGTTGCGATTTGCGATTTATTTGTGCTTCTGATAATATTCCAGTGCCAGCTGTACGTTCTTGGCGATGGCTTCCGACGAGAATGTTGCTCCTGTCACGCCGTCGACCTTCAGTGCGGCGGCGTCCTTCACCTTCAGTCCGTCCCATTTGTTCAGCATAGCTTTCTTGACGCGAGCCATATATTTGGGTGTCTCCTGATTCTTCAGGAACTCAACCTTCTCAACCTTGTTCTTCTTGATGTAGACCTTGACGGGAGTCGTGCTGGCATAGCCCTGGACGTCTTTGCCCAGTGTCGTGGTGTTGACCACATACATACCGTTCTCCTTCGTCATGATTTCATCGTCTTTCTGACCGGCACTGATGAGGGTGACGGTCAGAGCGAGCAGTGCTAATGCACCAAAAATGCTTTTTTTCATATCGGTTCGTTGTTTTTTTATAAGTACTTACTTGTTGTCTTTGACGTAACTTCCTCTCGTTGGTTTAATCATGTGACGGCCCAGGGCCGTGTGATCTGTTTTGCCGTTAGCGGCAGCAATCATACACCATACAGGTGTATATAACGTGTGCAAAGGTACGCATTTTCCGTTAAACGTCAAAGGCTTTTCGAAACTTTATGATAATTCTCACAAGGTGTCGGATAGTCAACAATGATTTTTCAATACATCTGTCGCCTGATTATCCAAAAGTAGGTGACACCTCTTACACCTGGCACTTAACTGCTTGAAACCCAATGCCTGTCTTTCCGGACTTAGTCACACCTAAAGTCGCACCAGTGGTGACACCAGCGTATCATGCCCGTCCGTGAAACATTTGCGAGAGGCCGTGAGATTTTTCTGAGAGGCCGTGAAATTTTTGCGAGAGGCCGCGAAATTTTCTGCTTTGGCGTGAAACATTTTGTGAGTGGTTGGTGCGACACTTGGTGTGGGTATTGGTGTGGGTATTGGTGCGACCATTGGTGTGGGTGAACTCTTCGCTAAACTGCTGATAATCAGTGGTTGGTGTAAGAGGTGTAAGCAAACAGCAGTTTTTGCATGTAGGTAGCGTGCTCGGGGGGATTGCTTTGGGGCTTATGGAACCTATGGGAGCAATAAATAGTGGGTAAAAGTACACTTTTTGGCCAAATTGTTTGGCTATTTGAGAAAAAAATCGTTATTTTGCAAAAGATTTTCAAAACCATTCATTAAAAAAGGTAATTATTATGAAGAAATTTTTTACTGCTATCGTAGCAATGATGCTGGCCGTGCCCTCGTTCGCACAGTATGCCAGTGGTGGTTTCGAACTCGACAAGCAGAATCTCTATTACGGAGCCCGTATGGGTCTCAGTCTTGGTATGATGTCTGGCGACAACAACGCAACAGGCATGAAGGCCGGTCTTAACCTCGCCGGCATCATCGGCCTGCGCGTGTCTCAGACGTCGCCCGTGTTCCTTGAGAGTGGCCTCTACTACACCCAGCGTGGCGGTAAGGACGGCGACTACACGATGAATCTGAAGTACCTCGAGGTGCCTATCGTCATCAAGTACGGCGTCAAGGCTACCGACGACATTGCCCTGCTCCCCTTCATCGGGCCCTACTTCTCTTGGGGTATTGGTGGTAAGTATGAGTATCTCAATGAGGTGAGTAAAGAGACAGCCGATCGCAGCTCATACGACCTCGTCAACCACGGCGACATGGGCATGAAGGTCGGTTGCGGTTTGGAATATGATATGCTCTATCTGGAAATTGGTGGTCAGATTGGTATTGCTAACATCGCTGACGACAAAGGCACTATTCATAGCAACGCCCTCTTCGTCAATTTCGGCGTCAACTTCTAAAGAAGAGTGCCCCTGGGCTTAGGGGCGACTTTGCTTACGATAAACCCGAGGTTTGCTTACGGTAAACCTCGGGTTTGCTTACGGTAAAGTTCCGGAAAGTAAAAAAGGGAACCAACTGGCTCCCTTTTTCTATGCTAAGAAGGTGTCGCGCTCGTCGGGCTTGTATGCCTTGTTGTTGTCGAGCACGTAAATCTGCAGGTCGCTGAAATAGCCCGTTGTCTGCAGCTCCTTCAGTTGCGACTTTGCCAGCTCTTCGTCGTTGAACTCCTTGGCACTGGCCAGATGGTTAGTAAACTCCAACTTCTTCTTCTCTGTGTCGAGCACTGAGATCCACTCGTCTTTCAGACGGTCACCGATTACAAATTTCTTCATAGTTTTTAAGTAGTTTGCTTTTTGTTATTTTAGACGCTGCAAAGGTACGTATAATCTTCGTTGGTTGTACTGCTTTACGTCAGAAAAAACGTGCAAACGTTTGAGTTTTTGCGGGGCTACAGCCCCAGTTCTTGTTTCAGGAAATGAGCGGTGAATCCCTTGTTGCTCAATGCTACCTCTTCGGGCGTTCCTGTGGTGATAACCTCGCCGCCTCGCCGTCCGCCTTCGGGTCCCATATCGATAATCCAGTCGGCCTGACGGATGACGTCGAGGTTGTGCTCGATGACGATGACCGTGTTGCCGCGGTCTACCAGTCGGCGCAGCACCTGCATCAGTATGCGGATGTCCTCGAAGTGTAGCCCCGTTGTCGGCTCGTCGAGGATGTAGAGTGTCTTGCCAGTATCCTTCTTCGACAGTTCTGTGGCCAGTTTTACACGTTGGCTCTCACCGCCGGAGAGGGTGGTGGAGGGCTGTCCGAGCTTGATGTAGCCCAGACCGACATCCTGAATGGTTTTTATTTTGCGCAAGATGTCGGGTACATTCTCGAAGAACTCCACCGCCTGGTTGATGGTCATGTCGAGCACGTCGGCTATCGACTTGCCCTTGTAGCGCACTTCCAGGGTCTCGCGGTTGTAGCGCTTGCCGTGACACTCCTCACAGGGCACCTGAATGTCGGGCAGGAAGTTCATCTCAATGGTCTTGTAGCCATTGCCGCCGCAGGTCTCGCAGCGTCCGCCCTTGACGTTGAACGAGAAGCGTCCCGGCTTGTAGCCGCGAATCTTGGCCTCGGGCAGTCCGACGAACAGTGTGCGGATGTCGCTGAACACGCCGGTATAGGTGGCCGGGTTGGAGCGTGGTGTACGTCCCAGCGGACTCTGGTCGACGTTCACCACCTTATCTATAAGTGTGAGTCCCTCTATACTTTCGTAGGGCATGGGGCGCTTCAGCGAGCGGTAGAAATGCTGGCTGAGGATGGGTTGCAGCGTCTCGTTGATGAGTGTCGACTTGCCAGAGCCTGACACACCGGTGACGAGGATGAGCTTGCCCAACGGGAATTCTACGTCGACATGCTTCAGGTTGTTGCCGGTGCAGCCGCGGAGGGTGAGAGCCCCACCCCCAACCCCTCCCGCGGGGGGGAGGGGAGTGATTACCTGTTCCGCAGCATTTCCGCTTTCCTCCCCCCTGCGGGAGGGGTTTGGGGGTGGGGCTAAGTACTGTGCCGTCAGCGTTTTAGTCTTCATCATCTCTTCCGGCGTGCCTTGGAACACCACCTCGCCGCCTTTGCGGCCAGCCCGCGGGCCGATGTCGACGATGTAGTCGGCGGCCAGCATCATGTCGCGGTCGTGTTCTACGACGATGACCGTGTTGCCCAGGTCGCGCAGTTCCTTCAGCGAGCGGATGAGACGCTCGTTGTCGCGCTGGTGCAGGCCTATCGACGGCTCGTCGAGAATGTAGAGCACGTTGACCAGCTGCGAGCCTATCTGCGTGGCCAGGCGGATGCGCTGACTCTCGCCACCCGACAGCGAGGCCGACGGGCGGTTCAGGGCCAGGTAGTCGAGGCCCACTTCGAGCAGGAAGTCCAGGCGCGTGCGTATCTCTTTGAGTATCTCGGTGGCTATCTGCCGCTGCTGGTTGTCCAGATGCTCTTCCGCCTGGTCAAGCCACTCTCGCAGTTCGCTGATGTCCATCGAGGCCAGATCTGAGATGTTCTTGTCCCATATCTTAAATGAAAGGGCCTCGCGGTTCAGCCGCTGACCGTGACAGACGGGGCATTGCACTTCGGCCATGAACTGGTCGGCCCATTTCTGCCCTGCGGCAGAGTCGTCGTTCTCCATCACCTGGCGCAGGTACTTGATGATGCCGTCGAAAGCCACGAAGTAGTCGCTCGTCGTGTGTACCAATTCCTTGTCGATGCGGACATTCTCCAACGACCCGTAAAGCACCTCTTGGAGCGCCTCGTCGGGAATGTCGGCGATGGGCGTCTTCAGCTGGCAATCGTATTTCTTCAGGATAGCATCTATCTGCCAGAAGATCATCTGGTTCTTGTACTTTCCCAACGGGACGATGGCTCCTTCATAGATGCTCTGTTTGCGGTTGGGAATGACTTTTTCCAAGTCAATTTCGTTGATGATACCCAGCCCCTTGCAGTGTGGACAAGCCCCTTGGGGAGAGTTGAACGAAAAGTTGTTAGGCGCTGGGTCACTGTAACTTATGCCTGACGTTGGACACATCAGACGCTTGGAGAAATACTTGGCATTTCCGCTGTCTTTGTCAAGAATCATCACAAGTCCGTCGCCTTGTTTCATGGCCAGCTGTACCGATTTCTTCAGGCGGTCGTTGGACTCCCTTTCACCCCCTCTTTCTGGGGGGGCAGGGGGGAGGCTTAACTTGTCGATGACAACCTCTATGTCGTGGTTCTTGTAGCGGTCGACCTTCATGCCCTGGGTTATCTCCATCATCTCGCCGTCGACGCGGATGTTCAGATAGCCCTTGCGGCGCATTGACTCGAACAGCTCGCGGTAGTGTCCCTTGCGGCTGCGAACCAGCGGTGCGAGCAGCAGGATGCGCCGCCCGGCATAGTCGTGCTGTATCATCTCGATGATACGCTCCTCGGTGTACTTCACCATCGGCTCGCCCGTCAAGTAACTGAAAGCCTTGCCGACGCGGGCGTAGAGCAGTCGCAGGTAGTCGTAGATTTCTGTGGTGGTGCCTACGGTAGAGCGCGGGTTCTTGTTGGTGGTCTTCTGCTCGATGCTGATGACGGGCGAGAGTCCTGTTATTTTGTCCACGTCAGGACGCTCCAGACCGCCAAGAAAGTTGCGGGCATAGGCAGAGAACGTCTCTATATAGCGGCGCTGACCCTCGGCATAGATGGTGTCGAAGGCCAGACTCGACTTGCCGCTGCCGCTGAGGCCGGTGATGACCGTCAGCGAGTGGCGGGGAATCTCCACGTCGATGTTCTTCAAGTTGTGGACGCGGGCACCGAAAACCTGTATCTTCTCTTCCATGAGTTGTCAGTTGCCTGTAGATGAATTAGTTGTTGTTCCTTCGATGTAGTTTCTCAGCAGATTGACGTCCTTCTTGATGTTGTATTCGCGACCGTCGGCACCCCGGGCCTTTACCAGTACGAAGTAGACGCCCTCCTTGACGGGCGAACCTTTGTAGGTGCCGTCCCAGCCCTTCGACACATCCGTCCACTCATAGAGTTTCTGCCCCCAACGGTTGAAGATGTAGGCGCGGAACTCCACGATGCTTTTATAGCCGTCGGGCTGCTTAGCACGGTAGATGTCGTTGATGCCGTCGCCATTGGGCGAGAAGGCGTTGGGAAATTCCAGCTTGCTCTCGCTGATGGTCACCTCGATACTCTTGTCCCCCAAATCGGCACCGCTATCCGTCAGCCGTGTCTTCAGCGTCACGACAAAGGTGCCCGACTCCATAAACCTGTAAGATGTCTCCTCTTCGTAGCGAACCAGCAGATCCTCTGTGGCTCCTTTCTTAATGATGTGCCATTCGTAGGCCGGCGTATGCTCGGCCATTTCCTTTGGGTTGGCTTTGAAACTTATTTCAAGCGGTGCCTGTCCCGAAATGTTCTCCCATTTCTCTTCCGTTCCCTGTTCCGTCAGATAGGAGGCCGTTGGCTCCACTTTCTGCGCAGCGACAGCTGTTGCGATTAACCCACTTATGATTATTAAAATGTCCCTTAATCTCATATCGTCATTGAATTTGGTGGCAAAGTTACAAAAAATTATGAAAAAGGTTGAAAGTGCCGCGCTTTTTTTGTAATTTTGCAGCGTTAAAACAGAAAATTGACAAATGAAACGTATATTTAATTGTGTTTTATTAGGCATTTTGATGGCTTTCTCGACGGAAACGGCTTTCTGTCAGACGAGCAAGTGGCGCGAGATTCACAAGGTGAAGAAGAAAGAGACGATCTTCGGTATTGCCCGCCAATATGGTATTACGATTCAGGAACTGGTCGATGCCAATCCCGAAATGAACTCGCCAGGCTACGAACTCAAGAAGGATAGCTATATCGCCATACCTTATCCCAAGAAGGAAACCACCAGTCCACAGCCTGTAGAGACACCGGTCAGCGTAAACCGTCAGGAAACGGCCGTCAAGAAGACGCGTGCCAAGAATGCTCCGATACGGTTGGGCGTGATGCTGCCGCTGCACAATATCAATGGCGACGGACGGCGTATGGTAGAGTACTATCGTGGCATACTAATGGCTTGCGACAGCTTGAAGAAAATGGGCATCTCTGTAGACGTTCATGCCTGGAATACGCCCGACAACGAACCTGTTACTCCCGTGTTGTGCGAGAAGGCTGCCCGTGAGTGCGACCTCATCATCGGTCCACTGTATTCGAAGCAGATGGCTCAGCTCTCTGACTTCGTCAAAGAGAACGACATCCGCCTCGTCATACCTTTCTCCATCAATGCGCCGCAATTGCAGACGAACCGCAACATCTTCCAGGTCTACCAGGCCCCCAGCGCCCTTAATGAGGCGATGATAGAGCAGTTCCTGAAACGTTTTGGCGATTCTCATCCTGTGTTTATCGACTGCAACGACTCTACAAGTACGAAAGGAACGTTTACCGCGGGACTTCGCAGGAAACTGGAGGCGAAAGGCATTGCCTACACGCTGACAAACTTGAAATCGTCGGAAGCCAGTTTCGCAAAGGCTTTCAGTACGACAAAGCCCAATGTGGTCGTCCTCAATACCGGACGCTCGCCAGAACTCAATGTGGCTACTGCCAAGCTCAACGGCTTGCAGGCTACGACTCCCAATGTGCAGATTACCCTTTTTGGCTATACCGAATGGCTGATGTACACGAAGCATCAGCTGGATAATTTCTATAAGTTCAATGCTTATATACCTTCTACGTTCCACTATACGCCGCTGACTTCGAATACGCTTCGTTTCCAGCAGAAGTATCGTTCTAATTTCCATCAGGACATGATGCAGTCGTTGCCCCGTTTCGCTATTACGGGCTTCGACCATGCAATGTTCTTCCTCCAGGGATTCTACCGTTTTGGCAATGATTTCACCGGAGCTCCTGGTCTGCTGGGGTACGATCCTATCCAGACGCCGCTACGGTTTGAACGCGTGGGAAATGGCGGAATGCAGAATAAGACGATGGTGTTTGTGCATTATATGCCGGAACATCGTATGGAGGTTATAAATTTCTAAGTATGACACATAGATTCCTCTTGTTATTAGCGGGACTTTTCTGCGGGCTCAGTGTGACGGCACAGATAGGTGAGTATCGCAATGAGTTTGCAGTAGGCGTCAATGGCGGCGTCTCAATGAGTACCGTTGCCTTTACGCCTGAAATACCGCAGAACCAACTGATTGGCAAGACCTTCGGACTGACATTCCGTTACAATGGTGAAAAGTATTTTAAGAGCATCTGTTCTCTCGTTGCTGAGGTTAATTATACGCAGATGGGTTGGAAGGAGCGCATCTGGGATGCGAACGACCAGCCAGTCATCAACGGCCAGACGGGCTTGGCCGAGGAGTATTCGCGTATTGTAAACTATGTACAGGTTCCCTTGTTTGCACGATTAGGGTGGGGACGTGAGCGCCAAGGCTTGCAAGCCTATTTTCAGGTAGGTCCGCAGTTGGGCTATTATCTCAACGAGAAGACGGAGGCCAACTTCGATTTGGATCATCCCAACACGACAGACCGCGTGTCGCACATTTCGGGACCAGATATCGGGAAGGTACACTTCTCCAATATGTACCACATGCCGATTGAGAAGAAATTAGATTATGGCATTGCTGCGGGTCTGGGCGTTGAGTTGTCGTTGCGCCACGTGGGGCACTTCCTTCTGGAGGGACGCTATTATTTCGGTTTGGGAAATATCTATGGCAACACCAAACGCGACTACTTTGCAAAATCCAATTATCAGAACATCGTCATCAAGGCTACCTATCTGTTTGACGTCATACAAAGTAAAAACCCTAAAATTAAATAAGTTATGTTTGAAAATCAACCTAAAGGACTTTATGCGTTGGCATTGGCCAACACGGGCGAGCGCTTCGGCTACTACACGATGCTCGCCGTCTTTGCACTCTTCCTGCGTGCTAACTACGGACTCGATGCCGGCTGGGCGGGCGAAATCTATAGTGATTTCCTCATGCTCGTCTACTTCCTTCCCATTGTGGGCGGCTGGCTCGCCGACAAGTTCGGTTTTGGCCGCATGGTGACTATCGGTATCCTGATTATGTTCGCCGGCTATCTGCTGCTGTCGGTTCCCCTGGGTGGCGACACGCTGGCATTAGTGGTCATGCTGGCCGCACTGGTACTCATCGGTCTGGGTACGGGACTGTTTAAGGGAAACCTCCAGGTGATGGTGGGCGACCTCTACAACGACCCGAAGTATGCCGGACAGCGCGACTCGGGCTTCTCCATCTTCTACATGGCCATCAACATCGGTGCCCTGTTTGCTCCGACGGCTGCCGTGAAGATTATGGAGTGGGCACAGCAGAATCTCGGTACGTCGGTGAACGACTCCTACCACTTCGCTTTTGCTGTGGCTTGCGCCTCGCTTATCCTGTCGATTGCCATCTACTACATCTTCCGCGGCACCTTCCGCCATGTAGAAGGCGGTAAGAAGACTGCGGACAGCAATTCCGCTGCTGTGGAAGAGCTCTCGAAGGAGGAGACCAAGCAGCGCATCGTTGCCCTCTGCCTGGTCTTCGCGGTGGTTATCTTCTTCTGGATGGCCTTCCACCAGAATGGCCTGTCGCTGACTTATTTCGCCGATGAGTTCACCGCCAAGACCTCGACAGGCGTAGAGGCCATGGCCTTCAATGTGTGGAATCTCGTCTGCATCATTTTCATTGTCTATGCTGGTTTCTCACTCTTCCAGTCGAAGACGGGCAAGGGCAAGGCTGTCTCGGCTCTCGTCATCGGCATAGCCCTAGCTATCCTCTTCCTGCAGTACGATGCTGCCAAGGGTGAGATCGTGGCCGTCTCGGCCCCCATCTTCCAGCAGTTCAACCCCTTCTACGTGGTGGCACTGACGCCCGTGTCGTTAGCCATCTTCGGTTCACTGGCCAAGAGTGGTAAAGAACCCTCTGCTCCGCGTAAGATTGCCTACGGTATGGTGGTGGCTGGTCTGGCCTATTGCCTCATGGCTGTTGCTTCGTTCGGCCTGCCGATGCCGCAGACCACCATCGACCCCAACGGCGACCAGGTGGCTGTCCATATGGCCGACGTCACGCCGCAGTTGCTGATTTACACCTATCTTATATTGACATTTGCCGAACTGCTGCTCTCGCCGATGGGTATTTCCTTCGTCTCGAAGGTAGCTCCCCCGAAGTACAAAGGCTTGATGATGGGTGGCTGGTTCGTAGCTACCGCCATCGGCAACAAACTCGTCGGTGTGGGTGGCTATCTGTGGGGTAACATTCCCCTGTGGGCTGTCTGGACGGTATTCATCGCCCTCTGTCTCGTCTCGGCTCTCTTCATGTTCTCTATCATGAAGCGACTGGAGAAGGTATGCTAAGTTTGATCCCGTTTATTGTCCTCATTGCACTTATCACGTGTTGCGTTGCCGTCTTCGGTAACGCAACACTTGACGGTGCCTCTCAGGTGTCGCTGTTGGTGGCGTCGGCCGTCAGTGTGCTCGTTGGCCACTTCTCGAAGCGAATGACGTGGGAGAAGCTGGAACAGGAAATCACGGCAAAGATAGCTACCTGTACGCCAGCCATCATTATCTTGCTGCTGATAGGCGCTATTGGGGGTACGTGGATGGTATCGGGCATCGTGCCGACGATGATATACTATGGTATGCAGATTCTGCGGCCCGAAATCTTCCTCGTCAGCAGTTCGCTGCTCTGTGCGCTGGTCAGTCTGATGATCGGCTCGTCGTGGACGACGGTGGCCACCATCGGTGTGGCACTGATGGGTATCGGTAAGGCTCACGGCTTCGACGACGGCTGGATAGCTGGCTCCATCATTACCGGTGCCTACTTCGGCGACAAGCTCTCGCCGCTCTCTGACACCACCGTGCTGGCCTCCAGCGTCTCGGGCGTACCGCTTTTTACGCATATCCGCTATATGCTGTACACCACCATCCCTTCGTTCTGCGTCTCTATTGCCATTTTCCTTGTGGCTGGCCTTACGATGAACGTTTCAGGTCAAGGCAATGTGGCTGAGTTCATGGAGGGGTTGGAGAACACTTTTGTCATTTCTCCCTGGCTGCTTGTCGTCCCTGTGCTGACAGGTGTGATGATAGCTCGTCGCTGGCCGTCAATGGTGGTGCTATTCCTGGCAATACTCTTGGCGGTTATTGTAAGCTTGTTCGTTCAGGTTTCGCTGGTTCAAACCATTTCCGGTTCAGAGAATGGTGGCTTGCTGGCCTCCTATAAAGGAATGATGCAGGTTTGTTATGGCAGCACCAATATTGAGACTGGCGTGCCGATGCTCAACGAACTGGTACACACACGGGGCATGGGTGGCATGATGCCGACGGTGTGGCTGATTATCTGTGCGCAGACGTTTGGAGGTGCGCTGACAGCAACAGGACAGTTGCGCGACCTGATGCGATACGTACTGCACTTTGCCAAGGGAACGGCTTCGCTCGTGGCTTCTACAGTGGGCACTTCACTCTTCTGCAATATTGCTCTTGCCGACCAGTATCTGTCTATTATGTTGGCTAGTTCGATGTTCAGGGACACCTATCTCGAACGGGGCTATGAGACGCGCTTGTTAAGTCGTAGTTGTGAGGACGGCGCTACCGTCACCTCGGTTCTCGTGCCATGGAATACTTGCGGCTTGACGCAGAGCACAGTGCTCGGCGTAGCTACGCTGACCTATCTGCCCTACTGCTTCTTCAATCTGCTGTCGCCCGTGGCCAGTATCGCTGTTGCTGCTATAGGTTGGAAAATCAAGAAACGATGAGGCGTTGGCTGACTGTCCTGTCATTGATACTCTGTTCTTTCTTCGCTCTTCCTGTAAAGGCACAATTCACGTTTGTAGAATTGAATTGCGAGAATATCTTCGATACGACTCATGATGAGGGGAAGGACGATTCGGAATACCTCCCTGACGCTATACGTCGGTGGACGAAACGTCGCTATTGGCGCAAACTGAATAACATCGCTCAGGAGTTGCTGTCAACCTGTGACGACCGGATACCCGACTTGATTGCCTTGTGTGAGGTGGAGAACGACACCGTTATGCGCGATCTGACAGCTCGGTCGCTATTGCGTAATGCCAACTATGGCTATGTTATGACTTCGTCGCCCGACCGTCGTGGCGTTGATGTTGCCCTGCTGTACAGCCATTACACTTTTATGCCTATTCGTCATCATAGCATCGCTATAGAGCCCGTCAAGGGAATGAGACCCACGCGCGACATCCTATATGTTGCCGGTCAACTGGTTTGCGGCGATACGTTACACGTCTTTGTTGTCCACGCCCCCAGCCGTTTTGGAGGCGAGCGTTATAGCCGCCCGTTTCGTGAGGCAGTGGCTGGTAGGTTGTGTGATGCCATAGATTCTGTATATGCCGCCTCTGCCGATGCCCGCATATTGGTGGCAGGCGATTTTAACGAGGATGCTGATGGCAGTGTCATGCAGCGCATCTGTCAGCAGCATCGCATAAGGAATCTGACGAAGGATGCTAGTAGCGTAAATGGTGTCAAAGGCACGTATCGCTACAAAGGCAAGTGGGAAAGCATCGACCACATCCTTGGCTCGCGTGCTATGCATATAGCAGTCGACAGTGTCTATATCCATGCTCCCCAGTTCTTATTGGAAGAGGATAAAGACTATGGCGGTTACCACCCGCGTCGTACCTATAACGGTATGCGCTATCAGCCTGGTTATAGCGATCATCTCCCCTTGGTAACGCGCTTTAGGCTATGATATACCAAGTATATGATGAGCATATAGATTTCTCTCGCACATGCGCTTTTATGCCCATGAGTGCAGGTCGGTGACCGTACGATGGGCTTTCGCGCTTCGGGTATTTAAGCCCCCTTCTCTTGGTAATTGGCTATAGATGGCCCTGATTTCGGACAGGAATCGGGAACCATCTGGCAGTACCCCTCGACGGGCAACGAGCAGTTTACTGAATGTTCGGCTGTTGCAGGCCGTAGCCCTTGCGGCGATTGACGTACCACATGGCTATGGCGACAATGGCGGCGCCAAGGGCGGTGAAGCCGAAGATGAGCATCGAAGTGGTGTATGACGGGTCGGTTTCGTTGGCACGGCCAACAAACATCGGGATGATGGCGCGACCGAAGTTCTGGATGAAAAAGATCATAGAGTAGGCGGTGCCAAGACATTTCAGCGGGATAATCTTTGGCACACAGGGCCAAAGAGCAGCGGGTGCTAAGGAGTAACCGACGCTGAGGACGACCATCAGCAGGATAGCGACACTGCTACTGTGGATGGGCAGTGAAAAGCCGAAATGGACGGCGGCAAGCAGCAAGGCACCGGTGATGATGAGGGTGACGCCGCGGCCGTAGCGGTCGTAGACGTAGCCGAAAAGCGGTGTCATAAGGATGGTGCCAAAGGGCGCTATCGACGAAAAGAAACCCGCAATGTCGGGGTCGACACCGTATTTCATAACCATCAGTCGGGTTGAGAACTTCAAGAAAGGAGAAACGGCCGAATAGAACAGTACGCAGAAGAGCGTGATGAGCCAAAAACCAGGCGAGCGCAGTGTGAAGCCGATATCGCTCCAGCGGAACTCGTCATCAGAAGAATTATTAGCCTCATTAGTCCCATTGGTCTTATAAGCCTCATCTAATCGGCGATCCATTACACAGAAAACCAGGAATGCCAGCAAGCCGGTGACAAGGAAAGACAGCGCCAGCAGCAGGGGAGCCGACAAGGTGAAGTGGCGCGCTATGGGAGCTGAGATGCTTAGTGCGGCGGCTGTGCCGAGTCGCGCCATTGCTAATTGTAGCCCCATAGCCATTGCCAGTTCGTGACCGGTGAACCAGCGCACCATAGCTTTCGACACGGTGATGCCCGTCATCTCGTAGCCTACGCCGAAGATGGCAAAGCCCAGTGATGCGAGGACTACCGTCGACGGCATGTCGAATAGCTCTCCTTCAGGCGCTGCACTGACGGCATAGAATTTGATGAGCGTGCCAAGAACCATCAGTGAGCAGGCCAGTATGCCCGTAAAGCGGATGCCCATCTTGTCGAGAATGATGCCCGAGAAGAAGAGCATGAGCAGGAACACGTTGATGAAACTGCCGGCGCCTGAGAAGAAGCCGTAGTCGGTGGGCGTCCACCCAAGTCCACCTTGAGCGCGCGGCATTTCAAGCAGCGTCTCAAGGGGCGACATGACGTCGTTGACGAAATAGCCCATCATCATTGCCGTAGCTACGATGAAGAGCACCGTCCAGCGGGCAGCGGGGGAGTCGCTTATTTTTTGTGTACAGGATCGCATGTAAGCCCGCAGCCTAACTTCTTGAATATCTTACGGTCGACCTCGGAGAGCATTACCGTAGAGTGTACCTGGCAGTGTCGCAGGTTGGGTAGCTGTTCCAGGGCCTTGCGACAGTTGTCATCGTCTTGTGACAGTACGCTCAGTGCCACCAGTACCTCGTCGGTATGCAGTCGCGGGTTCTTTGCACCTAAGTATTCGGTCTTAGTCTTCTGAACAGGCTCAATCAGCGACTGAGGGATGAGTTTCTCTTCGTGGTCGATGCCAGCGAGATACTTTGTGGCATTCAGCAGGAGAGCGGCGCTGCAACCCAACAGAGGTGACGACTTTGCGGTGATAATCGTGCCGTCTTCCAATTCAATGGCTGCCGCAGTGTGCCCCGTCTCTAACTGCTTCTCATAGGCGGCAGTGGTGGTGCGGCGGAAAGCTGTCGTAATCTTGGCCTGGTTGAAGAGCAGACGGATTTTGTTCACCTCGCTCTCGTTGTCGGCACCGTCGGCCATCTTGTTGGTAGCATCGTAGAAGCGGCGGATGATTTCGTTGCGTGATGCCTCGCAGCACACCTCGTCATCAGAGATGCAGAAGCCAATCATGTTGACACCCATGTCCGTTGGCGACTTGTAGGGATTCTCACCATAAATACCCTCAAAGAGCGCGTTCAGTACAGGGAAAATCTCAATGTCGCGGTTGTAGTTGATGGCTGTCTTGCCGTATGCTTCTAAATGGAACGGGTCAATCATGTTGACGTCGTTCAGGTCGGCTGTGGCTGCTTCGTAGGCAATGTTCACGGGATGCTTCAAGGGCAGATTCCACACGGGGAAGGTCTCGAACTTGGCGTAACCGGCACGTATGCCGCGCTTGTTCTCATTGTAAAGCTGTGACAGACAGGTAGCCATTTTTCCGCTGCCAGGACCGGGAGCAGTAACGATAACCAGCTCTCGTGAGGTCTCTACATAATCGTTCTTGCCAAAGCCTTCATCTGAGGCAATGAGCTCGACGTTATGGGGATAGCCGTCGATGGGGTAGTGGAAATATGAGCGTATGCCCATACGCTTTAACCGATGGTGGAATTGGTCTGCAGCACGCTGGCCGTTGTAGTGGGTAATAACGACACTGCCCACCATAAACTGCCGCTGCATAAACTCGTCGCGCAGACGCAGTACATCTTCATCGTAGGTGATGCCGAGGTCGGCTCTGATTTTATTTTTCTCAATGTCGTCGGCACTCACCACAATGATAATCTCTATGCTGTCGCGCAGCTGTCCCAACATCCGTAGCTTGGAGTCGGGCTTAAAGCCTGGCAAGACGCGTGAGGCGTGGTGGTCGTCAAAGAGCTTACCGCCTAATTCCATGTACAGCTTGCCGTCAAACTGGGCAATGCGCTCCTTGATATGCTCTGACTGAATCTTCAGATATTTCTCGTTATCGAATCCAATTTTCATCATCTCTCTCTGTATTACTCTTTAATATTAGGCAATTCCAATCCCAGTCCCTTCTTGCGGTCGACAACTTTCAGCACAAGGCCCAGGACGAGGGCTGCTACGCCGAGGAATGCCAGCATGACCAAGGGCGCAGTATAGTCGAACTGCGTGGGGTCGGTCACGCCAGGATTGGTGGCATCGAGCACCTTTCCGATGAGCAGCGGGAAGAGCCACAAGCCGATGTTCTGAATCCAGAAAATCAGAGCATACGCCGAACCAATAACTTTGGCATCAACCAGCTTAGGCACTGAAGGCCAAAGGGAGGCTGGTACCAATGAGAAGCTGGAACCAAGCACAAGAATGGTGACGTAAGCTATGATGATGCCGCCAACAGCCGACCCCTTGAACATCGGTAGGACGAAGGCAAACGTCAGATGGCAGGCAATGAGTAGCAACGAGCCTAAAACCAACATTGAGGCGGCTTTGCCGTGATGGTCGAGATAGCTGCCCAGAATGGGAGTAATCAGCACGGCCAGCAATGGGAATACTGCAAAGATTGACTCTGCCGACTGGCGCATGAAGCCCATATAGCAATAGGTGATAAGCGCAACGATAGAAATTCCCAAAAGGCTAAACCTCTTGCTACTGGTCTTCTGGAAGTTGCTGGCAAAGCCTGCAGCAGCTACGATGAGCATGATGACGTATTGAATAATCGTAACATCAGGCTGTGCCCAGAATGAGTCAGCGTCTGGAGCTGTGAGCGTCAGGTTACACTGCAGCATATTGACGGCGTACTTCTGGAAGGGGAAGATAGCCGAATAGTAGAGTACACAAAGCAGAGCGACGAGCCAGAAGCCGCTGTCGGAGAGAATCTTGCCAATATCGCTAATCTTGAACGGGTCGTCCTTCTCCTCAGCCTCACCTGTCTGTGCATCAAGTTTCTGGTCCATGAAGAAGTAGACGATGGTCATGATCAGGGCGATACACATCAGAACAACGCCGAAGGCCACTGAGCGCGAGACGCTGACCTCGCCACCGAGGCGGGCGAAGAACGGCGAGAAAATCATGCAGGTGGCAACGCCCAGACGAGCCAGCGCCATCTCGGAACCCATAGCCAATGCCATCTCCCGGCCCTTGAACCATTTCACGATACCGCGAGAGACGGTGATGCCGGCCATCTCGCAGCCACAGCCGAAAATCATAAAGCCACAGGCAGCGAACTTGGCTGAGGCAGGCATACCCTCATAGAAGGGACTGACACCCAGTTCGTCGAACAGGGGGATGTAGTTCAGGTTATTGTTAAACCATGTTTCCAGACCGCTGCCTATAAACGACTCGCTGACGGCATACCACTTGACGACAGCGCCGACAAGCATCACCGTTGCTGAGAGAACAGCCGTGAAGCGGACACCCATCTTGTCGAGAATGATGCCGGCGAAGATGAGGAAGAAGGCAAAGACATTGAGGAACACCTCTGAGCCTTGCATGGTGCCGAAAGCCGTTGAGTCCCATCCACGTGTCTCCTGCATCAGGTCCTTGATGGGCGAGAGGATGTCCATGAAGATATATGAACAGAACATGGCGAGTGCCAGTAGTAGTAGCGCTGTCCAGCGCATAGCTGCGCTGTCGCGCAGGGTCTTTTGAATCTGCTGTGTCATTATTTCAGATGTTTATTTAAGAAATCAAAGAATGTACGCTGCCAGAGAATACCGTTCTGAGGCTTCAGCACCCAGTGGTTCTCGTCGGGGAAGATGAGCAGTTCGGCCTCGATGCCGCGCATACGGGCGGCATTGAAGGCGCTCATACCCTGTGTAGCGTTGATACGATAGTCCTTTTCACCGTGTATACACAAGATAGGCGTGTCCCACTTGTCGACAAACAGGTGTGGTGAGTTCTTGTAGGTGCGGTCTGCGTTGGCCGTGCGGTCCTTGTTCCAATAGGCGTCATCGTACTCCCAGTTAGAGAACCAGTTCTCTTCGGTCTCGGTGTACATCGCTTCTAAGTTGAAGGCACCGTCATGGGCGATGAACGCCTTGAAACGCTTGTCGTGGTGACCGGCCAGATAGTAGACGCTAAAGCCACCGAACGAGGCTCCTACGGCTCCCATACGGTCCTTGTCGACGTATGGCAGGTTTTGGGCGGCGTCATCGATAGCTGCCAGATAGTCCTTCATGCACTGTCCCGTCCAGTCGCCGCTGATTTCCTCCAGCCATTCCTGGCCGAAGCCCGGCAGTCCGCGGCGGTTGGGAGCCACGACGATGTAGCCCTGCGAGGCCATGATGAAGAAGTTCCAGCGGTAACTCCAGAACTGGCTGACAGGACTTTGCGGTCCGCCCTCGCAGAAGAGTAGGGTGGGGTACTTCTTCGTCTCGTCGAAGTTTGGCGGCAGGATAATCCATGTCAGCATCTCCTTGCCGTCGCTCGTCTTCACCCAGCGCTGCTGCACCTTCGGCTTGTCCAGCTGATCCAGGATGTGCTGGTTCTCGTTTGTCAGCTTCTGGACAGTAGTCTTCACCGGCTTTTTGAAGTTTGGAGTAACGATGTAGAGGTCGGCTGGTGCCGTGTACGAGTGGCGTTCGGCAATGAGTTGCTTCTTGTTGTTCATCATCTGCAGTGAGCCGAAATCAGTCCATGTGTCGGTCAGTTGTTTCACTTCGCCTTTCCAGTTGATGGCGTACAAGTTTTCCGTAGCGTGCCACACGCCGATGAAATAAATCATGGCATCCTTCGTGTCGCTCCAGCAGAAGTCATCAACGTGCGAATCGAACGATTCGGTCAGGAAGCGCTTCTCGCCCGTCTTCAAGTCCATACAACACAGGCGCTGGCGGTCGCTCTCGTAGCCGTTGCGACTCATTGACAGCCAAGCCACGTAGCGGCCGTCGGGCGAGAACTTGGGATTCTGGTCGTAACCAGGCAGGTTCTTAAGGTTATCCTTGCTGTTTACGGCCTGTGTCTTCATCGTCTTCGTCGGGTCAATTTTCGGCTCCACATAGTCAGCAGGCTTGCAGAGGTTACGCGTCTCGCGTGTACCTATATTATAAATATAGATATCAGAGTCTGTTGAAATGCTGTAGGCCAGCCCGGTCTTTTTACGGCAGGTGTAGGCTATCTCCTTCGAGTCGTTGCTCCACGCCAGCTGCTCTATGCCGCCGAAAGGTTCCATAGGGCACTCGTAAGGCTCGCCGTCAAGGATGTCTGTTCCGTCATTGGCGACGGAAAAACCATCGCCAACGCTGAAGACAAAGGGATGCTGTATAGACTCTACGTAGTGATCCCAGTGGCGGTACATGAGGTCGGTTACCAGTCGGCCGGTAGCTTTAGGCAGATCCTTCGGGTTCTCCTTGATGACCTCGTGGAAAGGTATGCTCTTGAGGATGATGACGTGCTTGCCGTCGGGTGCGAACTTGAATCCTTCAACGGCACCGCCGGTATTCGACAGTTGCTTACGGTCAGCGCCGTCGGTTTTCATCGACCATATTTCTCCCCCCGTCAGGAAGGCGATGGTCTCGTTGTCGAGCCATGTGGCGTCCGTCTCGTTCTTGTCGCCCTTTGTCAACAGCAGCTTGTTGCTGCCGTCCGCGTTCATCATGTAGAGCACGTGGTGGCTCTTGTTGTGCTTCACGCTATAGTAGCCCACCTGATAGACAATCTTGCTGCCGTCGGGCGACGCACTATAAGCACTGATGCGTCCCATAGCCCATAAGGCTTCTGGCGACATGCGGCCGTCTTTGATAGTGATGTTCTGTTTGCCTATTTTCACTTCGCTTTCAGCTGAAAGGGTTAGCGGGGCAAGAAGTAAGACAAGCCCCATGAAGATTTTCTTTTTCATCGTTTCTGTTGGTTCATTCGTTGACGTTGCATTTCCTCAGCCTGTTTCTGCATAGCTTCGAGACGTGCGGCCAGTCCGCTTTGCTTCTTAGGATTGGCTTTGTTCTCCTTATAGCGTGCTTCAAGGATGGCCAGCAGCTTCTCGTCGTTCGTCGTCTTGCGCAGCGTCCACATGATGGCGGCTGAGAAGAACAGCGAGATGAAGTAGTAGAAGTTCAGACCGCTGGAGTAGTCGTTGAACATAAAGAAGAACATGAGCGGCATGAGGTACATCATCCACTGCATCATCTTCATCTGCTCAGCCTGTGCGCCTACCATTTGGTCGCGCTGCTGGCGCATGGTCATATACGAATAGAGTATGTTGCTGACACAGAAGAGAATACACGTCAGCGACAGGTGGTCGCCGATACCCCAGATGTTTGTACTCCACTCAATAATGGGGTCGTAGGTCGACAGGTCGTCAATCCACAGGAACGACTCTCGGCGCAGTTGTATAGCGTTAGGCACGAAGTTGAACATGGCAATCCAGATTGGCGCCTGTATCAGCATCGGCAGACAGCCTGACAGAGGCGATACGCCATACTGTGCGTAGAGCTGCATCATAGCCTGCTGCTTCTGCATCTGGTCTTCGGGCTTGTCATACTGCTTGGTGGCTTCGTCGAGTTTCGGCTTCAGCACGCGCATTTTGGCCGATGACATATAGCTCTTCTTCACCATCGGGAAGGTGATGGCCTTGAGCAGCAGGGTGATAAGAATCAGCACTACACCCATAGAGAATCCCCAGGACGTGAGCCAGTCGAAGACGTAGATGGTGAACCAGCGGTTGATGATGCGGAAGAGTGGCCATCCGAGATAGACCAGCTGCTCCAAATCCAGGTCTTTTCTGAATGTACTCTGCTCCTCGACGTCCTTGATGAGTCGGAAGTCGTTGGGGCCGATATACATCTCGAACTCCGAGGGGCGTTTACCCGTTGGGTCGAACTGCGTCTTCATCTTTGCAGCAAACTGTTTGAGAAATCCAGTCCCCTTTTCCTGAGGAATGCTGGTCATGAGTGAGCCGCCCTTGAAATCGTCCCTTGCGATGAGGACGGCAGAGAAGAATTGGTTCTTGAAGGCTACCCAGTCGAGAGCTTCCTCAATCTTCTCGTCGCGTTTCTCGCTCGTTTCGTTCAGGTAGTCCGTTCCGCCGTCTTTCTCCTTATAGGTCAGGGTGGAGTAGCGGTTCTCGAATGTGAAGCCACGCTCCTGCTGAGCAGCCATGTCGTTCCACTCGATGTCCATTTCCTTATAGTTGGGCGCAAAGAACCCGTTCAGTCCCTCCGTCTTGAGAGTGAAGTGCAGCATATAGTCCTTGCCTAAGGAGTAGTCCAGCACTATGTTGCCACCGTTGGCAGCCTTTGCCGTCATGGTGACGGTAGAGTCGCTGATGTTCGATGGCGTGAAGTACAGGTCCTGTGTGATGATGTTCTCCTGCTTGCCGGCCAGCATGAAGTTCATCTGCTGTGTTTCCTCATCGAAGAGTGTCACCTCGTCCTTTGAGTTGTCGGCATTCTTGAAACCCTTGATGACGGCTTTTGTCAGCGTGCCGCCCTTGGTCGAGAATGTCAGCTCTACTTTCCCGTTCTTCAGCAACACATTGCTCTTCTGCCCGTTGAGAGCCTGATAAAACATGGCTGTGGTGTCGCCCTTGGCAGCCTCCTCGGCCTTTGCCTTACGTTCGGTCTCGGCCATGGATTTCTTCACTTCAATGTCTTTCTGTGCGGCTGCAATGCTGTCCTGCTGGCGCTGGTAGGCTTCCATCTCCTCCTGCGAGGGCTGGTTGTACCAGCTGAAGCCAATGAGCACCAGTCCTATAAGCAAAAAGCCGATAAGCGTGTCTTTGTTCATTTTCTATTCTGTTTTTTTTATGTTCACTATAAATCAAGGTGCAAAATTACAAAAAAATTGCCGAATATTTGCAAACTGTTGCCAAAATTCTTAACTTTGCACCAGAATTATGCGTAAACTTGTATTTTCAATCGCGGCTGTCTGTGCGCTCAGCGCCAGTGCCGCACAGCCAAATGATACGGTGAACGCCGGGCTCTACCGACTGTTTGCACCGTTGACGTTCTATCACAATGTGTCAGCTAATATGCTGGCAATCAATAACATGAATACCGATGCTGACGAGGCGGTAGACCATGCGCTGATGAATGTCTATCTGAACCGTCCAGACTTGGTGGAGGCTACCGAGACGCAGTTACAGGAGTCTGGATCTTTGCGCGAGGACATTGACAGGCCCATTGCTCAGACGGTGGAGTTGGTCGACCATGTGGCTCCTATGCCTGACGAGCCTGAGGTAGTACCTGCCGCAGAGGTTGAGGTGACGAAGCCGAAGTTCTGGACGAAGAAGGGCGACGGCTTCCTGCAGTTCATGCAGAACTACGTATCAGACAACTGGTACAAGGGTGGTGAGTCAACCTATTCGCTCTTGGGAAGTCTGACCCTGGAGGCCAACTATGACAATAAAGGCAAGTGGAAGTGGGACAACAAGCTGGAGGCCAAACTGGGTTTCCTGACGGCCAAGTCAGACTCCCTTCACAAGTGGAAGTCAAACGAAGACCTGCTGCGTCTGACGTCGAAGTTGGGCTTGCAGGCGTCGAAGCGTTGGTACTACACGCTACAGCTGCTGGCCTGGACGCAGTTCTCGCGTGGTTTGAAGTCGAACGACCACCGTACGTATTCCGACTTCTTCTCGCCCTTTAACCTGAACGTCGGTCTCGGTATGGATTATAAGGTGGAGGCTTTCGACAAGAAACTGACGGGTACTGTCAACCTGTCGCCTATCGCCTTGAACTATCGTTACGTTGACCGCACGCTGTTTCCTAATCAGAATACGGCGACGCCAAAGGATTTTAGCTGGTTCCCCTCGCGTCATGGTATCGACGGCGAGGAGCACTATAAGCTTGACCCCGGTTCGCAGATTACGGCAGACCTGACGTGGAAGTTGAACGAGAACGTCACATGGAAGAGTCGCTTCTGGGCTTTCACATCGTATGAGCGGGCTGAGTTAGAATGGGAAAACACTTTCCAGCTGAAGGTGTCGAAGTACATCACGGCAAACATTTTCCTCTATCCTCGCTTCGACGATGGCAATGCGCCAGACGACGACTTAGGCTATTGGCAGTTCAAGGAGTACACATCCATCGGATTAAGCTATAGTTTCTGAATAAAGAAAGCGGACCATTTGGCCCGCTTTTCTTTATTCTCGCGCTTTCTTTATTTCTTTTCTTCCATATCACCCTCTATATACAGGCGTGTCATCTCCACCTTAGCATTGGTGCGTACGGTGATAGACTTCTTGAAGTGTCCGGGGAACTTGCCCGTGCCGTTGTAGGTCACCTTGATGGAACCCTTCTGGCCTGGCTGGATGGGGTCCTTGGTGTATTCAGGAACCGTGCAACCGCAGGAAGCTACTGCCTGATTGATGACCAAGGGCTTGTTGCCGGTATTGGTGAAGGTGAATGTACACGTAACAACTGGCGATGATTCGGAGAACTTACCGAAATCATGGGTCAATTTGTCAAACTTAATCTCGGCCTGAGCTGAGGCACCGAGAATGCAGCATACGAAAAGCAGCGTTGTAAAAACAATTCTCTTCATAATCTTTTTATTTTTTTTGACGTATTATTTGTTTAAAAGTTTAAAATACTCCACAGCGCCTAAGAGGAAACAGCCCGTACCGTAGTCCTCGAAGTCGGGCACTTTGTCGTATGACAGGGGCTGTCCGGCAGAAGGGTCCTTGCCCGTGCCCTGCATCCAGCCGAGGAATCCGTCGCGGTGGACGGCAGTCTTCACCATAGCCGCCCAGGCACGGTCGCAGGCCGGACGGTAGACTTTCTCCTTCAGGTAGCCCTGCCGTATACCCCACGCCATACCGTAGAGGAAGAGTGCTGTGCCGCTGGTCTCAGGCATAGCATAGTTGGTGGATACCAGTGAGGGATTCCAGAAACCGTCCTCGCGCTGGCACTTCAGCAGGCCTTCCGACATCATGAGGAAGTCTTTCTTCAGCTCCTTGTATTCCTTCGACTTCTTCGGCAGCTCGTTCATGCAGCGCACCAGGGCGGCATACACCCAGCCGTTGCCGCGGCTCCAATAGCAGTCCTTGCCGTCGGGTTCCTTGTAGGGGGGGACGTAGTCGGCATCGCGCCACCACAGACCGTCCTTCACGTTGAACAGGCCGCCGCCGCACTCGTTGCGGCTCCAGCGGTACATCGCCATTCCATGGTCGCGGTACTTCGTCTCGCCCGTCAGGCGGTACATCTGCATATAGACGGGCATAGCCATCTGGATGGCGTCAATCCACGTCCACCAGCCGTAGAGCGAGGGCTGTGTGCCTTTGGTCTTGGCTGTCGCATTCTTCTTGTCGTTGGGCGTCTGCATCTGGTAGTCCAGGTTTTCGCGCACCTTTGCCATCATCTTCTCGTCTTTCACCTGCTCATAGCGTATGAGGTAGGTCTGGGCGCAGCATTGGTCGTCAGCGTCGCACGACTTGATGCCGTTGCGCGGCGTCCACTGGTGGAAGTTGGCCCAGCGGTCGGTGTAGTCAATGTAACGCTGGTCTTTGTCAATCTCGTAGAGAGCCATGAGTCCCTCATAGTAGACGGCGCGCGTCCACAGGCTTGAGGGGCGCACCTTCTTGACGTTCGTCGGGATGGTGGGGTCGGCATACTTTGCCATGAAGTAGTTGTTGGCCTTGCGTGTGACGTCGAGCACATCGTCAGCAGTTACGCTCTGTGCCGTCATTGTCAGCGTTGTGGCGGCTACGGTCAGTAGGGTTATCAGTCGTTTCATCTTGATAGTATTTGTTGATTTGTAGTTTGTTTACCGTCCAACGATGACCTTGCGGCCATCAACAATGTATATGCCATTGGGCAGCTGCCTGAGTCGCTGGCTGCTGGTGTCGTCGCTAATATGCCGGCCGTCGAGGGTGTACACGCCTTTGCCTGATGCTTGCTCCGACGTCTGGGCCGTGCTGATGCCCGTGGCTGGCAGGCTTGCAATGTCGAAGCGTGTCTCGTCGAGATAGTTCATGCGGCGTGTAAACCAGTCTGTCAGGTATTCCATCTCGTTATCGAAGTCAAGGTTACGTCTGTCAATGTCGGTGTCGCCGCTCCACTTGTTATACTCACGCTGAGCGGCACCGCAGACCTTGAATCGCTGCAGATAGGTGCGGAATCGCTGCAGGATGCTCTCTGTAGCCAGATAACCGTTGCGCAAGTCGCGGTAGCGCAGTCTTACCTGCATGTTGAAGTCGCCGGGATTGGTGTCGCGCAGGCGCTTGAAGAGGTTGTAGTCGCCGTGCTCCTGTGTGCTGATATAATGCGCATAGTCCTGCTCGGGCCGCATGCCTATCCAGTGGTAATACTGGTCGCTCCATCGCTGTCCGCTGGTGGCGTCCATGTCCCACACGGCGAAGGTTATCTTCTTGTCCGTCTGCTTGTCGTAGACGGCGAAGAACATGTTCTTGCCGTGGTTGTCGGTAGCCAGGATGGTCTCCATCAGGATGTAGTAGTCGGTGACTAACGGCATGTCGAAATAGTCGGCCACCTGATTCTTGAAGTTGGCATCGGAAGCGTGGCACACAAAGTCGACGGCATTGTACAGCGTTGACCAGTCCGTGGGACTGACGTCTTCTGTGTCGGGATATTTCACGTTGTACTGGTCCCACATGTCGCTGTTGCCGTTGGGGTTCGACAGATAATCCTTTGGCCAGTAGCTGCCGTCGGGGCTTGTCCCCATCAGGGTGGCGTAAGTCCAGTCCTTCGACTTCCACAGCTGGCCGTGTACCGTCTGTGTTGCCTCGTCATATTTCATGAGCTTCATCTGCTTGCGGTCGACGTTCTCGGTCATGCAGTAGATGCCGCGGTATTCGCCGTTCAGAATCAGCTCGACGAACTGTCCGCGCGAGCCGGTCATAGCCTTCTTCTCCTTATCTATATAATAAGGTGGAGTAGAAAAGTCGTTCCACAGGTCGGTGAGCACGCGGTTGCGTATGCGACTCATGTCTACCTGACACGACTCCAGAATCCACGAGTTGTCATTCCTTAGTCCGAAGAATTTCTTCTCCAATTTCTGGCCATCGGCATCGAGCAGCTTCACGTGGTAGTTACGCTTGTGCTTGCCGTTGCTGTTGGTGATGCCGCCGCGCCACTTGGCCTTCATGTTCATCAGTTCGGCCGGCGTTTCCGTACCCGGCTCAATGACCTGTATGTAGCCGTTGCTGTAGTTGTCGTTAAACGTTCCGTACAGCTTTACCACGGGCAGTGCCGTGAAGGTGATGTTTTGTTCTTCGTGAGCCGTGCCGTCGGACTTGCTGACGGCCAGCTTATAGGTCTTTCCCGCTTCTACTTTCGCAAACTGATAGGTAGAGCCTGAAGGCACCGCCGTGCCGTTGATGGTCAGGTTGCCCCAGCCCTCGCACTTCTCGTAGGTAATCGTGGCTACCGGGCTGCTGCCGAAGGCCTGCTCGCTGATGATGCCCAGATAGAGTCCTAACGACTCGGCGTATGCCACCGTCGAACCACCGATGCAGAGGTTCTTCAGGCCTTTAGCCAGCGGGTCGGCTTTGGGCATGAGAGCAACGCTCTTACGCAGATTCTCGAGAGCGTCGAAATCGTCGTTGCAGGCGGCCATCAGGGCTTCTGCCTCAGCGTCGTTGTAGTAGTCGGTCAGTTCGACCTTGACCTTGGCTTTCTCACCAGCAATGAGCGCTTGGGTTGTGCCTTGGTAGTAAAGCCTGAAGTTGTCGGTGGCTATCCAGTTGGCATTCGTGTTTTCGATGCGCAGTCCCAGGGTAACTGTGCCATTAGCGCCAACGGTGAAGCTGACGTTGTAGTGCTTCGGCTGTTCATTGTGTGTACCGGCCTCCGTGCGCTGATTGCCAGCAAAGAGGTAGACACCTCTGCCAGTCTCTTCCTCGATGTAATACCAGTCAGTTTTCGGTTGGCGTACAGCGATGATGTCGGCAGCCAGCAGATACTGGCCTGCCGGCAGATGCTGGAGCTTCTGGCTCAGGGCATTGTTGGGCAGCGGTCCCGCTGCAGTGTTGTTCCATTTCTCTAAGAACGGTGAAACGACCGAGGCCGTCCCGTTGTAATAGGCGCCAAAGCCCGGATCAGTCCATTCGCTACTCTCAAAAGTCCAGTTGTCTGGCGACTCCGTTGTGGCGACGAGCCACGACGACACGTCGTAGCCGTCCTCGCTCGTCGGCGGCAGGAGGCGTTCCGTCACCTTGTTCCCCTGTTCGTCGATGATGCTGAAGCACTGGTTTGCGCCGGGAGCATCGAGCTTGGAATAGGTGCCCACGCAGTAGCTGTCGACGCGGACGTCCCAGAGATGGTCCGTCTGCTGGGCATTGCGGATGGCGTAGACGCCCTCCGACTGCCGTTCAAATGTCCATAGTGAATAGCGCCCGTTCATTCCGCTGGTCATGTTGACGTAACGGAGCAGTTGGGGCGTGTCCTGCCTGACACCGTCGTAGGTGATGTACTTCCCCGTTTTGGCGTTCTTGATAGCGTAAAGGCCCTCTTCTTCCTCTGTCATCATCCAGTAGGTCTCGTCGCTCGTCGTGGCCGTATAAAGATGGTAGAGCGGTGTCGGTTGGTTCAAAGAAAAACCGTCTGCAACGCAGCCGTTAGCGAACTGCGTGCAGACGATGTGGTATTTCTTTCCGCTGACAATGTCAGGCGTTGCCGACATACGGAGTACGGATGTGAGGAGAACAAGAATAAGAACCTTTTTCATAAGTGTCTGTTAATAAGCAAAAAGAGGATATTCCTTCATCTTTTCATTTACGCGCTGGCGGACGCTGGCTATGACGCTTTCGTCCTCGGGGGCATTCAGCACCTCCTCAATCCAGGCGGCAATCTGAACCATCAGGTCCTCCTTGGCGCCACGGGTGGTAATGGCGGGTGTGCCGAGACGGATGCCGCTGGTCTGGAAGGCCGAGCGGCTGTCGAACGGCACCATGTTCTTGTTCACCGTGATGTCGGCAGCGACGAGGGCGTTCTCTGCCACCTTACCCGTCAGGTCGGGGTACTTAGAGCGCAGGTCGACGAGCATTGAGTGGTTGTCGGTACCGCCGCTGACGATTGTGAAGCCGCGCTTCACCAGTTCGTCGGCCAGTACCTTGGCATTCTTCTGTACCTGCTTGGCCCACTCCTTGAACTCGGGCTGCAGAGCCTCGCCGAAGGCCACGGCCTTGGCAGCGATGACGTGCTCCAGCGGACCGCCCTGCTGTCCGGGGAAGACGGCAGAGTTGAGCAGCTGCGACATCATCTTCACCTCGCCCTTAGGGGTCTTCAGTCCCCAGGGGTTCTCAAAGTCCTTGCCCATCAGGATGATACCGCCACGCGGTCCGCGCAGCGTCTTGTGGGTCGTCGAGGTCACAATGTGAGCCCACTTCACGGGGTTATCCAGCAGTCCGGCGGCAATCAGTCCGGCGGGGTGAGCCATGTCAATCATCAGCAGGGCTCCCACCTTGTCGGCAATCTCGCGCATGCGCTTGTAGTCCCATTCGCGGCTGTAGGCAGAGCCACCGCCGATAATCAGCTTCGGCTTGTGCTCCACAGCCAGCTGCTCCATCTCGTCGTAGTCTACGCGGCCCGTCTCCTTGTTCAGGTTGTAGCCTACGGGCTTATAGAGGATGCCACTGGTGTTCACCAACGAGCCGTGAGAGAGGTGACCGCCGTGAGCCAGGTTCAGACCCATGAACGTCTCGCCCGGCTGCAGCACGGCCAGCAGCACGGCGGCGTTGGCCTGAGCGCCGGAGTGGGGCTGCACGTTGGCATATTCGGCATCGAAGAGCTTGCAGACGCGCTCGATGGCCAGCTTCTCAACCTCGTCGACCACCTGGCAGCCGCCGTAGTAGCGCTTGCCGGGATAGCCCTCGGCATACTTGTTCGTCAGGTACGAGCCCATAGCCTCCATCACCTGGTCGCTAACGAAGTTCTCACTGGCAATCAGCTCAATGCCTTTCAGCTGGCGCTGATGCTCTTTCTCAATCAACTCGAAGATTTGGTTGTCTCTTTTCATTTTTATGGTCTATTTGGTTTCTGAATACTTTCACGTTCGTTTGAGGGCACAAAGTTACACATTTTATTTTTATTTGCAAAACAAATGCGCAGAAAGTGTCAATATGATGCGAAAAACGCTTAATGTCATATGTCACATATCACAATCGCCCCCTTTCTAGTATTTACTACAGAAAGTGGCAATTTTTTGAGGACGCGCTTGACTTCATCAGTGAGAGGCACGTGATTTATTCCCTCGCAATGACATGCATTGGTAACCATCCCATTTAAGACGTATTTTGCGGGTGCAAAGGTAGAAAGTTACGAGCACATGCAAAATACGTCTTAAATGGGATGGTTACTCATAATAGTCCTATAAAAAGACATACGTCAGGATGACAAGAAGAATCATTACTACTGAGAGGGCGAAGAGAATTATCTTCATCCATTTGTCAGCACTGCGTCGGAAGGCTATCGAAGAGAGGCTCTGCCGCTTGAAGCGAGAGCCATAGTCTTCTTTGTGATGATGGTGATGGTGTGAATGGTTGTCGGACATACTCGTTATTTTAAGATGTTAAACAATAATGATGCCACAGAAACCAGTATGCTTGTTGACGTGAGCCATAGTGAGGTCGTCTGTCCCACGCTGGAGTTGCGGGCTTTCACCTTGTTGGGCTCAACATAGACAACATCGTTCTGTTGAAGATAGTAGCAAGGTGAATTAATAATGTTTATATCGTTGAGATTCAATGTGTATACATTTCTTTTGCCATCGGCATCCTTGCGGATAAGTTTCACACGGTCGCGTACACCATAAATGGTGAGATCTCCAGCAAGTGCCAGAGCTTCGAAGATGTTAATTTCTTCGTTACCCACGGTAAACATGCCAGGACGGGCCACCTCGCCCAGTACTGATATCTTATAGTTGGCCATGCGCACTGTTACCACGGGGTCTTCCTTGCCATTCAAGTAGCGTACGATACGATCGTGGATGAGCTTCTCACATTCGGCTTTCGACAATCCTCCGACTTTCAGCGTGCCCAGCACGGGAAAAGATATGGTGCCATCGTTGCTCACCAAGTAGGTTTGCAGGGCACGGGTGGAACTCACAGTCTGGCCGCCGGTCGATGCGTTTCCCAACGTTGGAGATACCATCAGGTTGAAGGGAGCAGAAATCTCAGGATTTACTGTGTTTACTGTAATTGTCAGTACATCTTTGGGCATGATATGTGCCTCATAGAGAAATGCCGAGCTGTCGGCAACAAATGCTTCGCTGTTCTGTATGTATGCTACATTCTTTGGCGAAGCACAGGCAGAGAGCAGCAGGATTGCAATGGCTGCAACCACGTTGGATGTTACATTCTTTGTCATACATTCTATCGTTTTAGTGAATATTCAAAAATCGTTTCCACCATGGGCGGCGGTGGTGGCGGGTAGCGTAATAATCATTGCCGGAAACGGTCTCGCTTATTACCTGGTACCAACCAGTGCCGTGGGTTATCATCGAGTATATCGTTCCCCAATCCGGCAGACCTCCTATGTTCCGATCATCAATGAAGATGTCCACTTTAATCTTTCTACTGTAGTGTTCATTCCCACTCTCGGTCTCTTCCGGATAGTCGCGGTTGATGGCGTAGAACTCGATGCCTCGCTCGCGGCACCATTCAATGGCATCGTCCAGAAGTTTTCCCTCGCGCACGCTCCACAAGATGAGCCGATGATGGTCGGCAATCAGCATGCGCAAGGTTTGCACGGCGAAGGGCTTTTCTTCGCCTATTTCCGGATAGCGGTGCTCCACTATCGTTCCGTCAAAGTCTACTGCTATTGTCATTTCTTGATGGAGTTATCGTCTTTCAAGCCATAATGACTGTCGGCATACATACCATAATGACCATAATTACCATATTTTCCGTAGTTGCCATAGCGTCCGTATTTGCCGTAAACGCCATAGCCGTAGTAGTAGCCGTACTTGCGGCGCGACATGTCAATACCGTTGATGGCAATGCTCGCATTAGGGAGTTTGCCCTCATCTGCCAACTGGTTGAGCAGGCCAAAACTTGACTTGGGTGTGTAGTCGGCCCGGCAAACCAGCACACAGCAGTCAGCATGTTCCGCAATCTGCAGTGTGTCAGTGACAAGCCCTACGGGTGCTGTGTCGAAGACGACATAGTCGTATTGCTGCTCCAGCAGGCTTATCACCTGCTGAAACGTCTTGCGTGCCAGCAGTTCAGAGGGGTTGGGCGGAATGGGGCCAGACAGTAGCAGGTGCAGGTTGTCGTTGACACCAGACTCAACTATCTGCCGCTGTACGTCATCGAGTGTGACCTGCTCCTTAGTGAGCAACGTGGTGATACCGAGGTTTCTGTCAGCAATGCCAAACAACCGCCCCAGTGCCGGCTTGCGTATATCAAGTCCGCAAAGCACCACCCTCTGCCCCAGCAGGGCAAAACTCATGGCCAGGTTAGCGGCACAGAAGGTCTTGCCTTCGCCTGAGATGCTGGAGGTGAAGAGAATTTTCTTCTCATGCTCCTTCAGCATGAATTTAATATTGGTTCGCAAGGAGCGGAAAATCTCGTCCATCTGCGTATTCTTGTTTTCATGCACCACAATGCCTGCCGATGTCTTCACATCGTCGCTCGCCATCGGTATGTCGGCAATAATGGGCAGTTTGGTAAGACTCTGCACCTCATCGTGTCCCTCAATACGGTAACGCAGCAGATTGATGAGCCAAATAATGGACAAAGGTAAGACAAACGCCGCCAGCAGGGCGCTAAGGAGCAGCAAACCCTTTTTAGGGCTCGTCTGTCCTTCGTTGAGCGGCTCGTCAATGAGCCGTCCCTTGTCGGCAGTCGCTGCGAGCGAGATACTGTTCTCCTCGCGCTTCTGTAGGAGCAGCAGCAGGATGCCCGACTGCACCTCCTGATGGCGGCCTATCTGTGTGAGCACCTGCTCCTGGGCCGGCGCACCAGCCACCTGGCTTTGGTACTTTACATATTGCTCCATAATACCCTGCCGGGCGATGTCGGCAGAATGACGTGCCTGCAACAATGCGGTCGAGATGCCGGCAGCCATATCGTCGATAGTTGCAGTGAGTGTCTGCACCTGTGGCGCCTCCTCATTAGCAACGGTCAGCAGGCGATTGCGATTGAGCACGGTCTGGTTGTAGTCCTTGATGAGTTGCGTGGTGGCTCCGTCGGTGAGTCCTACGTTGGAAGGTATCACCTGATACTTGTTGCGAGGGTCGCCGACATAATCGCGCAGATAGTCGATAAGTCGGATCTGGGCATCGGTTTCCGACAAGCGAGCAGAAAACTGGTTGCTCAACTGTACGGCCTGTGTGGCATCCATTGAAAGACCGGTCATGGAATGGCGGCGTTTATAGTCGGCGAGTTCATCTTCGGTAAGTCCTAACTCTTCGTTGATTTTCTTCACGCGCTCGTTGATAAACTCTTCGGTGCGCAGTGCCACCTCGTTTTTGTCGGCATTGGCCCTGCGGTTATAGCATACGGCCAACCGCCGCAGGAAGTCCATGCCACGTTGCGGGTTCTTGTCGGTAAGGGTCACCATGGCAATATCGGTACGTTTGCTGGTGGGTTCTACTGTTATGGCCGACAGATAGTTGGTAGCCGACAGCATTGGTGGCAAGATAGTGACAATATAGGTTTCGCCTGTCTGCATCTGAAAACGGTTGGAGGCGGTCAGCGTCAGTGTGCCGAGACTTGTTTTGATACATGCGGGTAGTGAATCTATGTTCTCCTGAAAGAGTTGGATCTGATTTTTCTTTTCGTATCCGGGATGATATGATTTTCCTTCTACAAGGTAGCCATCTTTTTTTCGCGTTATTTCCATTTGAATGGTGGATATTTCGCCCCATTCCATATAATCCTTGTCAAGACTGTCAAGCACAACCGGATCCAGTTCTACGTTGACAGCCTGTTTACGATAAACGATTTTGTCCATGAAATGCCCCTTGATGCGGAAATCGGCATTAAGATGCAGTTCGCGGACCACATCGCGCATCAGAATGCGCGACTGCATGACCTCTACTTCATTGTCAATCCCCGAGGAGTTGGTCACAAATCCCAAGTCCATCATATTAGTGAGCAACTGCGACGCATTACTGTTCTTTTTCTGCTCGTCTTTTATCAGCATGCGGGCCGACAGCTTGTAGGTTGGTTCTGTGTATCGCAGATACAGAATGGCCCCACTCACGCAGATAATGAATGAGAAAAGAAAATACTGCCAGTTGAGCACCAAAAGGGGAAAAACTTTCTGGAAGCTAAAATCAGCTCTTTTTCTCTCGTCGCCTATAAGGTCTTTCAGATCGTCGAGGTCTTCCAAATCAATTTCTACTTTGTCTGACATAAGTTATAATTTTTAATCGTTAATAAATTCTTTACTTATATTATAAAGGAACTTTACGGCGCCGATGATGTATCGTCGCCACATTCTTCTCGGTTCCATAATCAGTCGGTGGAGCCATTCCAAGGAATTTCTTTGCCACGAAAGCGGAGCCCGTTTTACGGTGCCGGCATAGAAATCGAACACGGCACCGACAGTTCCGCAATGGCAGTGGATATTTAGTTCATCCCAATGCCGATATGTCCATTTCTCCTGTTTGGGAGCTGTCATGCCTATCCAAAGCAGGTCTGGGGCAGCATCATTTATGGCTTGTATCATCGTCTGGTTGTCCTCATCCGAGAACTCAGGCTTATAAGGTGGTGAATAAGTTATTACTTCCAGATGCGGAAAATCAACAGCCGCCCGTTTCCTAATCAAGTCCAGCACTTCTTCACTTGAACCAAGAAACATCACCTTACCCCTTACGTTAGCCCTTTTACATCTTTCTTCGAGCCTTTGCATCTCGAAAATATACAGGTCCCATCCTGCAATGCGCTCGGTGGGTTGGCTTTTCGCCTTCAACCATCGGCAGGCTTTTACGATGCTGGCGCCATCCGGAATCAGATAATCCCCCCTGCTGAGTGCCTCGGCAAACGCCTCGTCCTCTTGAGCCGTATTATAAGAGTGGGCATTGATGGTGTTGATGAGTTTCTTCCCGGCAGGAATCCTGTCAAGTTCTGACAGTGAGCAGACTATATTTAGCGTTTTGAGTTGAAGTGACATAAACAGGAACTTATTTTATTCGGAATATAGAGCATTTATAACCTGCTTCAGCGACTCCAGGGCTTGTACCTCTGTGAAATTAGCGATTACACGGTTATAAACGAAATGGGAGAAGTAGTCCCATTTACCACTACTCTCTATCTCCATTATCTTGTTTGCAAACCCCATCTCAGAGAATTCTGATACTACCAGTCTGTCATCGCCACAAATTGACTGATTAAAACCAGCTGAACTAACTATTGGAACTACGCCAAAAGCCATTGCTTCTGTTAAGGAGTTCGAATGTCCTTCTTTCTTTTCTTCTGATGGGAAAACAAAGTAATGAGCAGAACCGAGTTTTGAAGCAATAAAGTCAAAAGTCTTTTTTCCATGAAATATAACTGAGCCTGACGGCAAATGCATTTCTCGCTTACAAGCTAATAAGTGCTGTCGATACGTTTCCGAACAACCGCCAATAAGACCAAGGGTCGCTTTGTATCCATTGTCTATAAGAACCGATAATACCTTTATTATTAATTCAATATTTTTGGATTCTGTTATCCTTCCAAAATATATAAGATTAATGCATTCTCTGTTTATCATAGGGGCGAATAAAGCTATTCATGACATAATTAGGATAATATATTGTATTAACTTCCCAGCGTTCCTGAATAAATGCTATAAATTCCATACCTTGGCAAAGCACTGCAGAAGATTTTTCTAACATGTTCTGCATTGTTTTCCGGTATATCCAGGAGTGACGCAAAAATGTCTTAGCCATAGTCCCATTCCGAAGTTCATATACGACTTTTCTTCTGAATACACGGGAAATCAAAAAAATCATGTATTCATAAAACAACTGGTTCTCATAGAAACCTGTAATATGAATAGGCGTATTGGAATGCTTAAGAAGGGTTATTACTAATATAAACGGTGTGATGAGAAAGTTATAAAGGAAATGTAATTTCCCCCTGCCTAAATTTGGTTTCTCAATGACTACAACCTGCAGGCCTAGCTTTTCGTATAATGAGATAGTTCTTTGGCATCCTCTCTCCCCTCCACCTAATTTATTTGGAGGTAACTTTTTCCCTGTTGGGCCGTAGAAAATTATCTTTTTCATGATTCACCGATTGAAGAAGTCCATGTATTTTCTTGCACAATTCTCTATCGTATAGGCACTGTTATCTTTCATCTTGAGCGAATGCTGTCTCAATTCACATAAATGGTGATAAGAATATTCCAAGGCATCCAGGTATTCCCCGACGGTGTGTCCTTCGCTCAATACACCATTCACCTTATTCTCAATGATGTCCACTGCGCCACAAACGGGTGTTGACACGATGGGCAGGCCCACAAGGCTCGCCTCTAATAAAGTTATAGGCATACCCTCATAATCCGATGACAAGCAGAACACATCTGCATGGAGCATATAATCACCCACATTCTTGCGCCTACCTATAAAATGCACATTGTTCCCGGCCTCCCGCCGAATGGATTCCCCCAATTTGTTTTCAAAACTGGCACCGATGATGAGCAAATCTGCATGGTGGCCCTTTTCCACGAACTTGCCAAAAGCCTCTACCAAAAGCCTCTGGTTCTTTACGGGATTACATCGTGCCACATGAAGATAGATACGACTATCTGCTGCGCTTTTATAGGAAGCCATTTCCTCTCTTGTCTCATCAAATCTATCCGTTGGTACTATAGGCGCCCGACCATTGGCAATGCATACTCCCTTGATTTTCGGATAAATCTCAATCATGTCGCGGTAGTTGGTTTCACTTAATGCTACAAACCCCATTTTCTTTTGATAGCCAAACGTTTTGACAAGAAAGCGATAGAACAAAGAATCGTATCCGTTATGAATATCGCTATGAATGGTTTGATAAAACTTCATTTTCCGATTGAGCAGGAATATGGCCAGAATACAATAGTGAGGCATATTATGGCCGTGCAAGTGAACGATGTCCGCCTTCTCATTTTTTATGGCTTTGTAGATCTTTATTACTTTATGTATAGAATAGCCTTTGCCAATCCCGACATTTTTGTATGTTACACGCTCAGCCAACTCGGAAGCATAAAACAAATCTTGTTCCGGCTCAACAGAATCATCTTTTATGGCCATGATAGTTACGTCATTGGCCTTTGAAAGCTCGTTTGTCAGGTCAACGGCAAAACGTTCTGCGCCACCAGGACGAAGGTTAAACACAACTTCAAGGATTTTCATAACATTTCAGATAGCCATCTGCGATAGACTCCCAACCCATATCCGGCATCCATTCTTCCCTGATATTCTTTCTCATCGCATTCAGTTTTTCTTTATTTGAATATAGGTTCATGATTCCATTTGCCAGATCGTTCACATCACAGGGCCTTACAACTATACCCGTCTTGTTATGTTGAACAGCATCGGCAAGAGCGCCCACATTGGTAACAACCATCGGCACCTCTAATGTGAAGGCTGTTTGAACAACACCGCTTTGCGTTGCGTCCTTGTAAGGGCAGACACCGAATTCACAAGCCCGAAGCATGCCTGCTAATTCCCTGGTACCTATATAGTGATTGATGATTTTAACATAGTCCAGTCTCTTGTAGGACTCAATGTCAAAATAATATTTCCCGCCACCGGCTATCACCAGCATTAATTCGGGATAATGGCGATGCACAATCTTCATGGCTTCCAATAAATATTCCACCCCTTTGTATTCTACAATTTGCCCGAAAAAAAGGATGAAAGGCCTGTCAATCTGGAATGGCAGTGGGTCAACATACTGAATGCAGCTATACATCCCCAGTTTGTTGATAAAGATATGATTTTGGGGGACATCATAATAGGATGCAAATGAGGAAGACTGCCTCTCGTTGAGTAATACCAGCTTGGAAATCTTCTTGAAAGCCATTCTTCTATCCCGCTCTTCCATTTTATTTGTAAAACCTGAATGTCGGAAAGGATCATGAACGGTCAATACCAATTTATTCTTTACCAGATATAATAATTTCTGTGTCAAGCAAGGCGGTTTGGTTAAATGAATGACATCTGGCTTCTGCATCAAAAAATGGATGCCCAATCTTACCATCAAAAGTAAGTTGACAGGATGAAATTTCTGCTTGTACTTTTGATTAACGACATATACTTGCGAAAGGTCAAGAATATGGCGGAACTCGTTGAACTCTGGGTATATTTCCGTTGCAGGATAAATACCTGTATGCGGATACAACTCTTTTAAGTCAATAAGTGTTGACCGCTTGCTGAAAGACGCAACAGAGATGTAGTATCTCACGTCATAGCCTCTGCGTTGCAATTCCCCTATCAATGGGAAATCGCAGTCGGCATAAAAAGGGGAACTATAATATATAATCTTCATCTTTTCATCCTTTAAAATCTCCATACAGCCATACGAACCATTTTCTGATTCGGAAGTAAATCCCGTCAATGAGGAAAGCGAAGAAATAGATCAGCGGCCTGTCCCAGTGGCGCCCGTGTGCGGCAAAGAAAGTGTCAAAGGCTTCCTCGATGCTTTCCTTGCTGACAAATTTTCTGTTATAATGTATAAAGAGGATAAAGAACGCCCTGTTTGTGGTGTAGATGTCCGGTTCCTCTGCAAAATACTGATAAGCCCAGTTCAGGAGTGCCATCTGAGCCCTCAATTTACGTTCTGCTATTTGGCGTGAATAATCGGGGGTGATATTCTGCGAACTTTGCCGCCAGCATACCCTTGCATTGGGCACAGTACACATACCCTTTCTGCCAGAGAACATAATCCACGCTGCCACATCGCTGCCCCATGCCAAGTCATATTTCGGGAAGCCGTCCATTTGTTCATAGACTTTTCGTGAGAACACATTCTCCACGACAAAAGCAGAAAATCTTCCCGAGTTCTTACCACGGAAGAAACGATAGGCCGGAAGCACTGCCGGATAGTCTTGTTTCCGCTTTTTAAACGCTCCACGCTCGTTTATGATATCCACATTGAAGTGATAGACATCATAATATCCCTCCGTCTTCTCTATCTGCCGCAACAGTTCCTCCACACAATTCGGCTCCATCACATCGTCATCGCTGAAGAGCCAAATATATGGCTCTTCCCGGCTCATGGCGATGCACCGCCCCCATTGCGCTACTAAATCTTTTCCGCCCAGATTGGTGTCGAACCGCTGATAAACCAGATTTACTTTGTCTTTGTATTGCTCCACGATACTGCCTATAGGCTCAGGGCTACAGTCGTCACCCACGTACAAGGTGAACTCCTTACACGTCTGTATGGCGATAGAGTCAAGCGCAGCGGGCAGGAATGTAGCCTTGTAGGCCGGGATGACGATGGCAAGTCGATGTGTCATGATGGTGAAACGCTTCTTATTTGTTTCAATCTTATAAGCAACCTATACAGTTTCTTGAGTCTTCGATATTCGATAGCCTTGATGACAAAGCCAAGTAATAACATCGTTGGATAAACAGACCCTAACTCTCCCGTACCTATTGAGAAAACCATGTACAGAGAAAGGATAGACACTCCCAAGCCTGTCAGTTTCTTCCTTCTTTTACGATTCCTCCAAAGATAGAGGAAAATGACGGTGTAAAAAGCCGCCCATAAAACCAGACCGATGATGCCCCGTTCAAGCAAAGTCTGCAAGATAACACTTTCTACACCATAGAGACCACGGACAGACTCTGGATCCTTAGTGTGCATATATTCCCAATATCCTTTTCCCAGCCCTAACCATTCATGTCCTTCTGCGTGGATTGCAACATACATGTATTGGGTCATTCGCAATTGGATAGAGCTTCCGCCTGTCTCACTGTTTTCAACGAAAATATCAGTCATTTGGTTGACTTTTTCCTCGACAGCAGGAACCGTGTTATATGATAGTATCAGGAGCATCACAGCAATCATGCCGTAGATTACATTTCTGTTCAGTTGGAAAACCCACATAGAATAACAGATGAATGAAAATATGGCACTCACCCATACGATGCGACATCCACATGTCAATATTCCGAATGAACAACATGCAATGGCTATAATAAATTCCGTCTTGCTTTCCAAGTGCCGATACCATCCATGTAAATGAAGCAATAAAATGGCAGCACATATATAGCCATAATCAAAGGCATACCTAAACATCGACTGTATCCTGAACCGGTCGCTTTCCGTATAGACATCGCCCAGAGCGACATCTCCATATCTTGTTGTCTCACCTTCGGTCAAGGCATTGACAAAGATGGCATTCTTGTCTATATAATTGAGCACGCCAAAGACAGTCAACACTATTAGACAATACAATGAAATGCGCAATATAGGCTTTAAAGATTGTTCATTCTTGACAGCCCAGAAGGCATAGCCAATGGCAAAATACTTGAACAGGAGTTCGTATTCAATCGTTTCTTTTATGCTTGTATAGGGGCTTGTCAATGCTGCCAACAGTGCCGAGAAACTAACTATCAGGAGTGGAATCCACAGATAGGGTGTAGATTGCAATCTCTTGAAATGTCGTGGCAGATATCTCCATTCAGACAGCAGGAAAGCCACTTGCAGTAATAAGTTCGCCTTGTGTAAAGGAATGCCAGGAATGTCCACCAACGTCAGCGTCATAGCACCCATGACGAGCATTGCCGCCTTCCATTCCCGTTTAATAAAGAACATCAGGCAGCAAGCCAGCAAGGTTACTATGAATGCAGCTATCTTCATTATTTAATGATTTTATTGATTCTGGCTTTCAACCTCTCACACTTCAGTCTTACGTAAGCCACTGGCAGCAAAAGATACGACAGCCAGTTAGATTTCAATGTGTCCTTTTTAAGCTGGACATCCTTTCTCAACAGTGCCTTTCTGAGGATAAGGGTTGTGAGATGAATGCGCCGACCTAATGACAGCGGCTTGCATCGCCCATTCATCACCAACCCGGCATAGTAGCGGTAGATATCGTACCCCCAGTCATCACCTTTCCGCCGACCTGTTTGTATCATTCCGCTCTCCAATATACGGTAGCAGCCCGTTTGTTCCGGCAACCAGATGAAGTCACCCATCAGGGCGGCACTCAATGTAAGGGCAAAATCCATCTTTATGGGACAGTTGGCGAAGGATTCAGATTTCCACACCTTATAGCGGTACATGCTGGTGAACACCATGATGTAGTTGCCGTGACGGAGCAGCGTAGGCAGGTTGTCACCGGAATGGGAACGGCCAGGATAATCTTTTATAAATGGTCTGCTTATCGGATTCCCTTCACCATCAATGGCCTGAAAGTTGGTATAGACTAATGTAGCCTGGGGATTGGCGTCTAAGGCATCCGCCTGCTTTTGCAGTTTATGCGCGTCGGTCCAATAGTCGTCACCCTCACATAGGCCAACATAGTCTATCTCATCTGTCACTTCCCGATAATATTTCAGTCTTGGTTTCTTGATGCTGTAGTGATTGTATTTCAGCAGATAAACTGCAAAGTAGCAGTTTTTGTTCTCCTGATGGCGAGCCACCGTCAGGTGGTAGTCATCGGTTTCCTTTGTCCACTCTGTGTCAAAGTGGTCGTTCAGGTATTGTTTGATGACCTCTGGCTCTCCGTCCGTGCTGGCATCGTCCATGATGAGGCAGACGAACGGAAAGCTCGTCTGCTGCATGCAAAAACCATCCATGGTATCCTTGATATAGGATGCCTGGTTGTAAGTGTTGCACCACACAGACACCTTAAAGTGACTTATAGTTTGAACTTGTGCCATTATACTATTTTCTTTTCTTCAGAATATCTATAATCTCTTTATATTCATTCATCTTGAACAGCTTGCAGCAGGCGAAAAACACTGTCGTCCCTACAGCAATCTGCATGGGAAGCACAATCCAGTAGCTCAGGGGCAGGAACTTCAGGAACCAGACCGGCAGGGCGATAGCTATAGCCAAAGCGTAGGAGGGGGCAATGTCGCGCAACTGCATCCAAGAGCTATATCCCAACAGGCGACCTGAGTAATGGGAGTTGAGGAAGTAGGCAATGATACCCACGGCGAGGTTCGCCCACAACATGGGCATGATGCCTACGAAAGCACCGATGAACAGGGGCACCAAGATGATGATTTTCTTAATGACCTCGAGTCCGAGGAACAGGTCGCTGCGTCCCTGCACCTGCAGCATATTCAGGTTGATGGCATGCAGCGGATAGAGGCTGTAATTGATGCAGATGAGCGGCAGATAGGTGGAAGCCTCATGCCATTTGGGCCCTATCATACAGTAGATGAGCGGTTCGCTGACAGCACCGAGAGAGAACAAGGCTATGGTGGTAATGAACATGCTGGTGCGGATGATGCGGCGATAGGCCGAGAACATACGCTCCTTATCGTCCTGAATACTACTCAGCACAGGGTAGGTGACTCGTTCCACCACCATTGTCAGGTTAGTCGAACACAGCCCAGCATAGTGCCGTGCCCGGGTGTACTGCCCTAACGTCGCCGGGCTGTAGAATTTTCCCACCACCACCTGGTGCAACTCTTTCCACACCGCATCAAGCAATACACTCACCATCATCTTCCACCCAAAGGCGAACAACTCATGGAAACTTTCCATAGAGAATCGCACTCTGGGCATCCACTTATTATAAATATAAAACAGCATGGTGGTCACGGCTTGTGAAGTGAGTTGCTGACCCACCAATGCCCAGACGCCGAACCCCGTCAGAGCCATGACGATGCCCACAATGCCGCTCAAAGCCGTAGCAACAATCGTTATCTTGGTCTGCGTTTTGAAGTCGATGCGTTTGGTGAGGCGCGTCTGCTGCACCATGCCCAAAGCCCCGATGATTAGCCCTAACGAAGAGACCCGTACTAGTGGGATGAGTTCTTCGCGCTCGAAGAAACCGGCTATCAGGGGCGCACAGAGGAATGTTACCCCGTAGAGCAGCACGCTCATCGCGAGGTTGCAGATAAATACGGTGTTGTAGTCATCGTCGGTGGCATCCTTCTTGCGAATCAGGGCAGTAGTAAAACCACCGTTGACCAGTGCCGTACAAAGAACGGTGACGATGCCCACGAGTCCCAACAGCCCATAGTCATCGGGCGACAACAGTCGGGCCAGCACAATGCCGATGACGAACTGCATGCCGTAGCGGGCGACATTATCCAGTGCCGACCAACCTAAGCCCTTTACCGTCTTATCTTTCAGCGATTCTGCCATTCCTCAAAACGTGTTCTTACCAATAACATCCATTTTCAACCATCGAGCCGTTCTTGATTCTCTCGTTGTCGCTGGGACGTATCCAATAGTCGTTGATCACACTGCTGTACTTAGGCTGCTGGGAGACCCACCGTTCGCCGTAAACGCCAAAGAGCATCTGCGTCCATCCTGCAAGGTGGATTGCCGCTTTTCCCCTGCGCTTCACATGCGCTGCCAGGCTCATGCCGTAGGCGCCACATCCGATGATGGCCGCATCGTATTCGCATCGGTCAATCTCGTCCTCCATGTAGTGCAAGGCCTCAAACCAATCTCTGAACCGAGATGGCTCGCCTGCCAGCGTCTGTACGGCCTTGATGCAGATAAGCTCCTTGAACTCGGGCAGTACCTCGGGGTCGGTGAACAGCCGCTCGCGGTTATACTCATATTGGTGCCTGATGCTCTCCACAAATGGGTGAACCACCACGACACGCTTGCCTTTTAGCCATTTCGTCCAAGGATTGCGAAAAAGCCACGGCGCATAAAACGCATCCAGATTCACCTTGACAGCCCCACTCCAATAGTGCGCCAGATACTGCTCGTTGGGTATATACGATGCAAGTATGTCTATCATTTGGCAGTCTTCCAACGCCTGCATTCCGAAGCGGTCGGCTGTTTCTGCGCTTAAAGGAAACACCCCGGCATTGTAGTACAGATAGTGTTTGGCCACGGGTTCTGGGATGGGCACATCGCCGCGAATCATGTCCTTGTAGAGCTTCCATCCCGGCTTATTTCGGCACAGATAGGAACTCAGTGCCTGATTGAACTCTATCGTGCCCCATTTTGACAGCATGAAGCCCGATGCCCCCTTTCTGTTTAGCATTTCCAGAATGAGGTCGTTGCCGTCTTGATTCATAGCTTCGCAATAGGCCTCCGTAATATATTCCGGATGCCTGATATGATATATCTTGCGTGCAACCTTCAACATAAATGTCAAGATTGGTCTATTTACGGGCTCTACGTACATCTTTGTTTACTTTTAATACAACATTTCGTCTCGCTTGAAGATCGTCTTGACCGTCATCCAGATGATGCCTCCGATTTAATGTTTTCGAATCTTGACGGGTATTTACCCTGCCACCAGTATTCTTTGGTGGGATGGTAGCCGATGAAGTATTCAAACTCCTCACGTTGCCCCCCATGTATCAATTGAGAGCCTGATAATTCTGCGTTCTCGTTGCCTTCTATCACTATCCACTCCTTGTCCTTGTCATACGCGAAATCCCAGCCGATGTAGCGCAGGGTGGGTACTCGTTCTGCCATTTCAATGGCTTTGTTGCAAAGCTGCCGCCAGCGAGGAATCTTGATACCTTTGATGGGAATGTGGGTGTCGGGATGTGCATCAATAGGGGCTATCCTAAACTTGTCTATGCCAAGCGTATTCACCATTCCAGTACACATGTTGATGCCTGCTTCAATACTGCCTGTTGCTCCCGAACATATAAAGTTTCCACCCACACCGATGCGGGCGTGGGGATACCACATACGAATGTCTCCATCACCCAAATTAATAGTGAACATCCGCACACTATTGATACTGGCGGGATGAAGGACCGCCATCTCCTCGCCTTGCTCTATCAGTTCCTCCACCAGCACACCTTTTTCGGTGCCACTATTCCAATGGCTGTTGGTCTCCTCTATTTCTGCAAACAACTGGTTGAAGAGTTCGTGGGTGTCTGAATCGCCGACTTCAACTTTGCGGACGCCCAATGACTGCCCCAGTCCTATGGGCTTGACTACAAACGAAGGATGACGCTGACAGAAGGCTGCAAAGGCAGGGAAGTCCTGCTCGCTTTCGAGTAGCAACACCTCGCGTCGGTAGGCATCCTTCAGCAGTTGGTAGGCATGCCATTTGTTGCTTAGCAGGTGCATGTCCTCCTTCTTGTTCAGATGGTATATGTAGTCGAAGCGACCTCGGAAGGTGATGTACTGGCGCTTCTTTTCGTCGGTGGCACCCAAGAGTTCAAGGTAGAATTCCTCAGCTGTGCCAATGCCGTACTGCCAGTAATCGTATGTGGCAATGGCAAAGATATCCTCTATGCTCCTGCCGCCCGCGATGTCGGGTCTGATTTTGGCACGTGTTTCCAACTGCTGCTTAATGTCTTGGATGATCCACGGATTGTAGAGCTCAGGATAAGCTGCTACAATCTCACGGCCAGTACGAATCTGATAGGCCTCGTCTTCACTTGCGTATAGTTTCATCTTATTAAAATTTTGCGTGTTTCACATTCCCCATCCCTTTTCCTCTATAATGGAAATCACTTTATGTACGTCCTCCTCACTCAATGCGTGATGTATGGGCAGGCAAATGACTTCGTCGGCAATCCTCGTGGCTACAGGCAGGTTCTCGGGGGCTGCGGACGGCAGACCGCGATACATATTAAAGGTGCTGATGAGCGGATAGAAGTACCGTCTTCCAAATATCCCCTGCTCTTGCAACTTGAAGTACAACTCGTCACGGGACATACCATATTCCTTTGCATTGACAAAGATGGGGAAATAACTATAGTTATGCCTAACGTCCTGCATATCTTCAAAGAAACGAATGCCCTCTACTCCAGACAAGGCTTCGCGGTAGGTTGTTGCCACGCAGTGGCGCACCTCAATGGCAGCATCCACCTGACGTAGGTTAAGCAATCCATAAGCTGCACGAACCTCATCCATTTTCGAGTTAATCCCCGGAGCCACCACCTCAGTCTCTCCTGCAAAACCGAAGTTCTTCAGGTAATCAATATGTTTCTTCGTCTCAGCATCGTTCATCACCATTGCCCCTCCTTCAATAGTGGTAAACACTTTCGTGGCATGAAAACTGAGTGTGCTCATGTCGCCGGCCTTTAGGATACTGTCCCCGTCTTTCTCTACGCCGAACGCATGGGCTGCATCGTAGATGACTTTCAGTCCGTGGCGGTCGGCAATGTCCTGTATCGCCTTCGTGTCACAAGGATTACCATAAACGTGAACCGGCATAATAGCACTTGTTCTCGGTGTGATAGCAGCCTCAATCTTGCTGGGGTCAATATTTCCTGTTTTCAGGTCAATATCCACAAACACAGGCGTGCAGCCGTTCCACCAGATGGCATGTGTTGTCGCTACGAAACTATAGGGTGTAGTTATCACCTCGCCCTTGATTTTCAGTGCCTGCAATGCTGTTATTAGCGGTAGTGTACCATTGGTGAAGAGACTCACGAACGGAACTTTGAGGTATGCGGCCAATGCCTCCTCTAATTGCTGATGATATTCACCATTGTTGGTTATCCACTTCCTGTCCCAAATGTCGCGCAACAACTCAGTAAAGTCGTCGAATGCCGGAAGCAGCGGGGACGTCACCCTCACACTTTCGCTGCTCATCATCTTTTGTAATAATTCCTCCATCTGTCTATAAGAAATGATAACGGTCCAACATGTCATGTATCTCATCGCGCGAACAATACATCATCAGGTCGATGATGCTTAGGTCGGGAACGAACTCGTCACAGCGTTGCTGGTAGCGGATGTCCTCGTTGCGCCGCAGGAACTGGAGATTGATGCCCATCTCGCGGAAAGCATCTTTGACGTAATAGTCCATGCCTGCACCCGAAGGGTTGATATAGTCGGTAATGCCAAAGTGATTGCAAGTACGACGAATTACTTCAGTAGCCCTGCAGTCCCAATGTTTTGACACATCAGAAAGTAACCTGAATTCCGTATGGGTGCCTAAGTACTCTGCTACAATCCTTAGCTGTTTGACAAGATAGCGTGTCAGGTCAGGCTCTTCGTCCAGCAGGATAGGCTTGATGACCTCCATCGCCTCGCTATAGTGTGGTGCCTGACCATAGTAAAACTTCAGCACCCGACAGAGGTATTCTGCCTGTTTGCGGCTGACCAGGCGTTTCGTCTCGCAGATGAGTCGGTTGCAGGAGGCGTGGCTCACTTCAATGCCGAAGTACTGAGGCTGGTCACCCTCGCCTAAGATGCGGTTGCGGTTAATCCAGCCATGCTTGATATAGTGAACACTGTCGCCAACCACAAACACATCGGCAGCATGGATGAGCTGCCAATAGCCGATGTAAGGGAAGAAGTACGGCTGCATGATGGCAATATGGCGTTTCCCTTCAATCATAATACGAAACAGTCTTGTTTGAGTTCCTTGTCATCACTGTGGATGACGCACATCTTGCGGTCGTCCACCTTGTTGGTCACAGGAGCACTGCTGGTGCGCAGCATGCCGCTGTCGAAATAACGGTCGTCCATACACAGCATCATGCCGCACACATACTCGTCGTAACGATTACCTTCCCACACACAGGGATAAGTGCGCTGGTGGATGAAGGGTTGCAGGATGGCCCCCCCTACTGCCCCCGAGGGGGCTTCAATAGCTTGCATCACGCTGTTTCTCCATGTTTCCTCATCGGTCATCACGCCGGCATACAGTCCTACGCTCTTGCCCAGGTCGTATGGTTTTAGAATGTATTTATCCTTATGAGCCAAGGTATCCTCCCACACCTCCTTATACCTATTATTATATATATAGGTGGGGATAGTGTGCTGGCGCAGGAACACCGTTTCATCCTCTGTGAGGCACTGCTGTGTGAACTCATCGACGAAAATGAGACTCAGGAAGCGTTTGTCGTGCATGAGGAAGATGGTGCGGAAGTCGTTGAGCATCCGCGCATCTATCATGGCCTGTAAGGTTTCCGTTTTGAAAGACAGCAGGTCGTGCTGGTTGAGGGCGCTGAACACTACGGCATCGTGGCTCCACTGGTCGATATGCGCTTCCACCTCAGCGGCCTCATAGATGGTCACCTCATGGCCGTAGTACTCATAGAACTTGGTGTAGAAGGTACTTTCGCTCCCCCGGTCGCCGCTCTTTAGAACATAGACAGGACTATTTGCGGGGATGGCGTCGCGCATGTAGGTCAGCAGTTCGTCGTAGCGGTTCTCCCAAGATGTGCCGGGATGCTCAGCCATGAACTGCTCAGTCTTGACCACCGATGGATAGTTAGCCCAGATGCCGTGACCGAAGAAGCGGCTGGTGATTTCCACCAGCAGCAGCCGTCCGTCGTCGCTGATGAGATAGTCAGGACGGTAGGCACCTGCCCGGAAGGGATAGCGGCTTTGACGGTCCAACACCTCCATCACCTTGTCGTCTAAGGGCATGTACCGTGGCACCCACTCGCGATAGTGCTCCGCCATATAGACGATACACTTATAGAGCAGGGCCTGCATGCGCCGCAGTTCGTCACGCCGCTCCGATGTAATGAGCATCGGGCGGTCGTGATACCAGCGATGGTAATAGTCGGTCTTGTCAGCAAACAGCTGAAAGCAAACTTCCTGGCAATTCATTTTTCATTCTTAAACAGTTTCGACTGGTAGCCCAAGCACTGGAAGCCGTTGCGGTTGATGATGGGAATGATGCTCGTGGGCACCTTCAACTGGTTGCGCACCCAGAAGCAGATGCTCGTTGACATGCCGATGGTGTCGGTATATTTCATCAGTCGCTGTATGTTCTCAATGGAGAGTGCACGGTTGGGCGCTGTGCGTCCGCGCTGTTTGCGGTGGTCGGCGTTCTTCGGACTGATGTAGTCCATGTAGAGGTCGCGCTCCATCGTCTTGTCGAAGTAGCCTAACCATTGTCCAAGCTGTGCCAGGTTCTCCATGCAGGCGGTAAGGAACTCAGGCTTGTAGTTCACGATGCCGGCATCGTGGAGCATGTCGAAGAACTCCTTGATGTGCTCGTCGGTGAGATAGGGCACGAAGATGGGCTGCACCAGTGCCGAGTTGGCCTGTATGCCGCGCTCCTGACACATCTTCACGGCGGCCATGCGTTCTTCTATAGGGGCGGCATAAGGCTCCAGCAAGTCGCGGAAGGCTTTGGGCATGATGCTCACCGAGGTGTTGAACTGCATCTTGTCCTTCAACTGCTCGAAGAGGTCGAGGATGGTCTCGCCCTCGTTCTCCACCAGCAGGTGCTTGGTACCAGCCTTCGAGGCAATGAAGAGGCGGGCATTGCTGTTGGGATAGCGCTTGAAGTGGGCAATGAACTCACGCAGGATGCGGTGGGCAATGCCGGTGTAGAGCGTAGGCTCCTGCAGGGCCTCGGTCTTGGGTGTGAAGTAATAGTAGTGGTTCCAGTTCTTGCCGCGGCTCAGGGCTACAATCTGTCGCTCTATCTCCTTCTTCTTCTCCGGTGCCTCTTCGATGGCCTTGGCCAGCTCCTGCAGCAAGCGGCTGCGCTCCTGAATGTCCTCCTTCGTCACGGCGTTGGGCCTCATTCCCGACGTACCGTCGCCTACCCGTAGCCTTTCGCTGCAAGCGCCGTTCATCTCTTCCAACAGCTTGCGCACATAGAGGTGGTAGTTCTCGTAGGCCACTAATTTCTGCTCGTGTACACCATCGGTCACCAAGCAGTACTGACAACCCACGTGGCAGCCCTTGATGGGGTTCACCTCGAAGGTCAGCGTCGGACAGCGGCCGGTGTAGTTGTGTATTTCTGTCTCCACGGTGTCGGGGTCGCAGTCCTCTAAGTAAAGCACCGACTTGGGAATGACGGTGTGTTCTTCTAAGCGTTTCATAAACAGTTTCGACCCTCGGATGAGTCCTTGCAGGGTTTCCTCAGAGGGTTCAATGGTGACACCGAGTTGTTTCAGGTAGTCGGCATCGACAATCTTGGGCTTGAAGTCCTTCAGATTGTAAGCGTCAGTCTCATGCTCGTAGAGATTGCGCATTTCAATGGGTTGTTTCATGTTACTATAATATTATTTTTTCAATCTTCTCTCTTTGACGTTTATATCAACAAGCTTGCTGGTCTCTCTTAAACATTAGTTTTACCGTCATCCAGATGATGCGCAGGTCGAGCCACAGACTCCAATGTTGGATATACCAGATGTCGCGCTCCACGCGCCCTTCCATCTGCCACAACTCACGGGTCTCGCCACGGAAGCCTGTCACCTGCGCCCAGCCTGTGATGCCGGGCTTGACGAAATGGCGCACCATGTACTTGTCTATCAGTCGGTCGTATTGTTCCGTGTGGGTCAGCATGTGGGGGCGGGGCCCCACGATGCTCATGTCGCCGCGCAACACGTTCCAGAACTGGGGCAGCTCGTCAATGCTGGTCTTGCGTATGAAGTTGCCGAAGGGGAACTTGCGCGGGTCGTCCTTGGTTGCCTGCTGGCTGTCGGCGGTGCTATTCACGTGCATAGAACGGAACTTCCAACACCAGAACTCGCGCCCGTCGAGCCCCGTGCGCCGCTGGCGGAAGAAGATGGGACCAGGGCTCTGACGCTTGATGATGATGGCGATGAATGGCAGCAACAAGACTGTGGGTGCCAGGAAAATGGCAGACAGCAGGATGTCGGCCAGACGCTTAAACAGTCTGTTCAGCGGGTCCTCCAACGGACTGGAGTAGGTGCCCATCACTTCCAGGTCGTCCATCTGCACAGGTTGCATGTTGAGTTTTTCTTCTGCCGTAGTCACATAGTAGAATTTTATCATCCGGTGCCGGCACAGACTTGCTGTCCGCTCTATGAGCTGGCGCTCTCGTCGCGGGGCACACAGATAGACCTCATCGCCCAGGCGCAGGTCCTCGGGGTGACCCAGCAGCGCGAGAAATTCGGCGGTGGAGGCATAACTGCTACGCAACTTATAGCCGTAGGATGGGATGCTGAGAATACGCTGGTGCAGTCGTTGCAGCTCTTCGTCAGACCCGACGAAAGTGACTGTACGCGTGTTGAAGCCCTGTCTGCGGAGTCGCTTCAGCGCCTCGCGTTCAACGAAACGCAGCAGTATGATGACAGTCCAGAGAGTCAGCCCCATGAAGAGCAACTGCCATCCTATGCGATACATGAACCCGACGGAACGCAGCAGCAGGTATGACACCACAACCTGTGTTGCCACTAATAGGGTGCCGCGCCGCAGGATGTCGCCAGCCCCCACCATCCGCTGATGGATGGTAGAGTAGAACCAATACTCAGCCAGTACCATGCTCATGGTGCATATTCCCCAGAACAGGCGATGCTTGTCGTCAGTCCATTCCTCAGCGTCGGGAATAAAGTCTGCCACTACAGGCAGTAGCAGCCACAGTGCCACAAAGTCAAGCGCAATGACTGTCCACTTGATGAGGCGATTGGTCTGGTTGTGATTATTAATTCCCTTCATTTTACTCTCAGAAAAGCTGTTGGTATATAGGCTGTCGAGACAAGTCCGACATCAGTCAAAGAGATAACCACCCGCTGCTGGCCCGACACACGAGCCACCCTCCCCTCGACTCCCTTGAACATACCGTCGATGACCTCGACCGTCTCGCCGTCCTTGAAATGGCACTGCGATTCGTCTACGAATTTCAGGTGCTCACTGCTATTGCATGTGGCAATGATGAAGTTCTCCATCTCCTTGTGGGAAACGGTCAATGGAGGATTCTTCTGGTTCTCGTCCAACTCAAAATGATTATAATAATAAGTAAGAAAGGACAGGGCTGGTGTGTTCTTAACATACTCCTCAGCCTTGTCCTCGGTGGTATAGACGAAAAGAAGGTTCGGGATCAACGTCTCCAGAACCTTCTTTTGTTTACCGTTTACCGTCTTGCGAACATAGCGCTTGGCGATATATACAAACGTGCCATCTTCTACAATATAGTCTGATGCCCAGTCTTCTCTTCCGTAAGAGGCACGGAACACATACCAACTTTTGCCTGGTGTAGGCACATATCTTACCGACACCCCTGTTTGTGAGCTTTTGGCTTCGGGGATGGTATCAGGGGCTAATCGACCTTCGGTCGCTTCGATACTTCGAAGAACCCTGACACTCGGAGGATTTGCCTGGCCTCGTCCAGTTTCCACATTAGACAATGTGCTCATATCGGACCTTTTTTGTTGGCTCGATGCCTGACACAAAAAAAGCGTGGAATCGCTGTTGTCCGTTCCACGTGTCGAGGCTCTTGCATTGCCTATTGCTGTTGAACAGACAACGTTAGAGCCCACGCCGATATGAATATAGTACCCCAAAGCCCTACGGACGCCATTCGTGCTCCATATTGGCAAAGGGGATGCGTATAAACACATCCCGAGGACGTCTACCGTTGCTAAGTTCAAGACAGCAATCGATTGGTTGCAAGATTTCGACACGTCTTAAACAAAGCGTCGTAAACGCCTTTCTATGTCATTCCCCGCTTCCCACCTCTGGCGGAATCGCCTTGCGGCTTTTCCGATGCAGCCCGCCTCGTTCGACTCCGTCCGAAGACTTCGCCTCTCTCAGCACGGCGTGAGCTGTTTTGTTTTCAAATAGTCGCTTTAAACGACAGTCATCCAACAGAGAATGCGGAAAATCGTTGCAAAGGTAGCAAAAAAAGTCAAATAAAAGCAAAAAACTTTCAATTTCCGTCGATTTTAATAAATTATTTGTTCTTTTTTTTGCGCAAATAGTTGTCAAAAGTGACAAACCAGCGATAATCAAGCAATAGATAAAGGAAGAATAAAAGAGTGACGTGCGCTCGTTCCTCAAGTACCCCGACAAGCTGTTCCGTAGGGTGCGCGACGAGAAGGGCGTGCTGTGCCTCAGTAAGGCAGCGCAGGAGTTCCATCCCGGCCGTGGCGTGTACCGCTCAAGCTACAAGAACGCGCTGCGCCTGACGGCCACCGAGACGAACATGGCCTACCGTTCAGCGGACAGCAGGCGGTGGCAGCAGATTCCGTTCGTCATCGGAATAAAAATTCAGTGCAGTAAAACAAACCACCCCGTAACGGACATCTGCGACGAGCCCCGCAGCCGTACGTCCCGCAAGAACAGCTCAACAGACACAATTGATACAAGATAATTGGGATTTAAATCGCCTTGAAAGAAATCAATATTTAATTCCTAATGAATTAACCAATTTCAACCGCACAGGTCGGAAATTTTCAGGTAAGGCCGTGACGTTTTTCTGTAAGGCCGTGAAATTTTCACGAGAGGCCGTGACGTTTTCACTAACCTACGCGCGCGTACGCGTGATAACTCTTACGGCTCACCCGTGAGATGTCACCCGTGAGATATCAATGCCATTAAGCCATCCACGGACTTTTTCCCTGCGCCTCCTTTTCAGCATATTTTAAAACGATTTTGTGCTGCAAAGATACACTTTTTCAAGCGAATAACCATTATCTCAACGCACTTTTTCAAACGAAAATTATATATTTTAACGCATTTTTTCAAGCAAATGTGTCAAATCCATCAATTGATTCGGGAATGCATCTTCGCACGAGTTTACGAGTGCAAAGGTACGAAAATCCCCCGAAACTGCATTAACACAATTTTCGGGGGATTTTACCAAATTCGGAAAAAACAATCACGCTAGTATCGTTGGCGTTAGGCCCTACTCACCGACGGTAGCTTATTGGTTTTAGTACTTATGTTACATTCACTTGAGCGGACCACCGCCGTTGCTTGTGGGATTGCCCCAAACCAATTGCTGGTTGGTGCGCAGCCAGTTGCCCCATCTAGTCAGTTTGTGGAAGGTGGTCTGCTCGTAGCCTTGGTCGAAATTGCACAGATGATTGGGGGCAAAATACTCAACAAGAGGCAATTCAGCGGCATTTGCCGTGTAGAATGTGTTGTTGGTCAGGCAGACGCTCAGTGTGTAGTGGTCCAGATGCTGTTCGCCCCTGGTTCAGGAACAGGGTTGTCGTCGTTGTCCGACGAACACGAGGTGAATACGCTTGTGCCGCAGATGAGGGTGGCGGCCAGCACCCATTGCATTAAATTCTTCATTATCTGTTTCATTATTTTTTAATTGTTTGTAACTATATACGAACAGTATTTACTTAGCAGATTAGCTAATGGCAAATCACCTTTATGGTAGCGTTCTGCGTCAAGATTTAGAATTCTTTCGCGTATTGTTTTCTTTCCTTTGAACAAGGCATTGAGATATGGAATGCCATTCTCTTCTGTGATATTTACTTCAGTAAAGAATTGTGTCAAGTCTAAAACAGCGACTAACGTCGCAAATTCTGCGACAAAGATACGAAATTAATGTCGAATAGCCAAACAGATCTGCAAATAATCGCATATTATGCGACGTTTTTAGTCAATAAGCGTCGGAAGCTTTCTTCCGAAGACTAAAAAAAAGACCTGCCCAAGCGGACAGGTCCCTTTACTTATGCAGAATGTGCTTTCTTTTTAACATATTTAGACGAATTGACATCTCCTCTTGACCACGTTCATCGTGGGTTTACAATAATTCTTTTTCATTGTTCTGCTTGTTTTTTATTTGATTATTACTTTACGTCCGTTATTCACATAAACGCCCTTCACGCTGGGCTTGCCGCTGAGCTTGCGGCCGTCGAGGGTGAACCACGCATCAGAATTCGTGTCATTCGTGTAATTCGTGGTCGAAATAATTCCCGTGGCCTCGTCGTCGCCGAAGTCGATGTTGAACGCGGTGAGGCGGCGGGCCAGGGCTGCGCCGTCGCCGCCAATCTTGAAGTAGGCGCGCTGGGCACCGATGGTAGCATCCTTCAAGGGATAGTACAGCGTGTTCTCGCCGCCCATGAACAATATGCTCTTGTCTTCGCTGGTAAACGCTGTGCTCTTATAAGTGCCTGCGAAGCGCACACGGCTATCGCCACTGGCGTGGTTGTCGTAGCTGCGGTCGGTGCCATCGATGGTCACGCCCTCGAACACGGGATTCTCGATGTTCGAGGTACCATCACCGTCCCACTTAATGATATAAGGCGTACCTGCCTCCAAAGTGTTCACTGCATCGCCG
>ONDA01000028.1 GCA_900316475.1 uncultured Prevotellaceae bacterium
AGACAAATCATAAAACGAATTTTGACGTGGCTGATGGGAATGATCCGTCAAAACGCCCACCGAAAAACGTCACGGCCGCTCGTGAAAATTTCACGGCCTCTCGTGAAAAAATACCGGCCTCTCGTAAAAACGTCACGGCCGCTCGTGACGGCTTCCTCACATGGGGTCTGTCCTAGGGTGCTAGGATTTTTTCGCTAAAAAACATAAATTATCCTAAATAGCGGGATGATTTTTGGAGAATTATGACAATTCGCTTACTTTTGCTGCTTTAATTCCTACGCATGATGGAGCAGCAAGAAACGATAGTGAGGCGGTACGTGAGATACCTGAAACTGGAGCGGGGACTGTCGGCCAACACGTTGGAGGCCTACCAGCGCGACCTGGAGAAGCTGCTGGTTTACCTGAAGCAGACGGGGAAGCACGTCGTTGACGTACAGTTGGAAGACCTGCAGGCGTTTGCCGCCGGACTTCACGACATCGGCATCGGACCGCGTTCGCAATGCCGCATCCTGAGCGGCGTACGGTCGTTCTATAATTTCTTGGCGATTGACGGTTACCGCGACGACGACCCTACGGAACTGTTGGAGTCGCCGACCCTGGGCGAGCATCTTCCCGAGGTGCTGACCACCGCCGAGGTGGACGCCCTGGAAGAGTCGATAGACCTGTCGAAATGGGAGGGTCACCGCAACCGTGCCATCATTGAGACGCTGTTCTCTTGTGGACTTCGTGTGAGTGAGCTGACGAACTTGAAGTTGTCGAACCTCTACCTCGACGACGGTTTCGTCCGCGTCAACGGCAAAGGGTCGAAGGAGCGGTTGATACCTGTCTCGCCACGCGTGATAAAGGAGCTGGGGTGGTGGTTTGACGACCGCCAGCAGATGACCATCAAGGCAGGCGAGGAGGACTACGTCTTCTTGAACCGTCGCGGCGCCCACCTGACGCGTACGATGATACTCATCATGATTAAGCAGCAGGCGAAGGCTGCGGGCATTCTGAAGACCATTTCGCCCCACACGCTGCGTCACTCTTTTGCCACCGCGCTCTTGGAGGGCGGTGCCGACCTGCGCTCCATCCAGGCGATGTTGGGGCATGAGTCGATAGGGACGACGGAAATCTACACGCACATTGACACCAAGACGCTGCGCCAGGAGATCCTGGAGCACCATCCGAGGAACATCAAGAAAGCCGCCCAGTGACGGGCGGCTTTCCTGTTTTATAAAACCATGTCGGGAAGTGACTAATTGGAAGTTCCAAATACTGCCGTGAACGTCTTATCAGCACGAACGTTACCATCTCTCGACACCACCGTAATGTGAACGAGGTGAGCCCTGCCATCGAGCAGCTCCGCTACGTTAGCAAAGCGAATGATATAAGAGTGCTGCATAGCACCTGTGACAGGGAGACTGCTCAAAGTGACACCAGTGAAGCTTGAACTTGTAAAGATGGTCGTACCGCCAGTGTAATCTGAAATGAGCCAAGGTTGCTCCTTAGTCAGAATATTATTGTAGGTGAACTGTGAAGCGCTGAACACTGTATGGACAGTTCCCTTCGCAGCTGGCCAGTTGCTCTGTTCCTTGAAAAACTCCACAGAATAATCTTCATTGTGATTCGGCTGGTTCGGCTCATCAGTGAAATTTACGTAAATACGGTTGGCACCCGGACGGAAAGAGAAATAACGGTCGGCAAACTCAATAGCCATCGCTCCACACTCGGCACCATCAACGGAGCTACTGGTACGCGGGAAAGCGTTGGCATAGTTTTTCAGCGTTGAAGCGTTAGAGCCACCAAACTGCTTCGTACGGCTTGTACCCGAAGCAGCGTCAAGGTAGTTGCTGAGTTCGGAAACAGTTGTCATGTCAATAGCACCATCAATATAGCCGCCATAACCAACGATGCCAAAGCGTACGTCAAGTCCAGAGTTAGCCAACTGAGTAGCCCACTCCTTAATATCACGCGCAATAGCATTGGCCTCTTCGGACATACTGCCGGAATTATCGACCGTAAAGATAACATCGGTCTTGATGGCGTGCGAGCCGTCGTCTTCATTGTTGATAACAAGAATTCCTTTTGCCTTGCCATCAACTTCCACCCAAACATTCTGATCAGGAGAACCAGTACCGTAAAGGCGCAACCAATTATAGTTTTCGTCGCTAATACCAGTCATATCAATACGGATAACGGGCACTCCGCCAGAATTGTCCAGTGTTGTCTGGATGTTGGGAACGACGGCATTAGGATAAGGCACCGTCGGGTTTGGGGTAGCCTGAGAGTCATCAGGTATACCCGTATTAACGACTTCCAGTATGATCGTCTCGTCATCGCTGTTCAGACAAGAGGTCATGGCCATCGGCGCCAGCATCAAGCCTGCCAGCATGAGGCTGTTAAAAATAGTCTTTCTCATAGTTACTCAATTGATATGATTATTATTACTTCTTGAACTCAAATTCCACACGACGGTTCATGGTGCGGCCCTCCTCGGTGTCGTTGTCGGTGAGCGGCTGACGGAAGCCATAGTAGCTGTACGACAGGTTGTTGGGGTTGACACCCAGACGTACCAGATAGTCGTGGACGGCCTTGGCGCGCTTGCGCGAGAGATCCATGTTGTAGTCGTCGCTACCCACATTGTCGGTATGGCCTTTCACCTCGACCTTCGCATTGGTGCGGGTGAGGGTCTTTGCCAGACGCTGCAGGTAAGGATAGGACTCACGCTTGATGGTGGCCTTGTTGAAGTCGAAGTTGATGACGTCGACGGCACAGATGGTCTTGCCGATGACGCTCTCGCGGCGGTTGATCATCTCGTCGATCTCCTCAAGGGTGTAGCATGACTTGAACTTCTTTGCCACGGGACGCGGACGGACGACGACGGGCGTGGGCTCTACTGGTCTCGGCTCCGCCTTCTTCTCGGCGATATGAAGGGGTATGCCGACGAGGGCGTTCAGCTCGAAGCCCTGGAACTTACGTGTGCCGGCCAGCGGGTAGGAGTTGCGGTTGTCGGTGACGACATCCCAGACGCCGCCGTCCTTCTCCTTGCCGTAGGTGTCGGTGAGACCAATCTCGTAGCTGGCCTCCAGTGCGAGGAAGCAGGCGTTAGCCAGACCACGCACGGGGATGTTGAACTTGATGCCGACCATCGGTGCCACGGCTAAATAGGTAGAGGCCATGTTGTTCTTGTTAAGCTCTAGATGGTAGCCAGCTGCCGCCATGTTCTTGCCCCATACCATCATATCGATGTCGCCACCGGTGGAGAAGCCCACGATGGGAGCGACGCCTACATAGGGACGGACGGGGAAGTCGTCGCTGCCAATCTGGAACAGGACGGGCATGCGGAAGTCGAGGAAGCCGGAGTTGAGCTTGTAGTAGCGGTCCTTGACGTTGGCGCCCCATTCATATTTCTCAATGTCCTTGAGCGTACCGCCACGGCGCAGATAGGAGAATTGCGGACGAACAGCCAGCATGTGGTTGGGCAGGAAGTCAATCTCGGCAAACAACGACAGCACGCCACTGTTCAGGTTCTCGTTGGTGGGGAACCGCGTCTCGTTGAGGTCAGAGTACTTCATCTTGTTGGAATGGAAACCCGTTCCAAGGCCGAAGTAGATGTTCGGTCCCTGTGCTGCTGCCGTTATACTGACAGCAACCATAGCCATCGACATGGCCAGTTTTTTCATCGATTTTGATTGCATAAGTTAAAAATAAATAGGAATAAGCGTTTCTATATGGCAAACAAAAATATAACATTTTCATGAAAGAGCCGTATCTTGGCGGCATTTTTTATCATTCTTTAACAAAAGAGGAAAGCCGTAATTCCGAAAGATGCATAAAAAATAGAGTGAAGATTTGTCTGTTCAGACAATTCTTTGTACCTTTGCAGGCTGAAAACCAAATAAATAAAAATGACCTACATGAAGCATTTACTCTTTGTCCTGGCACTGCTGATGGCCGGGATTGTGACGGCAACAGCACAGATGCCGTCGATTCCAGTAGACCCTGATGTGCGCATCGGCAAGCTGGACAACGGACTGACCTACTACATCCGTCACAACAACTGGCCGGAGAACCGTGCCGAGTTTTATATTGCCCAGAAGGTGGGCTCCATTCAGGAGGACGACAACCAGCGCGGACTGGCACACTTCCTGGAGCACATGGCCTTTAACGGGTCGAAGCACTTCAAGGGCAACGAACTGCTGCGCTGGTGTGAGTCGATTGGCGTGAAGTTCGGTACCGACCTGAACGCCTACACGTCGATAGACCAGACGGTGTATAATATAAGTAATGTGCCCACGACCCGTGAGACCGTCGTCGACTCCTGCCTCATGATCCTGTGGGACTGGGCCGACGGTCTGCTCCTGGAACAGGAAGAGATTGAGAAGGAGCGCGGCGTCATCCACGAGGAGTGGCGACTGAGGAGCAGCGCACAGCAGCGTATGCTGGAGCGCGACCTGCCGAAGCTCTATCCCGGTTCGAAGTACGGCTACCGTATGCCTATCGGTCTGATGGAGATTATCGACAACTTTGAGCGCCCGTTCCTGCAGGCTTACTACGAGAAGTGGTACCGTCCCGACAACCAGGGCATCATCGTCGTCGGCGACGTTGACGTTGACAAGGTGGAGCAGAAGATCAAGACGATGTTCTCGCAGATTGCCAAGCCGGGAGCCGACGCTGCCAAGCTGGAGCGCGTGGAGGTGCCCGACAATGCCGAGCCTATCGTCGTCATCGACAAGGACAAGGAGCAGCGCATCAACTTCGTGCAAGTCCTGGTGAAGCACGACGCCGTTCCCGACTCCTTGAAAGGGTCGCTGGAGTATCTCGTGGCAAACTATATGAAGAACGTAGCCACTGGCATGCTGAACAGCCGTTTCGGCGAGATTGTGCAGCAGGCTGACTGCCCGTTCCTGGAGGCCAGCGTCAGCGACGGCACTTACCTGCTGTCGCGGACCAAGGATGCACTTGGACTGGGCGTCGTGCCTAAGGACGGTATGATGAACGAAGCCGTGAAAGCCGCCTATACGGAGCTTCTCCGTGCTGCTGAGTTCGGTTTCACCGCCTCGGAGTACGGTCGTTCGAAGGCCAACACGCTGAGTTCGCTTGACAAGCAGTACTCGAACAAGGACAAGCGTTACAACTCGCAGTTCGTCAACCAGTACGTGAACCATTTCCTTGCCAACGAGCCCATCCCCTCCATTGACGACTACTATCAGATGATGAAGCAGCTGGTGCCCGCCATACCCCTTGATGCTATCAATCAGGTGATGAAGCAGCTCGTGCCGAAGAACGACTCCAACTTCGTGCTCGTCAGCTTCAACCAGGAGAAGGAAGGCGCCACCTATCCCAAAGAGGACGAACTCTTAGCCGCTATCAAGGACGCCAAAGGCGGCCAGCTGACGGCATGGGTTGACAACGTGAAAGACGAGCCCCTGATGACGACGCTGCCCAAGCCCGGCAAGATTGTGAAGGAGGTGAAGACCGACAAGTTCGTCACCGAGACCACCGACGGCACCAAGAACGGCTACTCGGAGCTGACACTGTCGAACGGCGTGAAAGTCGTGCTGAAGCATACCGACCTGAAGAAAGACCAGGTGATTCTCAGCGGCGAAGGCTGGGGCGGTTCGGCACTCTACGGCGAGAAGGACTTCGTCAACATCAAGATGTTCGACGACGTGGTGGAAGCCAGCGGTCTGGGCAACTTCTCGCATACGGAACTGGGCAAGGCCCTGGCCGGCAAGATTGCCGGAGCTACGCTGCAGTTAGGCACATACCGCGCCGAAATCAGCGGTTCGTCGACACCCACCGACGTGGAGACCATGCTGCAGCTGGTGTACCTCTACATGACCGGCAACGTCAAGAAAGACCAGCAGTCGTTCGACCAGCTGATGAAGACCACCGAACTGCAGCTGAAGAACCGCCTGCTGCAACCCGAGGCCGTCTTCTCTGACTCGCTGAGTCTGACGATGACCAATCATAACCCCCGCTACAAGTCTCTCGACGTGGCCGACCTTGCCAAGGTAGACTACGACCGCATCCTCGCGATGGCCAAGGAGTGTACGGCCAACGCCGCCGCCTTCACCTTTACCATCATCGGCAACTACAACGACGCCACCATCCGTCCGCTGATTGAGCAGTACCTGGGTTCGCTGCCCGTCCAGAAGAAGATCGTGAAGGGCAAGGACGTGTCGAGCGACTACAAGGGTAAGGTGGTAAACAACTTCAAGCACAAGGCTGAGACGCCGAAGGCCATTGCCGTGCTGCACTGGTACTCGAAGAAGGTGCCCTACACGCTGGAGAACGTCATCCGTGCACAGGCTGTAGGCCAGGTGCTGCAGATGGTCTATCTGAAGGAGATCCGCGAGGAGGCCAGTGCCGCCTACACCGCCGCCGGTCAGGCCAGCATCAGCCGCAACGACTTTGGCGACGAGGCGAACATCCTGGGCTACTGCCCGATGAAGCCCGAGAAGGCCGACACCGCCATCTTCATCCTGCGCCGCGCCGTACAGGACATGGCTGCCGGCAAGTGCGATGCCGACATGGTGACGAAGGTGAAGGAATATATGATCAAAGCCCACGGCGACCGGTTGAAGACCAACGGCTACTGGCAGGGATGTATCAACAACTGGCGCAAGTGGAATCTCGACTTCCATACCGACTACGAGAAGACCGTCCAGGCCATTACCCCCGAGCGTCTGTGCGACTTTGTCAAGGAGGTGCTGAAGGCCGGCAACGAGGCAGAGATTGTGATGCTGCCCGCAGAGTGAAATTGTAAATTATAAATTATAAATTGTCAAATAACTATGAGTTATTTCTTTTCATCAGAGTCCGTATCAGAAGGGCATCCCGACAAGGTTGCCGACCAGATAAGTGACGCCATCCTCGACCAGTTCCTTGCCTACGACCCGCAGGCGCGCGTGGCTTGCGAATCGTTTGTCACCACAGGCCAGGTCGTGCTGATGGGCGAGGTCTCCAGTTCGGCCTACATCGACCTGCAGACGGTGGCCCGCAACACGATTAACAAGATAGGTTACACCAAAGCAGAGTACCAGTTCGACGGCAACTCCTGCGGCATCCTCAGTGCCATCCACGAGCAGAGCCAGGACATCAACCGGGGTGTCGACCGCGCCGACGAGGAGGAGCAGGGCGCCGGCGACCAGGGCATGATGTTCGGCTATGCCACCAATGAGACGGAGTCGTACATGCCCGTCTCCCTGGACTTAGCCCACCTCATTGTCCGCACGCTGGCCGCCATCCGCAAGGAAGGCAAGGAGATGACCTACCTGCGACCCGACTCTAAGAGTCAGGTCACCATCCAGTATAGCGACGAGGGCATCCCCGAGCGCATTGACACCATCGTCGTCTCTACACAGCACGACGAGTTTGCCGACGACGACACGATGCTGGCCAAGATCAAGGACGACGTCATCAACATCCTCATCCCGCGCGTGAAGCAGCAGATACACTCGCAGAAGGTTCTCGACCTCTTCGGCCTCGACATCAAGTACTACGTCAACCCGACGGGTAAGTTCGTCATCGGCGGTCCTCACGGCGACACCGGACTGACCGGCCGTAAGATCATCGTCGACACCTACGGCGGCAAGGGTGCCCACGGCGGCGGTGCCTTCTCGGGCAAGGACTCGTCGAAGGTAGACCGTTCGGCCGCCTACGCTGCCCGCCACATCGCCAAGAACATGGTGGCTGCCGGCGTGGCCGACGAGATGCTGGTGCAGGTAGCCTACGCCATCGGTGTGGCCAAGCCCATGAACATCTACGTGAACACCTACGGTCGTTCGCGTGTCAACATGAGCGACAGCGAGATTGCCAAGAAGGTTGAAGCGCTCTTCGACCTCCGTCCGAAAGCCATCGAGCGCGCGCTGAAGCTCCGCCAGCCCATGTATCTTGAGACTGCCGCCTACGGCCACATGGGTCGCAAGCCAGAGGTGGTGAAGAAGGTGTTTACCAGCCACTATCACGAGACACGCGAGATAGACGTCGAGCTGTTCACCTGGGAGAAGCTCGACCGTGTTGACGACATCAAGGAGGCTTTCGGCTTAAAGTAAAACATGCATCCGCAAGACTCCATAGTAAGCGAACCAGTTGTGTCGGCCATCATAGCCGACACAACTGTTCACAGACCAACACGTCCGAAGACCCCCTACCAGGTGCTGCGGCAGTTGCCTAAGGATGCCACGCCCGCCCAGCAGGACTCCGCTATCCAGGCGTGGTTCAAGCCCAGCGAGGTGCGCTATAGCGAGCAGCCCGACACGCTGCACCTGCCCGGCCACGGCATTGGCCGCAGCCCCAAGGACGTCAATCTGCCGCAATACTATCGTGAGACATTCTTTGCCAAGGACACGCTGCTGCATCCCGAACTGACGGCCGGCCGGTATGGTGTTGCCGGCGACCCCGTAGCCTACACCGTCCGCAACGACGACGCCATCACCAGTATGCTGCTCTTCTGTTTTATCATGGCCGTCCTCGTGTTCTCTTATTCCCGCCAGTTGATTACCCACCAGCTGAAGGCTTTCTTCTACCCGCTGAGGAAGGAAAGCACAATCACACTCACCACCAGCAGGTTCCTCTATCTCCTCGGTTTGCAAACCTGCCTGACGATGGGTATCATCTACTATTTCTATACCATCAATTACGTCACCGTCGACCTGTTGATAGACACCCCTTACGTCCTCATCGGTATTTTCTCCACCGTCTTCCTCATCTACTTCTTAGGAAAGACTTTTATCTACTATCTTGTTAATACCATATTCTTCGGTAGTAAAAAAAGAGGACACTGGACGTGGACGCTGTCCTTTATAACGGCCTTGGAAGGCATCGCCCTGTTTCCGGCCGTATTGTTGGAAGTCTACTTCACCCCATCCATACAAAATGTGGTTTTTTACTTCATCTTTATCGTCATTTTAGCGAAAATTCTGACATTTTACAAGTGCTGGAGTATCTTTTTCAGACAAAAAATTATTTTTCTGCAAATTATTTTGTACCTTTGTGCCCTCGAAATCGTACCGATGCTTGTCCTTTGGGGCGTGCTCGTGCAGATAACCAACGAATTAAAAGTAATATTTTAGGACATAACTGAGATGATAAAGAAGATTCTGGTGTCGCAGCCAAAACCTGCAAGTGAGAAATCACCATATTACGAAATTGCGAGCAAATTCGATGTGGAACTGGTGTTCCGTCCATTTATTAAGGTGGAGAGCATGTCGGCCAAGGAGTTCCGCGCTCAGAAAGTCAGCATCTTAGACTATTCAGCCATCGTTTTCACCTCACGTCACGCTATCGACCATTTCTTCACGCTGGCTAAGGAGCTGCGTGTCACCATCCCCGAGGATATGAAGTACTTCTGCGTCACGGAGACCATCGCGCTCTACATCCAAAAGTATGTGCAGTACCGCAAGCGTAAGGTGTTCTTCGGCACGACCGGACGTGTCGACGACCTCATCCCCACGATGGTGAAGCACAAGACAGAGAAATATCTGGTTCCCATGAGCGACGTCCACAACGACGCCATCACCGTCCTGCTCGACTCCAAGAAGCTGCACCACAAGGAAGTGGTGATGTACCGCACGGTAAGCAACGATTTCACGGAGGAGGAGGTCAAGAATTTCGACTACGATATGCTGCTGTTCTTCAGCCCTTCGGGTATAGAGTCGCTGACCAAGAACTTCCCCGACTTCGAGCAGGGCGAGATAGTCATTGGCACTTTCGGTCCTGCCACCGCCAAGGCCGCCAAGGATGCCGGTCTGCGCCTCGACATCGAAGCGCCCACCGAGAAATACCCGTCGATGACGGGCGCTCTGCAGCACTACCTCTTTGAAGTAATGGACTAAGAGCGGTGGAGAGCGGAAGGTTTCCTAAAAGGGAGCATATCTGCAGCACTCGACTGATAGATCAGCTCTTCGGCAACGGCAGCCAACGGGCGGCCGCCTACCCGCTGAGAGCCGTCTTCCGCAAGACCGACCGCCTGCCGACCGGTGTTCCGGTTCAGGTGCTCATCAGCGTTCCCAAGAAGCACTTCAAGCACGCTGTCGACCGCAACCGCGTGAAACGGCAGATACGGGAAGCCTACCGCCGGCATAAACAGCCCCTCTGCGACGCCATCCCGTCAGAAGAGAGTCTGCTGATAGGTTTTATATGGGTTTCCGACGAACTGTCGCCGTCTGACATCGTGAACGAGCGCATCAAGAAGCTACTCACACGTATCGGTGAAAAGATATGAGCACTGTCGTCCGTTTCCTGTCGTGGTTACTGGTATTACCCATCCGTTTCTACCAGTTATACCTATCACCCCTGCTCGGACCTTCGTGCCGCTTTACGCCCACCTGCTCTGAATATGCCCGACAGGCCATCCTCAAGCATGGTCCCATCAAAGGCCTCGGCCTCGCCATTTGGCGGATATTACGTTGCAACCCTTGGGGCGGTTCCGGCTACGACCCAGTGCCATAAACATCAATAAAAAACAATATACAACAATGAGAAAGAACTTTGTCGAAGAACTCCGCTGGCGCGGAATGCTGGCACAGATGATGCCAGGAACGGAAGAACTCCTTCAGAAGGAGATGGTAACGGCCTACCTGGGTACCGACCCGACGGCCGACTCGCTACATATCGGCCACCTCTGTGGTATCATGATGCTGCGCCACCTGCAGCGCTGCGGCCACAAGCCCATCATCCTCGTCGGCGGTGCCACAGGCATGATTGGCGACCCCAGCGGCAAGTCTCAGGAGCGCAACCTGCTGAACGACGAGACCCTGCGCCACAACCAGGAGTGTATCAAGGCTCAGGTGGCTAAGTTCCTCGACTTCGAGGCCGAAGGCCCCAACGCCGCCGAGATGGTGAACAACTACGACTGGATGAAGAATTTCACGTTCCTCGACTTCGCCCGCGAGGTTGGCAAGCATATCACCGTGAACTACATGATGGCCAAGGAGAGCGTTCAGCAGCGCCTCAACGGTACCGCCCGCGACGGTCTGTCGTTCACCGAGTTCACCTACCAGCTGCTGCAGGGCTACGACTTCCTCTACCTCTACCAGCACAAGGGCGTGAAGCTGCAGTTAGGCGGCAACGACCAGTGGGGCAACATGACCACCGGCACGGAACTTATCCGCCGCACCTTAGGCAACGACGTTGAGACCTTCGCCCTCACCTGTCCGCTCATCACGAAGAGCGACGGCAAGAAGTTCGGCAAGACCGAGAGCGGCAACATCTGGCTCGACCCGAAGCGCACCACGCCGTACAAGTTCTACCAGTTCTGGCTGAACGTCAGCGACGAGGATGCCGAGCGCTACATCAAGATTTTCACCTCATTAGAGAAGGACGTCATCGACGGTCTCATCGAAGAGCACAAGCAGGACCCCGGTCGCCGCGTCCTGCAGCGCCGTCTGGCTGAGGAGGTGACGGTCATGGTACACTCGCAGGCCGACCTCGACACCGCCATCGAAGCCTCGAACATCCTGTTCGGCAAGGCTACCAAGGAGGCTCTGGAGCGTCTCGACGAGCAGACCTTCCTTGATGTGTTCGACGGTGTCGAACACCACGAGATTAGCCGCGACCAGCTGGGTCAGCCGGCCATCGAACTCTTCACCACGGCAGCCCCCGTCTTCCCCTCGAAAGGCGAGATGCGCAAGATGGTTCAGGGCGGCGGTGTGTCGCTCAACAAGGAGAAGCTGACCGACGCGCAGCGTGCCGTCACCGCTGACGATCTCATCGACGGCAAGTACTTATTGGCCCAAAAGGGTAAGAAAAACTACTACTTGCTCATCGTGAAATAAGATAAATAAGGAAAAATTTGGCAGATTGCCAAATTTTTCCTACCTTTGCAGCCGCAATTGGACGATGGTGTAATGGTAACACTACAGGTTTTGGTTCTGTCATTCCCGGTTCGAATCCGAGTCGTCCAACCATAAAAGCACCTTGTTTGGGTGCTTTTATTTTTTTTAAGTCTTCAGATTTTGCCATCCGTATTATAATTAGTAACTTTGCAGTCAAACAGACAAAACCGATGAAAACAAACTACGCGATACGTTACGCCACCAATCCCGACGACGCCCGTCACTACGACACGGCACGCCTCCGTCAGGACTTTCTCATAGAGCGGCTCTTTGCCGCAGACGAGGTGAACATGGTCTACTCTATGTACGACCGCATGATTGTGGGAGGTGCCATGCCTGTCACAGAGACACTGCCTTTAGAGGCTGTCGACCCGCTGAAAGCCCAGTGGTTTACCCAGCGCCGCGAGGTTGGCATCTATAATGTCGGCGGTACGGGTACCGTCCGCGTCGGCGACGAGCTGTTCACCCTTGGCTACAAGGAGGCACTGTACATCGGTCGCGGCGACCGTCAGGTAGCCTTCGCCAGTGCCGACGGCGCGCAGCCCGCCAAGTTCTACTTCAACTCAGCCACCGCTCATGCCGCCTATCCCTGCCGCAAAGTGACGAAGCAGGACGCTGTCGTGGCTCACATGGGGTCGCTGGAGATGTCGAATGAGCGCGACATCAACAAGATGCTCGTCAACCAGGTGCTGCCCACCTGTCAGCTGCAGATGGGCATGACCGAACTGGCCACAGGCTCCGTCTGGAACACCATGCCCGCCCACGTCCACAGCCGTCGGATGGAGGCTTACTTCTACTTCGAGCTGCCCGAGGACCAGGCCGTCTGTCATTTCATGGGCGAACCGCAGGAGACCCGTCATCTCTGGCTGCAGAACGAGCAAGCTGTGCTGTCGCCCGAATGGAGCATCCACAGTGCTGCCGCCACGCATAACTACACGTTCATCTGGGGTATGGCAGGCGAGAACTTAGACTACGGCGACCAAGACTTTTCAAAGATTACCGATCTTAAATAAACAATTTCTAAAACAAACAAAGATTATGGCAAATTTATTTTCACTTGAAGGAAAGAACGCCTGGATTACAGGCGCAAGTTACGGTATTGGTTTCAACATCGCCAAGGCTTTTGTAGCTGCCGGCGCTAAGACCATCGTCTTCAACGACATCAACGAGGAAGCGCTGCAGCGCGGTCTTGCCAACTACAAGGAGGCAGGCATCACCAACGTCAAGGGCTACGTCTGCGACGTCACCAACGAGGACGGCGTGAAGGCTCTGGTCAACAAGATACACGAGGAGGTTGGGCAGATTGACATCCTGGTGAACAACGCCGGCATCATCAAGCGCATCCCCATGCACGAGATGAAGCGCGCCGAGTTCCAGCAGGTCATCGACATCGACCTCGTCGGTCCGTTCATCTGCGCCAGCGCCGTTATCCCCGAGATGATGGAGCGCCGCGAGGGTAAGATTATCAACATCTGCTCGATGATGTCAGAGCTGGGCCGCGAGACCGTATCCGCCTACGCTGCTGCCAAGGGCGGTCTGAAGATGCTCACCCGCAACATCTGCTCAGAGTACGGCGAGTACAACATCCAGTGTAACGGCATCGGCCCGGGCTATATCGCTACCCCGCAGACCGCTCCCCTGCGCGAGCGTCAGCCGGACGGCAGCCGCCATCCGTTCGATTCGTTCATCTGCGCCAAGACGCCCGCCGGTCGCTGGCTCGACCCGTCGGAGCTGGGCGGTCCCGCCGTGTTCTTAGCCTCACATGCCTCTGACGCCGTCAATGGCCACGTGCTCTACGTCGACGGTGGCATCCTGGCTTACATCGGCAAGCAGCCAAAGTAATAGGAAATGTACGACATAGGAAAAATACGCGAAGACTTCCCCATCCTGTCGCGCCAGGTGTATGGCCGGCCGTTGGTGTATCTTGACAATGCCGCCACGACGCAGAAGCCGCTGCAGGTGCTCGACGCCATGCGTGAAGAGTACCTGAACGTCAACGCCAACGTCCATCGCGGCGTCCACTACCTCAGTCAGCAGGCCACAGACCTGCACGAGGCTGCCCGCGAGAAGGTACGGCTGTTCATCAATGCCCGTAAGGCGGAGGAGATTGTCTTTACTCGTGGAACGACGGAGGCTATCAATCTGGTAGCCTCCTCGTTCTGTCTCTCACAGATGCAGCCCGGCGACGAGGTGCTTGTCACCGACATGGAGCACCACTCCAACATCGTGCCGTGGCAGTTGCAGGCTATGCAGCGCGGCATCGTCGTCCGCCATTTGCCTATCAGCGACGACGGCCGTCTGGTGTCATGCGATACTATCGCCACATACATGACGGCGCGCACACGGCTGGTGAGCGTGGCTCACGTCAGCAACGTGCTGGGCACCGTCAACCCCGTGGCCGACATCATCCGTCAGGCCCACGAGCGCAACATCCCCGTACTGGTGGACGCTGCCCAGAGCGCACCCCACATCCCCCTTGACGTGCAGCTGCTGGACTGCGACTTCCTGGCTTTCAGCGGCCATAAGATGTATGGTCCGACGGGCATCGGCGTGCTCTACGGCAAGGAAGCGTGGCTCGAAAAGCTGCCGCCCTACCAGGGTGGTGGCGAGATGATCGACCGCGTCAGCTGGGAGAAGACCACCTTCGAGCGCCTGCCCTTCAAGTTCGAGGCCGGCACCCCTGACTACGTGGCCACCCACGGTCTGGCCACCGCCATCGACTACCTGTCGCAGATAGGTCTCGACGCTGTCGCGGCCCACGAGACGGAGCTAACCCGCTACTGCATGGAACAGCTGCGCAGCATCGGTGGCATCACCATCTACGGGCCCGACGAGCCGCACGACGCCGTGGTGTCGTTCAACGTCGACGGCGTCCACCATCTCGACATCGGCACCCTGCTCGACCGTCTCGGCATTGCCGTGCGCACCGGTCACCACTGTGCCCAGCCGCTGATGTCACGTCTCGGCATACAGGGTACCGTCCGTGCCTCGTTCGCCCTATATAATACTAAGGAGGAGGTCGACACCCTGGCCGAAGGTCTACGACGCGTGATGCAGATGTTTTAAGACCCTCCCCCGGCCCCTCCCTGTGAGGGAGGGGAGTAAATACCAAAGCGATGAAAGAGAGAAAAGATAGCGCACTTCTTCCTTATTACCATCAAGGAGTGATAGAGGCGGGCTGCGACGAAGCGGGACGCGGCTGCCTGGCCGGCAGTGTCTATGCTGCGGCGGTCATCCTGCCCGATGGTTACGAGAACACGCTGCTCAACGACTCGAAGCAGCTCACGGAGAAGCGGCGCTACGCCCTGCGTGAACAGATAGAGCACGATGCCGTGGCGTGGGCTGTGGGCATCGTCACGCCAGAAGAGATAGACCGCATCAACATCCTCAACGCCTCGATACTGGCCATGCACCGGGCCTTAGACCAGCTGCAGATACGCCCGGAGGCCATCATCGTCGACGGCAACCGCTTCAAGCCCTATAGCCGTGAGGTCGACGGCTACACCATCAGCATCCCCCACACCACCATCGTCAAGGGCGACGCTAAGTATATGTCCATCGCTGCGGCATCCATCTTAGCCAAGACCTACCGCGACGACTATATGAACCAGCTGGCCGCGGAATACCCGCTGTACGACTGGCAACAGAACAAAGGCTATCCGACGAAAAAGCACCGCGAGGCTATCCGCCGGTATGGCACGACACCCTATCACCGCATGAGCTATAATCTGCTGGGGAGTGGGGAGCTGTCACTACCATTTGAAGACATCTAATCACAAATATCAGGCAATGAAAAAGACAAAAGCAACATTGGTGGCGGCAGCCACCGCCTTGCTGACCGCCTGCGGCACCATGGGCCAGGCCGGCAGCGGCAGTTCAACAACAGGCAGCGTCCTCGGCGCCGTCCTCACCGACGTGCTGCAGGGCGGCACCCTTGGTAACGTCATCACCAGCGTCATCGGCGCACAGAAAGTCACCGCCGCCGACCTCGTCGGCTCCTGGAAATACAGCGGCCCCGGGTGTGCCTTCACCAGCGAGAAACTGCTCGCCCAAGCCGGCGGCGAGGTGGTTGCCGGCCAGATCAAGGCCAAGGTGCTGCCCTACTACCAGCAGATAGGCATCAGTGCCCAGAACACCACCATCACCATCAATCAGGACGGTACCTACTCCGCCACATTCCGCGGTACGCCCATGAACGGCAAGTGGACCTACGACGAAGCAAGCTGTCGCATGAACCTTCAGGGACTGCTGCTCAGCCTGAACTGCTATGCCAAGCGTAACGTCAACGGCATTGCCCTGCTTTTCGATGCCTCCAAACTGCTGACACTGCTCCAGACGGCGGCAGCAATGAGCGGCAACCAGAACATTCAGACTGTTGGCGAAATCAGTAAGAGCTATGATGGTGTACGTCTCGGATTTGACTTCAGCAAGTAACCTGCCTACAACCTTTAGAGGCCCAAGGTCTATAAAAAAAACCTTGGACCTCACGGTCGAAGGTTTATGGTCAATTTTTCGGGCTCTCTTACTTCCCTCACGGGAATTGGGAGGATTTACATTTAACACTGAGCATCCTTGGAAACTTCCAAGGCAAAAAAACTATAGATAATCTTTCAACATAAATTCGGGTGCAAAGGTAAGGCTTTTTTTTGAATAACCGTCAAACGAACACTTAAAAATTGTTACAACAATGTAAAATTTTGCGAAAATATGAGTAAAAGACGCTTTTTTGTATTATTAATCTCCCTTTTTGGCCTTTTCTGCACGGCAAATACCGTGCTTGGCAAGTCTGGTAACTTCACTGTTGGTGACAAGACATTCCTGCTCAACGGCCAGCCTTTCGTCGTGAAGGCGGCCGAAGTTCACTATCCCCGCATTCCCCGTCCATACTGGGAGCACCGCATCAAGATGTGCAAGGCTTTAGGTATGAACACGCTCTGCCTCTATGTCTTCTGGAACATCCACGAGCAGCGCGAGGGTGTGTTCGACTTCACGGGCAACAACGACGTGGCGGCGTTCTGTCGGCTGGCGCAGAAGAACGGCATGTACGTCATCGTGCGTCCCGGCCCCTACGTCTGTGCCGAGTGGGAGATGGGCGGTCTGCCCTGGTGGCTCTTAAAGAAGAAGGACATCCGCCTGCGTGAGCGTGACCCTTATTTTATGGAGCGTGTCAAGATCTTTGAGGAGAAAGTAGGCGAGCAGCTCGCTCCGCTGACCATCCAGCGCGGTGGTCCCATCATCATGATTCAGGTAGAGAACGAGTACGGCTCGTATGGCGAGGACAAGCCCTACGTCTCGGAGATTCGCGATTGTCTGCGCGAAATTTACGACCAAGCCCCCCCTACCGCCCCCGTGGGGGCCTCTATAGCTGGCAAGTCTAATGTAGCCCCCTCGGGGGCAGAAGGGGGGGCTTCTATCCTCTTGTTCCAGTGCGACTGGTCAAGTAACTTCGAAAAGAACGGCCTCGACGACCTGACGTGGACCATGAACTTCGGCACCGGTGCCAACATCGACCAGCAGTTCCGCCGCCTCGGCGAACTGCGCCCCAACGCCCCGAAGATGTGCTCCGAGTTCTGGAGCGGCTGGTTCGACAAGTGGGGCGCCCGCCACGAGACGCGCCCGGCCAAGGACATGGTCGAAGGCATGGACGAGATGCTGTCGAAGGGCATCTCCTTCTCGCTCTACATGACCCACGGCGGCACCAGCTTCGGCCACTGGGCCGGCGCCAACAGCCCCGGCTTCGCCCCCGACGTCACCTCCTACGACTACGACGCCCCCATCAACGAGTGGGGCCTCGCCACGCCGAAATTCTTCGAACTGCGCAAGATGATGGAGAAATACGATGAACGCGGCTTCCCCCTCAACGGACGGAAGGCGAGCCTCCCCGCCGTGCCCAAGGCTCCCATGCCTATCATCACCGTGCCTAAGTTCGAGCTGAAGGAGTTTCAGCCCCTGCTCATGGGTGGTGCCGGCGAAGGCGAAAGCCGCATCATGACCTTCGAAGAGGTGGACATGGGCTGGGGTATGATGATGTACTCCACCGCCCTGCCCGAGATTCCCGTCAAGAGTCTGCTGACGGCTGAGGTCCACGACTTTGCACAGGTGTTTATCGACGGCAAGTACATCGGCAAGATCGACCGTGTGAAGAACGAGAAGTCGCTCCTGCTGCCGCCGGTCAGGAAGAACGCCCAGATTGACATCCTCGTCGAGGGCATGGGGCGCATCAACTTCGGACGTGCCATCAAGGACTACAAGGGTATTGTCGGACAGGTCACCCTGTCGGCAGAGATAGACAACAACGAGGTGGTGTGGACGCCACGCATCTGGAACAACGTCATGATTCCCGACAGCTACGAGAACGCCGTCACTGCCCTCGGCTATGAGCGAATCAACCGGGAGAACCCCACCGACCTCGACACGAAGCGCGGCTACTACCGTGGCTACTTCACGCTGCAGAAGGTGGGCGACACGTTCCTCAACTTCGAGACGTGGGGCAAGGGTCAGGTCTACGTCAACGGCCACGCCATGGGGCGCTTCTGGTCCATCGGTCCGCAGCAGACGCTCTACGTCCCGGGCTGCTGGCTGAAGAAGGGGAAGAACGAGGTCATCGTCCTCGACATCGTCGGCCCGCGTGAACCTGTCGTCTGGGGACAGGCAGAGCCTGAGCTTAACAAGCTGCAGTTAGAGAAGTCGAACAAGCACAACAACATCGGCGACAAGCCCGACCTGAACAGTGCCACCCCCGTCATGACGGGCAGCTTCAAGCCCGGCAACGGCTGGCAGACCGTCTTCTTCAAGAACGATGCCGAGGGCCGCTACCTCGCCATCGAGATACTCTCCACACAGAAGGAAGGCGACCGCGCCGCCATCGCCGAACTCTACCTGCAGAACCCCGGCGGACGACGCATCAGCCGCGAGACGTGGACGACGAAGTATGCCAGCTCGGAGGAGGAGAACGGCAACCACACCGGCGACAAGGTCTTCGACCTACAGGAGTCTACCTACTGGCAGACGGAGAAGGCGGCCACGGCACCCTACCTGCTTGTCATCGACTTGGGTTCGGAGCAGACCGTCTCGGGCATTGAGTACCTGCCGCGTGCCGAACAGGGCGCCCCGGGGTCGGTGAAGGACTTCCGCGTCTACCTGCTGAAATAACGTAACGACGACCATCACGACAGACAAGACTTATGAAACATCGTATATAATCCCTCGGCAACAGCGGTCGCCCGTGAACCATTCACGAGCGGCCGTGACGTTTTTTCCTTTTATCTTCTATGAGTTCAAGGCCGACATCTACGACCTGCAGGGTCGCAAGGTGAAGAACCCGCAGCGCGGCTCCATCTACATCGTCAACGGCAAGAAGATAAGCATGATGTTTCTGTTATGCGCTCTTATTGCTTTAGGAGATCCAGCTTGGCCTTCGGGGCGAGGGCGTTGCTCACCTTCTCCGTGTAACGGCGCACCTTGGCCTTGGCGGTGCAACGGATGTCGCGGCTCGACGCGCCGATGCCGAAGGTGTACTGGCCGGCTTCGGTCAGCCACTGCGACCCCTGCTCGTCGAACGAGGCGAGCATACGGACGGGAATCGGCATCGTCAGCACCTGCTGCTCGCCGGGCTGCAGCTCGCGGGTCTTGGCGAAGGCCTTCAGCTCCTGAGCGGGTTTCTCGAGGCTTCCCTTCGGGGCGGTGACGTAGACCTGGGCCACCTCCTTGCCGGCTACGGAGCCGGTGTTCTTCACGGTGACGCTGACGGTGACCTGCGTGGCGCCGACGCTGACCTTGGGCTTGGAGAACGCGAAGGTGGTATAGCTCAGGCCGTAGCCGAAGGGATAGGCCACCTCTTTCTTAAAGGTGTCGAAGTAGCGGTAGCCCACGTAGATGTCTTCGTTGTGGCGGGCGACATCCGGCGAGGCATAGCCCTGTGTCGACGGGTGGTCGGCAGCGGCCATGGGCCACGTCATCGTGAGACGTCCCGAGGGGTTCACCTTGCCCGTCAGGATGTCGGCCAGCGAGTTGCCGCCCTCCTCGCCGGGCTGCCAGGCGCAGATGATGGCGTCGGGCAGGTCGCGCCACGAAGCCGTCTCGACGACAGAGCCGCTGTTGATGATGACCACCACGGGCTTCTTGGCATCGTGAAAAGCCCGGCAGACGTCGGTGAGCAACTGGCGTTCGCCGTCGGTGAGGTTGAACTCGGTGGCAATGTCGCGGTCGGCACCCTCACCGGCCTGACGGCCGATGGTGACGATGGCAGCGTCGGCTCCGTCCACCTCCTTGCCGATGGCGAGGGGCGAGAAGGTTATTTCGGGATATTTCTGCTGACCGAACTGCTCCTGCTGGTACCAGGCCGAGGGATGACGCTCCTGCTGGAACTTCAGACGGGCATATTCGTCGTATTTGCGGTAGATGTCGGTCAGCGACTTCGACGTGCTGATACCTGCATTCTTCAGACCTTCAGCCAGGTCGACGACGTATGGCGTGTGGACACAGCCGGAACCCGTACCGCCCGAAAGGAAGTTGTAAGCGTTCTCGCCGAACAGGGCGACGGTCTTGGCATGGCGGAAGGGGAGCGTTTTCACTCCTTCTTCGGAGAGGGTGGGGGAGTCGCCATTCTTCAGCAGCACGATGCCCTCGCAGGCCGTCTGGCGCGTGATGGCGGCATGGGCTTTCAGGTCGGGCTTGTTGGTGGCGGGGTACTGATGGAAGCTCGGCGTCTTGACGATATACTCCAGCATGCGGCGCACGTTGCGGTCTACATCCCTGATGTCGAGCTTGCCGCTCTTCACGCCGTCGACAATCTCCTTCACCTGGGCGGGCTGTCCCGGCTCCATCAGGTCGTTGCCCGCCTGCACCTCGGTGATGGTCTTCAGGCCCTTGCGGATGCCTATCCAGTCGGTCATGACGATGCCCTTGTAGCCCCAGTCGTCGCGCAGGATGCTGGTCAGCAGGTCGCGGTTGCCCATCGAGTACTGGCCGTTAATCTGGTTGTACGACGACATGATGGTCCACGGCTGACTCTCGCGGACGGCAATCTCGAAACCGCGGAGGTAGAGCTCGCGGGCGGCTCGCTGGCTCAGCTGTTCGTCGACGCCGGTGCGGTTGGTCTCCTGGGAGTTCACGGCGAAGTGCTTGGCCGACACGCCGGCGCCCTGGCTCTGTACGCCGTTGATATAGGCGGCACCGATCTTGCCCGTCAGCAGCGGGTCTTCCGAGTAGTATTCAAAGTTACGGCCGCAGAGCGGATTGCGGTGCAGGTTCATGCCCGGACCGAGGATGACGTCGCAGCGGTACGCCTTCGTCTCGTTGCCGACGGCCTCGCCCACCTTGGCTACCAGTTCGGTGTTCCACGTCGAGGCCAGACAGGAGCCGATGGGGAATCCCGTGGCGTAGTAGGTCTGGCTGTCACCCTTGCGCGTGGGGTCGATGCGTACGCCGGCAGGGCCGTCGGTCAGCACCGTGGCCGGGATGCCCAGTCGGGGAATGGCGGGCGACGTGCCGGCAGCGCCGGCCACGAGGTCGGCCTCGCCGCCGACGCCAGCCTGGTCGCCAAAGAAGTTGTTGGCACCTCCCACCAGCAGGCGGGCTTTCTCCTCCAGTGTCATAGCCTTGAGCACCTCGTCGATGTTCGTGGCCGTGAGTTGGGGTTGAGCATTCATGGTCATGTTACAAGTCAAGGCTACCAAGCCTGTGAGCATACTTTTCCTTGTCATGGTTTTATTTGTTTTTGGTTAAAGACAGTAAAAGGTCTCCTTGGGTTTTCACGGCTACAAAGTTATAACTTTATTCTGAAACGCCCAGCAGTTTTGGCGGTTTTTTATTTTTTTCCCCCGTGTGTCAAGGCCATCCGCGTGAAATACGCCATTCCCGTCACCTTCCGCCAGCCTTAGCACACTTTTGTCACTGATTTTTTGGCCGTTTCGCGGGAAATGCGTAATTTTGCAGGCCGAAAGTAATCACGACAAATATAACAGAAAAATTATGGCAAAGAAAGCACTTTTGATGATTCTCGACGGATGGGGAATCGGTAAGCACGGTAAGGGCGACGTTATCTTCAACACACCGACCCCATATCTCGATTTATTGACAGCCACCAGCGCCCACTCGCAGCTGGCAGCCTCTGGCGAGGATGTCGGTCTGCCCGACGGACAGATGGGTAACTCCGAGGTGGGACACCTCAACATCGGCGCAGGCCGCATCGTCTATCAGGACTTGGTGAAAATCAACCGTGCCTGCAAGGACGGCTCCATCGTGGAGAACCCGCAGGTGAAGGCTGCCTACAGCTACGCCAAGGAGCAGGGCAAGAAGCTGCACCTCATGGGGCTCTGCTCCGACGGCGGCGTACACTCCTCACTCGACCATCTGTTCAAGCTCATCGAGGTGGGCAAGCACTACGGACTGAAGAACCAGACCTTCGTCCATTGCTTCATGGACGGCCGCGACACCGACCCGAAAAGCGGAAAGGGCTTCATTGAGCAGGTGACGAAGGTATGTGCCGACAACGACGCTGCCATCGCCAGCATCGTGGGCCGCTTCTACGCCATGGACCGCGACAAGCGCTGGGAGCGCGTGAAGGAGGGCTACGACCTCATCGTCAACGGCACCGGCAAGCAGGCCACCGACATGGTGCAGGCTGTGCAGGAGAGTTATGACGAGGGCGTCACCGACGAGTTCATCAAACCCATCCACAATGCCTCGGTGAACGGCTGCATCGAGGAGGGCGACGTCGTCATCTTCATCAACTTCCGCAACGACCGCGCCAAGGAGCTCACCATCGTGCTGACTCAGCAGGACATGCCGGAGCAGGGCATGAAGACCATCCCCGGACTGCAGTACTACTGCATGACGCCCTACGACGCTTCGTTCACCGGCGTGAACATCCTCTTCCCGAAGGAGAACGTAGAAAACACCCTCGGCGAGTATCTCTCGCAGCAGGGCAAGAAGCAGCTGCACACCGCCGAGACCGAGAAGTACGCTCACGTAACGTTCTTCTTCAACGGTGGCCGCGAGGCTCCGTTCGACGGTGAGGACCGCATCCTCGTTCCCTCGCCGAAGGTGGCCACCTACGACCTGAAGCCCGAGATGAGCGCCTTCGAGGTGAAGGACAAGCTCGTCGGGGCCATCAATACGCAGGAGTACGACTTCATCGTCGTGAACTTCGCCAACGGCGACATGGTGGGACACACCGGCGTCTACAACGCCATCGCCAAGGCCGTCTGGGCTGTCGACAACTGCGTCCGCGAGGTCATCGAGGCCGCCAAGGCCAACGACTACGAGGCCATCATCATTGCCGACCACGGCAATGCCGACAACGCCATCAACGCCGACGGTACGCCTAACACGGCTCACTCGCTGAACCCCGTGCCCTTCATCTACGTGACGAACAACAACAGCGCCACCGTGAAGGACGGACGACTGGCCGACGTGGCTCCCTCCATCCTCCACATCATGGGACTGGAGCAGCCTGCCGACATGACGGGCGAGTGCCTGATTCAGGACAACAAGTAACTGAACATATAAATATTGTTAATCCTTCGAAGGTGCACCATGTTTTGGTGCACCTTTGTTGTATCTTTGCACCAGTATGCTAACAGAGAAGACGATGGAGAAGCTGCGGGTGCTCGCAGAGTCGGCGAAGTACGATGTGTCGTGCTCGTCGAGCGGCACGGTGCGCAAGGGCAAGCAGGGCATGGTGGGCTCTACTGTCGGCGGTGTGGGTATCTGCCACTCGTTTGCCGACGACGGCCGCTGCATCTCGCTGCTGAAGGTGATGCTGACCAACTACTGCATGTACGACTGCGCCTACTGCATCAACCGCCGCTCGAACGACATCAAGCGGGCGACGCTCAGCGTCTCGGAACTCGAGGAAATTACGATGGAGTTCTACCGCCGCAACTACATCGAGGGACTCTTCCTGTCGAGCGGCGTGGTACGCAATCCTGACTACACGATGGAACGACTGGCAGCCATCGCCCGCGACCTGCGCGAGGTTCACCACTTCAACGGCTATATCCACCTGAAGAGCATCCCCGGCTGTTCGCAGGAACTGCTCAACGAGGCCGGACGCTATGCCGACCGCATGAGCGTAAACATCGAGATTCCCCGCGAGGAGTCGCTCAAGCTGTTGGCGCCGGAGAAAGACCACCAGAGCGTGTTCCAGCCGATGCGCCTCATCCAGCAGGGTGTCTTGGAGAACAAGGAGGACCGCCGCAAGTTCCGCCACGCGCCACGCTTCGTGCCCGCCGGTCAGTCAACGCAGATGATTGTCGGTGCCACGAAGGAGAGCGATTTGGACATTCTGAAAATGTCCAACGCGATGTACCAGCAGCCCACGATGCGCCGCGTCTACTACTCCGGCTATGTCAGCGTCAACACCTACGACCCGCGGCTGCCCATCCTGAAGCAGCCGCCGTTGGTGCGCGAGAACCGCCTCTATCAGGCCGACTGGCTCATGCGCTTCTACCACTTCAGCGTCGACGAGATTGTCGACGACAAGCACAGCCACCTCGACCTCGACGTAGACCCGAAGCTCGGCTGGGCGCTGCGCCATCCCGAGTTCTTCCCCGTCGATATCAACAGCGCTTCCTACGAAGAGATACTCCGCGTGCCTGGCATCGGTGTGAAGTCGGCCGTCCTCATCGTCAACTCGCGCCGCTTCAACCGCATCACCTCCTATCACCTCAAGAAGATGGGTGTGGTCATGAAAAAAGCCAAGTACTTCATCACCTGCGGCGAGCTCACCAGCAATTTCTCCCAGCCCATCATCGGCATCAACGAGCTGCGCCCCGAGCGCCTCCGTCCCCTCCTGCTCTCGAAGGCGCAGCAAAAGCGGGCGGCCGAAGAGCGGCAACTGACACTTGACTTTGAAGTCCCCCACTCCTGAACTCCTGAAACTCCAAAAAGAATTCCACAATTTCCTCGTAAGCATATATATATATATAGGATAAGCCAAAATGAACCCTCACCTCCCACACCTCTCACACCTACGTCGGGTGTGGGAGGTGTGGGAGGTGTGGGTTGTTTTTCTGTTTCGCTACTATATATGTGCGCGAGAGATAGGATGAGACAAATTGAAAAGTGGTCAGACAGAAAAGTTGTCTTTGTTGTTCAAGTTGTCTTCTCACACCACATGCCTATATTTTTTCACGAGAGGCCGCGAGAGAATCACGAGAGGCCGCGAGAGAATCACGAGAGGCCGCGAGAGAATCACGAGAGGCCGTGACGTTTTCACGAGAGGCCGTGAATTTCTCATGGCCACACCACTCTGTTCGGCAAAAAAGTCCGCGATTATTTGGTAATGACGGGCAAATGCGCTACCTTTGTACACCAAAAGATCTCGTGATGCTGGTTTACGTGTTCGACAATACGCTCGACGGGCTGCTGACAGCCGTGTTCGACAGCTTTTTCCTGCGTCAGCAGCCTGAGATGCTGTTGGCAGAGGGGGAGCAGTTGCCGCTGTTTGCCGACGAACCGCACGTGGTGGTGACGGACTCCGAGAAGGCTGAGCGCGTCTGGAAAGGATTGGAGAAGAACCTCTCGAAAGACGGGCTGCACATGATCACCGTCAGCTGGCTGTCGGAAGAGCGGGCGCTGAACCAGCCGCTATTCAACTTCATTTGTAAGGTGTTTCGCGAGAAGGTGAAGGACTTGGAACGCAATGCGAGCGACCCCGATGTGCTGGAGGTGCGGAACACGTGCCGCCGCGTGCTGCACGAGCAGCTGCGGATGAAGCAGTTCATACGCTTCCAGAAGGCGAAGGACGGCACGTATCTCGCAGTTGTCTCGCCCGACCACGATGTGCTGCCGCTGATTACCGGCCACTTCAGCGACCGCTTCAACGACCAGCCGTGGCTGATTTACGATGCTAAACGTCATTACGGCTACTATTATGACGGCAAGACCGTCATCCGCGTGACGTTTGAGGACGAGGCCACTGTGCCCTTCGATTTATCGAACGGCAAGATGAATGACGACGTGCTGAGCGAGAACGACAAGCTGTTCCAGGACCTGTGGCGCACCTACTTCAAGGCCATCTGCATCAAAGAGCGGATGAACCCGAAGAAGCAGCTCAGCGACATGCCGCGTCGCTACTGGAAATACATGACTGAAAAGAACGCTAATTTGTAATCTATAATATTTGAGATGAACGTACAGATAGAACCATCGTGGAAGGAACAGTTGGCGCCAGAGTTTGAGAAGCCCTACTTCGGACAGCTGACAGGAGCCGTCAGACAGGAATACCAAGCCGGCACCTGCTACCCGCCGGGCAAACTCATTTTCAACGCCTTCAACCTCTGCCCATTCGACCAAGCGAAAGTGGTGATCATCGGACAAGACCCGTACCACGAGCCGGGACAGGCCCATGGGCTGAGCTTCTCGGTGCAGGACGGGGTGATGTTCCCGCCGTCGCTGCAAAACATCTTCAAGGAGATACAGGCCGACCTCGGCACACCGATTCCTGCCTCGGGCAACCTGACGCGCTGGGCGGAGCAGGGCGTGCTGCTGCTGAACGCTACGCTGACGGTACGTGCCCACCAGGCCAACAGCCACGCTACGTTGGGCTGGCAGAAGTTCACCGATGCCGCCATTCAGGCTTTGGCTTCGCATCGTGAGCACTTGGTCTATATGCTCTGGGGCGGCTATGCGCGCGGCAAGGCGTATATGATACCTAAGGACAGGAATCTCGTCCTGGAGTCCGTCCACCCCTCGCCACTCTCAGCCAACCGTGGTGGCTGGTTCGGCCAGCACCAGTTCTCGCGCTGTAATGAATATCTGAAACAGAATGGAATAGAGCCCATTAGGTGGTAGAGACCCACCACAGACCCACCCCCGGCCCCTCCCTGTGAGGGAGGGGAGTGATTACCAAATACCGATAATGAAAGATAGGAACGAAAATAGAATGGAAGACAACGCCAATCAAATGGAAGATAACGCGAATAAAGTAACCACTCCCCTCCCTCACAGGGAGGGGCCGGGGGTGGGTCTGTCGGGGGTGGGTCTTCCCCCCATTCTCGAAGTAGGCGGCGTACTGATCTCGTCGGACATGCTGACAGAGCGGTTCTGCTGCGACTACGAAAAGTGTAAAGGCATCTGCTGCGTAGAGGGCGACGCCGGCGCTCCGGTGACGATGGACGAGATTGCCAGTATCGAAGACGCGCTCGACACCGTGTGGGGCGACCTGTCGGCACAGGCTCAGGCCGTTATCGACCAGCAGGGTGTAGCCTATACCGACCGCGACGGCGACCTGGTGACGAGCATCGTCGGCGGCAAAGACTGCGTCTTCACCTGCTACGACGGCGACAACTGCCTATGCGCCCTGGAGAAAGCCTATAGGAATGGAAAGACACCATTCTGCAAACCCGTCAGCTGTGCGCTTTACCCCATACGCGAAAAGCAGTTCAGCGACGGCACCGTTGCCCTGAACTACAACCGCTGGAAAATCTGTGAAGACGCTGTCAGGAAGGGACGGGAGCTTGACATGCCTGTCTATGTGTTCCTGAAGGAACCGCTCGTGCGCCGCTTCGGAGCCGACTGGTATCAGGAGCTGTGCGACGTGGCAGAAGCCATTACTTCGACCTCCGGAACTCCGAGGGACTGACCCCGACATGCTCCTTGAAATACTTGCCAAGGAACGACTGGTTGGGGAAATGTAGCTCTTCGGTAATCTCCTTGATAGTCTTTGTGGAATTCTTCAGGAGTACGCGCAACTCCAGCACGACGTAATGGTCTATCCAGTCGTTGGGCGTACGCTTGCTGATCAGCTTCACCACCTCAGACATATATTTCGGCGAAATCTGGAGCTGATTGGCATACCAGCCCACGCGCCGCTCGCTGCGGAAGTTGGCCTCCAACAGCTTGATGAAATCCGCAAAGATGGCCTCGGCACGCGACGGACTGTTGCGCGGATGCTGCTCGACGCGCCAGATGACGCCCGACATATCGTAGAACATGGCCAACAGCATAGCCTTCACCACCTCGGTGCGATAGGGATGGTCGGCAACAATCTTGTCGCGGATGGACGTGTAATAGTTGCCATAGGTCTGTATCTCGGCTTCTGTGAGTTTCACGACAGGATTCTTCGTCGAGAAGAGCAACAGCGACGAGACGTTCTTCACGTTGAGCACAAAGCTGTGATAAAACTCCGTACTCACCATGATACACTGGCACTTGAAGTCTGGCGACATCTGATAGCTGTCAACGATATGGCGCTCTGAGACAAAGAGCAGGTCACCCTGCCTGACACTCTGCTGGCGGGTGTCAATAGTATAGCGCGCCTCTCCTCTTTGGCATAACGCCATGATGATATAGTTGATACGTTTCGGGCCATCGTAGACGGGGCCTACGGCGACGTCGTCAGTGAGCACCAACCCCTCGCCCAACGATACGGAGCCACCCATCTGCATGGCTTCCTCGAGATGAATATCGATAATCTGTTTCTCTAACATGATGCAAATATACAACTTTATTCTTATCCGCGCACAATAACTGACGATTTTTTACGTTTTATTGATTAAAAATAATTGAAGTACGACATGAGAAAAGCTATCTTTACACTGACATTGTTACTTGCATCGCTGCAAGGTTTCGCACAGAAAGAAGTTGGAAAACTGACCTTCATTCCCAAGGTTGGCGTCAACCTGGCAACCATTGCCGGTAGCGACATCTACTACCATGGCAATACGGAACTGAAGCCAACGATGTGTGTCGGCGTGGCCGCGGGCATTGATGGCGACTACCAGTTCTCGGAGTCGATGAGCCTGTCGGTAGGACTGCTCTACTCACTGCAAGGTCACGGCTACGACGACATTGAGCGGCAGAAGAACTACTCAGCCACGCTGCATTACGTCAATGTGCCCATCATGCTGAACTACTATATCTTCAAGGGACTGGCCGTGAAAGCTGGCCTCCAGCCGGGCTATGCCTTCTACAAGAAGTTAGGCTACGACCAGTATTTCGACAACAGCTGGAAGAGCTACACATCCAGCGGCACCACCTATAACAGCTTCGACTTCGGCATCCCCGTAGGTATCAGCTACGATTTCGACAAATGGCGTCTCGACGCCCGCTATAACTTCGGCCTGTTGAACCTGAATAAGCTGGACGAAGGCGGCAAGTACAGCAACCGCGTCATACAGGTGACCGTTGGCTACTGCCTGTAACCTTAAACAAAAAGCCTATGCAACCGATAAAGACCCTTAACGACATGACGCGCTTCCTGCAACAGCGGGGCGACCGTAAGCGCGTGGCCGTCGTCTGTCCGGGCGACGCCTCTACACGCTATGCTATTGAAAAAGGACAGGAGATGGGGTTCATCGAACCCATTCTTGTCGACGGAGACGATAAGGACGAGTGCGCCCGCCGTGCTGTCAGCATGGTACGTCATCATGAGGCCGACATCCTGATGAAAGGTCTCATCAATTCTGACGTCGTGCTGCGCGCCATCCTCGACAAAGAGACAGGCATCATGCGGCCCGGTCGCGTGCTGACACACATCGCCATGGCCGAAATCCCGAAGTATGAGAAACTGCTCTTCTTCACCGACGCTGCCGTCATTCCCATACCCACCAACGACCAGCGCCGCCAGCAGATACACTACGTAAACTATGTCTGCCACGCCCTGGGCATCGAGGAGCCGCGCATCTCGCTCATCCACTGTGCCGAGAAGGTCAGCAAGAAGGCCTTCCCCTATACCCAGGACTACCTCGACATCATCGCTCTGGCACAGAGCGGCTACTTCGGACGCTGTATCATCGACGGACCGCTGGACCTGAAGACATCGCTCGACAGCGTCAGTCTCCGCGAGAAGGGCATCCACTCAGCCGTCGACGGACAGGCCGACGCCCTCATCTTCCCCGACATCGTGGCGGGCAACGTCTTCTACAAGACGCTGACGCTCTTCGCCTACGCCAAGACCGCAGGCGTGCTGCAGGGCACACTGAAACCCGTGGTGATGCCTTCGCGAAGCGACTCGCCGGAGTCGAAGTACCATTCACTGGCATTAGCTGCTATCTAAGAAACCAAGCAACAACAAGAATATGAAGACATTTATGAACGTGGGGGACATCGGTCCCTTAGCTCAGGCCCTGGCCGAAGCACAGGAGATTAAGAACGACCGTTACAAGTATCAGCACTTGGGACACAACAAGACGCTGATGATGATATTCTTCAACAACTCCCTGCGTACACGCCTGTCGACGCAGAAGGCTGCCATGAACTTAGGCATGAACGTCATCGTGCTCGACGTGAACGCCGGGGCATGGAAACTGGAGACGGAGCGCGGCGTCATCATGGACGGCGACAAGAGCGAACATCTCTTAGAGGCCATCCCCGTCATGGGCTGCTACTGCGACATCATCGGCGTGCGCTCCTTTGCCGGGCTGACCGACCGCGAGTACGACTATGCCGAGACGGTGGTGAACCAGTTCATCAAGTACTCGGGACGTCCCGTCTTCGCCATGGAGACGGCAACGGTACACCCGCTGCAGGCTTTTGCCGACCTCATCACCATTGAGGAATACTGGAAGCGCCCTGCAGGCAGCGGTTCACCCGCTGCCAAACCGAAGGTGGTGCTGACCTGGGCGCCTCACTGCCGCGCCCTGCCGCAGGCCGTGCCCAACTCGTTCGCCCAGTGGATGAACGCTGCCGACGTAGACTTCGTCGTCACCCATCCCGAGGGCTACGAGCTTGACCCGAAGTTCGTGGGTAACGCCCGTGTGGAGTACGACCAGCGCAAGGCTTTCGAGGGTGCCGACTTCATCTACGCCAAGAACTGGTCGAACCCCGGCGTCACCAACCTGGCCGACTATGGCAAGATAACGTCGAAGGACATGTCGTGGACGGTAGACACCGAGCACATGTCGTGGACGAACAACGGCAAGTTCATGCACTGCCTGCCCGTGCGCCGCGGCCTGATCGTGACCGACGACGTCATAGAGTCTGAAAACTCCATCGTCATTCCCGAGGCTGCCAACCGCGAAATCAGCTGTTCGGTTGTACTGAAACGGATGCTTGAAGCCCTATGATCTCCTTCGAGTGCGACTATAACAACGGGGCACATCCCGAGGTGCTGCGACATCTGGTGGCGACCAACGGCGAGGTAACCGACACCTACGGCTACGACCGCTTCACGCTTCAGGCCAAGGAGAAGATACGCCAGGCTTGCGAGACGCCCGATGCCGCCATCTGGTTCTTAGGCGGCGGCACGCAGACCAACGACACGGTCATCGACGGTATGCTGCGCCCCTACGAGGCGGTCGTCACCATCGAGACAGGACATATTGCCGTCCACGAGGCCGGTGCCATTGAGCATTCTGGCCACAAGGTCATCACGCTACCCTCGCACGACGGGCGCCTCAGTGCCGACGAGCTGGAGCAATGGATGAAGGCGTTCGAGGGCGACGAGAGCCGCGACCACGTCGCTCAGCCCGGCATGGTCTACATCTCGCTGCCCACGGAGTTAGGCACGCTGTACACAGCTGCCGAGATAGAACATATATATAAGGTATGCGCGCGCTATAGCTTGCTGCTCTACATCGACGGGGCACGCTTAGGCTACGGCATAGCCGCCTCCAAGGGCGACCTGACACTGCCGTGGCTGGCCCGCCACTGCGACGCTTTCTACATCGGCGGGACCAAGGTCGGCGCGCTCTGCGGCGAGGCCGTCGTCTTCCCCCGTGGCAACGCGCCGAAGGGGTTCTTCCACCACATCAAGCAGCACGGTGCCCTGTTTGCCAAGGGGAGGCTCTGTGGTGTACAGTTCGACGCACTCTTCACCGGCGGACTGTACCTGAAGATTTCGCAGCACGCCGTTGACAAGGCCATGCAGGTCAAGGAGCTGTTCGTCAGAAAGGGACTGCAACTCTATATCGACTCGCCTACCAACCAGCAGTTTGTCGTGCTGCCCAACGAGCAGATGCACGAACTGGAACAGCGGGTGCAGTTCACCCACTGGGGACCTCTCGACGAGCATCATTTCATCTGCCGCTTCGTGACCAGCTGGGCCACGACCGACGACGATATCCGGGAACTGGAAAAAGCCTTAGGCTAAAGGCGGAAGCCCTTAGTCACCACACCATCATAAGTACTGACCGACAGTCGCAACGAGTCTACACCAAGCCTGCCAACAGGTATGCTGAAGTAGACTCGTTGCGAGTAGTATTGGGGTATGTCGCCCTGACTGTGCAGCAGCCGCAGGTGGTAGGTGCGCAAGTTGTCGTCGCCCACGATGATGGTATCGCCGACCACGCCCAGCGTCTGCGTAGCACTCTCGTCATCCGTCTGACCGGTCATCACGACGACACGCAGGTTGAGGTACTTCTTATTGCCGCTCAGCCATACCGACTCCAACTTCAGCGGGTCGTTCATCACAGCGCTCCGAGCCTGCTGCGACGTCCTGACGCTAAGGGTGGAAATGCGCTGCACGTTGACGGCCTCTGCCTGCTGACCTTTCAGGTTGTAGAACATCACGGCGCGGTAGACCGTGTCGGCGCGCTGAATCCAGCTGGCCGAGAAGGGCGTCGTCAGCTGAAGCTGTGCATCATCGTCGGTCACGACGCCGGCAATGCGCTTGTCGCTGCCAACGTTAGCTTCTACAAAGTCGGCCCGCATATAGGAATAGCTGGCGTCGCCCTTGTCGTAGGCGTCCTGTTCGCAGCCCACGAAGGCTGTCGCAAATAGTATCAAGCAAAGCAACTGTCGTCTCATTGTCGTGCAGCAATATGGTTATACATGGGGTTGGCATACATCGTGAGGATACGCTCACGCAGGAATGGTACGTCCTTGCCGGGAATCGTGATCTTGGCTATCTGTCCGTCGACATACTTCTCAAAGCGCTCCACGTCGGCTGGCGTATAGTGGCTCGTGCGCTCCTGCTTGCCTTCAAGCAGGTCGGCAGCAATGTAATTACAGGGGAAGAGCTTGTAGCCGCAGTGTATCTCACGGTCCATGCGATGAGCTAACGCCTGGAAGTATTCGTTCTTAGGCAGACTGTTGTCAAGCTCGCCCATCCAGCTGTTGACAGGCTTACCGCAGTGGTAGTTCACGCGACCCTTATAGCCGAAGATGCCTGTCTTCATGTTGTCAAGGTCGTCCTGACGGCTCTTCTTGAACGACGGGTTGTCGCGCTTCAGCTGGAACTCCTGAGCCTTGAGATAGTCGCACGGGTCATACTCATAGCTGATAGTCAGCGGCACGATGTTCAGTTCGCGCAGCTCGCCGCCCATCGCCAGCATCTTCAGCACCGACTCCTGCGTGCGGTCGTCGCTGTCCTTGGCGCGCCCTTCGCGCTGCGCTATCCAGATGTTCTCACGCTTCTGCGTCACGGCATAGTGTATGTACTGGCTCATCAGCATACTCGACCGCAGCATCTCGTGGGCCGTCAAGCCGCGGCGCACGGTGAACGCCTTGTTCATACGGACGAGCCGCTTGATCCAGGGATAAATCAGCAGGTTGTCGCCAATGCCTATCTCAACCGTCGTCTGATAGCCGGCATTAATCAGCAGTACGTCCAGGAAAGCCGAGTCGAGCACTATGTCGCGGTGGTTGGAGACAAAGGTGAAGCGCTCGTCGCGCTTCCCTTCCGGCAGCAGGTCATGGCCGAAGGTGCATCCATCCGTATGCTTGCGGATGATGTAGTTCACGATGGGCTTCATAAACCGCTTCTGGAAGTCCAGCGGCGTCTTCACGCCCTTAAATGCCAGGCGCAGTGCGCCATTGCGCAACAACTTGGGCAGCCACGGAGCGAAGCCCTTCATCATCACGTTAAACTGGCGGTCGCTAATCAGCTCCTCGAACGCCTGCTGCATCTCTTCCGGCTCATACGGCCTGATTTCGTCGAACTCATGAATATCGTACTTCATAACGGCGGCAGCTTATTTTGTTCAATTCACAATTGACAATTCACAATTCAGAATTCACAATTTACTCAGAACTGGTTCTCGACGATGTCGGCCAGGACATCCTTCATCTCCAAGCCGGCGGCACGCACCTGCTGGGGAATAAAGCTGGTGGCGGTCATGCCCGGCGTGGTGTTCACCTCGAGCATGGAAATCTTTCCTTCCTTCGAGATGATGTAGTCGATGCGGATGATGCCGTTGCAGCGCAGGATGTCGTAGATGTGGCTGGTAACCTTCGAGACACGCTCTGCTATCTCGGGGGCAATGCGGGCCGGGGTTATCTCCTGCACCTGACCATTGTACTTGGCGTCGTAGTCGAAGAACTCGTTCGACGTCACCACCTCGGTGATAGGCAGCAGGACGGTCTTCTCGCGCGTCTTGTAACAACCCTGAGTAATCTCGGTGCCGTCGAGGAACGATTCGACCATCACCTCGGGACTCTCCATCATCGCCTTGCGGATGGCGGGAGCCAGCTGGTCGGCGTTCTTCACCTTCGTCACGCCGAACGACGAGCCGTCGGCAGCCGGCTTCACGAAGCAGGGCATACCTATCTGGCGCTCTATCTCCTCGTCGCTGACCAGCTCCTCATAGCCCTTGCGGATAAGCAGCGACTCGGCCACGCTGACACCATAGCCGCGGAGATACTGGTTGAGGACGAACTTGTCGAAGGTCATGGCCTCGACGAGCACGCCGCTGGTGGAGTAGGGCAGTCCGATGAGGTCGAAATACCCCTGCAGACGGCCGTTCTCGCCGGGGGTGCCGTGGATGGTGATGTAGGCGTAGTCGAAGCATCGCTTCTGGCCGTCCTCTGTAAACGAGAAGTCGTTACGGTCAATCTTGGCCGTCAGTCCGCCGGGCAGCTCTACTTTCCAGTCGAGTCCCTTGATGTCAACAATGTAGACGTTATAGCGTTCTTTGTCAAAGAATGAATAAAGTCCTTGTGCCGAGCGCAACGATACGTCGTGCTCCGATGAGTCGCCACCACAGACGATGGCAATGGTTCTCTTCAAATTAATCATAGTGTGTTATTTGTATTTCCTTTTATATAAGTTCTCCATTTCTCAATCACGGCGGCCATGTCCTCTGGCCACTCGCTGGTGAAGTCCATCTGCTGGCCTGTCGTGGGGTGGACGAAACCAAGCGTGCGGGCGTGCAGCACCTGGCGTGGACAGAGCCGGAAGCAGTTCTGGATGAATGCCTTGTAGGTCGACGACCGCTCGCCGCGCAGAATCTCGGTGCCTCCGTAACGCTCGTCGCAGAACAGGGGGTGGCCGATGTGCTTCATGTGGGCACGTATCTGGTGGGTGCGTCCCGTCTCCAGGCGGCACTCCACCAGGGTGGTGTAGCCGAAGCGCTCCAGCGTGCGCCAGTGGGTGACGGCAGGCTTGCCTGTGTCGCTGTCGGGCGGGAAGACGGCCATGCGCTGACGGTCGCGGGGGTCGCGGCCTATGTTGCCCTCGATGCGTCCCGCGTCCTCGGTGAAGTGTCCCCACACCAGGGCGTTGTAGGAGCGGTGGGTGTCGTGGTCGAAGAACTGCTTGCCCAGCGAGGTCTTCGCCTCGGGGGTCTTCGCCACGACGAGCAGTCCGCTGGTGTCCTTGTCGATGCGGTGTACCAGGCCGACACTCGGGTCGTTGGGGTCGTAGGTCGGCAGGTTACGCAGGTGCCAGGCAATGGCGTTGACCAGCGTGCCGTGGAAGTTGCCCACACCGGGATGCACCACCATGCCGGCGGGCTTGTTGATGACCATCAGCTGGTCGTCCTCGTAGACCACGTCGAGCGGCAGCTCCTCGGGCTCGATGGTCGTGTCGTAGTGCGGATAGTCGAGCATCAGCGTGACGACATCGCCCGGGCGTACCTTATAGTTACTCTTCACGGGACGGTCGCCGACATAGATGAACCCCGCGTCGGCAGCCTGCTGGATGCGGTTGCGCGTGGTGTGCTGCATGTGCTCGGTCAGGAACTTGTCTATGCGCAGCGGCTCCTGACCGCCGTCCACTTCTATACGGAAGTGCTCGTATAACTCATCACTGTCCATCGCTCGTCTCGTCATTCGTATCCGGAACCTCGACTTCTACGAAATCGTCCTCGCCATCGATGTACTGCTGGTCTATGTCGTCGGCATCCGTGTAGTCAATGTCTTCCTCTTCGCCGTACTGGCCGTTACCGATGATAAGCGTCAGCGGCGAGTCGATGGACACGTGGTCGCCCGTGTTGACATGACGGCCGCGCGAGAGAATACCGTATACCCAGTCGCGCTCGCCGGTAACACGCTTCGGCGGCAACAGCTTGAAGCCGAGCGACGTCAGCTTGGCCTCGGCCTCACGGTAGCTGCTGTTGTCTATCAGGTCGGGAATGGGAAACGACGGCGACGACGGCGAGTTGATAGTGACATAGATGATGTGGCCCGACTTGACCTTCATGCCCGGGCCTGGCGACTGTGCCAAGATGCAGTCGGCGGGCAACCGCTTGTTGTAGCCCGAATCGGACACGACGAGTTCCAGTCCTTTCTCTATCAACAGCAGGCGAGCGTTGGCTGCACGCATATTCGCCAGGTCGGGTACCTCGATGCCCTCGCCATGATGGGTATAGACTTCCAGTCCATACTTCACGCCGAAGCATAGTCCCACAACGACCAGCGCCATAGCCAGCAGATTTCCGCACAGGTAGAAGCTGCAGAATTTGCCAAAAAACTCCTTTGCTTTCATCTATGAATATCTTTTCGCCCACAAAAGTACAAAAAAAACAGAAAGAAGCAAAGAAAATCTTCACTTCTTTCTGTTTTTTGCTTTGTTTTTTCTTTTGAAGCGTCCGTTCTTTTACTTTCCGTGATGCTCATCAGAAACAGTTAACTTCTTACGACCCTTTGCGCGGCGTGAAGCCAACACGCGGCGACCATTCTTAGTGGCCATTCTCTCACGGAAGCCGTGCTTGTTGACGCGACGGCGATTGTGCGGCTGAAATGTTCTTTTCATTGCTGTCTACTCTTATTTTTATTATTTATTATTCGTTTTGGGGTGCAAAAGTACTCATTTCTTTTGAATTACGCAAGTTTTTTGGCAAATTTTCTCATTTCTCATTTCGCATTTCTCATTTTTTTTGTACCTTTGCACCCCGAAAGCAATATAAAAACAATATTTTAGGTTATATGATTAATTCACAAGACATTAAAAAAGGCACCGCCATTCGCATGGACGGTAGCATCTGGGTTTGCATCGATTTCCAGCACCGCAAGCCGGGTAAGGGTAACACCATCATGATTATCAAGGTGAAGAACGTCAGCGACGGCCGCGTGCTGGAGCGCCGCTTCAACATCGGCGAGAAACTCGAGGACGTCGTCATCGAGCGCCGCCCCTACCAGTACCTCTACGAGGACCAGTCGGGACGCATCTTTATGAACCAGGAGACCTTCGAGCAGATTCCCATCGACAACGAGCTCGTCATTGGCCATGAGTTCATGAAGGAGAGCGACATCGTGGAAGTGGTGAGCGACACGACCGACGGCACCATCCTCTACGCTGAGATGCCGGTGAAGACCAACCTCCGCGTGATCCACTCTGAGCCGGGCGTGAAGGGCGACACCGCTACGAACACGCTGAAGCCCGCTACGCTGGAGACCGGCGTCGAGGTACGCGTTCCTCTGTTCATCAACGAGGGCGACCTCATCCAGGTCGACACCCGCGACGGCAGCTATCTGGCTCGCGTCAAGGAGTAAGCTCCGCCTGTCCGGCACGTTATAACAAACAAGCGCCACTCTCCTCGTCAAGGGAGTGGCGTTTTTTTTGTGCGTCGAAAAAGTTGGCTGTTATAGAAAAAATGATTACCTTTGCACTCGACAAAACATAACGGAAAGAAAGACCATGAAGTATTCCATTATCGTACCCGTATTCAACCGTCCCGACGAGGTGGACGAACTGCTGCAGAGCCTGACACGCCAGTCGCTGAGCGACTTCGAGGTGATTATCGTGGAAGACGGGTCGAAGAAACCCTGCAAGGAGGTGTGCGAAAAATATGCCGGCGCACTCGACATACATTATTATTATAAGGACAACAGCGGACCGGGACAGAGCCGCAACTACGGCGCAGAGCGCGCCAACGGCGACTGGCTCATCGTGCTCGACTCCGACGTGGTGCTCCCCGAAGGATACCTTGCTGCCGTAGACAAGAAGACTCAGCAAGGAAATGACGCCCCTCCCTCACAGGGAGGGGGTGGGGGAGAGTCTGCATGGGGCGGCCCCGACAGGGCCCATGAGTCGTTCACACCGGTGCAGAAAGCCATATCCTACTCCATGACGTCGTTCTTCACGACGGGCGGCATCCGCGGCGGCAAGACGAAGCTCGACAAGTTCTTCCCGCGCTCCTACAACATGGGCATACGCCGCGAGGTGTATCAGCGGCTGGGAGGCTTCTCGAAGATGCGCTTCGGCGAAGACATCGACTTCTCGTACCGCATCGTCGAGGCGGGCTATAAGACGGCGCTCATCCCCGAGGCGTGGGTGTGGCACAAGCGGCGAACGGACTTCCGCAAGTTCTTCCGCCAGGTCTATCATAGCGGCATAGCGCGCATCAACCTCGAGAAGCGGCATCCCGGCACGCTGAAGATTGTCCACCTGCTGCCGATGGTGTTCACCCTTGGCGTCATCCTGCTGCTACTGCTCTTCGCTGCCGGCGTAGCCCTGTATGCCGAGGGCGAGTATCTTGATGCCTGTGGCCTCCGTCCTACCGACAACATGCATCAGGGACTGGGCTTCACCTTGTGCGTCCTGTCGCTGCTGCCGCTATTGCTGTATAGCCTCATTATCTGCATCGACTCCAGCATCCGCAACCGAAGCCTCTGGGTGGGCCTGCTCAGCATCCCCGCCGCCTTCACCCAGCTCATGGGCTACGGCCTCGGCTTCATCGCGTCGTGGTGGAAACGCTGTGTGCTGAAGCAGGACGAGCAGTCGGCCGGCGAACAGTCGGCCGACGAGCGTACAGCCTTCGAGCGGAACTTCTACAAATGAGTTGTCTTGCCAAATGAGCTGGAGCTGATAAAAGCAGATACTTTTTGGGGTTGCACATCACTGAGTAGCATCACAATACCTGAAAAGGTTGAAGTGATATACCAAGAAGCGTTCTCTGGCTGTGGCTTGAAGGAAGTAAAAGAGAGAGTTATGCTTCAAAGACTAACTTCTGGAACGACCTGGCCATCGAGGAGGTTGATGATGCGCTGGGCGTAACCGGCATCTCGCTCAGAGTGGGTGGGCCATCGAGGAGGTTGATGATGCGCTGGGCGTAACCGGCATCTCGCTCAGAGTGGGTGACCATTACGACGGTAGTGCCCTCTTGGTTCAGCTGTGTCAGGAGTTGCATTACTTCGAGGCCGTTTTTAGAGTCGAGGTTACCAGTAGGCTCGTCGGCCAGGATGAGCTTGGGATTCATTACGACGGCACGGGCAATGGCGACGCGTTGCTGCTGACCACCCGAGAGCTGCTGAGGGAAGTGATGGGCGCGATGACTGATGGCCATGCGGCGCAATACCTCCTCTACCCTTGCCTTGCGCTCCTTCTTGGGCACACCCAAATAGGTAAGAGGCAAC
>ONDA01000014.1 GCA_900316475.1 uncultured Prevotellaceae bacterium
AATCATTCGTGTCATTATTTTAAAATTTAAATTTTGACACAAAGGTCAGCTTTATTTCAAAAGTGCATATCAAGTGTTAATATGCACCACCATTGCACCTGTTTATTTAACGGAGATTAATTGTAACCTCCTCAAAAAAGGAAGAAATCAATAATTAATCAAGATGAAAAACACCTTGAGGACGGGTAAATGGGATAAAAATGGATAAAAATCGAGAAAAAAGGTGGTGCAAACGTTGGTGGGAGGTGGTGCAAACGTGCTCCACACTCCCACCAAAATGGTGCTAACTATCAGGGAATCAAAGTGGTGCTACTGCTTGGGCTCATTTTTTCCGAGATTGTCGATGGTGATAGCTTTGGCGGCCTTTTCTTTCTTAGCATCTACAACTTTTGCATATATTTGAGTGGTCTTGACATTAGTGTGTCCCATCATTTTGCTGACGGTAAAGATGTCAGTTCCATTTGTAAGTTGTAGCGTCGCATAACTGTGCCTGAAACAGTGGAAGGTAATGTGCTTGGTGATTCCTGCTGCTTCAATCCATTTCTTGACAGGCCGATTAATCCACGAAGGATCCATGAGTCCTTCAAACACAAGTCTGTCAGGATCACGTCTCTCTCCGCATAGTTCATAGGCTTGGTCTGATATAGGCATGTATTCGACGCCATCTGTCTTTTCCTGATTGAAGTTGATGCGCCAAGAATCATTGTGCCTAACTATCTGCCCCCATTTCAGTTCTTTGATGTCACAGTGTCTTAATCCAGTCAAGATTGAGAAAAACGAGGCTCTTCTCAAGATGTTGTTAGAGCAAGGTGTGTCTGCCAACTTGTTTACCTCTTCAATGGTAAGCACTTCGCGCCTGCTTTCCTTCGTTGGGATATTCTTTACTTTCTCACTGATGTCAATAGTAAGATATTCGTCAATAAAGGCTTGCTTGAGTCCGGCTTTGATGATGGAGAAGTATGTTGAAGCTGTGTTTTGTGAGATAGGTCCTTTCTTGGAACCCCCTTGTGGGGCTGTGAGAAGGAACATCTTAAATTCTTCCATCCATTTTACCGATATGGTCGAAAATTGTATAGGCTTGTTCTCTGAGAAGATTTCAAGGAGAGCTGCTACACGATTCCAGTTGACAATAATGGAATCTGAAGAATTGGGGTGACGAGAATAAGTTATCTTCTTGAAGTACTCAATAAAGTCCTGTTCAGAACGCTCATTCTGTGCCACAATCTCGCTTTCCTTGTCAGTATAAAGTGATTGGTTGTCGTATTCGTGCTGGCGTAGTTTCCTTACGTTGTCTGCATAGATACAAGATTCTTGATCGAGGGTAGAACGGCACATAATAATGCCATTGATGTCTCGTTTGGGCTTAAAACCGGATGATCGGGTAGAGGATGACTTGTCCCAGATGGGAGTGGTGATTGTCCTATTGACAGATTCCACTATCCGTTCCACCTTATTGCCAGCTTTTACTACAGGGTAGGCTTCAACAATGAGATACCATTCCTCTTTATACTGTGATTTGCGGAGTTTAACCGTAACTTTCGTATGTGCTAATGGTTTCTTCATAAGCTCTTATAAAGTTTGTCGATTTCTTTTTTGGGGGCATACACATAATTGCCTATCTGACGGGTTGGGATGGAATACTTCCTTATGTGAGCCCAAACAGTGCTGTCGTCAATTCGGTACTTCTTGGATATTTCCCCAATCGTATAACAATCCTCTGGCTCCAAGCTATATAGTCTTGGTAGGGGCTTATCTTTTTCTATTGGCTCCTCACGCTTAGGGAACATTTTTTCAAGTTCTGTCCTTTTTATCCGTGTCAGTCTTTCCCCTATATTTATATAAGGTATAGCCCCTTTCTTTATCAGACGGTAAATCGTGTCTCGCCCGATGGAGTACATGGCTACAGCTTCCGCTACAGAGATATATTCTCTTGCATCCGGAACTTTCTGGGCAATTTGTTTGAATTGCTCAGCCTTTTTAGCTGCTGCCTTTTTCTGCTTATAGGCCATGTCAATGCAGTGCTTAGAGCAGAACTTAGACTCGAGCGTCTTTGCAATGAAGGTTGCTCCGCACATTTCGCATTTCCGTTTAATCTGAAATTTTAAAGCTGGCATATTTTCGTCCTTTTAATATGTATTAATCTGTATAAGTATTTTTAAGTTGCATCTCATCGCCAATTAAGTCGTGTCGCAAATATGTCGCAAAATTACGGTAAAAATCCGAAAAAAGCAAGAAATGAAACAAAGTTTAACAATAACAAAAAGTGGTGTAACCACTTGGATTACACCACTTTCTTATGATTTTCTTATCGTTGCTTATCTATTTTTACTTCACCTCCTCAAAGTCAGCGTCCTGGACGTCGTCGTTGGGATTCGACTGAGCCTGCTGGCCACCCTGGAAGCCGGCACCGGCGTTGGGATCTGCGCCGGGCTGGGCACCGCCAGTCTGACTGTACATCTTCTGGCTGGCAGCCTGCATCACTTGATTGAGGTTGTTGATGGCGGTGTCGATAGCCTGAATGTCGCCAGACTTGTGGGCGTCCTTCAGCTGCTGGACGGCCTGCTCCACGTTGGCCTTGTCGGCACCGAGCTTGTCACCGTTCTCGTTGAGGAAGGTCTCGGTCTGGAAGATCATCGAGTCGGCCTGGTTCATCTTGTCGATGCGCTCGCGCTCCTTCTTGTCGTTCTCGGCATTCTGCTCAGCCTCTGCCTTCATACGGTTGATCTCGTCCTGAGACAGACCTGACGAGGCTTCGATGCGGATAGCCTGCTCCTTGCCGGTAGCCTTATCCTTGGCGCTCACCTTCAGGATACCGTTGGCATCGATGTCAAAGGTTACTTCAATCTGAGGTACGCCACGACGGGCGGGAGCGATGCCAGTCAGGTTGAACTGGCCGATACTCTTGTTTTGGGCAGCCATCGGGCGCTCACCCTGCAGCACGTGGATGGTCACCTCTGTCTGGTTGTCAGCAGCTGTCGAGAATGTCTCGCTCTTCTTACAGGGGATGGTCGTGTTGGCCTCAATCAGCTTGGTCATCACGCCACCAAGGGTCTCGATACCCAGTGTCAACGGCGTAACGTCGAGCAGCACGATGTCGCCCACGCCACCTTCCTTGTTCAGGATGGCACCCTGGATAGAAGCACCTACGGCCACCACCTCGTCGGGGTTCACACCCTTAGAAGGCTCTTTGCCGAAGAAGTTCTTCACCAGCGTCTGTACGGCAGGGATACGGCTCGAACCACCCACGAGGATAACCTCGTCGATGTCGCCAGTATTCAGACCGGCATCACGCATAGCGTTCTGGCAGGGCACGAGGCAAGCCTGAATCAACTCGTGAGCCAGCTGCTCGAACTTGGCACGTGTCAGCGTCTTCACCAAGTGCTTGGGTACGCCGCCGACGGGCATGATATACGGCAGGTTAATCTCTGTCGATGTAGATGACGACAGTTCGATCTTGGCCTTCTCGGCAGCCTCCTTCAGACGCTGCATAGCCATCGGGTCGTCCTTCAGGTTAGCGCCCTCGTCGTTCTTGAACTCCTGAACCAGCCAGTCGATGATAACCTGGTCGAAGTCGTCACCGCCGAGGTGGGTGTCGCCGTTGGTCGAGAGCACCTCGAACACACCGCCGCCGAACTCCAGGATGGAGATATCGAACGTACCGCCACCGAGGTCGAACACGGCAATCTTCATATCCTTGTTAGCCTTGTCTACACCGTATGCCAGAGCGGCAGCCGTCGGCTCGTTGACGATACGGCGCACGTTCAGACCAGCAATCTGACCAGCCTCCTTCGTAGCCTGACGCTGAGAGTCAGAGAAGTATGCCGGTACGGTGATGACGGCGTCTGTCACCTCCTGTCCGAGATAGTCCTCGGCCGTCTTCTTCATCTTTTGCAGCACCATAGCTGAGATTTCCTGCGGGGTGTACTTACGTCCGTCGATGTCGACACGTGGATAGCCGCCCTCATTTACTACAGAATAAGGTACGCGTGAGATTTCCTTTTCTGTCTGCTGCCAGTTCTCACCCATGAAGCGCTTGATAGAATACACGGTATTCTTCGGGTTTGTGATGGCCTGACGCTTGGCGGGGTCGCCAATCTTACGCTCACCGTTCTCCACGAAGCCAACGACAGAAGGAGTCGTACGCTTACCTTCGCTGTTGGCAATCACTACCGGCTCGTTACCTTCGAACACAGCAACGCAGCTGTTGGTAGTACCTAAGTCAATTCCAATAATCTTTCCCATAATCTTTTTTATTTTTACTTGTTAATAATCATGTTTTGACGCTAATGTTAGAGCAAAGCATGTGCCAAAATCACTTTTTTGGCAGAAAAATGTTTTTTATTCCGTCATTTTGGCACAAGTATCAAAAGTTTTTCCTAAATTTGCAGCAGATTTGGCACATAACATCAAAAAGGAGATTATGAAAAGAGTGTTTTTAGCAGCCGGAATGGCTTTGATGTTTGCCGTTGCTTCTGCCCAGCAGACCAGCAACGATTACATTGTGAAGACCAAGGGCGTCAAGAAGACAGCTGTCAGCGGAGAGGGCGCTGTTCCCGATGGGCAGGCATCTGCAGAGGAGGAAGTGCATGACTTTATCTCTGAAAACTTCAAGTTCCACAGTCTGTGCGACTGGAAGGTCGACGAGATGAGGTTTATGGTGATGCCCGAGAAGTATGACATGGTGGTCAAGACGTTTCATGATTCCAGTACCGGCAAGGAGGTGAGCAGTATGTCTTTACGTCACAAGATTATGGTTTATAAAGGCCATACCGAGGGGAGCGACGGCCATGCCCATATCAATTTCTTGTGTGAGGACAACCAGAAGATGTATTATTACGAGGTGCCTAACGGTACGTTTGAGGACTACTGCTACGGCAAGATGGGTGTGCCGACGTTGGCTTATTTAGGCGATGTCGATAAAGCCCGTGAGGTGTTGAAGGACAAGGTGATGTTTACCAAGGCGAAGCTCTATCGTATTGATACAGAGTATGATGGCGATGGTTTCCAGGAAGTCAATGTCAGTCCGAATACCGAAGTGAAGGTGGTTGCCATTGGCGTTGGCACGCGTAGCTACCCTGTCAAGATTATCGTTGAAGATGCCAACGGCAATGAGTTCTATCAGAATGTCGCTCTCTCAAAGACCAATTGTGGTATGCGCGACGATGAGTTCATCATGGACAACGCGAAATATCTTTTTGGCGGCTCATTCGAACTTCAGGATGCCATAATGACAGTGTCTAAGAACTATGCGCAGTATCTCAATATGACGGTGCATACGAAGTTTACGACCGACATGATTACCAAGGGTGATGGCCGTGAGCGCACATTGAGGGTGCCCCGTATGACGGCTTTCACCATCGAGGCTATCATGCCGAAGCCAAATAGCCGCTATTTCACTTTGACACTTAAGGAGACAGAGTCGCGCCGTATCTACTTCAAGGATGTTACTTTCCAGGAGACTGACAATGTGGCAGGCGATTTCGAAGGAAAGGATAAAGATTACTTTGGCTATCTGTTTGCTATGGGTCAGGGTCGTGCCCGTCAGACCTCTCAGGCAGCGCGTGCCGCTATCCGTCAGGGTCGTGTCATTTTGGCAATGAGCGAGGACGAGGTGGCAATGGCTATGGGTGAGCCCGACGATATTACCCAGGGCACCAATGGTCATTACAATTGGATTTACAAGCGTTCGGGCGGCAAGCTGCTTGTCGTGTCGTTCAATCCTACCGGTAAGGTGATTGGCACAAAGGTTGACCGTTCAAAGGTTACAAAGGCTAAGAAAGCGACGCCTCGGAAGAAGAGCAAGTAAGCTTTACTATATATAAATAGACGGACCGTTTCAGATTTCTGAGCGGTCCGTCTTTTCTTTATGCGTGTTTTTATTCGTTGTTATCGGCGATGGCCTTCATGATCTTGTCCTCCATCTCCTCACACAGTTCGGGATTGTCCTTGAGCAGTTCCTTTGTAGCATCGCGTCCCTGTGCCAGTTTCTGGTCGCCGTAGCTGAACCACGAGCCGCTCTTCTTGATGATGCCATACTCTACGCCCAGGTCCACGATTTCGCCAATCTTAGATATACCCTCGCCGAAGGTAATCTCAAACTCGGCCTTGCGGAAGGGCGGTGCCACCTTGTTCTTTACCACCTTCACGCGCACCTGGTTGCCAATGGGCTGGTCGCCGTCCTTCAGTGTTGTCACCTTGCGGATGTCCAGGCGCACCGATGCATAGAACTTCAAGGCGTTGCCGCCGGTGGTCGTCTCCGGGTTGCCGAACATGACGCCGATCTTCTCGCGTAGCTGGTTGATGAAGATACACGTCGTGTTGGTCTTCGAGATTGTCGACGTCAGTTTCCTCAGTGCCTGACTCATCAGCCGGGCTTGCAGACCCACGGCCGAGTCGCCCATGTCGCCCTCGATCTCCTTCTTCGGTGTCAGGGCTGCCACGGAGTCGATGACGATGATGTCGATGGCCGCCGAGCGTATCAGCTGGTCGGCAATCTCCAGTGCCTGTTCGCCGTTGTCGGGCTGCGAGATGTAGAGGTTGTCTATGTCGACGCCCAGTTTCTCGGCATAGAAGCGGTCGAAGGCGTGCTCTGCGTCAATGAAGGCCGCTATGCCCCCCGCCTTTTGCGCCTCGGCAATGGCATGGATAGCCAGTGTGGTCTTACCGCTCGACTCCGGGCCGAATATTTCGATGATACGTCCCTTGGGGTAGCCGCCTACGCCCAGTGCGGCGTTCAGTCCTATGCTTCCCGTAGGTATTACCTCTACGTTTTCAATCTTCTCTTCGCCCATTCTCATGATAGACCCTTTGCCGAAGTCCTTTTCAATCTTCGACATAGCAGCCTGTAGGGCTTTCAGTTTCTCCTGTTGCGGAGTCATCTGTTCTGTTTCTTCTTTCTTTGCCATAATGATTGATTATTTCTTTTTATCGTTATTACAGTTCCAGGTCGCCGTCGTGAATCTCGTGCCAGGGCAGTCCCTGCTGGTTGAGCTGCTCCATGAAGGGGTCTGGGTCGAACTCCTCGACGTTGTAGACGCCGGGCTTCTTCCAGAGTCCCTTGCAGAACATCATGGCACCGATCATGGCGGGCACGCCCGTGGTGTAGCTGACGCCCTGCATGCCCGTCTCCTCGTAGGCGGCGCGGTGCGAGCAGTTGTTATATACATAATAGGTGTGCTCCTTGCCGTCGTTGCCTATACCGCGTATACGGCACCCGATGCTGGTCTCGCCCTCATAGTTCTCGCCGAGGTCCTGGGGGTTGGGCAGCACGGCCTTGAGGAACTGCAGCGGCACGATCTTCACCTTGGCCGTGCCCGAGCCGTCGGCCAGCGGCGCCTCGTAGACGACCTCGTCGATGCGGCTCATGCCGATGTTCTGAATCACCTCCAGGTGTTTCAGGTACTGCTGTCCGAAGGTCATCCAGAAGCGTGCCCTCTTGATGGTGGGGTAGTTGATGACCAGCGACTCGATCTCCTCGTGGTGCAGCAGGTAGCTGTCGCGCGGGCCGATGCCGGGGTACGTCAGGTCGCGGTGAATCTCCAGCGGCTCTGTCTCCACCCACTTGCCGTTTTCCCAGTAGAGTCCCTTCTGGGTAATCTCGCGGATGTTGATTTCCGGGTTGAAGTTGGTGGCGAAGGCCTTGTGGTGGTCGCCGGCGTTACAGTCGACGATGTCCAGGTACTGAATCTCCTTGAAATGATGCTTGGCGGCGTAGGCCGTATAGATGGAGGTGACCCCCGGGTCGAAGCCGCAGCCGAGGATGGCCGTCAGTCCGGCCTCGCGGAAGCGGTCGCGGTAGGCCCACTGCCAGCTGTACTCGAAGTGCGCCTCGTCCTTCGGTTCGTAGTTGGCCGTGTCCAGGTAGCTGCAGCCGCAGGCCAGACAAGCGTCCATGATGGTCAGGTCCTGATAGGGTAGGGCCAGGTTCACCACCAGTTCCGGCTTGTAGTCGTTGAAGAGCGCCTTCAGCTGCTCCACGTCGTCAGCATCCACCTGGGCCGTCTTGATGTCCAGCTTATATCCCGCCTTATGGATATCCTCTACTATCTTGTCGCACTTCGCCTTTCGGCGGCTTGCGATCATAAACTCCGTAAACACGTCAGCGTTCTGCGCAATCTTGAACGCTGCCACCGTTGCGACGCCACCGGCGCCAATCATTAGTACTCTGCTCATAGTTATGCCTTTTTTTTGATTCTGGCTACAAAGTTACAAAGTTTTGAATGATTCACAAAATATTTGGGCCGTAAAATCACGTATTGACATATATCAACTGCAAAATCATATATTGTAGCTGAAAAATCATTTTTCAATCTTTAATACCGAAAAATAGGTATATCTTTGCAGCGTTATTATAATTAAAAGTAAAAATATTATTTAAAAGACACACTACTGAATACTGATTTAGGTGAACAAATCAAAAAAAGAATCCCCGACGCCGTGAGGCGCCGGGGATTCTTCTTAGTTGTTCAGCAGGGGCGTTTCTTCGGCAGTTTGAATACGTCCTGCACCTCTTTCATCTGTGCTTCCGTCATGCCGTCGGGCTCCGAACCCATGCTGCGTGCGCACATGTAGATGTTGGCAGCCTTGCAGAGCACGTCCGTCTGGTCGAAGGCGTCCATGATGTCCTGACCAACAGCCACCGTTCCGTGCTTCTCCCACATCACCACGTCGTGCGTCTTTATCTGCTCCAGCGTAGCCTCAGCCAGTGCCACCGACGATGGCAGGGCGTAGGGCACGATGCCAATGCCTAAGGGAGCGAAAGCCAGCGTCTCTGGAATCATCGACCAGAGCACGCGCGTCATCTCGTCGCCCTTCAGGAATCGCTGTATGTGGCTCATGGCCACCAGTTCTATGGGGTGTGTGTGCAGCGTAGCCTTGTAGCACGATCCCGTCTCCAGCAGGTAGTTCTGCAGTGCCAGGTGCGTAGGCAATTCCGACGTGGGCACTACCGGCTCGTCGGCAATGACCTCGTATGACGCGCAGTCGTCGCAGATGCGTATGATGCTGCCGTTCTGCATCGGCTCCTTGGCCAGGTCGCGCATGCGCTTGCCCGTACCTTTGCAATAGAAATACTTACCTTTCAGCTGTGGCAGCACCATGCCAATCTGCTTCACCGGTGCAATAGCCTTCATGGCCTTGCACTCCTCGTCCATATACTCGGTGACGTTGACCGTAATGTTACCGCCATTACGCTCTGCCCATCCCTTCTGCCAGAGGTAGCCCGTCACCTCGGCAATCTGATAAACGACCGCTTTCAGTTCGGGGCGGCCTTCCAAGATACTCTTCATAGTTTTTCTTATATCTGTTAGTTCAATCCTTGACTCTTAAATCAGCTGCGGCAGGAAACAGGAGATGACCAGCACCACGATGCCGCAGATGAGCACGGCGATGGTCTTGCTCGAGCAGCCCTTCCACTCCTTCAGGATGATGCCCCATACGTTGGAGAACACCACGTTCAGTGCCATCAGTATGCAGAACGACAGCGTCATCAGTGTCGGACTCTCCGTCAGGAATCCCTTGCCCAAGGCCAGTCCGAAGAACTGCGAGTACCACAGTGCGCCGGCCAGCAGGCAGAACAGGAGGTTGTTGCCCCAGACGCTGCTCTTCTTGTAGTCGCCCCACGTCTTGTTCACCTGGTTCTGGTAGAAGCAGTAGATGGCGTTGGTGATGAAGCCGCCGAAGGTGACGAGCAGCGTGGCGGGCAGTGTGCGGAACATCGGGTCGGTGAGTTCGCCGAAGTTGATGTCCTTGCCAAACTCCAGGCCCACGTTGAAGCAGCCGCTCATGAAGCCTGCCAGCAGTGCGATGGCCAGGCCCTTGGGGAAGTTGAAGTCCTTCACGGCCTCACGCTTCTCCTCCTCGCTCAGTGCTGCCGACTTCATGCCGCCGGCTACACCGATGATGGCGATGCCCACGAGCGTGACGACCACACCCAGGATGACGGCAAACGTCAGCGAGTCCAGGGCGTTCAGCTCCGGGAAGAAGATGTTCAGCAGCACGGGACCCATGATGGTGCCCAGTCCGGCGCAGGTGCCTAAGGCAATCGACTGTCCCAGAGCCACACCAAGATAGCGCATCGACAGGCCAAACGTCAGTCCGCCGACACCCCAGAGCACGCCGAAGAGTATCGTCATCCACACGTTGAACGAGGGCGACTGTGCAAACAGTCCGAAGAGCGACTGCCCCTCGGGAACGGCCAGCAGAGCGCCGAGGAACGGCAGCAGCAGCCAGGCGAAGACGCCCTGCACGATCCAGTACGATTCCCACGACCAGTCCTTGATTTTGTTGATAGGCACGTAGCACGACGACTGGCAGAACGCGCCGACGGCAATGATTAGTAATCCGATGATGATTTCCATAAATTGTTACAGTAAATTAGTTCTTTGTTTGTTGCTTTCAAAATCAATGGTGCAAAATTAAAAATAAAAATGCAGACGGCCAAAAAATCGCGGAGAAAAATCGCTTTTCCGGCCAATTGTCCTTTTAGAGCCCCGATTCCTGACTTTTTGCGGCAATAAGTTCACATTTTCATCCCGACAGGCCGATAATATCGAAAAATTTGTCTAAATTTGCCGTCAAGAAACTCGAAGAGGCCGTTGCCGACGGTATTAACGAGAGAAAGGAAGAACTTGTATATGACTATTAAGAACTTTATTGAACGCGCAGGCTACTACTTTAACCTGATGCCCGACAAAGAGGACGAGCAGACTATCGTAGCTCAGATTACCGAGGGAGTGAGTTTTAGGGGCGCCAACCTCTGGGTGCTTATCTTCGCCATCTTCATCGCTTCGCTGGGACTGAACGTCAACTCTACAGCAGTCATCATTGGCGCCATGCTTATCTCGCCACTTATGGGGCCCATCGTGGGCATGGGGCTGGCTGTCGGCACCAATCATTTCGACCTGCTGAAACGTGCTGGCAAGAACTTCGGCGTAGCAACGCTCATCAGTGTGCTGACCGCCACGATTTATTTTCTCCTCACACCACTCAGCGAGGCGCGGTCAGAGCTGCTGGCACGCACCTCGCCCACGCTCTATGATGTGCTCATAGCCTTCTGTGGCGGTGCTGCGGGCATCATCGCCCTGTGCACCCGAGGTAAGGGCAACGTCATCCCCGGTGTGGCCATCGCCACCGCCCTGATGCCCCCGCTGTGTACCGCTGGCTACGGATTGGCAACCGGCCATTGGCTTTATTTCCTCGGTGCCTTCTACCTGTTTTTCATCAACACCGTGTTTATTGCCCTTGCCACCTATTGCGGTGTACGTCTGATGAATTTCCAGAAGCATGAGTATCAGCCGACCGGACGAGCCGTCAGGGGGCGCCGCATACTCATGTCCATCGTTGTCCTTACCATGTTGCCGGCGGCTTACATGACCATCCGAATCGTGCAACGGAGCATTTTCGATAACAACGTGAGGAGATTCGTCAAGGCCGAACTGACGCAGCGCGGCACTCAGATTATTTCGAGCACGGTCGACAATGACAGTCTGCGTCTGCGTGTCGTTGCCGTAGGACGGGAGATAAGCAGCTCAACCCAGGCAGAAGCCCGGCGCCGGATGAGGGACTACGGACTGGAGGACTACGCCCTTCGCGTCATCCAGGGTACGCAAAGCGACAGCTTGCTTGCACTGAGCCATCAGCTAACCTCGCTAACCACCAGCCGGGAAACCGAGCACAGTCAGCTCTTGCAACTCACTGCCGAGAACACACATCTGAATCAGCAGCTGTATGAGTATAAGCGCTATGAGGTCCTTGCAGCCGAAATCCGCCCGGAGCTGGCCTCGCTCTTCCCGCAGGTCAGCAAGTTTGCACTGCAGAGAGTCGCCGAGGTGAGCAGGGACTCCGCCGACGCCCGTCATTATGTGACGGCTATCATAGAACCCGACGGCAAGCATCCTCTTTCCAAAGAAGAAACCCGGAAACTACACGACTGGCTGCTGGCCAGAATAAAGGCAGACAGCCTGATTGTGATTCAGAGACACCGGGAACGTAGTGAAAGGTGAGAAGTGAAAGGTGAGAGGTGAGAAGTGAGAGTGGGATGTTTTCCGCTTTCACTACCCTACGCGCGCGTACGCGAGAAAACTCTTACGGCTCACCCGTGAGATATCAATGCCATTGAGCCATCCACGGACTTTTTCCCCTGCGCCGAAAAATATGGTATATGTTTCAATCCACACCCCCGCGTGGGGGGCGACTAAAAGACAGACAATATGGAATTTCTGACTCTTGTTTCAATCCACACCCCCGCGTGGGGGGCGACGTCGTTGACGAAGCCACCCTCCCACGAGAGGATGTTTCAATCCACACCCCCGCGTGGGGGGCGACTTGTCACCGTGGCCACATTCTCCAACTTGTAATGTTTCAATCCACACCCCCGCGTGGGGGGCGACGGTTATGGCCACCTCGTTTACAATGGGCACCTTGTTTCAATCCACACCCCCGCGTGGGGGGCGACAAACTCGACGCTGCGCATGACAAGTGGACGAAGATGTTTCAATCCACACCCCCGCGTGGGGGGCGACGGCGACTCGGCTGAAGAGACACTGGCAGGGCTGCTGTTTCAATCCACACCCCCGCGTGGGGGGCGACCCGTTCTGGAGTTTGCTGATGACCAGCCCCTGCATGTTTCAATCCACACCCCCGCGTGGGGGGCGACCATTGCCAGCCTCGTGTTTCAAACCGTCTATATGTTTCAATCCACACCCCCGCGTGGGGGGCGACAGTCAGCTTTGCAGATGCTCCAGCGTGTCACCCTGTTTCAATCCACACCCCCGCGTGGGGGGCGACACGAGAAGATGGAAGAAGCCGACAAGATTCTCCAGTTTCAATCCACACCCCCGCGTGGGGGGCGACTCCCGGTTACGGCTATCGCGGCGGTTTCTAATCAGGTTTCAATCCACACCCCCGCGTGGGGGGCGACAAACCGTCAGCAAGGCCATTGCCAAGGCTAAGAAGTTTCAATCCACACCCCCGCGTGGGGGGCGACTGTCCGCCAGATTCACACGGCGGCGTGTGTCCTGTTTCAATCCACACCCCCGCGTGGGGGGCGACCGACGTCAGGTTAAAATTGTTGATACCCATATAGTTTCAATCCACACCCCCGCGTGGGGGGCGACGGCACTCGAAGATAACGCAGACGCAGAGGTATGCGTTTCAATCCACACCCCCGCGTGGGGGGCGACTGACGACCAGTAGTTCCATCGTAGATGTCGCTAGGAGTTTCAATCCACACCCCCGCGTGGGGGGCGACCTTGAGGCATTGGTTGCACGATTGGCGAGACAGCTTGTTTCAATCCACACCCCCGCGTGGGGGGCGACGATGTCGGCTTTCACGAGGATGTCGCTCTCCACGAGTTTCAATCCACACCCCCGCGTGGGGGGCGACAAATGGCTTCGACTATAAGGACTACAAGGATATGTTTCAATCCACACCCCCGCGTGGGGGGCGACATCAAGTCGAGTACGCGAAATTGGTTCATCATTGTTTCAATCCACACCCCCGCGTGGGGGGCGACTGGAGATAGAGCAGGAGTTCAACTCCAAACTGCTGTTTCAATCCACACCCCCGCGTGGGGGGCGACAAGGCGGCACAGAGCGATCTGGCTGCCGAAGAGTTTCAATCCACACCCCCGCGTGGGGGGCGACACTAATGTGTTGACCAAGTCTGACAACACCAGTGTTTCAATCCACACCCCCGCGTGGGGGGCGACGCGACGTTGAGACGGTTGAATTTCTGACGAAAGTTTCAATCCACACCCCCGCGTGGGGGGCGACGCTGCTTCCCTCATATCATTGCTGACGCTGCCGAAGTTTCAATCCACACCCCCGCGTGGGGGGCGACAGTCGCGCAGGATGCGTATCTGGTTGGAGTTGATGTTTCAATCCACACCCCCGCGTGGGGGGCGACCTTTCTTTTTTTTATATCTGACCTTCATTGCATTATGGTTACCAATTTGCGAATGTTGGACGATAGGTGAGTGGTATATATCCCAAAAGTAGCGCAACCTGCTGAATGTCAGAAGGTGCGAACAATAGGAGTCTTGTGCGATGCATGACGTTCGCAGTTACAGAATAATGGCTTCTTTCACATTATACGAAGTCTCTTTGCCAATAGTGACTACACGCCTATTATCGTTTTTGTTGAGGTGGTAGAATCGGATGCTGTCAAGACTTTTGTCCATTACTGTCGATAACGCATCTTTCAGCTTTACGTACTGCGCCTCGGTCACTTCGCACTCGAATACAGAGTTCTGTACCCGTTGCCCGTAGTCTTTGCAGATACGCGCCACTTGCCGCAGCCGCTTCTGTCCCATCTCACTGACAGTGTCCACGTCGTATGTTATCAGTATATACATCTTTTTTATTTAATTAGGAATACAGGATAGTCGTCAATGTCGTTTCTCATGTAGCGGGCCAGCAGCATAGCCTGAGCGTAAGGAATGAGGCCGACGGGAATCTTCTCGTTGAGGAACGGATGCACGACGGTATCCTTCTTGCGGTTCTGCCATGCAGTGAGGAAGGTGCGTCGCCCACTGTCAGTGAGTATCACTCCCTTCTCCCCTTGGAAGATGAAGTCCTTGGGGGTGATTTGCCGACGATTGATGAGCGAGAGCACGAAGCGGTCGCCTAAGTAGGCTCGCAATTCCTCTACCATGTCGAGAGCCAGCGAAGCCCTGCCTGGCCGCAGGGTATGGAGAAACCCCACATAGGGATCGAGTCCCACCGTCTCTAATGCTGACGTAATGTCATTAGTGGCAAGCGTATAGGCCAGCGACAGCATGGCGTTCACTGCATCCTTTGGCGGGCGGCGGTTTCGGCCTGAGAAGGGGAACGCCTCACGTTGCTGGGTCATCAGGTGGGGCATCACCTCGAAGTAGCGATTGGCGGCCATGCCCTCCACGCCTATCAGCTGTGTCTTGTCCGCAGCGCGGAACACGTCACGCTTGAACGACTCCAGCACCGTAGCAGCATCCTCCACTTCCTCATTGTCGCCATAGTCGCGGATATAGCGGCGCAGGATGTTGCGGTAGTTCTGAATCTTGCCGCCTATCATCACCTGCGCCACGTGCAACGTCCACTGTTCGTCATCGGCCAGCTGGTATTGCGTCTTGCGCAGCAGCACATTGCCCCGCGTCTGCCCCTGGATGCGGCTGACGAAACGGCCGTTGGGCGAGAGGAACGTCAGCGACACGCCCGAGTCGGTGCAGAGTTTCATCAGCCCTGGACTGGCCCCCATATAGCCGAAGGTGACGATGCCCTCGATGTTGATGACGGGGATACGGAACACCTCCTGCTGCTTGACGGACACCACTACGTTCATGCCGTCCTTGCTCAGGTACGATTCAGGGGTGGTGATATAAAGCGTATTAAGTAGTTTCCTCATACAGATTGTGTTTAAGATAGGTTGAGGCTGTTGGCTGGTTGGCCGTCTCAGGCATACACAAGTCCTTGAGCGAGCAACGGCCGCAATGCCTACCGTATGCGATAGCTGGCAGCTGTCCGCTCTTGAATATGCTGTGCATATCCCTGGTACACTGTCTGACAATATCGCGCAGGTAGGGCGTGATTTCCACCTCCACACGGTGCCGTATCTCGTGATAGAAGAATGCGCCCCAACTGATGCTGATGCTGTACTGCTCTTCCAGACACATAGCTTGCGCTGCCAGCTGCACCTCGTCCACCTCGTTCTTTTTTGGGCGTCCGTGCTTATACTCAACGGGGTAGGGCATCCACCAGCCTGGGTATTTCGGGTGCCTGATGCTGTTGGTCTCATCCTCTGTTGGGTGTAGCTCTATGACATCCGAGAGACCGTAAAGTCCGAGCTCATGTGAAGCAATGCTTACAGAGCGCAGACAGATGTAGTCGCCGCACTTCTGCCGGTAGGCGGCATCATCCACATGCTTGTGTAGCACCTCGCCCTCCATTGTCAGGCGGTTGTCGGCCCATTGCTGCTCTAAGTGAATCAACGCCCATTGCCGGGGACAGAACCTGTAGTGCTGAATCCCCGACAACATTAGCATCTGATCGTCATCGTAATACATACGCTATTCCGTTGAATCTTCCAATGGCAATGCACCCAGGAACTTGTCGAAGTCGCTCTGAAACAGTCGGTCTTGCACGATGCGGTACTTCTCAAACTCCGTCTCGGCATGGAGGACGGCCTCTTCGTGGCTCACGCTCCCGGCATTGTCAAGCAGCGGGCGTTCGTCGCTGCTCAGATAAGCATCAATACGCTTGGCCCAGTCCTCCATCGTCATGGGGATATGCCGCTTGGCACGACTTTCAGCAAACTCTAATACCGCCGTCACGATGCGTCCCATATCCTCCAACTCCATCTGCTTTAGATAGTTCTTGGCTATTGAGACGTCGGTCTTCACAATCTTGCCGTCAGGAGCGTTCTCCCATGTGGTCAGGCCCATGTGCTCCTTGTCAGCATCGGCCCGTTCCACGATGAGTTCCGCCGCTGTGCGACCGTGAACGGCATAGTGCATCTTGTTTTGTATGCGTTTGAAGAACAGCCTCGTCGTCGGCGCATCCTTGTTGTAGTCCATGCTCGTAGCGTAGATGTCCGTCAGCTTCTGATAGAACCGCCGTTCAGAGAGACGTATTTCCCGAATCTCGGCCAGCAAGTGCTCAAAGTAGTCCTCGCCTAAGAACGTCCCGTTCTCCATCCGCTTACGGTCGAGCACGTAACCACGGATGGCATACTGACGCAACACACTCGTTGCCCACTGCCTGAACTGGGTGGCACGGATGCTGTTCACGCGGTAGCCTACGGCGATGATGGCATCGAGGCTGTAGAATTGCGTCAAGTAATTTTTCCCATCAGAAGCAGTTGCCGAGATTTTCTCGGTAACTGACTCTTTAACCAGTTCACCTGATGCGAAGATGTTCTTCAGATGCAGCCCTACATTATCCGTCGAGCAGTCGAACAACGTAGCCATTGCTTTCTGCGTAGCCCAGATGTTTTCATCCTTGTAGTACACTTCGATGCCCTGTTCCTTCCCTTCCGCTTGGAAAATTAGGAACTCCGCCGTACTGTTTCTTATCTCATGCTTCTTTGCCATAGGCAGTTAGATCAGTTCCTCGACGGTCACGCCAGCAGGAAGGTTCTCTTTGTCAATGCTCACTTCGTAGTCTGCAAACTGACGAGGTGCGCCATCACTCACTTTCTCAATCTTCACTCTTTCAAAGAGCTTGTTGGCAGGCGCGTTACCCAGCACAGAGTCATGCTTGAACACAATCAGCTTCTGGGCACTCATCAGTCCGCGAGCCGCCGAACGGTCAACATCGAACATATTCTTCAGTGCCTCCCAGAACAGTGTCAGGTCATCCTCGGAGAATCCCGTCTGCTTGGCAAGATTGGCAGAGATAAAGCCGTGGCAGACATAGAGGCCGTAGGGAACGGTGGCCTTGCGGCCCATTGTGCGGTTGTCGCCACCCTGTTTTTCTGCTTCCTTCTCAGTGGCAACGGCCATGCGGGTAATAGAATGTTCTGCAGCAGCGATGGGGTCAACAGAACGGGCGAACGTAAATTGAATCGGTCCTCGGACCTGCCCGGCGTTCTTGCCCGTCGACATCACAGCCCCGAAAGTACGGATGTCGAAATACGCCTTGCACATGAAATCTCGGGCAGCCGACGTCTTGTCTTTTGCTGCCTTTACCGTCTCGTCGTCATGGGCAGCATCAATCATCGTGTTAAGCACAGCTTTCTCTCTGATGAAGATGTCATAGCCGGGAATATGCTCCTTAGCCACCTGCACATAGTTTCGCACTTTACGTTTCAGACATACGTCGGTCACCAGTCCCATACCTGTTTCGGCATCCACGCGAGGCAGGTTGCCTGCGTCGGGGTCGCCATTGGGGTTACCATCCTGTACATCAAAGATGTAGACGAAATCGAATCTGTTTTTCAGCTCACTCATAGTCGTATTCGTTTTTAGTTATTATTGTTTTCATTCTTGGTAAAAAAGTTCTGGCGCTGGTGGTAATAGCCAACGAAGAAGCGGCCTTGATCTTGCAAATCAAGGTGAGCAGGGAATCCATCGGCAGGGAGCTTGTCGATAATCTCCTGCTTCAGTTTCTCAAAGTAAATCTTTCGTCCCTCATTCAGGTTCTCTGAATGGTGTGACGAGAGGTTGAGAATAGTAGCAAACACCGTTGCGGGCGTTGCACTGGTACTGTTCATGTAGCGCTCGCGGATAGAGTGCTGGTTATTGGCGTCCTCTTGAATCTTGTCGAGAACGGCAAACAGTCGGCCACAGAGGTAGCCTTGGTTCTGGTTTTCTTTGTCAAGCATAACGTTTACCTTTTGTTTATTATCATTTAGTCGGTTCAAATAAGCCTTGATGATGGCGGCACGGCCCGTATAGATGCTCTGCTCAGCCCTGATACGTCGCATACATCCGGCAAACAGCGTATAGGGATAAGGCAAACCTTGGAAGATGCTTTTCACGATAGCCTCGGGCAGGTTGGGTGTAGCATCAGATGACTTGCCCCCTAAAGTCACTGCACTCAGCATGGAACGCAGACCGAAATAGGGCTTGGTGCCTCCAGTAATCTCCATATCGTCAAAGTGGCGTTTGATTCGTTCGGCAAAATCCCTCAAAGGAATCTCTGCCCAATAGGTGACTGCTATTCGTGCGGAGTTTGGAGCCAGACCAAGAATGTAGAACTTGTCGTCGAGTGACGTTTTCAGACTGCCTGAATAAATCGACATGAACACCTTTCTGACTTGCTCAATTCTTTGGTCAGGGTTATCGTCAATTTCAGTGGCCCCAAACATATTGAAGACACCTTCTTCTGCCTGTTTGCCGGCTTCGTCGTCTTTCGATGCCCAAAAGAGGAAAGTACGATTGCCCACCATGAACTTGTTTCTTGAACCTTTGGATAGCATTTTGAGCATCGCTGTCGTGTATTTAAATTCTGCTTCTTCAGAAATAGGTGCATTCAGTCCCATTTTCTTTCCGTAAGAATCATAGCCTGAATTAATCTGGAATGAAACTAATTTAGCGTTACTTTTTGCGCCGACGATGAATGTGCTATAGGTGGTGCTAACTGGTTTCTGAGACTCTTTTCCAGACACTAAGCATACTGTTTCTTCATTTTCATTGATTGCACTATTTATTTTATACTGAATAATCTCTTGGTCAGATACAGACAAGTCGATGCTACCTAATATCCTAAAAGCGATATTCTTGTTTAGAGATTTGCATAGATCATCCCAATTGGGATCATTCATGATTCTACGAAAAGTCTCAACATTATATTTTTGATAGAACAAATAGACTGCCCTCGCATATCTGTTGTTTGGCAAAGCCTTATAGATTCTTTCTACATCCTCTCGAAAAGCTTCATGATTTTTCTTGTTACTTTTTAGTTCTCTCAAGAAATCTATGTCTTTTCCTGGTTTTAAATCCTTTAGTCCTAAAACATAAGAACCATTATCACCCATACAATGGGCAACAGGAGCAGAAGTTCTTTCTTCTGGTCGGAACGTTAGTAAGGTTGTACCTTCCTTTTCCCCAAGAGCTTCTAACCCTTTGAATGTGCCTTCCGCATCTATTATAATTGCATAGGAATAAGGAACATGTGCCATCTTCATTGGTGGCATTTTGTCTTTACTACGTTCGTAGTAGTCGTATAATGCCTTTAGTATCATCTCAGTATCTCCTCGCTGTCTTTAGGTGGAACAATAATAACGCCGTTCTCCATCTTGGCACGATAGAACATGGCTGGCGGATTCTTGAGGTCGGCCTCAAAGTCCATATCGTAGAGCATAATGCCGAGGTCGCGACTCTCGCTTACAGGAGCCTCCAATGCGTCGGCATCAGGATTGACCAGTCGGAAAGAAGCGGCAAACTCCCGAGTGCCTAAATAAGGCTGATTAAAGCATTGACCTTTGCTGGCGCGGCGCTCGAACATGGCATTGTACTTGGCGGGGTTCTCGTCGTTATGTGGTTCATTACTGAACAAGTCCGCCTGTACTTTCCGCTTCTTTTGAGGAATGAACTGCAGTTTTGCCCAAAGACGGTAACGGACATCTTGCAGCAGTAGTGAGTTCTTCTGTTGGCGCTTCTCTTCAATGTAAATTGGATTCTTTGAAGCCACGGCCCCCACCTCGTTCCTTCTTACCGAAGTCCATTTGATGGGATTCAAGACTTCAATCTTGGTAACCTGCCAATGGATGGCGGGCTTCCAGAAGATAGCCTCGAAGATGGCACGTGCCGCCGATGGGGTGATGACATCATAGCTTACACGCTCTACCTTCAGTTCCGGGCGTGTAAAACAGGCCATCGGCCCCCACACCTCTAAGCAGAATTCTTTGTCGTAGTATTCCATATTTATAGTATATGAGTTTCTTCTAACCACTGGTTGGCGATGATGAGTCCTACCTTGTCGTCGTAGAAGGCGGCGTTGCTCACCACGAAAACGTTCTCTCTTACTTCCTCAACAGCCCCAGACTGCAAGAGTTGCTTCATGTCGCTATGGCGCACATTGACGCTATATTGCGACAGCATTTTCATCAATTGGTAAGTTGCTCCTTCCTTCTTCAGTTTCTCAACAAAATCCATGCCACACTGCCAGTTGACGACTACGGCTGTCGTTTTGTCATCAATCAGACGGAAGCATTTGGATGCCTGCTCAAATTCTGCGTCTTGTTTGTACAGCAGTTCATGCATGGAGTATTTCACCTTGTCGAAGACTGTCTCATCGAAACTTTCAATCTTTGAGTATAACTGCCGATAGTACTCCCTCATGGCGTCTGGCGAGAACCAGTCAAACTGCCCAACCATGTTGAGACGCGCATTATTTGTCTGTGTAATAAAGCCCCTTGGCAGCGTATGCTCCTTTTGCAGACTGAACACATGGGTGGTTCCAAGCTTTTGTAGTCCTTCCCGATTGCAACGTCCTGCAGCCTGCAGGATGGAGTCAAGCCCCGCTTGCTGGCGATAAACTACAGGAAAGTCAATGTCGACACCGGCCTCTATCAGTTGCGTTGCGACGACTCTGATTATAGTGTTCTGTTCATCCTTCAAGGCTTCTTTCAGAAGTTGGATGGTCTGGCGGACGTGCTCAGGGCACATCATGCGCGACAGATGCAGGCAGATGCCCTCGTCTTTTGGCAGACGATTGTAAATTTCCCGGGCATCGCGCCGTGTGTTGACGATGCACAATACCCTGGGATGCTGCATAACGGAAGCAGCCACCTCATCGTAATTCTGGGGCAAGTCGTTGATGTCAAGCTCTACGCGGCGTAATTTCTGATGCAATGCCGCGTTCTCAGGGATGATTTCGTGAATCTTGGGCAAGGCTTCGAACGCTGTCATTGGGTTGCCCCCCTTGATGGTGCCTTCCAATGTGGGCTGGCTGGCAGTAGTGAAAAGCACTGATGTGTCGAAGACACGCTTCATTGTCTTGAATGTGTCAACGATAGGACGAAGGAATTGCAGGGAAAGCGTCTGCACTTCATCAAGAACCAACACGCTTTTGACGATGTTATGAAGTTTACGACAGGCAGACGGTGAGTTGCTGAACAGCGACTCGAACAGCTGCACGTTGGTAGTCACTACGATGGGGTAGTCCCAGTTTTCCGTGGCAAGCTGGTACTTCATGGCCAGTTCATCGTCGCCGATATCCTCTTCATTTACATTACTATGATGCTCTAATACGTTTTCCTCACCGAAGATGGCTTTTAGCGTGGCGGCTGTCTGCACTATGATGCTGGTGTAGGGAATGGCTATGATGACGCGATGCTGTCCGTTTTTGATAGCATGCCCCAATGCCCACAGCACGGAGGCCAAGGTCTTGCCGCCACCAGTGGGAACGGTCAGACTGTAGAAGTCAATGTCGCCATTGCTTTTCTCCATGCATTGTTGTTGCACGTATCGGCGGACTCTATTGACCTTCGTATTGTCAGACGAGACATTCAAAGCCTCCAGATGCGCCAACAGTTTTTCGTACAGTTGCTCTAATGTGGCTTTGTTCTCGCGGAGCCGTGCCTGTTCTGGGTTCATAAATGCCTCAGTGTCTAAACGGTCGGCGTCAACTAAGCAACTGAACAACATTCGTTGCAGGTGGTGGAAGTCGGTTCTTATCTGTATGCTCTTATTGGGAATTCCGAGAGTAGCTTCTGTCGCAGTCGTATTGATATCGCTTGGTATTTCCTGTGCCAAATGGTTTTTCAGGTCGCCAAAGTCGTAAAGCCCCCGATGGTGTCCGGCTATGGCATTGCTCAAGAGGGGAAATGCCTGCGGGAACTGCTGCTTGGCAAGTATGGCTCCCACGTAAGCATGTGGTGTCTTCACTGCCTTTATCTCCGGCTGAAAGCCACTCTCCTTTTTGATGTATCGTTGAAATCCTTCCTGCTCTTTCCCTTTGTCATGGAGCAGTCCTAATACGCGTCCCCATTCACTCATGCCGAAGTCGCTTGCAAATCTTGCAGCTAATGCAGACACTCTTCGTTGGTGTTCATCGTTCGACTGAATCTCCCAACCAGTGGCAGTCTCGCGGATGTGCGAAATATTGTTTTTTAATTCCACCGACCTTGGTTCTTTCATAATACGTTCCTATTGGTTTAAGAAATCAAACCCGTTGCAAAGATAGGCAAAAAATCTGATTCGTCCAAATCATTGTACTCAAAAATGAAGGGCGTTGGCGTGGCGTCAGGTGCGACACCTGGAGAGGCACCTCAGGCATTCTGCCTCACCCACAGGGCAAAGAATGGGTCGTAGACCGTGTAGATGCCCTTGTCGTGGGTAATAAAGTCCTTGCCCAGAAGTTTATCGAGCGCATCGCCCTGTTGATTAAGGAGAACGAAAATGCCCGCAACTATTTCAAGGAGTTTATCAACGGTTTGCATAAGAACATCAACGACAGTATCGACGAAGGCCAGACTATCGAGATGCTGGCTCAGCACATGATCACCCGCCCTGTGTTCGATGCGCTGTTTAAGGAATACGAGTTTGTAAACAACAATGCCGTAAGCCGCTCGATGCAGGATATGCTCAGGACGGTATGAGGAAGTGTATGGAGGAGGAGTTTGATAAAATCTATGTGTACAATCTGAGAGGCAATCAGCGAACCAGCGGTGAATTGTCACGCAAAGAAGGTGGAAAAATATTTGGCTCTGGTTCCGGCACCCCCCATTGCCATTACCATTTTAGTGAAGAAAGCAAGAAATAACGCTTAAAGTTTGGAAGTTTTACAAAAAAGTATTATCTTTGCAGCAATAAAAAAGCCATAAAGATGAGAAACGTTGATTATCTTGAAGAACAGGAACTGGAAGTAATGGATTTTGCACCAACAACTCCCGAAGAGGCCCATCTCCGTATCGAAGAGGCAGAACGTGGCATTGCCAATGGGGAAGTGGTGCTTCACGCTGACGTGATGAAGCACAGCTACGAATTGCTGCAAAGGTATGGAAGTTAAATGGTATGAAAAGGCTCAGCAACACTGGGATGAGCAACTGACCTATTGTGCTGAGACTTTTGGCAGACAAACGGCCTTGAAGAGCATTCAGACAGTAGAGGAAAAGATAGAGAGCCTCTGCAGGTTCCCTGAGTCTGGTACTCCAGAGCCGCTACTAAAAGATGAGAAGCAGCTGTATCGGTTTGTTCATATCCAAAAACGGATAAAGCTCATATACCGATACGATAAGCGGCAACAAACCATCTACATTGTAGATGTGTGGAACACAAGAATGTCGCCGCAGCGACTTCTTGAAAGGATGAAGTAAAACAAACGTAATTTACATCATTATGGCTACAATTTATTATCACGACACTGGCGATTATAAAACGGAAAAATAGGACGTTGTTAGCATCTTTTAGCTTTTCAATATACCCACACCTCTTACACCTGGCGCTTAACTGCCTGAAAATCAAGGGTTATTTTGGTGTGGGTAGTCGCACCAATACCCACACCAGTGGTCGCACCAATAGTCGCACCACGGGTAACACCTGGGCGCTCGGCGACGCAAGGAGACGCATTCTTTGCAAGCAAAGCGTCGCAAGCGCCGAGCGGCCAAGAAAAAGGCAAGAATGATGCCAGGCCGTGAAACATTTCTGAGAGGCCGTGAGATTTTTCTGTAAGGCCGTGAAAATTTTCTGTAAGGCCGCGAAATTTCCGGCTATGTCGTGAAACATTTGCGAAGAGGTTGGTGCGACACCAGCGACTGTTGGTGCGACCACTGGTGTGGGTATTGGTGCGACTACCCACACCAAAAAAGCATACTGAAAATCAAGTAGTTAAGTGCCAGGTGTAAGAGGTGTCACCACACTGCGTCCTGTATATAGGGGGTATCAGGCATTCTGCCTCACCCACAGGGCGAAGCATGGGGCGTAGACAAAGATAGAAAAAGAAATAGGATTATCCAAATCAGGATAATCCTATTTAGGATGATGGAGCGTTTATGCCTTAGCCGCGCTTTGAGGTGACGTCCTTCTCGTACTGCTGGATGGCAGCGATGAACTCCTCGCCAACGGGCACGTTGTTCTTCAGGTTGAAGTAGTCGTAGACGGCGCCGAACGGCATCGACTTGGCCTCTTCCATCAGGGCGAGACGCTCGAAGTACTGGCCGTTGTCCTCGTATTCGCGGAGCTTGGCCTTCGGCTCGAGCAGTGCCTGAAGGATGCACTTCTGCGTGGCACGGCTGCCGATGATGTAGGCACCGATGCGGTTGATGCTGGCGTCGAAGTAGTCGAGACCGACGTGAGCGCGGTCGAGGGCGTCGCTGCGTACGAGCTCCTTGAAGAGGTCCAGCGTCTGGTCGTTCATGATGGTGACGTGGTCGGAGTCCCAGCGTACGGGGCGGCTGACGTGGAGCATCAGCTCAGGCACGTACATCAGCAGGGTCGATACGAAGTCGCTGACGTTCTCGGTGGGCTCGTAGTGGCCGGTGTCCAGGGTGTACATCTGCTTGCGGGTGGCGCAGTAGGCGGTGTAGAAGTCGTGGCTGCCTACGGTGTAGCTCTCCAGACCGATGCCGAAGAGTTTGGCCTCGAAGCAGTTCTTCACGCCGTCGAGCTTCTCCTCCATGATCTCGTCGAGCGAGGCAGCGAGGATTTCGCGGTACTTCTTGCGCTGCACGGGGATGTCCTTCATGCCGTCGTGTACCCAGATGTTCATGATACAGGGGTCGTTCTGAGCCTTACCCATGGCGTCGGCGATACGACGGCAGCGCTTGGTGTGCTCAATCCAGAAGTCGCGGATGGCCTTGTCGGGATTCGACAGCGTGAGGTCGCCGCTCTTCGGGTGCGAGAACGACGTTGAGTTGAAGTCGAGCTTCATGTTGTTCTCCTTGGCCCAGTCAATCCAGCTCTGGAAGTGCTTCACTTCTACCTGGTCGCGGTCGACGAACTGTCCGCCGAAGTCGCCGTAAATCTCGTGGAGGTTCAGGCGGTGGTTGCCGCCGAGGAGGGTCTTGACGAACTCAATGTCCTTACGCACCTCGTCGATGGTGCGGGCACGGCCGGGGTAATTGCCCGTGGTCTGGATGCCGCCAGAGAGGGCCTCGTTGCGCTCGAAGCCGACGACGTCGTCGGTCTGCCAGCAGTGGAGTGAGAGCTGCTGCTTCTGGAGCTGGTCAAGTACTGCGTCGGTGTCGACGCCAATGGCGGCGTAGCGCTCTTTGGCTACGGCGTAAGCCTGTTCAATAAGATTTGCTTTCATCGTAATAATTTGTTATAGGTAATAAATATTTCTTTGTTTCCGTTATACTTGGTTTCAACTTGTTTCTTTCATTGCTTGTTTGTAATTGAAAGGTATTTGTCGAAGGCAGCGTCCCAGGCGGCTTTGTCCTGCGGCTTGTATTCCACCAGTTCGATGCTGTTGGCGATGATGGCGCGCATCTGCCAGATGTCGGCCACGATGCCGGCAGTCTTGGCCTGCATCATGATGTTGCCAATGGCGGTACACTCCTGCGGGCCGGCCAGGACGGTGGCACCTGTGGAGTTGGCCGTGAACTGGTTGAGGTACTTGTTGAGCGAGCCGCCGCCGATGATGTGGAGCACCTCGAGCTTGAAGGGTGCAAACTCCTGCATCCACTGGAAGACCTGGCGGTAGCGCAGTGCCAGCGAGTCGAAGATACAGCGGCATATCTCTGCCGGTGTCTCAGGCACGGGCTGGTTGGTGTTGCGGCAGTATTTCTGTATGGCATCAATCATCGACGCCGGAGCGGCAAATGCCTGGTCGTCGGGGTTGATGATGCTGCGGAACGGCTCGACGGTCATGGCCGATGACTGCAATACAGCGTGGGAGAGAGCCCCCCTGTCTGCCCCCGAGGGGGCTTCATTACCCTGTTGGACATTTGTGTCCCCCTCGGGGGACGACAGGGGGGCTTTCTGCCACTCCAGTCGGCAGCGCTCGTAGAGCCACATGCCGCAGATGTTCTTCAGGAAGCGCGTGGTTCCCTCGATGCCGCCCTCGTTGGTGAAGTTGCGCTCGTAGGAGAGGTCGCTGATGATGGCGTCCTTGGTCTCGATACCCATGAGGCTCCACGTGCCGCTCGACAGGTAGGCGAACTTCTCGTCCTTGGCAGGCACGGCGGCTACGGCCGAACCCGTGTCGTGGCCGGCGACGGCGATGACAGGCACGGCGCCCAGTCCCGTCAGCTTCTGCACCTCGTCGGTGAGTACGCCGATGACGGTGCCGGGGTTCACCATCTTGCCGAACTTGGAGCGTGTCAGTCCTAAGGAGCTGAGCAGACGCTCGTCGAGCTGCTTCGTGCGCGGGTCGAGCAGCTGGCTGGTTGAGGCTATGGTGTATTCGCACACCTCGTTGCCCGTCAGCATCCAGCTCAGGGCGTCGGGTACGAAGAGAATCTTCTGTGCGTTTTTCAGTGCCGTGTTGCCCTCGCGTTTCATGGCGTAGAGCTGGAAGATGGAGTTGAAGTTCAGGAACTGTATGCCCGTCACGTCGTACACTTCTTTGCGTGAGATGACGTGCTTCAGGTAGTCGTCCATAGCGTCGAAAGTAATAGGATCGCGATATGCGCGCGGATTCCTTAATATAGCGCCGTCGTCGCCGATGAAGACGAAGTCGACGCCCCATGTGTCGATGCCGATGGAGGTAATCTCAAGACCGCGGTTGGCTACCTCGCGCAGACCCCGGATAATCTCGAAATACAGGGCGTAGATGTCCCAGTAGTAGTGTCCGCCCTGCTCTATGAGGTTGTTGGGGAAGCGGGTCACCTCCTCTAGCTGGAATTTCCCTTCTGCAATGTTGCCGATGATGGTGCGGCCGCTGGTGGCGCCCAGGTCTACGGCGAAGAAATATTTTTTCTGTTGTTCCATATTTGTTTTAGATTGATTGTTAGCAGTTGCTTGTTATTGCGTCGGCAAAGTTACGCTTTTTTTCGATATGCCGACAATATAATTTGATTTTCTGACTTGTTTTTTTGATAATTAAAAAAGAAAGTGTTACCTTTGCAGGCAGTTTAAATAAGCTACGTTCAAACTAATACTAAAATTTATATGTCAACATTAACACTAATGATTGTCATCGTTTTCTGTATTGGCTATTTCTGCATAGCCATTGAAAGCCTGACAAAAGTAAACAAGGCAGCCGTGGCGCTGCTGATGTTCGTGGCCACATGGACGCTGTTCATGATTGCCCCGGAATCCTACCTGCCGGATGCTATCGGTGCATTGAAGGCATCGGTGGTAAGCACCACCATTGAGCACCACCTGGGCTCGACGGCAACGACGCTCTTCTTCCTGATGGGTGCCATGACCATTGTCGAACTGGTAGACCAGAACGGCGGCTTCAACTTCGTGCGCGACACGCTGAAGACGAAGTCGAAGCGGGCCCTGTTGTGGCGTATCGCCTTCATGACGTTCCTCCTCAGCGCCATCCTCGACAACCTGACCACCTCTATCGTGATGATCATGATTCTGCGCAAGCTCGTTGCCGAGAAGAAAGACCGGATCATCTATGCCGCCCTCGTCGTCATCTCGGCCAACAGCGGCGGTGCCTTCTCGCCCATCGGCGACGTCACCACCATTATGCTGTGGAACAAGGGCGTCATCACGGCAGCCGGCGTTATCATGGAGATTTTCATTCCCTCGCTGGTGTCGATGGTCATCCCCGCCTACATCCTGTCGCTCTCGCTGAAAGGCGACCTCGTGCCCGTGCAGGACGCTGTGGTCGTCGAGGAGTCCGACGGACTGTCAGCCGCCCAGCGTAAGGCCATCTTCTTCCTCGGTGTCGGTGGACTGATCTTCGTGCCCATCTTCAAGACCATCACCCATCTGCCGCCGTTCGTGGGCATCCTGCTGGTGCTCGGCGTGCTGTGGACGGTGACGGAAATCTTCTATACCCGCATCCACCAGGAGAGCGAGGACACGGCCGACAACCGTGGTACGCAGAAGCGCGTGTCGAAGATGCTGTCGCGCATCGACATGGACACCATCCTCTTCTTCCTCGGCATCCTCATGGCCGTTGCCTGTCTGGAGACCATCGGCGTGCTGACCATGCTGGGCCAGAGCCTCGACGTGGCCTTCGAGGGCAACCACTACCTCGTCACCGGCATCATCGGCGTGCTGTCGTCGATTGTCGACAACGTGCCCCTCGTGGCCGGCTGTATGGGTATGTATCCCGTTCAGGCCGCTGGCGACATGGCCGTCGACGGCATCTTCTGGCAGTTGCTGGCCTACTGTGCCGGTGTGGGCGGTTCGATGCTCATCATCGGCTCTGCCGCTGGCGTCGTTGTCATGGGCTTGGAGAAGATCACCTTCGGCTGGTATATGAAGAAGGTTACGTGGATAGCCTTCGTCGGCTACCTGGCCGGCATCGTCTGCTACTGGGCCGAGAAGACGTTCCTGTTCTGAGGCTCACACGATACTTGATACAGAACGAAGAAAGCCGATGCTCCTCGTGGGGCATCGGCTTTCTTCGTCTTGCTCTATTTCGACGGCCGGAGTTCGCTCGGCCTGCGTCCTGTCTTGGCCTTGAACTTGGCCGAGAAGTAGTCGGGCGACTCGAAGTTCAGACGGTAGGCAATCTCCTTGACGCTTATGTCGGTGGTAGAGAGCATCTCCTTGGCTCGCTGTAGGCGCAGGTCTTGCTGGTAGATAGCCGGCGAGATGCCGGTATGCTCCTTGAAGAGCTTGCGGAAGTTGGAGTAGCTGATGCCCATCTCCTCGGCCACCTGCTGGATGGTGAGCGACGACTCCAGTGCCTCGCGGATACGCAGGCGTGCGCGGCTTATCAGGTCGACGTGCGCCTGATTACGGCTCAGTTGGATATTGCGCTCCTTGGAGTACATCATGCCGATGAGCAGGTTCACCATGCCGGCCATAAGCTGCTGCGAGTAGGCCGCCTCCTCGATGGCGGCATCGTAGGCTTGCTTGTAGAGCCTGACGATGGAGTCGCTGAAGCCGACGTGGTAGATGGGCTTCTGGGGCGAGAGGAAGCCGGCGCGCACGCGGTCGTCCATGTTGCGGCCCTTGAAGCCTATCCAGTAGCTCTTCCAGCCCTTTCGCGGGTTGGGATGATAGGAGTGCCACTCGCCGGGGAAGAGCAGCCAGAGGTCGCCCTCGCGCAGTGGCGCCTCGCGTACGGTGGTGCTGTGGAAGACGCCTTCGCCCTCGGTGAGATAGAGCAGCTGGTACTCGTTCAGTTCGCGCCCCCGGTCAAGATTAAAGTAGTAGCCGTCGGCATGACCACGGGTGGGGTAGTCGTCGCCCGGCTGTATCTCCTCGTAGCCCACGGTGCTGACGGTGAGTCCCCAGAGGGCATCGCGCTCGTTGGCCAAAAGGTATTTGCTAATCTGTTTCGCCATATTATGTCGGGTCTTTTGTAATCTTTTTGAGCGCAAAAATAGGAAAAATCATTTGAATGGCAAAATAAAGTCATAAAAAAAATGTAAAACGCTTGGCGGTTTCGAAGAAAAGCGTTACTTTTGTAGGGCAGAAAAATCTAAACACGTAATATTATGATAGACGTAAAGGAAACATTAGGAAAAGCAGAGGAGCGCATGGAGATGGCAGCCATGTTCCTGGAGGAGGAGTTGAGTCGTGTACGTGCCGGCCGTGCCAACGTGGCTATCCTCGACGGTGTCAGGGTGGAGTCTTACGGCTCGAAGGTGCCCCTGAACCAAGTAGCAACCGTGACGACGCCTGACGCGCGTACCATCGCCATCAAGCCGTGGGACCGCAAGCAGATTCGCGACATCGAGAAGGCCATCATGGACAGTGACGTGGGCATCACGCCCGAGAACAATGGCGAGGTCATCCGCTTAGGCATCCCTCAGCCCACCGAGGAGCGTCGCCGCGACCTGGTGAAGCAGTGCAACAAGATTGCCGAGAAGGCCAAGGTCGAGGTGCGCAACGTGCGTGGCGACGTCAAGGACAAGCTGAAGAAGGCCATCAAGGACGGACTCTCTGAGGACAACGAGAAGGACGCCGAGCAGGAGCTGCAGAAGCTGCACGACAGGTACATCAAGAAGCTTGACGAGCTGATGGAGGCCAAGAACAAGGAAATCATGACGGTATAATTGCCAGAGGACGCATATTATGAACCCCAGAAGTGGCGCACTTCTGGGGTTCGTTGTCACTCACCCTTCATTTGTTTAATTGAACTTTTCTTTTCAACTACTAATTACACTAATTACACTAATTTCGAATTATAACTAATTTCACGAATTTTCGCCGCAAGTGCCGATAGCCTGCGCGTAGCAAATTCTTGGTCGAACCAAGCGGCAAAGCCGAGCGAGTGTAATCTTTGCCGGCTGTCGGCTCAGAATCTTTTAAATCTTCAAATCTTTGTTCATTATTAAATTAGTGTAATTAGCGAAATTAGTGGTTCATTATTAAATTAGTGTAATTAGTGAAATTAGTAGTTCATTATTAAATTCGTGGTTCATAAAAAGGTTTTAGGGGGTTGGGAACTTGAGTTATTTAATACTCCATTCGAACACGCCACAACTGAAATCCTTTGGCTGTACGAGTTCGAGTTTCATAGCTGAAGTCTTCACGGGAGAGAAATTAACGGTGTTAGGAGCACCTTTCACAACGCCGTAGTTACCAGGTGACTGTACTTCCTTCCAAGCGCCGGATGCGTCTTTATAGTAGAGTTTCCAGCTGTCAGGAACGCGGCAGCCTCCCCAAGGACCGTCATCGAACCAATAAACGGTAGATGTGCTGACAGTAGCAGGTTCCTTGAAATCGTACTGAAGCCACTCTGTCGTGTTCTTAGCAGGCCACCAGTGAGTGTAGGGAACAGAACGGTCGTCACCATCGCTTGGAACCAGTCGGTCGTTGATAGCTGAGAGGGCAGGCAGACGCTCCTTTGAAGCTGTTACCTTACTCTCGCTTGCGATACTTGCAGGCTGTGCAGGAGTAGTGGCACTGAGGTCGACGGGAATCCATACTGTCATCTTGCCGGGACCGCGATGGTTCCATGCATAATAAGGAATGAGAGTGAGTCGTTCGTCCTTAGTAGTAAGCCGTCCATCGGTGTCGAACTTTAGTGTCTGAGCATCTGTCATCATCGTTGGAATCGTAGTATTTGCAATATTTACAGTGCCGAAAGTGAACTTAGGTTCCTGGTTGATGAGGATAGAGAGCACATCGCAAGTGTTGTCTGGGAATTCAGCACAATACACGACAGGTCCCTTTTCGAGGCTCACACGACCCTTGTCTGCCGCCACCCTGCCGTTAGCACGGACTACACGAGGCTCCATATCGAAGTGGATGCTAACCTTATCCTTTGCCTTCCATTTGCGATTGATGACGAAATAGCCCTGCTGGAGTGCTCCTTCTACCTTCTTGCCATTTACCTGTACGGAATAGCCGAGATTCTTGCCATCGACGAATGTATAGAGATCGCTTGGGACAACCTTGCCGCGAACCCAACCTGGGATGCGGATTTTGAGGGCAAACTTGCCACTGCCTTTCTTGATGTTGAGCGTTACGTCACCATCCCATGGATAGTTGGTTTCCTGTTCGAGAGTGACAGCCTTGCCTGCAACCTTAGTAGTAACTGTGTTTCCGTTGAAGAGGTTGATGTAGAGAGCATCGTCCTTCACAGCATAGATGTACTGAGGGAGAGAAGGAATGAAGCGGGCAGCGTTGCTCGGACAGCAAGCACATCCGAACCAGGGCTGACGCTGATGCTGCCCCATAGACTGCAGCGGATTAGGATAGAAGAAAGTGCCGCCGTCGATGCTGATTCCACTGATGACACCGTTGTAGAGCGTGCGTTCGAGGACATCATAATACTTGGAGTCACCGTGCAGGAGGAAGAGCCGGTAGTTGAGGTAAACCTGAGCAATAGCAGCACAAGTCTCGCAGTATGCCGACATATTTGGCAATTCGTAGTTCTTGCCGAAGGCCTCACCGGAGGCTGTAGCACCTACGCCACCCGTGATATAATACTTCTTAGAGATGATGTTATCCCAGATGCGGTCGATGGCAGCAATGTAGTCCTTATCACCTGTGAGAGCTGCAATATCAGCCATTCCGGCATACATATAACCGGCACGAACAGCGTGGCCTACAGCCTCATCCTGTTCGATGACAGGCTTATGACTCTGGGAATACTGCTGCCTGATGGCAGTCTTTCCGCGTTCGTCGAGGAAATACTTAGCCTGTTCCAGGTAACGCTTGTCACCAGTAGCAAGATATAGTTTTGCAAGCCCCATCTCAGCAATCTGATGTCCTGGAACAACGTGAGCCTGCCCCTGATTCCTTCCTACTTCCTTATATACACAGTCAGCATACCTGATGGCAATGTTGAGGAAGTTCTTCTTTCCGGTAGCATCATAGTGTGCAACGGCAGCTTCGCAGAGGTGTCCGAGATTATAGAGTTCATGACTCAAATCCTCTACTTTGCTCCAACGTGCAGGTCCCTCCCAATTGTGAGGATGCTGCGGATTCATCGTGCGGAACGTATTCAGATAGCCGTCAGGCTCCTGTCCGCTTGCTATGACAGCAATGACAGAATCGCAGTACTCATCAAGACGCTTTCCCTTGAACGTGGCATTCGGGTAAGTCTGCATCAGATAGCTGGCACCTTCAAGCGTCTTGTAAGGGTCGGTATCATCGAAGGAATAAGCATGCTGGTCTATTTCGAACACCTTGCTCGGATCCTTGATATGTTCTGCAGCACGAGAGAAATTTTCATATCTGTGTGTTTCTTCACACTTACTGAAAGCTAACGGAATCGTTACATGACGACTTGCCTCGAGACGCTGTCCCCAGAAAGTGTTCTGACTAACCTTTACACTTGTGAACGGCACCTGAGTGATTGGGTAGCCGTCCTTGTTGGCTTGGGCATTTGCAGCAATAGTGATGCATGATAATGCCAAAAGTGATACTAAACTCCTTTTCATACGTACCTAAATCCGCAGCACTTTAGTTGATTGGCTTTTATAGCAAAATCATCAAAGACATGGCAAAGGTACAAATAAAATCTGAGTAAATCACTCCTTTTGGAAAATTATTTCAGCCTGTCAGTACCTAAAATATTCTTAAAAGTCGTTCGCTTTTGGGGAATTCTGTCTTTTTTGATTTATCTTTGCAGCGTCATGAAAGGTTTAGTCATCAAGAATACAGGCAGCTGGTACACCGTCCGCACGGACGATGGCCAGCTGCTTGACTGTAAGGTTAAGGGCAACTTCCGTATCAAAGGCATACGGAGTACCAACCCCGTGGCTGTCGGCGACCGCGTTACGGTCAAGGGAGAGGAGAGAGGAGAGAGGAAAAGTAAAGAGGAGAGAGGAGAGAGGAGAGAGGAGAGAGTAAAGAGGAGAGAGGAGAGAGGGTGGATTGTCGACATCGACGACCGCCGCAACTACATCATCCGCAAGAGCATCAACCTGTCGAAGCAGAGCCATATCCTGGCCGCCAATGTGGATCAGGCGCTGCTCGTCATCACCGTCAGCCGTCCGCAGACATCGACGACGTTCATCGACCGCTTCTTAGCCTCGGCAGAGGCTTACCGCGTGCCCGTCATCCTCGTCTTTAACAAGACCGACCTGCTCGACGACGACCAGCGCCGCTACCAGCAGATGATGGTGACGCTCTACGAGACCATCGGCTACGAGTGTCGTCAGATTTCGGCCGAGACGGGCGACGGCGTGGAAGCGCTTCGCCCGCTGCTTGCAGGCAAGATCACGCTGCTCAGCGGCAACAGCGGTGTGGGCAAGTCGACGCTCATCAACCGTCTCGTACCCGGTGCCAACCTGCGCACGGCTGAAATCAGCGAAGCCCATCTGGCAGGACAGCACACCACAACTTTTTCGGAGATGATAGGCCTCCCCCCATCCCCCTCCGAAGGAGAAGGTGCTGGCAATCCTGTCGGGAGAGACAACAGTAAGAGTGATTACTCCCCTCTCTCACAGGGAGGGGCTGGGGGCGGGTCTTACCTCATCGACACCCCGGGCATCAAGGGCTTCGGCACCTTCGATATGGAACGTGAGGAACTGACGAGCTACTTCAAGGAAATCTTTGAGTTCTCCAAGCAGTGCCGCTTCAGCGACTGCTCCCATACCCACGAGCCGGGCTGCGCCGTGCTGAAGGCTGTCGAGAACCACTACATCGCCCAGAGCCGCTACCAAAGTTACCTCTCGATGCTCGACGACAAGGACGAGAACAAATACCGCGAAGCCTACTGACGCCGGCTTTTCCTACAGTTCCCCGAGGTCAAACTTGTAGCCTATGGTGAACTGCCAAACGCGATGCTTACTGTTCTCAGGGTCGTCCTTCATGATATTAGTGAGTCCCAGGTTGTAGCGGGCTTCGGCAAAGATGCCTTTGTAGTCGTAGCTGATGGCGAGGGGGATGGAGAAGTCTACCTTATTGAACTCCTTCGACAACTCACTCTCTACATAGGCAATCATCGGACGGCCCCAGCGGTTGAAACGCTGCGCCATGACGTAGTCAGCATTGTAGGTGACGCCGTCAATCTTCACCTTCTTGCGACCGGCAAATCCCACCTGTACACCAGCCTTGACAGCCAGACCACACTCAGGGATGGGGTAGAAGTCCAGCGTGATGGGGATGTTGGCGTAGTCCATGGTGACCTTGAACAGCTCATCGTCGGTCTTACTGCCTTGTCTGCAGTAGTTCAGACCGACCGACAGGCCAAGGTTGTCGAGCATGGCATACTCCAACTCCATGCCACCCGTGAAGCCCGTCATCGGGTGCAGTGTCGGGTCGTAGGAGCCCTCGGCCTTTTCGGGTGCGTACAGCTTTCCTGTCAGGTCGGCAATGCTGAGACCAATCTTCGGGGTGAAATACCAATTGCCTTCATCTAACTGGGCATTCATGTTGACGGACATCATCATGGCGATGGCCATAAGAAGTAGTTTCATATTCTTGATACTTTTTGTATTCTTAGTGCAAAGGTAGGCTTTTGCGCTTGTTTGCCAATGGTTTTGAACCGCGATTTTGCAACATTTAACCTTTTGGCGCCGACAGGACTGGTGAAACTGGAAAAAACTTTGTACCTTTGCACGCAAAACGACCGAAAGACATGAATAAGAGAATAGTATCAGTAGCGATGCTGTCGGCACTGTTGTGCCCGGCATCGGCCCAACAGAAAACCGTAGTGACAGACTTCAACCAGGCAGGCCCGTTTGCCGTGGCTGCACCCTGGGCGGCAGATAGCGTCGACGTGCAGGGCAAGAAGTTCGACCCGAAGTCGATGCTGGCAGCATTGCCCTTGCAGACGGCGAGCCAGACGGTCTTCTACGGCGGTCTCCTGCCGTCGCTCACTGACTCGAAGTCGGTGGGCGTGCTGTCGTTCTATGTCAATAACAGCAGCTACGTCAAGGGCAAGGTTGACGTGCGTGGTCCCAAGAACTATAAGCTTTACATCGACGGTGTTGAGGCTGGCGGCGAACTGCAGCTGGCTCCCGAGCACCATACCTTCGCCATACGCTACCTTGCCGAGCCGAAGGATACCGACAGCATCAGCGTCACGTTTGACACGCAGATAGCCGTCGCGCCGACCATCGACAAGCGTCACCCCTACATGGTACACGACCTGACCGACGGCAAGCGTGTGCGCGGTGTCTCACTGTCGCCCGACGGACGGCTGGTGTGCGTCAGTTACCAGACGACGGAGCGCGGCGGTAACAGCCGCTGGGACTATGAGCTGCGCGAGGTGAAGACGGGCCGTCTCGTCAGCCGTCCGACGCACAGCATACGCTGGATGCCCCGCACGGCAGTCTGGCTGGAGGAAGAGCGCGAGCAGGGCTTACGCGTATTATATAAGGTGAACCCCGCGACGGGAGAGCGCACCCGCTGGGCGGCAGGACTGCCTGAAGGTTCGTACACCGTCAGTCCGACGGAAGACTATCTCATCGTCACTGCCGAGGAAGAGGGGCCGAAGGAGGACAAGGACGTCTTCGAGGTGCTGGAGATGGACGATCGTCAGCCCGGCTGGCGCAAACGCCACTATCTGGTGCGCTACGACATCGCTACGGGCATAGCCCAGCGCATCACCTTCGGCCCTAAGGGGCAATACCTGCACGACATCACGCCCGACGGCTCGAAGCTGCTGGTTGGCTCGTCGTACTCACGGCTGGCCAAGCGTCCGACGGAGGTGCAGGACCTGTATATCATGGATGCCCGCACGCTGAAGACCGACACCCTGCTGCGTGGCGAGGGATTCCTCGGCAGTGCCGGCTTCTCGCCCGACGGTCGTCAGGTCCTGCTGTCGGGAACGCCAGAGGCTTTCGGCCGCATCGGCTGTCAGCTGCCCGCCGACAAGACGCCGAGCATGACGGAGAACGAGCTGTTTCTTTACGACATCGCCACGAAGAAGGTGACGCCGCTGACCAAGGACTTCGACCCGTCACTTGACGGCGGTGCCGACTGGTCGTGGGCCGACGGCATGGTGTATTTCCGTGCTGAGTGCCGCGACTATATCTATCTCTACCAGTTGAACCCGAAGACGGGGAAGATTGTGCAGCTGCCGTGCAAGGGCGACGACGTCTATCGCTTCGACATGGCGGCTCACGCGCCTGTCATCGCCTATCTGTCGTATAACACGATGGAGCCTGCCTCGGCCTACGTCTACGATATGAAAACCAAGAAGTCACAGACATTCTTTGCCGGTGCTGATGCCTTGGGCGATGCCGAGTTAGGCACCTGCCAGGACTATAACTTCACAAACTCTAACGGCGACACCGTCTACGGGCGTATGTACTTGCCGAAGGACTTCGACGCGTCGAAGAAATACCCGATGATAGTCTACTACTACGGCGGCTGTTCGCCCGTCTCGCGCTACTTCGAGTCGCCCTACGCCCCGCAGATGTGGAACTCCCTGGGCTATGTGGCCTATATCCTGCAGCCCAGCGGTGCCACAGGCTTCGGCCAGGAGTGGGCCTCGCGCCATGTCAATACGGCCGGCGGTATACCTCGTGCCGACGGCAGCGTGCCCGGCGGTTCTCCTGCCGGCGACATCATTGAGGGCACGAAGAAAATCTGCGCCGACCATCCGTTCATCGACGCCACGAAGATAGGCTGTATGGGTGCCTCGTATGGCGGCTTCATGACGCAGTATCTGCAGACGGTCACCGACATCTTCGCCTGCGCCGTCAGCCATGCCGGCATCGCCAACCACACCAGCTACTGGGGCGAGGGCTACTGGGGCTACAACTACAGCGAGGTGTCGATGGCCAACAGCTACCCGTGGAGCCACCGCCAGCTCTACGTAGACCAGTCGCCGCTCTTCCGTGCCGACAAGATTCACACGCCGCTGCTGCTGCTCCACGGCAATGCCGACACGAACGTGCCGCTCATAGAGAGTCTGCAGATGTTCACCGCCCTGAAGCTCTTAGGACGTGAGGTGGCACTGGTAGAGGTTGCTGGCGAGAACCACCACATCCTCGAGTATGGCAAGAAGGAGAAATGGCTCGCCACGCAGATGGCCTGGTTCCAGAAATGGTTAAAGGGCGACCCCACGTGGTGGGACGCCCTTTACCCGAAGAAACATCTGTAGGCCTTACTTCGCTTTATAGATTCGCACGCTGTAATAGACGGCGACAGCCAGCATCAGACCGATGGTGCCCAGAACGGGCCAGGGTGTGGGCGACTCAAACAACAGCAGCGTGGCAGGGATGGACAGCGTCAGCAGTAGCAGTGTCAGGGCTACGATGCGCGTTGAGCGGATGGCCAGCTCGTACTGCCGCAGGTTCTTCATCTCCACAGGCATGTTGATAAGGTGCGGATAGTAGGCCGCCACCAGCAGACCGGCACCTACCACCGTCGTGATGATACAGGGGACGAGCAGTCCCCAGGGTGAGCCGTAGCCGTTAGGATGGCCGTGGCCGTCGAAGTGGGTGGCTATGACGTCGGGAGCCTTGCTGAGCATCAGGATGATGAGTGCCCAGACGATGACTGCCAGTATCAAGATAGTAATCTCGAAGATGGTGCCCTCAGTGGTGCGGTGGACGGTAATCCGTTCTTTATTCGGATTGTGTTTTATACTTGTTTTCATAGCTGTTCTTTCTTTTCTCCCTTCTTCTTTGGCAGACGCTTCGCCTTCCGCAGTGCCTCAGTGATGATCCACTGCAGCTGACCATTGGTACTGCGGAACTCGTCAGCAGCCCAAGCCTCAATAGCGTCCATCGTGTCAGCGTCGACACGCAGGATGAAATTCTTTGTCTCTTTCTTAGCCATAAGTACTTTTTTTAGACGGGAGTACAGTTTTTTCGACAGGAGTACATGAGAACTGTTTTTTTGACAGGAGTACAAGAGGACATGGCTTAGACAGGAGTACATGAGTACAGTTTTTAGACAAGAGTACATGAGGACATGAGAACAAATTTTGACATGAGTACATGAGAACTGTTTTTTGACAGGAGTACAAGAGTACAGGAGAACAGATTTCCTCCATAGCGTTTGGGGCTATTATCTGTCCTCTTGTCCTCATGTCTAAACCTCGTCCTCTTGTCCTCATGTCAAAGCCATGTTCTCTTGTACTCTTGTCAAAACCATGTCCTCCTGTACTCCTGTCAAAACTATGTCCTCCTGTACTCCTGTCTAAGCCATGTCCTCTTGTACTCCTGTCTAAACCTGTACTCCAGTCTAATGATTCAGGGTACCCGTGTTGACTACTGGCTGCGCCGAGTCATCGCCGCAGAGCACGACGAGGAGGTTCGAGACCATGGCGGCCTTCTTGTCGTCGTCAAGCTCGACGATGTCCTCGTCCGACAGCTTGTCCAGCGCCATCTTCACCATCGACACGGCACCTTCGACAATCTTCTCGCGGGCAGTGATGATGGCCGAAGCCTGCTGTCGGCGCAGCATGACGGCAGCAATCTCCGGGGCGTAGGCCAGGTAGTTGATGCGCGCCTCTACCACCTCGATGCCTGCCAGAGCCAGACGCTCGTTCAGTTTCTGCTCCAGCTGCTGGTTTATCTCGTCGCTGCCGTCGCGCAGCGTCATTTCGTCGCTCTTGTCGTCCACGTCGTCGTAGGCATACTGTCCGGCCACCTGGCGCAGGGCAGCGTCGCTCTGCACCTTGACGAAGTTCTCCAGGGCGTTCATCAGTCCCTTTGTGTCAGAACCGATGGCGTTGGGATTGGCGGCCATCGTCTGCGAGTCAATCTCGAAGAGAGCCTTGTACGTATCCTTCAGTTTCCACACCAGCACCAGACCAATCATCACGGGGTTGCCCGTCTTGTCGTTCACCTTGATAGGCTCGGCGTCGAGGTTGCGGGCGCGCAGGCTCACCTTCTTTGTCGAGTAGAACGGGCAGATCCAGTAGAAGCCCGTCTGACTGAAGGTGCCGCTGTACTTGCCGAACCATGTGGTGACACGAGCCTCGTTGGGCTCCAGCTGCATCAGTCCGCACCACATGATAATGTTCACGAACAAGAGCAGAATGCTGCCGCCAAGCAGCCAGCCGCCTGAGCCTCCGTCGGAAGCATCGAGCATGATGATGCTACACACAATCCAGTAGATTGACAATACCAGTACTGCAAGGTTTACGAACAGCATCAGGAAGCCGTTCAGCACTACGCCATGGAATTGATACTCTTTAGTTTCCATAATCTTAATGTTTAATGGTTGTTGTTTTGTTTTGATATCATTTTGATATCGCAAAGATAAATAATGTTTTTGAAATAACAATGGATTGCTTGCTGTTTTTAAGATTTTTTATTAACTTTGCACCCATGAACATAAAGGAATTGGAAAACAAGCGTATAGCGGTGCTGCTGTCGGGTGGTGTCGACTCGTCGGTAGTGGTCTACGAACTGGTGCGTCAGGGTCTGCATCCTGACTGCTTCTATATCAATATAGGACCAGAGGAAGGGGAACAGTGGGATTGTACCAGTGAGGAGGATCTGGAGATGGCCACAGCTGTAGCGACGAAGTACGGCTGCCGGCTTGAGGTGGTTGACTGCCACCGGGAATACTGGGACCAGGTGACGCGCTATACTATAGATAAGGTACGCGCAGGACTGACGCCCAACCCCGACGTGATGTGCAACCGTCTCATTAAGTTTGGTGCTTTCCACGAGAAGCGCGGCCGCGACTACGACCTCATTGCCACCGGGCATTATGCACAGAAGGAGCAGGGGGAGGGCCTTTTCTGGCTCTGCACCAGTCCTGACCCAGTGAAGGACCAGACGGACTTTCTGGCTCAGATCTACGACTGGCAGTTGGAGAAGGCACTGTTCCCCATCGGCCACTACGTGAAGGACGAGGTGCGCGAGATTGCTGAGCGCGAGCACCTTGTCAGCGCTCACCGCAAGGACTCGCAGGGCATCTGCTTCCTCGGAAAAATCAATTACAACGAGTATATCCGTCGCTACCTGGGCGAACAGCCCGGCGACGTCGTCGAGCTTGAGACAGGCCGGCGCATTGGCCAGCACCGGGGACTGTGGTTCCACACCATCGGCCAGCGCAAGGGCATGGGCTTCAGCGGCGGTCCATGGTTCGTCGTCAAGAAGGATGTGGCTCAGAACGTGCTCTACGTCAGCCACGGCTACGACCCGCAGACAGCTTACAAGCAGGACTTCCCCATCCACGCCTTCCACAGCATCAACGGTCAGCTGCCGCCGGAGCGTGTCACGCTGAAGATCCGCCACACGCCGGAGTACCTGCCCGCCCGCTTGGAGCAGCAGGGCGACGGCCGTTATATGGTTCACGCTGATGCCCCTATCCATGGTGTGGCACCAGGACAGTTCTGCGTCATTTACGACGAACGCCACCACCGTTGTTACGGCAGTGGCGAGATTACGGTGTGACCATCCGGTCAGTCAATGATCTTGAACGCATAGCCTTGCTCGCGGAGCCACTCGATGCTCTTTGGCAAGGCTATCTTCAGCTTTTCAATGGACTTGACAGAGTCGTGGAAGGTGATGATGGAGCCGTTACGAGCGTAGCGGCGGACATTGGCAAAGACATCTTCGGCGGTTGTCCACTTTGAATAGTCGCGGGTTACCAAATCCCACATCACCACCTTGTAACGGCGCATAATCAGGTAGTACTGTATGATACGCATCCAACCGTGTGGCGGTCGGAAGAGGTGGCTGTGGATATAGGCGTTGGCATGCTCCACGTTGTAGGAATACTCGTGGAAGGTGAGGCGCAGGCCGCTGATGTGGTTATGCGAGTGGTTGCCCACCTGATGACCGTCGGCCACGATGGCCTTGTAGAGGTCAGGATGTTTTCGCACATTGTCGCCCACCATAAAGAAGGTGGCGCGGACCTGGTATTTCCTCAGTGTTTCAAGAATGTAGGGGGTGGCTTCTGGAATGGGACCGTCGTCGAAGGTCAGGTACACGGCCTTCTCGTGACGGTCCATTCTCCAAAGAGCCCTTGGATAGAGCCAACGGAGGAAGACTCCTGGTTGCTCTATAATCATTTACATTCCCAGATTTCCGCCTTTGTTCTGGTATTGACGGAAGATTGATTCAAGTTGTTGTTCGTACTTCACAGCTGACTTCTCGTCTGCTTCGCCAGCCAGTTGCGCCAGGAGTTCCAGAATGTAGAGGTGTATCTGGCAGTCCTGCTGAGAGCCGGCGAACTGCATGGCGTTGAGCGAGCAGTACCAGCGCATATACTGCGACGACTTCGTCCAAAGCTCGTCAAGCAACTGCTTAGCCTTTGCCTTCTGGCCGACGGCGATGTAGGTACGCACCATATCGAGCGAACCGCTGGAAAAGTCGGCAGGCACGTTGTAGGTGGGAATCTCCTTCTCCGACAAGGCCAGTATCTCGGCGGCCTTGTCTGTCTTGCCCTCGGCTGTCAGGTTGGCTGCCAACTGCGACAGCAGGCGGCGGTGGGTGTAGCACATGCGCATGACGGTCTCGTCGAGGTAGATGCCTTTCTGGGCCACATTACCGAACTTATAGCGCTTGGTGACGTTCTCGTAGGTCTTCTCCGTGTCGAAGGTCTTCAGACCGGTGCCCTTCGTGGTGAACGGCGTGATGCGGTTGGCTAGTCCCTCCTGCACGAAGTTGTCGCCGAGGTTCATGTAGTTCTCTGAGCCTACAGTGAGTGCCACGTAGATGGGACGCTCCCAGTTACACTGGTCTATCATCTCGAGCATCATCAGGTCGCCTTTGTACAGGGCGCTCTTGCCCTTGAGCGAGATGACCATGCGGTCGGGGATGGAGTCGCCCTGGAGCATCATGCCCGAGCGGCGCACGGCTTCCTTGTCGATGGTCATATAGACGGTGTCGGTAGGTATGACGTGGAAGTCGCTGTTCGTTGAGCGCACCCAGTATTTCAGCACGTTCTTCAGCTCGAAGGGTTCGTCACCCCACATCTTGCGTGCCTCCTCGGGATTCTCCTCGTAGAGCTGCAGCACCTGTTGCTTCAGGTTTGGCTCTACCTGCACGTACTCGTTCGTGCCGGCGCAGTATTCGATACGTTCCCACGAAATGGGTACTGAAGGCGAGTCGTAGGCCGGACGCTTCATCTGGTCGATATACCAGTCGGTCTGCAGATAAGAGAGGTTGCAGACGCGGGCATCGGTACGCACGCCCTCGGTGTCCTGGTTGTACCACAGGGGGAAGGTGTCGTTGTCGCCGTTGGTGAAGATGATGGGGTTACCCTTTTCCTGCAGCGTCATGAGGTAGTTCTGACCGAAGTCGCGGCAGGTATAGCGGCCCGAGCGGTCGTGGTCGTCCCAGGTCTGCGAGGCCATCTGGATGGGAACGAGGAGACAGGCGAGGCCAACCAAGATGGAGAGACCCACCCCCAGCCCCTCCCTTTGATGGAGGGGAGTAGATTGTTCTGCTGCAGAAGTATTTACTCTCCGCCCTCCAGGGAGGAGTCGGAGGAGGGTCTCCCACAGTGCTGCCACACCCATGCCGCACCAGATGGCGAAGGCATAGAACGAGCCGGCATAGGCGTAGTCGCGCTCACGTGGTTGTACCGGTGTCTGGTTCAGGTAGACCACGATGGCAAGACCCGTCATGAAGAACAGGAAGAAGACGACCCAGAACTGCTGGATGCCCTTCTGGCCCTTCTTCATCGACTGCCAGAACAGGCCGATGAGACCGAGCAGCAGCGGCAGACAGTAGAACACGTTGTGACCCTTGTTCTCCTTCAGCTCGTCGGGCAGCATCGACTGGTCGCCCAAGCGGGCATTGTCAATGAACGGTATGCCTGTCAGCCAGTTGCCGTGCTCCAGTTCGCCGTGGCCCTGGATGTCGTTCTGACGGCCGGCAAAGTTCCACATGAAGTAGCGCCAGTACATCCAGTTGCACTGGTAGCTGAAGAAGAAGCGCAGGTTCTCCCACTGCGACGGCATTTTCACCATCATCGACTCGCCACAGCGGTCGTAGGGGATCTCTGTTCCGCTGATGTCGCCCATCCACGACTCGTAGTCGCGGGTATGACCGGCATCGTACATACGCGGGAACAGCATATTCTGTGCGTACTTGTATTCATCCTTCGTGCGGACAACGAAGTAAGAGTCCTTCTCGTCCTTCGAAGCCTTCTCCTTACGCTGCCAGACGGGTTTGCCCGTCGACATGACGGGACGGCAGACGTTGCCATCCTGCTCCAAGGCGACCTGTGAGGTGTAAGCCTGACCGTAGAACAGCGGGCGCTGGCCATACTGGTCGCGGCCTAAGTAGTCGCCCAGGGTGAAGATGTCCTCTGGCGAGTTCTGGTCCATCGGCGGGTTGGCATCCGAGCGTATGACGATGACGGCATACGTGGAGTAGCCTATCATCAGCATCAGCATACAGAGCAGGGCTGTGTTCTTCAGGCGCGGTGATACCACGGCCACGCGCTTCGTCTCGCCCGAAGGCAGTATGCGGCGGTTCAGCACGAACCACAGGACTGCCAGCACAATGACGCCGATGATGAAGGCCGACCAGCCATAGCCGTAGAACGGTATGCCCAAAAGGGCTACCGACAGCATAAAGGCAATGTTCTGGCGCTTCCAGTTCGTTTCGGTAGCATTCTGCGTCTCATAGATAGCCCAGATAGTTGCTGCGGCCAGACAGAGGATATAGACGTAGAGACCGGTGTTGAACGACATACCGAGCGTGTTGACAAACAGCAGCTCGAACCAGCCGCCGACGGTGATGATGCCTGGTACGACGCCATAGAGCACCACGGCCACTAAGGCGAACGAGACGAGCAGGGCCACCAACGACCCCTTGGCGTTGGCATTGGGGTAGCGCTTGTAGTACCACACCAGCACGATGGCCGGCAGACAGAGCAGGTTCAGCAGGTGAACGCCGATAGACAGACCCGTCATATACATTATCAGCACCAGCCAGCGGTCGGCATGCGGCTCGTCGGCATGGTCCTCCCATTTCAGTATGAGCCAGAAGACGACAGCCGTGAAGGCCGACGAATAGGCATACACCTCGCCCTCGACGGCTGAGAACCAGAACGTGTCGCTGAACGTGTAGATCAGCGCACCCACCATGCCCGCAGCCTCGATAGCTATGAGCTTGGCCGTGGTCAGCTCGTCCCACTTGTTGATAAGCAGCCGTCGCGTCAGGTGCGTGATACTCCAGAAGAGGAACAGGATACACGTCGCCGAGAGCAGGGCGCTCATCGTGTTCACCCAGTAGGCCACCTGTGTCGGGTCACTGGCAAACTGCGAGAAGAGATTGGCCGTCAGCATGAAGAACGGTGCCCCCGGTGGGTGTCCTACTTCCAGCCTGTAGCCAGTGGTAATAAACTCCGGACAGTCCCAGAACGAGGCCGTCGGTTCGATGGTGGAACAATACACGAAGGCGGCTATCAGGAACGCTAACCAGCCGCAGACGTTGTCCACGATTCTAAATTGTTTCATCCTAAAAAAGATCTTTTTTAACGTTAAATTTCCATTTTGCCCGCAAAGTTACAAATAATCCCTTTAACAGACAAACAATTCAGATAGATTAACGTTCACCAAAAGCTGCGTGTGAAAAAATACAAGACTCTCGTGAAAAATCCTCGCGCGCGTTACACACCAAACTTCCTATGGAGGTAAGACATCATAGGAAAAAGAAGAATGTGGGGATTATCCGCTTACAGAAACATACCCGCGCCGTAGATGAGGATGACGTAGCGCACGATCTTGCCTGCGGTGACGGCGAGGAAGGTGATGAGCAGGTTGGCACGCATCAGCCCCAAGAGGACGGTGATGGCCGACCCGATGACTGGTACGAAGGCGAAGAAGCCCATGAGGGCACCGCGACCCGCCATGAACCGCTCGGCACGCTCCATGTCGCGCTGCTTGACATTCAGGTAACGCTCAAACCACTCCGTCTTGCCCATGTGCCCTACCCAGTAGTTGACCATCGACCCGATGACGTTGCCGATAGTGCCGTAGAGGGCTAAGAACCACGGGTCGAGTCCTGCCGCCATAAGTCCTACCATGACGGCCTCGCTGCTGAAAGGCAGTACGCTGCCGGCCAGGAGTGAGGCAATGAACATGCCCGTGTAGCCGTAGCCCGTCAGAAACTCAATGATGGTATCCATAGGTTGATGGCTGTCAGAATGAGCGCTGTGGCGCAGATGACGTAGAAGGCAATATTTGTGATGCGGGTGTTGGTGAGCGTCAGGAAGTGGGCTATCAGCGGTGCCGTGTTGATGATGAGCAGTCGCAGCAGGAAGTCGTAATACTGCGGCAGCAGGAAGAGGGCTACCGCTGCGACAATCGTTATCATCGTGAACAAGCCGTAGAACTGTCGTATGCGTATACGATCTGCCGAACTGTTACGCCAGAAGTGGACGATGCCTGTCAGAGCCAGCAGGACGATGAAGACAGCCGTCAGCAGCTGGTTGAGCGTCATCTGACTGTAGTCCGCTACCGGCTGCAGGCTGTACAGTGCGCCGAAGTGTGCTTTCACCACGCTGAAGTGTTGGAAGTAGATGATGAAAGGCGTTAGCATCCAGTAGGGCGTCGCGATGCCGATGATGGAGGCAGCAAGGGTGCGCCAACTCAGCGACGAGAGGTGGATAAAGCAGCCGATCCACAACAATGGTACTACCCATAGCACCTGCACGCAGGCCAGGCTGGCCAGTCCGGTACAGAGGAAGGCATAGAACGTCAGCCCTGCCGCCTGCTTGTCCTGGTAGGTGTGGAACAGCAGGATGTAGGTGGTGATGATACAGAGCGAGACAAAACCACCGGAGAACGAGCTGAAGAGGAAGTTGGCAGCACAGGTGAGTATGGCGAAGCTGCTCGACACCGAGCGGCTGTAGATGCGTATCAGGGCGTTGCCGTTGTTCAGCTCCACCATCAGAAATGTCGACAGCAGAAAGCACGCCAGCTGTAGCCACAACTGTTGCTGCAGCAATCCGCCAGCTAGCCAGACGGCGACGGCATAGACCATCACCGCCGGCAGTGTAAGGCGGCTTTGGGTCACACGGTTCTGTGTGCGCTTGATTTTCATTTACAAGTCCTGACCGATGTCGCGACGGAAATACTTGTCGGTAAACTGGATTTTCTGAGCTTCGGTGAATGACTTCTGCAAGGCTTTGGCCTTGTCCTCGCCGTAGGAAGAAACAGCGATGACGCGTCCGCCGTTGGTCACCACCTCGCCATCCTTCAGTGCTGTACCGGCGTGGAAGACAATACTGCCCTCTACCTGATCGATGCCCGTGATGGGGTAGCCCTTCTTGTAAGCCTCGGGGTAGCCGCCGGAGACGAGCATGACACAGACAGCAGCCCGCTCGTCGAATGCGATGTTGTGCTGGTCGAGGTTGCCCTCAGCCACACCCTCGAACAGGTCGACGATGTCGCTCTTCAGACGCAGCATGACGGTCTCTGTCTCTGGGTCGCCCATGCGGCAGTTGTATTCAATGACGTAGGGCTCTGGCTCTGCGCTTGGCGTATTGGTGCGGTTGATCAGTCCGAAGAAGATAAAGCCCTTGTAGTCAATGCCTTCTGCTGCCAGTCCCTCGACGGTAGGACGGATGATGCGGTCTTCCACCTTCTGCATCCACTCCTTCGTGGCAAAGGGAACGGGTGAGACGCTGCCCATGCCGCCGGTGTTCAGACCCGTGTCGTGCTCGCCGATACGCTTGTAGTCCTTAGCCTCGGGCAGGATCTTGTAGTGCTGACCGTCGGTCAGTACGAAGACGGAGCACTCGATGCCGCTCATGAATTCCTCGATGACGACACGGCTGGAGGCGTTGCCGAACATACCGCCGAGCATCTCCTTCAGTTCATTCTTGGCTTCGTCCAGTGTAGGCAGGATGAGCACACCCTTGCCTGCGCACAGGCCGTCGGCCTTCAGAACGTAAGGGGGTTCCAGAGTATCCAGAAAAGCCAGACCCTCTTCCTGGTGCTCGCCGTCGAAGGTCTCGTAGCGTGCGGTAGGGATGTTGTGGCGCTGCATGAAAGCCTTGGCAAAGTCCTTGGAGCCTTCGAGTACGGCACCGGCTTTCGACGGGCCTATGACGGGGACATTCGCTGTGCGCTCGTCCTGCTTCAGATTGTCGTAGATGCCCTTCACCAGCGGGTCTTCTGGGCCGACGACCACCATATTGATGCCTTTCTCAACAACAAACTGCTTGATGGCTTCGAAGTCGTCGGCCTTCATGGCCACGTTTTCGCCGCAGTTGCTGGTGCCGGCGTTACCTGGAGCGATATACAGTTTCTCACACTTCTCTGACTGAGCGATTTTCCATGCGAGGGCGTGTTCACGGCCGCCGCTGCCTAAAAGTAGTATTTTCATAACCTTATTTTAAATAATCTTCAAAGTACTGTGTGATGCGCTCATGCAGATGTACACTGGCATGACCGCGCATGTTGTGCTCCTCGCCGGGATAGGCAAAGAAGTCGGGCTGCGTGCCAGCCTTGATGCAGGCATCGAGGAACGAGAGGCAGTGCTGGGGCACGACGGTGGGGTCGTTGTAGCCTGTGATAATCTGCAGCTTGCCCTTCAGGTTGCCAGCCTTGCTGATGAGGCTCGTTTTGGCGTAGCCCTCGGCGTTGTTCTCCGGCGTACCCATATAACGTTCGCCATACATCACCTCGTACCATTTCCAGTCGATGACAGGACCTCCGGCGACGCCCACCTTGAAGACGTCGGGGTAGTTCGTCATCAGCGAGATGGTCATGAAGCCGCCGAACGACCAGCCGTGGACGCCTAAGCGGTTCATGTCGACGTAGGGTAGGGTGCGCAGGTAGTCTACGCCCTTCATCTGGTCCTGCATCTCTATCTGTCCCAACTGGTGGAACGTGGCCTGCTCGAAGTCGCGGCCACGATGCTGGCTGCCTCGGTTGTCGACGATGAACACGATGTAGCCCTTCTGTGCCATATACGTCTCCCACGGACGGCTGGCCCAGTGCCAGGAAGCCTGCACGTTGTTGGCGTGTGGCCCGCCGTAGACGTAGACCACCGTCGGGTATTTCTTCTCAGGGTTGAAGTCTGCGGGCTTCACCATTCTGTAATATAGGTCTGTCACGCCGTCGGCTGCCTTGATGCTGCCACACTCGAAGATAGGCTGCTGATAGCCGGTCCAGGGGTCTTCGGCCTCAAGGATGTTCGTGTGGCGTGGCGTCTTCTTCGTGATGTCTACAACATCGATGACGCGCGGTCTCGTCGGTGTGGTGTATCTGTCAATGAGGAGATTGCCCGATGACGACAGCTGGCCGTTATGTACGCCGTCCACCGTCTCTAACTGTTTGACAAGTCCCGTCATACTAACGCTGTAGAGGCGGTGGTGCAAGGGATGCTCCTTGTTGGCCTTGATGACGATGCTCTTCTGCTTCTTGTTGAAGCCCAATACCTCCATGACCACCCACTGTCCGCTGGTCAGCTGACGAAGCATCTGCCCGTCCTTATTATATAAATAAAGGTGGTTATAGCCGTCGCGTTGGCTCTGCATGATGAATTTCGTGTCGTCCCAAGGCAGGAACACGATGGGGTTCATCGGCTCCACATACTTGTCCGACGTCTCGCGGTAAAGTTCTGTCAGTCGTTTGCCCGTAGCAGCGTCATAGCTCACGAGCCGGCAGTCGTTCTGACCGCGGTTCAGCTCGAACATATAGACGGTCTTGCTGTCAGGGCTCCACGCTATGTTGGTGAAGTAGCGGTCGGTAGGGTCGCCGGCATCCAGGTACACGGTCTTGTCTGCTGCCACGTCGTACACGCCGACGGTCACCTTGTGCGACGTCATGCCTGCCATAGGGTATTTGTCGGGTTCGTAAGCTGCCTCACGGGTGTAGATGTTTACCTGCGGATAGTCGGCCACCATACTCTGGTCCATGCGGTAGAAGGCCAGGTGCTGGCCGTCGGGGCTCCAGAAAGTGCCTTTCTCGATGCCGAACTCATTGCGGTGGACGCTCTGTCCGTAGACAATCTCGCGACTGCCGTCTGTCGTTAGCTGGCGCTTGTTGCCCTGACCGTCGACGACATACAGCTGGCCGTCCTCGACATAGGCCGTAGCCCGCGAGACGCTGTTCCAGTCGTTGGCCGTCTGACCAGAGATGCTGTCTTGCCACACCACCTTCTTCGCCTTGAAATCCACGAGCAGGAAGGCTTTCTTGTTGCCTACAGCCACCAAGGGTTTGTCGGGATAGGGGAATGAGGCGTTCATCAAGTGCCGCACGTAGCGGTTGGCTTCTTCGTCGCTCCCTGCCCATTTGTTAATCTCGTTGAGGGTGAAGAGCCGTTGCTTCTTACCCGTCTTCGTGTTGATAGTGTAGCACTCCTCCACGTCAGTCTGTATCAGTTGGTCGCCCCACCATGTCAGCCACATATTCTTGGGCTGCATGTTGCGGAAATTCGTGCCGCCGTAGTTCAGGTCTTCCAGTGTGAAGAGCTTCTGTGCCATGATAGGGAGTGCGGTTAGTGCGAGAAGGGTTACCAGTGTCTTAATCCTCATCATCGTCGAATCTGTTACGTTTCTTAAAGGGTTTCCCCGTCTTTCCCGTCTTTCCGGGTTTGGCGGAATAGGCGGTCTTCCTCGACTTCCTGTCTTCGAAGACCTCGTGGCGATGGAAGGTGAACGAGCGGATGTCGGCATCCTCGTTCTGTTCCTGCTCCTCTATGCGCTGCTTGAACTCACGGTGCTTCTTGAAGCGGTGCTTCTCGGCCATCTGGCGCTTCTCCTCGTCGGTCTTGACGGCTCCGCCTTCTGAGCGGAACACCTTCATCTTGCCGTCGAACATCTGGTATTTGCGGAACTCACACTCCAGGGAGCCGTTGTAAAGAGGTATCTTGATGGAGGGTTTCAGACCAATCTGGTCGAAGCACTCCTCGCGGTAGCTCAGCACCCAGGCGTCGTTGCCCGTGAACTCGTGCTTCAGGCGTTCGCCAATCATGCGGTAGGTGCCTAACAGGTCGGGCGTAGAGATGCGCTCGCCGTAGGGCGGGTTGGTCACGATGATGCTCTTCTTAGCGGGCTGCTTGAACAGCTTGAAGTCCTGCTGCTCAATGGTGATGCTGGCCGTCAGTCCGGCAGCCTGTACGTTGTGGCGCGCGGTGTTCACAGCCTTCGGGTCGATGTCGTAGCCATAGAAATGGCACGTCACGTCGTCTTTCTCCTGCTCTTCGCAGTCGTTATAGATACGGTCGAAGAGGTCGGCGTCGAAGTCGGGCCACTTCTCAAAGGCATACTCGTCGCGGAAGAGTCCCGGTGCCATGTTATGGGCAATGAGGGCCGCCTCGATAAGCAGGGTACCCGAGCCGCACATAGGGTCTATGAAATCGGTCTCGCCATGCCAGCCTGTCATGAGTATCATGCCAGCTGCCAGCACTTCGTTCAGCGGAGCCTCCATCGTTTCCTGACGATAGCCCCGGCGATGGAGTGACTCGCCGCTGGAGTCGAGTGAGAGTGTACACTTGTCCTCGGCGATGTGGATATTCAGGCGGATGTCGGGGTTAGCCACCGAGATGTTGGGACGGCTGCCCGTCTTCTCGCGGAACTGGTCTACGATAGCATCCTTCACCTTGTAGCTGACGAACTTGGAGTGGCGGAACTCCTCGGAGAAGACCACGGCGTCGACGGCAAATGTCTTGTCGTTGTCTAAGTACGCCGTCCAGTCCGTCTTGCGTATCTCCTCGTAGACGTCGTCGGCACTCTTGGCCTTGAAGTGGCGGATGGGTTTCAGAATCTTGATTGCGGTGTGCAGTTGGAAGTTAGCACGGTACAGCATCTCCTTATCACCTTTGAACGACACCATGCGTCGTCCTATCTGTACGTCGTTAGCCCCCAGCTGGGTCAGTTCTTTCGCCAATACAGGCTCTAAGCCCATGAAAGTCTTGGCGATGATTTCAAATGTTTGTTCCATTAAAGATAAAAAACGTATTTCCTTGTATAAAAGTGGGCTATTGCCGGCTTTTCGACCGCAAAGATACAATAAAATCGAGACAACAGCAAAATATTTTGCGATTTTATTTCTAAATTCGAAATAATTGTGTAATTTTGCGCTGATGTTTGAAATCTTTTTGGTTGCACAGGTAGGAGTAGTCAGTGCGGAAGTGCTGATTTGGGTGATAGGTAGTATCCTGTTGCTCTCCTTTGTCGCGCTGTTTTTCTACCAGCGTCTTGTGGGTAAGGAACTGACGTTGGAATTGACACAGTTGGAGAAAGTGCAGAAGCATAATATTGAGTACGAGTTTGTGCTCAAGGCCATGAAACTTTGTACCTGGCATATTGACGCAGAGGCCCGTACCATTACCTACGACAATGATTTCCGTGGTAAGGACGACAGTGTGGTGCTGCCGCCTGATACGCCTATCGACGCCCTTTCCAACTACGTCTTTCCCAGTGACGTAGCCCATCTTTCCAAGGCTATCGAAGAGCTCTGCCAGTGCCATGTGGAAGAGCTTCATGAGGTGTATCGCGTTCATCTCCCTCATACCAACAAGTCCTATTGGTCGGAGAGTTACGCTGCAGTAGCTTCGCGTAACGACGAGGGTAAGGCGAAGCGCATTGTCGGTACGTCGATGCGTGTCGACGACCGTAAGGCTATGGAGGGGGCTTTGGTGGAAGCCCGAAACAAGGCTGAGGAGAGCGACCGTCTGAAGTCGGCTTTCATTGCAAACATGAGTCACGAGATACGTACGCCGCTGAATGCCATCATCGGCTTCACCAGTGTGCTGCCCGACGTGCAGGGCGACGACGAGCGTCGTGAGCTTATCAACCTGATACAGGAGAACAACCAGAAGTTGCTCACCATCATCAACGACGTGATGAACATCTCGAAGATAGAGTCGGGCAAGGAGCAGCTGGTCATGACGACCTTCGAGCTGAATGCCTTGTTACAGTCGCTGGCCGATATGTTCTTGCCGAAGTTGGCGAGTGGTGTGGAGCTGTCGACGCAGTTTGCCCGCAACAGTATTGACGTCACCACCGACCTGAACCGTATGACAGAGGTGATAAACCACCTGTTGTCCAATGCTGTGAAGTTCACGATGCAGGGCACTATCACTGTAGGCTACGACGAGCCTGCCGGCAAGCGCCTTCGTATCTGGATTCGCGATACCGGCAAGGGTATAGCCCCTGAGCATCTGGAGCGTATCTTCGAGCGTTTCTTCAAGGTCGACGAGTATATCCCCGGAGCAGGCTTGGGTCTGAGCATCTGCCGCACGATGGCTTACAGCATGGGTGGCGATGTTGGCGTGGAGTCTACGCTGGGCGAAGGCTCGTTGTTCTGGTTTGAATTTCCCTTTTAATTAGTGGTATGCGATATGCTGTCATAGCTGCGGGCGAAGGCTCGCGCCTGTCACAGGAGGGTGTTGCCGTACCGAAACCTCTGGTAGAAGTGGGGGGCGAGCGGCTGATAGGCCGTCTTCTCCGTATCTTTATGGACTGTGGCGCTACTGACATCTGTGTGGTGACCAACAGTCAGCATCCCGAGACGTCAGCCTATCTGGAGCAGTGCCGCCGTACTGGCGTCCCACTTCACTATGTGGTGCGTACGACACCCAGTTCGATGCACTCGTTCTATGAACTGCAGCCCCTGTTGGACGATGGCGAACCGTTTATACTGACCACCGTCGATACGGTATTCCGTGAACAGGAGTTCCATGAGTATGTAGCGGCTTGGCAGCAGCTGGCATCGTCGGGTGCTGCCGACGGGCTGATGGGTGTCACCGACTATATCGACGACGAGCGTCCGCTGTATGTACGTGTCGACGACGGGATGACGGTCAGCGCTTTCCTTGATGCCGACGCCAGTCCGCACTACATCAGTGGTGGCATCTATGGTCTGACGCCAGCCGCGTTCGGCATCCTTCGTTCGTGTATAGAGAAGGGCGAGAGCAGGATGCGCAATTTCCAGCGTGCCCTTCTGGCGGACGGTCAGCTGCTGAAAGCCTGGCCGTTTTCGAAGGTGCTCGATATTGACCATGCCGACGACATCCGTAAAGCTGAGGAGTTCCTGCGCCGATGAGGGTCTTGACGATATTACGTGCCGAGCAGTTCTCACCCCATGCGGTCGAGAAGGACAGGGCCATCATGGCAGCTGTCGCCGAACGCCTGCAGACGGCAGGTTGCCAGGTCACCATGGTCAGCGAAGACCATCTGCCTACAGACGGCGACTACAGTCTGATCTTGTCCATGGGCCGTCGTCAGGAGACGCTGCGCTGGCTGTCCGACAGGCAGGTGCCTGTCATCAACGCGCCGCAAGGTGTGGCCCGCTGTTCCCGTCGTCGTCTGGCCGAGGTGATGCGCTCTGCAGGCATCCCCATGCCCCCCGACGAAGGGCCTGACGGCTATTGGCTGAAACGTGGCGACGTGGCGGGCAGTATCGACGACGCCGATGTCTGCTATGCTGCCGACCGTCAGCAGCTGGAACAGCTGAAGACCGACTTCTGCCGCCGTGGCATCAGTGACTATACCGTCAGCAGTCATGTGCGTGGCCGTGAGGTGAAGTTCTATGGCGTCGGCACCCGCTTCTTCCGTTGCTACGACGCTAAGGGTGGGGCAGACATCTCTGTCGACGGCCTGCCGACAGCTGCGTTAGCTCTGTCTTCGACGGTGGGCGTCTCTGTCTTTGGTGGCGACTGCATCGTCCGTCCCGATGGTACGTTCTGCATCATCGACTTCAACGACTGGCCCAGTTTTGCACGCTGTCGTGAGGAGGCGGCCGATGCCATCGCTGCGTTAGTGAAAGAAATGAAAAGTAAATAGCATTATGGCAACATTCAAGGAACTGCTGAAAGTCTCGTTTAAGTCTGAAGATACCGAAGAGTGGCTCGACGTACACTTCACGCGCCCCATAGGTCTGGTATTCGCCCTTTTCTGGAACAGGCTGGGCGTCCATCCCAACGCCATCACCATCCTGTCCATCATCCTCGGTGCTGCAGGCGGCTGTCTGTTCTACTTCACCGACCTGTATCATAACATCTGTGCCGTGGTACTGCTGATGCTGGCCAATTTCTGCGACTCTACCGATGGTCAGATGGCCCGTCTGACAGGCAAGAAGACACTCCTGGGGCGTGTCCTCGACGGGTTTGCCAGCGACGTGTGGTTTTTCTGCGTCTATTGGGCATTGGTGTTCCGCCTGTGGTCGCAGCCCATCCCGCTGTTGGGTGTCCACTGGGGCGTCTGGGGTTTTCTCCTTGCTGCTACGGCCGGTTTCCTGAGCCATGCGCCCCAGGCCCGTCTGGCCGACTACTACCGTCAGGTGCATCTCTATTTCCTCTTGGGTGAGTCGGGGAGCGAACTGAACACCTACAGCCAGCAGCGTGCCATCCTGGCCTCGCTGCCCAAGAGTGAGTGGTTTGCGCGTGCGTACTATTATAATTATGCCAACTACTGCAAGGCCCAGGAGCACAGTACGCCGAGGTTCCAGGCGTTTTTTGCCAAATGGCAGCAGCGTCCCGACGAGGCTGTGCGCCAGGAGCTGCTCGCTGGCAGTCGTCCGCTGATGAAGTACACCAACCTGCTGACGCACAACCTGCGGGCCTACACCCTGTTTGCCACCGCCCTGCTGGACTGTCCGTGGGTGTATCTGCTGGTGGAGGTCGTCGTGATGAACCTCATGTATGTCTATATGCACCGCACGCATGAGAAGCTGTGCCAACGTCTGACTGCCAAGCTATGACACCACGAGGCTATATCTTCGACTATGGTGGTACGCTCGACACTGGCGGCGACCACTGGGGACGGGTCATCTGGGCTGCCTATCAGCAGGTGGACGTGCCTGTCAGCGAACTGCTGTTCCGCGAGGCTTATGTCTATGCCGAGCGCACGCTGGGCAGCACGCCTGTCGTCCAGCCCCATTTCACCTTCCGCCAGACGTTAGAGGCCAAGGTGCGTCTGCAGTTGGACTATCTCTCCCTGCCTGTCTCTTTCCTCTCCCCGCTCGTCGCTTCTCTCTACGCCACAGCCCGGCACCACACAGCCCATAGTCGTGAGGTGCTGCAGCAGCTGCCGCAGCCGAAGGTGCTGGTCAGCAATTTCTATGGCAACATCCATACCGTCCTGAGCGAGTTTGGCCTCGACGGTCTGTTCTGTCATGTCGTGGAGTCGGCAGTAGTGGGTGTGCGCAAGCCCGACCCGCGGATTTTCACAATGGGTGTCGAGGCCCTCGGACTGCTGCCTGCCGAGGTGACGGTCGTTGGCGACTCCATAGGTAAGGACATCCTCCCCGCTGCCCTTGCCGGCTGTCACACAGTGTGGCTCCGTGGTCGTCAGTGGATGGATGCTCCTGTCGACGAGCAGTGTGCTGAGGGCGTGATTGACGATTTGTCGGTGCTCTTAGAGTAAAAATAATATAAAAAACGGAGCGAACGTGTGCCGTTCCGTTTTTTTTGTCTACCTTTGCACCAAATTGACTATAGCAATGGAAAAAAATGGGATAAAGCCAGCCGAAGGCCGGTTGGGAATTCTTATTGTAGGCAATGGTGCTGTTGCCACCACTTTTATGACGGGTGTCTTCTTGGCTCGTAAGGGACTGGCAAAGCCTATTGGCTCTATGACGCAGTACGACAAGATTCGTGTCGGCAGGGGAGAAGAGAAGAATTATCTGAAATACAGCGAGATTGTCCCTCTGGCCAGTCTCAGCGACTGTGTCTTCGGCTGTTGGGATGTCTATCCTCAGAATGCCTACCAGAGCGCTGTCTATGCAGAGGTGCTCCAGCGTAAGGACATTGACCCTGTCCGCGAGGAACTGGAACAGATCGTTCCTATGAAGGCCGCCTTCGACCATAACTATGCCAAGCGCCTCACCGGCGACAATGTCAAGGACTGTGCCACGCGCTGGGAGATGGTGGAGGCTCTGAAACAGGACATCCGCGACTTCCGTCAGCAGCAGGGCTGCGACCGTGTGGTGGTGCTCTGGGCTGCCTCTACCGAGATTTACGTCCCTGTCGACGAGCAGGTACACTACCGCCTTGCCGACTTGGAGGCCGCCATGAAGGCCGACGACCGCGAGCATGTGGCTCCCTCTATGTGCTATGCCTACGCATCGCTCACCGAGGGCTGTCCCTTCATCATGGGTGCTCCTAATACGACGGTCGACATCCCTGCTATGTGGGAACTGGCCGAACGCCAGCGGCTGCCTATCGCCGGCAAGGACTTCAAGACGGGGCAGACGCTGGTCAAGTCGGGCTTTGCCCCAATTATCGGCACACGCTGCCTGGGGCTCAGCGGATGGTTCTCGACGAATATCCTTGGTAACCGCAATGGTCTGGTGCTCGATGAGCCGCAGAACTTCCATACGAAGGAGGTGTCTAAGCTGTCGACGCTGGAGACCATCCTCAAGGCTGACGACCAGCCCGACCTCTATACCGATTATTATCATAAGGTACGTATCAACTACTACCCGCCACGTGGCGACAATAAGGAGTCGTGGGACAATATCGACATCGTGGGCTGGCTGGGCTATCCTATGCAGGTGAAGATCAACTTCCTCTGTCGCGACAGCATCCTTGCAGCGCCCGTCTGTCTCGACCTCTGTCTGCTCATCGACCTTGCAGCACGTGCCGGGCGCTATGGTACACAGCGGTTCCTCAGCTTCTTCCTGAAGTCGCCCATGCACGACTATACGGTTGGCGAGGAGGCTGTCAACAACCTCTATCAGCAGTATACCATGCTCAAGAATGCCCTCCGCGAGATGGGTGGCTATGAGGCTGATGAAGAGCTGGATTAACCACGTCTTTCTGTTCCTCTCTCTGCTGCTGTGCATACCGGCTTATGCGCAGCTGAACCTTGATGTCGACAAGGACACCACGAAGTGGTTCAATCGCACCCAACAGTTGTCCGGGGTTGACGTCAGGGCTAAGGCCAGTCGCTACAGTCGCAAGAACAACCCCGCCGTGGAGCTGATGCGAAAGGTGATAGCTGCCAAGCGGCGCACTGACCTCTCCAACCGCGACTTCTACCAGTACAACAAATACCAGAAGCTGACGCTGGCCGTCAATGACATCACGCCTCAGCGCATGGCTGAGCCGCGCTACAAGGACAAGAAATGGCTCATCGACCAGGTGGAGTTCTGCCCTTACAACTGGAAATTCATCCTGCCCGTCTCTGTCGAGGAGACGGTGCTGAAGAAGCTCTATCGCCGGGAACCGCACGACGAGCGTACCATCATCATGGGCGTCAATGCCTCGGGGGTCAACGACGTCCTCCAGACGGGCGACATCCTGAACACCGTCCTGAAGGACATCTTCACCGATGTCAACATCTACGATGACCAGATACGCCTGTTACAGTATCCCTTCACCTCGCCCATCGGCAAGGATGCCATCGCCTTCTATCGCTACTACATCGAGGACACCATTGCCGTGGCCAACGATCTGTGCTATCACCTGTCGTTCCTGCCCAACAACCAGCAGGACTTCGGCTTCCGTGGCGAACTCTACATCCTCGCCGACTCGTCCTATCAGGTGCGGCGCTGTACGATGACCATACCGCCTGGCAGCAATGTCAACTTCGTCTCGGGCATGCAGCTCTCGCAGGAGTTCTCACGTATCAGCGACGGCTCCTGGGTGCTCACTGCCGACGATATGTTCACCGAACTGCGCTGGGCCAGCTATATGGAGTCGTTTGCTGTCGTGCGCAACACCCGTCTCACTGACTTTGCCTTCGACCCGCTGCCACGACAGCTCTTCAAGGGTAAGAAGAAAGAGGTACGCGAGGCCAGTGCCATGATGCGCAATGACGACTTCTGGCAGCAGTACCGCCAGGTACAGCTCACCAAGAGTGAGAACTCGATGGATGCCTTTGTGCGGGGGCTCCAGCAGACGAAGGGCTTCAAGTATATCATCTTCGGACTGAAGGCCCTGATAGAGAACTTCGTCGAGACGCGTACCAAGCATCCCAGCAAGATTGACATTGGTCCCGTCAATACGATGTTCACCACCAACTACATCGATGGTCTGCGCACCCGTCTCTCAGCGCAGTCTACGGCTAACCTCGACTCCAATTTCTTCTTCAGGGGCTATGTCGCCCACGGCTGGAAGTCCAACGAGAACTACTACCGGGGCGACGTCATCTGGTCGCTGAACAAGAAGGACTACCTGCCGCGAGAGTTCCCTAAGCGCACGCTGACCTTCTCGTCGACCTACGATGTCATGGCACCCACCGACAAATTTCTTGACACCGACAAGGACAATGTCTTCGTCGCCTTCAAGTGGGCCGACATCGAACGGATGATGTTCTACAACCGTCAGCAGCTCACCTTCGAATACGAGACCTACAATGGCGTGAAGACCACCCTGAGCGCCAAGACAGAGCACGACGCACCTGCCGGCGACATCGACTTCATGCCCTTCCGTACCACGGAGCTGCGTGCCGAACTGCGCTATGCCCCTGGCGAGACTTATATCAACACGAAACAGCGACGCACCACCGTCAACCTCGACGCTCCTGTCTTCACCCTCGGCCATACGGTCGGTCTGGAGCATGTCCTGGAGGGCGATTACGGCTTCCATATCAGTGACGCCATCGTCTACAAGCGCTTCTGGCTCGGGGCAGGGTGGGGCAAGGTCGACTGTCGTCTGCGGGGGGCTGTCCAGTGGAACGCCGTGCCCTATATGCTGCTCCTCATGCCCGAGGCCAACCTGTCGTATATCCTCTCCGAGAACACGTTCTCGCTCATCAACAACATGGAGTTCCTCACCGACCGCTATGCGTCGGCCATGGTCAACTGGGATATGAACGGCAAGCTCTTCAACCGCCTGCCCCTCATCCGGCGCTTGAAGTGGCGCGAGTGGCTGGCCGTGCGCTGTCTGTGGGGCACCCTGTCAGAGAAGAACCGCCAACCCCTGCCCATGGGCAGCTACATGCTCGACGGTAACAAACCCTACTGGGAGCTGTCCGTCGGCATTCATAATATCTTCAAACTCTTGCAGATAGAATATGCGCGACGACTGAACTACAACCACCTGCCGACAGCGCATAAGCATGGCATACGCTTCACGTTCCGTATGACTTTCTAAGGCGAAAAAAAACGGGAGTGTCATCACGACAGTCCCGATTACTAACTAACTTATTATCAACTATTCATTACTCATTCTGGGTGCAAAGGTAGTACATCTTGGGCCTTTTTTTTGCTTTTGAGGCAAAAATAATCACGTAATCGTTTGCGCCTTTCATCTTTTTTTCTTACCTTTGCAGCCCCAAAATGATATTATGACAAATTCCAAGCACAGGGTATCGCTGAAGGACTTGGCAAAGGAACTGAATGTCAGTATTGCCACTGTCAGCAGAGCGCTGCATTCTTCGCCGGAGATAGGCAAGGAGATGCAGCAGCGTGTGAAGGAATTGGCCAAGCGCCTGAACTACCGGCCCAACCCCTTCGCGCAGAGCCTGCGCAAGGAGGCACCGAAGGTCATTGGCGTCGTCGTGCCCAACCTGGTCACCCACTACTATGCCGCCGTGCTCGACGGCATAGAGGAGGAAGCCCAACGGGCCGGCTATAGTATCATCAGCGCCAACACACACGAGGACTGCGAGGCTGAACGTGTGGCGGTCGACAACTTCATCGACCTCCATGTCGTGGGCATCATTGCCTGTCTGGCACAGAGCACCACCGACTACAGCCATTTCGAGGAGATCAGCGAGATGGGCATCCCTCTGGTGTTCTTTGGCCGCACCTGTCTCTCCGACCGGTTCTCTTGTGTGACAGCCAATGGCGACGAGGCCGCGCAGAAAGCTACGCAGCACCTCATCGACACTGGCAGCCGGCGCATCGCCTTCGTCGGTGGTCCCAACCACCTTGATATGGTGCGCCGCCGTAAGCATGGCTACTTAGAGGCGCTCCGCGAGAACCGTCTGCCCATCGTGCGCGAGATGGTTGTCTGCGACAGCATCGACTACGACGTAGCCCTGCGCAACACCATCAGGCTCTTGCAGCGTGACGACCGTCCTGATGCCATCCTGGCTTTCAACGACATCATCACCTTCGCAGCCTTCAACGCCATCCGGCAGTGTGGCCTCGCCATCCCTGCCGATGTGGCACTCATCGGGTTTACTGACGATGTCCACGCCCGCTATACCACGCCCTCGATGTCTGCCATCGAGGACCAGTCGTCCCGCATGGGACAGGTAGCCTGTCTGCTGCTGCTCGACAATATCAACGGCAACACGAAAGTGCGCAAGGAGATAGTCCCCCAGCAGCTCGTCATACGTGAGACTTCGGCCAAGCGTTAACCTAAAAACACATAGTCCCCCTCCTGTATGGCCGGTGGGGGCGTTAGATAGTCTTTATATGCCGCTGTCTATCAGTGCATATCAGACAGATATCCTCGCTGCTCATAAAGAAGCTTTAGAAAAAGGCATAACAAAGTCTGTAGCTTCATGTACAATGTATATTGAACTGGGGCGTAAACTTTATATGTCATTAGGATCAGAAAAAAACCTAAGTTAACGACTCCTGAGGACATAGAAATTTTCAAGGCGTTGCTTCAAGCAAAAAAAGACGCTTGGATGCACTAATATTAAAATAATGATACTAAAGTTTCGCAAGTGATGGCACACCTGCATAATTTAACATAAAATAGGAATAAAAAAGGCTTCGAAGTTTGTTCAACTCACTGAAAATGAGTAACT
>ONDA01000073.1 GCA_900316475.1 uncultured Prevotellaceae bacterium
ACGCCCTCGAACACGGGATTCTCGATGTTCGAGGTACCATCACCGTCCCACTTAATGATATAAGGCGTACCTGCCTCCAAAGTGTTCACTGCATCGCCGAACGTCAGGTTGAGCGTCGTGCCGCTGATGCTGGCTGCTGTGAGCGGACGGGCTGTTGCACCGTTGAGCGCCGAGCCTGCGAGCGTCACGTCGAAGGGCAGACAGATGGTGTTCCACTTGCCGTCCTTGTAGAGCGTGCGACCTGTGAGTGTCACGTTGGCCACATAGCCGTTGGCATCGTTAATCGTTGTGCTGTTGTCGGCAGCGTTGGCCAGACTGATGCTGGCGGGAGCCACGTAGTACTTGCCGTCGTAGAGGATACCGTTCTGGTATGCCTTCACCATGCCGGCGGGGGCAGTGGCGAGTGCGAAGGCTTGCGTGCCCTGGTCGGTGGGCAGGTTGTCCACAGCGACGTAGTAGCAGTTGGTGATGGTGGGTTCGTAAATGCCTCCATCTCCCGTGTACCAGCGGGCAAAGTTGCTGACCAGCATATTCGCAGCCACGCTACTGGGCTTCAGCAGCGAGTTCTTGATGGTGGGCTTGTTATAGACCCCCCATCCCACGAATCCGCCGCAGCCTTTGGTGCCGGCAGTGGTGGCAAAGGAGCCGTCGAAGACGCAGCCATCGATGAGGATGTCGTTGCCGCGCCCGCTCAGCGTACTGACGAGTCCGCCGTGGGTGCCGTCGCCGCTGACGCTGCTGTGGATGCTGATGGAGCTGCGGCAGTTATAGAGTTCCAGCGCGCTGAGCGACTCGCCCACGATGAACGGGGCGCAGTAGTCCTCGGCGAATGGTTCTGCGGACGTGCCTTTGGTGAAGGTCAGCGTCTGGCCGTCGCCGTCGAAGGTGCCCTGGAACGAGTTGGCATCGCTTGTGCCCGCCATCGTCGAGACGCTGATGTCGTCGCCCACGTCGCCCAGCTTCACGAAGTTGCCGCTGAAGGCGTAGCCGCCGTTGACGTAGTCGGCGAACTCGTTCCAGTCGTCGGTGCTGCTGACGATAAAGGGAGCGTCCTCGATGCCTTTGCCCTGCGTGGGCCATCCCGCCGTCACGGCGTTGGCCGAGCCGCTGACGCTGGCAGTGCCCCTGCCGCCGCCGCTGCCGCCCGCAGCGCGGTTGTCGACGTCGTTATGCCAGTGATAGTTTTCAAAAGTTAAATCTTCCGGATATTTTCGGGCCAAGAGATTTTTGTCATCGCTCACCATCAGCGTGCTTTCACCTGCGCCAGCGAGGGTTCCATCTACATTAGTACCTGGACTACCTCCTAAGGCTCCTACATAGTAGAAAGCAGTCATAACACTTTTTTGAATGCTTCCTGAGGCACCGCCTCCGCCACCGCCGCCTCCGGGACCGCCGGTACCGATGTCGCTGGCGGCGCCGCCGAAGCCTCCTCCGCCACCGCCTCCTCCGCCACCTATGGACCATGAGATGCTCGTTGGGTTGGGGGTTCCAATATTTTCGTCATACCTATATAAAGCGTGGCGACCTCCGTTGCCACCATTGTCGCTGGCTGTGCCACCGCTGCCACCATGAAACTCCGTCGTAGGGGCAGGCAACTGGTAAATATAGAGCGTGCCCATCTCAGCAGCGGTGCTGCCGCTGGCACCGTTACCACCGACATTGCCTGTCGTCGATTTACCATTAACTAAATTCATATTATTATTGCTGGCACCGCCTGTACCACCGGCACCGCCTGCACCGCCGCATGTACCGATGCCTGCACCGGCACCGCCGCCTCCGTCACCGCCTTTGCCGCCTGCGCCAGACTGTACCCAGTGCTTCACACTGAAATCAGCATCACCGCCTGCACCGCCATTGCCGCCGTTGGCAGCGTTGCCGCCCGTGGCGACGAGCGTGCCGCTGCCGATGAGGTAGAGCGTGTTGCCCGCCGCCAGTTCAATGCCCGCGCCGCCGCCGGTGGGGGCGGTGGCATTGGCTCCCGTGCAGGTAATCGTTTTGCCGGAGGGGATGTAGAGATACACCGTGCCGAGGATGGTCAGTCCGCTGCCGCCAGCATTGCTGTTGGTGAAGGTGCGGTCGAAGGCGGTGTAATAATACGTCGTGGTGCCTGCCGCACCGAGCGTCTTGCCCTTTGTGGAACCGTCAGCCAGGTGAACCCAGTTTGCACGGGTGGTTCCTGTCCGAAGGCATATCAAACTCCAGTCGTCTTCCTGCGTAGTCCAGTCCAACGTCACGGTGCCGTAGGAGCCGCCGACGCTGGCAGAACCTGCTGCGCCGCCCGCGCCGCCGTCATGACGACCGTTTCCATTCTCCCAGCCAGCGTCATCCGTATATTTGCTGGCAGAATCTCTGAGGCCAACTCCTTGGATGTCCGCATGTTTGGGGTTGTCCAGCTCAACATCGGCACCATCGGGAGCCGATGAGCCATCAGCGTTTTTACCGCCGTCGCCACCGTAGGCTCCTGCGTGGTAGTAGCCGTTTAAGGTTCCAGAGTAAACCACCCAGGCAACGTTACCAGCGGCACCGCCGCCGCCACCGCCGCCACCGGGGCCACCGGTGCCGATGTTGCTGGCTGCGCCGCCGAAGCCGCCGGCACCGCCGCCGCCACCGCCAGATGCCATATAGACATTTGAGCCAGGGTGTTGGGAGGCAGTTCTACCTCCACCGCCACCAGAACCGTTTGAGCCTTGACTGCCTCCATGGACATTCATTGTGGGGGCCAAAGCCTGGTAAACATAAAGCGTGCCCATGGGGCCAGCGGTACTACCGGCACTGCCAGGATTACCATCAACGCCATGTTGTGTGGTCTCATCAGTATAAGATCCAGTGCGTTGACCGCCGCTGCCGCCAGTTCCGCCATTGCCGCCGCGTGTGCCGATGCCCGCACCGGCACCACCGCCGCCGTTGCCACCGGTGCCGCCTGAGCCACCGAGGATATATTCATCATTACTTGTATTTACTTCTGCATCATTTCCTTTGCCGCCGTTGCCGCCGTTGGCAGCGTTGCCGCCGTTGGCGTTCAGCGAGCCGCCACCGATGAGGTAGAGCGAGTTGCCCGCCGTCAGTTCGATGCCGGCACCGGCGCCCGTCTGTCCGCTGGCATTGGCGCCTGTGCAGGTCAGCGTCATGCCCTCAGGCACGTAGAGGTACACCGTGCCCAGGATGGTCAGTCCGCTGCCGCCGACGGTCGAGTTGGTGAAACTGAGGTTGCTTGTGACGTAGTAGTACGTCGTGTTACCTGCACTGCCGAGCGTCCGCCCCGTGGTGGAGCCCGCGCTCAGCGCCGTCCAGTCCGACTGTTTGGTCTGCGTCTGTGTATAGACTGCATCCCATTCGTCGGCCCACGCGCCCGTGACTGCCGTCAGCAGCAGGGCGAGGATGAAGAACAGTTTCTTTCTCATACTGTTGTTTTTTGTTTAAGAGATAATATTAAAATTGTTTATTCCTTATTCCTTTGTCATGATTTCGTCTTTGTGACCCACAGGGGAGTCGCGCTCGGCCCGCAGGGACGCTTGCCTTAGCAAGAACCCCTGCGGGTCTGTGTGGGGCTATTCGTCCCAGTCGTCCCAGTCGATGCCGCCGTTGCTGCGGGCGCGGGCGGGGCCGGAACCGGGGCCGCCGCCAGTGATGCCGATGTCACCGCTTTCCACGCCAGTGATGCTGCCGCAGAGCATCTGTGAGTGTTGAATCTTCACCACGTTCATGGTGGGCTTGCAATAATTCTTTTTCATTGTTCTGCTTGTTTTTTATTTGATTATTACTTTACGTCCGTTATTCACATAAACGCCCTTCACGCTGGGCTTGGCGGAGAGGCGGCGGTCGTGTAATTCGTGGTCGAAATAATTCCCGTGGTCTCGTCGTCGCCGAAGTCGATGTTGAACGCGGTGAGGCGGCGGGCCAGGGGGGCGCCGTCGCCGCCAATCTTGAAGTAGGCGCGCTGGGCACCGATGCCGGCACCGGCGGTGGGATAGTAGAGTTTGTTGCCGTCGCCCATGAAGAGGATGCTCTTGTCCTCGGCGTCGAAGGCCGTGCTCTTGTAGGTGCCGAGGAAGCGGACGCGCTCGTCGGTGGTGACGGCGGGCGAGGCGGTCTCGGTGTCGTAGTTGCCGTCGGCATCAGCGTCGATGGTCACGCCGCTGAAGACGGGGCTGACGAGGTTGTCGCCGCTGACCCACTTGATGATATACGGTGTGCCGGCCTCAAGCGTCGTCACGGCATCGCCGAAGGTCAGCGTGAGCGTCGTGCCATCGATGCTACCACTGGTGAGTGCCCGTGCCTCAGCTCCTTCGAGGGGGCTGCCCGTGAGTGTCACGTCGAAGGGCAGGCAGAGCGTGTTCCACGCGCCGTCCTTGTAGAGCGTGCGGCCGGCGAGCGTCACGTCGGCGATAAAGCCGTTGGCATTACTGATGGCGGTGCTGTTGTCAGCGTTGTCGGCCAGGCTGAGCGTGACGAATGCCATGTAGTACTTGCCGCCGTAGAGCAGGCCGTTCTGGTATGCCGTCAATACGCCGTAGTCCTTCACAAGTTCACCGAGTTGAGCGGGGGTGGTTTCGTAGATGCGAGGAGCCAAGCCCTGGTTGGTGGGCATGTTGTCAACAGCGACGTAGTAGCAGTTGGTGATGGTGGGCTCGTTGGTGGAGTACACGCGGGTGAAGGTGTTGGCAAGCATTCCGGCACCCACGCTGGCGGGAATCATGAGCGAGTTCTCGATGACGGGGCGGTTATATACGGGCCAGCCGATGAAGCCGCCGCAGTTGTTGGTGCCGGCAGTGGTGGCGAAGGAGCCATCGAACACGCAGCCTTCGATGGTGACGGTGTTGTTTTCGCCGCTCAATGTGCTGACCAGTCCGCCGTGGGTGCCGTCGCCGCTGACGCTGCTGTGGATGCTGATGGAGCTGCGGCAGTTATAGAGTTCCAGCGCGCTGAGCGACTCGCCCACGATGTCCTCGGCGAATGGCTCTGCGGACGTGCCTTTGGTGAAGGTCAGCGTATGGCCGTCGCCGTCGAAGATGCCCTCGAATGCTTTGTCATAGCTGATGCCCGCCATTTCGGAGACGCTGATGCTGCTGGTCAGCTTCACGACCTTGCCGCTGAAGTCAGTGCCGCTGTTGACGCTGCTGGCGAAGATGTTCCATTCGTCGGTGGTGCCGATGATGTAGGGGGCGTCGTCAGAACCTGTGCCGTCGAGGAACCTCGTCCACGCGGCGCCGATGGTGACGTCGGCGTCGGGCATGGTGAGGGTGGTGTCGCTGATGGTGCCGGCCGAGGCGGTGTAGCCGCCGAAGGTGTAGCCCGTCTTGCTGCCGTGTCTCAGGGTGAGGCTGACGCTCTCGCCGCCGCCGGCGTAGTTGGTGCCGCCGTAGCTGATGCCATGGGCGTAGGCCGTGATGCCGTTAGAGCCGTAGGTGGTGGCGGCCTTGCCGAGACCGCTGAGGGTCACGTCCGCGCCGGCGCTGACGGTGCGGGCCTGCGTGCCCTGGTTGGCGGGCAGGTTGTCGGTGGCCACGAAGTAACTGTTTTCGATGGTGAGCGTGCCGTTGTTGCCCATCTTGGCGAAGGTGTTGCTGAGTATGCCCGTGCCCACGCTGGCGGGCTTCAGCAGCGAGTTGCGGATGACGACGGTGCCGCCCTCACCGGCATCGCCCACGAAGCCGCTGCAGTCGGTGGCCCTATATTCGTTGGTGACCGTGGAGTTAAAGGAGCCGTCGAACACGCAGCCGTCGATGATGACCGTGTTGGGGTTCGTGGACGCGCCGCTTCCCGGTATGTACATCTGGCCGGCCAGTCCGCCGAAATATTCATCGCCCAGGCAGTTGACGTTCACCGACACGCGGCAGTTGATGAGGTTCAGCGTGCCGTTCCAATGCTGCACGATGCAGCCCGACCACGAGGATAATGTGGCATCGCCCGCGATGTTCAGGTTCTTGATGGTGGCATCCATCACGTGGCCGAAAGGCGGCGTGTTGCTGATGGTGATGGTGTGGCCGTTGCCGTCCAAGGTGCCCTTGAAGGCATTGATGAAACTGTAGCCGTTGCCCACCGTCGAATATGAGCCCAGCGTGAAGTCGCCGCCCAGCATGACGAACTTGCCGGTGTAGTCCACCGTGCGGTCGTTGACCTTATCGGCGAAGTCCTTCCACTCCTCGGCGTTGGAGATGATGTACGGGTTCTCCTCCGAGCCGTCGCCCTGCTGCGTCGTGAAGTTGACGGTGACGCTGACATTGCTTCTCGGCATGGGGAACATATAGTAATTGTCGCCGTATTGATGATACCTGGTCACCTCGACATCGTTGCCGACGGCATCTTTGACGATGAAGCTCGACACGACACCAGAGGTGATATTCACGTAGATCCAGTGGTCGGTGGGCACCTTATCATAGTCTATAGTCTCGGCATTAAAATCTCTGACCGTCACGGTGCCGGTGCCCGTGGTGGTGACGCTGAGCGCAAAGACGTTGCGGATGGCATAGGCGTACAGGACCCTTGCTGACGGCATCGTCGTACTCGCCCTGGCTGAACGCTCTGTACAGATTTTTCCCATAGCCTTCGCCAATAAAGTCGCTGGTCCGGCTGTGGTCGTTATCAATCACACCATAGAATGTGCAGTGCTCGACAGTGCCGCCTGCTGAACCATGGCCGTGAGCATGACCACCTTCAGAGTTTTTGCCACAAATTCCGCCTACACAATTATCCTCCGGGTTCGTCACGTTGCCCGTCATGCAGCAGTACCTTATAAATGAATTATTAATACCGGCGATGCCGCCCACGTAGGCACCGGTGGCGGCGTTGTCATGTTCAGAGCTGACATCGGCCTCCACCCAGCAGTTGACTATTTCGGGATCATAAGCTCCACTTACGTTGCGGCCAGTTATACCGCCCACGTATTTTGCTGAACCTTTGCCCTTTACCAAACCCATCACATGGCAGCCTTTCACGATGCCACTGGGAGCATTCTCGCCGGTGATACCGCCCACCCAATCATGGTCTTCATTCACGATGTTGGCCGTCACCGTGCAGTTCTCTATCGTGCCATAGTTATCGCCGCAGATGCCGCCCACGTAATCTCTTTTGGCATAGATGTCGCAAACCACGTTGACGTCGAACACCTTGCCGTCCTCATGAATGGTGGAGAACAGGCCTTGGTTCTCTTCGTCGAGGCCACGTATCATGTAGGTGATGGTGTGGCCGTTGCCCCAGAACGTGCCGCTGTACCTGGTGACCCAGTAGGACTCGCGGCCCAGGGGCATCCACGAGTAGGAGTTGCCCATGTTGATGTCGGCGTTCAGGTAGTAGTTCAGCTCACTCCAGTCGTCATCCTCTACGGGGAACTCGGAGTTCTCGTCGAAGTGCTCCGTGATGTACGCCAGTTCGGCAGCCGTGTTGATGACCACGACATTGCTCTTGCCGCCATACGAGGTGTGAAACTCCGGCTTCGTCTTCGTAGGATAATCGTAGGTGTCGGCCCACGCGCCCGTGACTGCCGTCAGCAGCAGGGCGAGGATGAGAAATAGTTTCTTTTGTCTCATGTTGTTAATATTCTGTTTTTGTTCTTTTGTTTTCTTCTTCAGTATGTCATGAATCGATTTGTGACCGTCGGGGGAGTTGCACCCCCGACGGCCTGTGTAGGGGTTGGTGGCTTATTCGTCGTCATCATCGAACCAGCCGGATGACTCGCGGCCGCGGCTGGGGCCACTGCCGCCTTGGATGGTGGCATTGATACCGACATTGTTGCTGGTCTGACTGACTATCTGCAGGAGACTCTCCATGTGGATGTCCACCGTGTGCAGCCGAGGCTGCTGATATGCTTGTTTCTTCATTGCTTTATTCTTTTATTTAATCACGACCTTTACACCTTTATATAAAATCAATAGGCGAAGCAGGCGCGGACGCGTAAGGAGCTTGATTTATCCTTTCCCCCTATGAAGTTGGGTTCATCATAATCATAATCCCAACTACCACTTGCATACAAAGCAGAGGCGAATTTTTGTGTTGATGGGCTTTCCGAACTCGTCCAGTATGAATCTTGTTCCCAGTCCATATTTTTCTTAAAATTTGGAAAAGATTTGTTGGTATTATTATTAACAACATTAGGATCAAATGCTGCAATCATGACCTCATACTGTTTGGAAGACGGCAAGAACCAGTGAGCCGGTGTGGCACCGCCAGTTGGTATTGCAGTGCTGTAGTTCCATGCTGCTTTGGCGGCTAAATGTTCATTAGCACAGTTCACCATTGTAGAGGTATTGCTGTAACCGCGCAAACTACTATCGTCTGATAGAGTGTGACTAGAACATCTCGAAGTAGGCCCCCACGACGTCTTATTACCTACATCAACAGCGGAAAGCACAAGTATGCGCGAGCCCGAGACACCAGTATCAACATCGCTGGTGGACAAGTAGGCGACATAGCCTACCTTTGTAGCACTGGCATCCGTTGGGGTGACTCCAGAATCTTTATGTATCAGGTCGCCATTGCTCCACACTTCATAGCCGAGATACCCTGAGCCGGAGCCGACATTTGCCTTTAGTTGAGAAATAGTATAGGCGGCACTGCTTACCGTCAGCGTATAGGTGACTGATGGATCTTCGAAAGTGAAGTTGTCGGTCGGCGTTACCGTAGCCGTGATGATAGCAGTTGACCCGCTTGTGGCACCCTGAGTGATTTTCACTTTTCCGTCACTATCCACTGTGGCTACACTTTCGTTTGACGATGTGTAAGCCACCGTTCCGTCACCATTCTTAGTCAATGTATTGATAAAGGCGGCATCACCGTAACGTTTGCTAATTTCGGTAGTAGCATAATTGATGGTTCCGGCCTTTTTGCCGATGGTGTACGTGCCGGTGGCGGAGGAGCCTGCATGACTGTTGATGCCATAGACGATGATTCTGGCCTCGCCGGCATTGATATTGTTATCGCAATACACGCCGTAATCACTGCTGCTGACGATATTGTCGCTGATATCCTTCACGGTGATGTCGGCGGCAGCGGGCACGATGGCCGAGCCGGTGTAGGTGTACGTGCCGCTCACGCTGACCGTCCACCCGCCGCCAGTGGGCAGGATGTTGACAGAGCCATAGTCACTCCAGGCCTCGATGGTGTTGGTGGTGCCGACGGCAGCCAGGTTCAGCGTCAGGTTGATGGTGTAGTAGTTACCGGCGCTGACGGGCTTGGCACTGGAGAGCCTGTAGGTGGCCGTACCCTTGTCGGTCGTAATCTCGATGAAGTCGCCTATCAGGTCCTGAGCGGGAATGCAGGCGGCACCCATGCTGCTGGCGGTCGTGCCGCCCGTGGTGACAGCCACGTCGGTTGCCCCACTCACCTCTGCGACGTCGCTCACTGCGCCCGACGCGTAGTCGAAGGTGCACTGGCGCTTGATGTTCTTCAACGTGATGCTCTGGATGGTACTGATGCCGTTGCCAGCCGTCACATTGACGATAATCTTCGCCATCTTGTGAGCGAAGGCGATGTTCACTGCACCGCTCGCACTGTTCTTGTTCTCAGCCTTGGCCCACAGCAGGTCGCTGGCTATGTAGGCATCGTCGCTGGACTGGTCGGCACTGACGGTGAAGGTCTCGCTGGTGCCGTCGTTGGCATTGGCCGGACTGTAGGCCACGATGTCGATGCTCGCTCCGCCTGCAGGATAGTAGGCCGGGGCGGTGCTGGTCATGGCTCCCTCGGCACCGGCCGTGTAGGTGTAGGCCGTGGCGTAGGCCTCGCTGGTGCGCACGGTGATGTCGCCCGTGGTCAGGGCCGACTCGTTAAGCGTCGTGGCGGCGCGGGTCACGGCTCCGATGATGTTGTTGGTCAACTCTACGGGCACTCTGCCGTCCGTCTGCTCCGGATGCATGTTGTCACTGCTGGAGCACGAGGCGAGACCCCATACTGCTATGCCTGCAATGGCATAAAGGAAACTATTTCTTTTCATTGTCATATCAGTTTTTTAAAAATTGATGTATCATGTCTTGAAGAGTAGGCAACTGGGCTAAATAGTCAGTTCTTCATTATCCTCGCCGCCGTTGCCCCAGCCGTCAATGGAGTTACTCATCGACGGCTCACCGCTGCCGCCGCTGGTGCAGAGCATCTGTGCTTGCTGAATCTTCACTACCCGCATCGCGGGCTTCTGATATGTTTGCTTCTTCATTCTTTTACAATTATTAGAGATAAAACAGATTTATTTTCAACATATAATTCTTCGCTCATTGCTGTCTTTTTATAGGTGCTCAGGCGAGCAAGCTCGGAGCGTGGTAATTCGTATTAAAGTAAGCATTTATTCCAAGGGTATCTCCGGATGCTGCACGGCCAGGGGCTCGCCCTCCTTCGAGAGGTAGAACATGTAGAGGATGACGGGCTTCGAGCCGCGGTTCTCGCCGTGGTGGATGGTGTTCACCATCTCCACGACGGCCTCGCCCTCGTGTACCGTCTTTTCCTTGCCGTCCTGTCCGATGATGGTCAGTTCGCCCTGCACCAGTATGCCGTAGTTCATCACGGGGTGGTGGTGCCAGCCCAGTTTCTGCCCGGCGGGGAACACGTACTTCACCGCCACCAGTTCGGGACGGCCCTCAAAGTAGTCGGGCAGCTCCACGCCGTCCCAGCTCTGCGACGTGCGTATCAGTTCCGTACTCTTCACCGCCGATGCCGGGTTGTCCTCCTGCGCATTCGCCTTCTCGCACGAACTCAGTGATACACTCGTAATCGTCAGGCCGCAAATCAGGATGGCGGCCATCATCCAATAGAAACTCTTCTTTTGCATAATTGTGATTGTTTGTTATAGACAATAATACTTGGTCAGGAAATAGGT
>ONDA01000050.1 GCA_900316475.1 uncultured Prevotellaceae bacterium
CAGTCCCTTAATCTCTAACACCGAACCATGTCCATGAAGCCGTGAGACAATGTATTCGCCCATGATACGCCCCATCTCGTAGTTGTCGGCACTGATAAAGGCGGTATATTTTCGCGAACTGGTCTTGCGCTCGAAAACAATAACAGGGATACCTTTGTCGTAAGCACGGTCAATGGCGGGCGAGATGGTCTGCACCTGATTGGGTGCAACAATCAGCAAGTCGATACCCTCATTCACAAGACTGTCAATCTGCTGCACCTGACGCTCGTCGCTATCGTAGGCGGCGGCAAACTTCAATGCCACACCGTCGTGGAAGTAGGCGCCCATCTTCAATTCCGCATTCTGCTTGTCGCGCCAGATGTCATGTGAGCACTGCGATACGCCAATCCGGTATTTTACCTTGTTTTCAGCACAAGAGGCAAGTATTGCTGCCAATAAAAAGATATATAGTAATCTTTGTAGCATATTGTTCAGTCCATTCTGTTTCTTATCTATCCTGTAGCTCGCGCTGTCTTAAATGATTAATAAGCGAACACAGAATTTTGGTGCAAAGATACGAAAAAAGGCAGAAATGCCAAAGAAAAAAACTTTTTCTTTCGCTTAGCGCGCGTAATTTCATAATTATTTCATAACTTTGCACCCATGAAGTTCAAACTCTGGCGTCATCCGTTCCGCTTTTTCCGCATCCTGCGCTTCGTGTGGAAGGCACGAAAGCCCAGCACGGTACACGATATGCCGGCAGTGGTCGACACGTTCTGGCTGAAGAGTGGCTACGACGCGCTGACGTTCTTCGGCACCATCCTGACGCACTCGCAGCAGGAGGCCGACCACATGAACCGACGCTTCGACGAGCTGAAGAACCACGAGATGATACACCTGAAGCAGGCCATCAGCACGGGCGACTCCTGGTGGCGCTTCTACTGTCTCTACCTGCGCTACTACCTCCAGGGACACCGCGCCCGCAAGAAGTACGCCAACGCGGGCTACTGGCTGAATCCCTTTGAGATAGAGGCATACGAGCACATGCACGACCTCAGCTATCTGGAGCAGTGTAAGAATGGTGCCACAGAGTGGCGGCGCTTTGCCGATATGACCATTGACGAGCGCATAGCCTACAAAACTCATAACCCATAAGACCCATAAGTCCCATAAGACCCATAAAAATCAATCATGAAGAGAGGCGCCGGGCGGGGCTGCAATATATCAACGAAATCAAGAAATACTTATGCGAATAGACATCATCACCGTACTGCCCGAAATGCTGGAGGGCTTTGTCAACGAGTCAATCCTGGCCCGCGCCCAGAAGAAGGGACTGGCCGAGATACACCTGCACAACCTGCGCGACTACACGCTCGACAAGTGGCGCCGCGTAGACGACTACCCCTACGGCGGGTCGGCAGGTATGGTCATGCAGTGTGAACCGATAGACCGCTGCATCAGCGCCCTGAAGGCGGAGCGCGACTACGACGAGGTCATCTTCACCTCGCCCGACGGCGAACGCTTCGACCAGCACATTGCCAACGAGCTGTCGCTGAAGGGCAACCTTATTATATTAGCTGGCCACTACAAAGGCATCGACCAGCGCATCCGCGACCACCTCATCACCCGCGAAATATCCATTGGCGATTTCGTACTGACGGGCGGCGAACTGGTGGCGGCCATGATTGCCGACGCCGTCGTCCGTGTGGTGCCCGGCGTCATCGGCGACGAGCAGTCGGCCCTCTCCGACTGTTTCCAGGACGACCTGCTGGCCGCCCCCATCTACACCCGTCCAGCTGACTATAAAGGATGGAAAGTGCCCGAGATACTGCTCTCGGGCAATGAGGCGAAAATACGCAGCTGGGAACTGGAACAGGCCATAGAGCGCACACGAAGGCTACGCCCTGACCTGCTGAAAGAAGAATAACCCATTTTAAGAACCACTAATTTTATTTAAACTACGAATTTCACTAATTACACGAATTTAATAATAAACAAAGATTTGAAGATTTAAAAGATTTTGAGCCGACAGATAACAAAGATGACATTATAATGAATTTCTAATTATTGAGACAGATTATTCTGATTCTTCCTCATTGTTTTCCGATACAAATCATCCCCGGAATGTTAGCGCGCCGACTCGTCGGGCACGAAGAGCGGGTCTTCGGGCATCACCATCGTCGGCTCCTGCCCGGCGGCCTTGAGAATCTTCTCTGGCACGTACTTCTTGTCGACGACGAGGCGGAACATGTACTCGCGGAACCAGCGGTCGGTCATGATCAGACAACCCTTCTGGCCCCAGTCGGCTCCCCATGAGTTTTCCACCTTCCACTTCGTGGCCTTGCCGTTAGCGTCGAGGTCGACGGCACAGAGCGTCATAGCGTGCGTAGACCCGCTGTCGAAGGTGGCGATACGCTGTGCCTTGTCCATACCGTAGGTCGTGCCGAAGAGCGAACCGTAGTCAAAGTTCTCGGTGTCGGCGTAGCCACGCTTGCGGTCGAGCTGCTTGCCGACATCGTAGCTGCTGTAAAGCTTACGCCCGTCCTTCAGCGAGGCAATGGCCATCTGCTCGATGTCGTCCATCGGCAGGTTAACGTAGCGCCAGTTATGACCGTCGTAGGTATGGCGGTCGTACTCCACCTCGTAGGTCTTGTAGTAAGGACGTCGCGGGTCGTTCATAGCCATGATGAACGTGCCGTTGACGGGACCGCCGACGACCTCGTTGTAGAAGGTCTGTGGCGTGTACTGCTTAGGCGCACCGACGGCACGCCCCTTAGCCGTCTTGAAGGCATACGTGAACTTCTGCGGCGGTGTGCCGATGGTCATCTCCAGCATACGGTAGACCTGTGCCAGCATACGCACCTTGGCCTTGTTGAGCGATGTCTGACTCTTACCCTTGGCCACCATATCGCGCAGCTGCAGGCCATATTCACGCAGCTTGGAGTTTATCAGCTGGCGGGCCTTCGACGTGTTGTCCGACGAGTACGACTCGGGCATCACCTCCTTCGGCACAAGGCCGTATTTCTCCGTCAGGTCGGCCACGCCGCAGAAAGTGCCGCCGTCGTTCAGCGGGTAATGGAAGAAGAACTGCACCCGCTGATCGTCAATGGGCTTCGTGCCGGTGTCGACAATGCCCTGCAGCATGAGGTTGGCCTTCTCCAGCTGGTCGTAGAAGAAGAGGTAGGCCTGCGAGAACTCCAGCTGAATGGAATCGCCGTGCTGCTGCGTATAGTTGGAACGCAGTACGTTGAAACCGCTGAACATCCAGCAGCGGCCCGACTGCTTCTGATTGGTAATCGACTGCGACGGCGTCTCGATACTGAAATAGGTGTCAAAGTCGGCAGCATTCTGGCGGTTCTTGGCCAGGTCGTCGATGGCATTGGCGGCAACGGCATTGGCCATAGCATTGCTGACGGGCATCTGCTTATTCTCCTTGACAATGTCTTTCAACATATCGGCAGAGAGTCCCCCACCCTTTGTCTGAGCCTGAAGCGCGACGGCACTTGTCAGGCTGACGGCAAAAACAAAAATTCTTCTCATAAGGCAATATATATATTATATGTATGTGCAAAGTTACGGTTTTTCAGCCATAAAACACAATATAGCCTGCGATATTTATAGAGTTTTAATACTTGACATAAATCACGTTTGCGCGCACAGTAATAAAAAAATCGTACTTTTCGCGCTACCGAACTTCAAAATGTCAGTATCTTTGCACCGTTAAAAGTTTTCAGATAACTATCAATTCATAAAAAACAAAAGAACAATGAAAAAGATTATCATGACAATGGCTGCCGCTGTGGTAGCACTGACAATGAACGCACAGGGTATGTACGTTGGTGGTTCAATGGGTTTCTCTACTACTTCATACGATGGTAGCACGCAGAGAACAAGCATCAGCTTTGTACCTGAGTTCGGTGTTTCTTTCAACGATCACATCGGCGTAGGTATGGAGATTGGTTACTCTACTGACAAGGACGAGTCAAATAAAGATGTAAAGACTGTTACAAGCAACTCTTTCCGCTTTGCTCCCTACTTCCGTTTCACCGCTTTCCAGCTGGGTAAGGTGGGTGTCTTTGCCGACGGTAAGTTCTCTTACATCTCAAGCACTGATAAGACTGAGTACACTCAGGTTGGAAAGACTAACGTCGAGCAGACAGTAAACTCTATCGGCCTCTATGTTCAGCCCGGTATCGCCTACAGCCTGAACGACAAATTCAGCCTCGTTGCCAAGTTCGGTAACATCATGGGCTACACCAGCAGCAAGCCCGACGTAGAAGGTGCCAAGGCTACGACACGATTCCAGTTCATGAACCTGAGCAACAACATTCAGTTCGGTTTCTACTACAACTTCTAATAGAGGGAAAAACAATAAACCCAAAAAAGGACACAATGGGGAGAGTCCCCACTGTGTCCTTTTTTTTCGCTATTCACCCCTTCGCTGGCTAAGCATTACTGCAGGCGCAACTCCCAGCCTCTTAGCATAGCGAACCAGTCCATGCTGTCGGTGCCGTTTTCCTGTATCGCCATAGCCACACCGAGGGCCATCCAGCGACCCGGTCTGTCACTCGGGATGCCTAACGGCTCGTCGGGGTCGATGCCGGTGAGACGCGAGACGTTGCTGATATAGGCCTGCGTGTCGTTCTCGCTGGGCGGTGCCCACCTCGTTATGATGCCTCGGATGGTATAGAGGCGGTAGTTGTGATAGTAGGTACGTGTGAGCAGGCGGAAAGCAGCCCGCCAGCCCCATGCTAACGATTTGAACTGTACAAAGGCGCGGTCGCCCTGCACCTCTGCCATACCCTTCCACTGGTCTTTGCCGGTCCTGCGGATGTTCAACGGGTTGTGATTACGGATTCCTCTTGGTAACATCATTCTTAAACTATTAATCTATGAAACTCTTTTATTTAGAACTGCAACACTGCAACAACTGCAACAGCGGGCAGAGCTATTCCTTTTTCTTATTCACATTCAGGGGCGTACTATTCGGGAAAGCGATGCTATAGGCAGTATCGAGCGCTTTCAGGTCAACCTTGTAGTAGCTGATGCCGGCCTTGAGAGACACGAGAGCACGGAGTAATTCACGATGCTTGCGCGGATAGAGTGACGGCAGCGGCAGTTCGTCCCAGCCTTCCTGACCAGAACGGCTACACACCTCCCAGATAAAGTCGTCGCTGGCTTCAGCAGGGAACCACGACTTCAGCACACGACGGATGCAGAACCGCTTGCATTGCCGGTAGAGGAGCTGCCTCGTGCGCTCCAGCCGGAGCCAGAGCTGCACGAAGCATTCTTGGGTATTCTCGATTTCAATCATCATCAACCTCCTATTCTTTTTTTGTACTTTTCCGTCTTGCCAAAACAGCCGCTCACCTCGTCATAGGTGATATAGCCACGATTCTGCCAGCTGCGCAACGTACCGTCACCGCTGCCCGACTTGCCTTGCTGCTGACGCATCTGGTAGTACTGCTCTTTGGTGAACTCATCGGGCAGCAGCTCCAGCAGGTTCTGCGGGCCCGACTGACGCTGAATCTCCACCTCCTCGCGGAGTTCTTTTTCCAGCTGCTGCCCGAAGTAAAGCATCTTGCACCACAGATTATACTGCTGCGTCCAGCGGACGAACGCCGCAATCTCCCTCGACCACCTGCAGCCGTGCGCCACGTAGAGCACCATTCCCTTCAGCCAGGCAATGACGTTGGCACGATACGAGAACACGCGGTAGGCCTCGCTTTCGTAAAGCTTTGCAGCATCCTGGTTCTCCTGCTTCAGCTCCAGCGACAAGCGCTTGGCCTGAGCGCACTCTATCAGTCCGTTAGCAGCCTCCAACCGGTCGATATAGGGCTTCAGCTCCTGCGCAAAGGTGTGGTCGTAGATGCCCTGTATAGGTGCCGTCTCATCATCATCCTCATCGTCGTTGCTGATAATCGTCGAGACGTCCAGTCGGCTCACCGTTCCGTCGTTCACCATCTTGTAGAAGAACTTTCTGGCATTGGGCGGCGTCGTCGACGCGTTGAAGTTCCACCTCAGGGGGGCTATGCCGCTGACCGAATCGGCACCTACGCGCTCCTGACCGGCATCAGCATTGTCGAAAGCCTTACGAATCAGCAGGCCCACTTCGTCGGCAGAACCCCTCGACGTCACCTTCTTCAGCCCCTCAATCTCGTCCACGACGGTGTAGATGAAGCGCTGACCGTTGTTGTTAGCATCCACGATACGCTGGTTGAAGACGGCGTCTGTCAAATTATCAATCAGCATCTGAATACAGATATCGGTTGGTCGCGGGTCTTTCTTCTGCCTCGCCCCCGGGTTCTTCTGCTTCCACTCCTGCTCGCGCTGGCGGTTGGGTATGTCGCGCTGCTTGATGTCCTCCATAATATACTCGATAGGTTTTTTGATAGTACCCTTACCGATTGACTGCCGCCCAATCAGCACGTTCATAAACGTCGCCTCGTGCTCCACGTTGTCCCAGTAGCGGAACTTCACGCCGTGCAGGTGGGCACCGAGTGCCGGAAACACCGCATTGGCCACAGCAGGCTTGTAGAACCAGGGGACGTTCTTCGTCAGCAGCCTGATGAGCGGCGGCAGCTTCTTCGGCATCGGCGGAGGCGTGGTCAGCGTACCGCCACAAGCCTTCACCCCCTGTTGCGACTTCATGGCCTGCAGCACCTGCTTCAATCTGTAGGGCATACCCTTGCGAGGCTCCTTCAGCGCGTTCTCGATGGTCTTGCGCCACTCGGCCAAATCCTCCTGCGAACACGAGCCGTCTGGCCTTGCCCAGTAGTTAGGAACCACCGATAGCATCTTCTCCAACGAGTAGCCGCAGATGCTACGGATAGTAACCGCCAACTCGAACGTCAGCGCATTACGGTCGCCGGCGGTAGGCTCCTTGCCGTCATTGTACAGCTCCCAGTACTTCGCGATGATGTCCTTAAACAGCACCCCGTTGTATTGTGCCTCAGGGTCGTTGGCCACATCTGTCTTTACGGATATAGGGTCGACGGTCGTCAGGGGTTCAACATCCTCCAACATTTCCGCAGGTGTAGCATCAAAGATGCTGTCATCCAGAAACAGCAGCTCATCGTCATCACCCGTTGTCGTAAAAAAGACCCTCGTGATGTCTTTTGCCTTGTCATCATACTCTACACCGAGCAGTTCGCTGGCCCAGCGGAGATTATCCTCCTGCGAGAGGTCTTCACGACGGCGGAACACCAGATGATAACCCTTTGTAGCCGACCGCTCCAACATCTGCAATCCCAGCTCGTCCTTCTTGCGCAAGACCAGCGCTGGCACACCCGCCATCTGCTTCGCCAGCCATTGGGCAGCCTCCTCCGCCGACAGCTCTTTAGGAGCCTTGAAGTCGATATCCATACCCACCGACCGCGAAGCTGTCTTTGAGCCTTTCAGCGAGCCATCAGCATTAGGCAGACACGAGTAGTTCATCTCTACCAGCTGGTTCTTCCGAGTGGCATCCTGCTCGCGAACGGTCTTCAGCGTCTGATGCTGTTTTTCCGTATTGCGTCTGCTCAGGTATTCCTCTCTGTTTCGGATGGGGCGCATAAACTTTGCGCCACCATCCCCTTTGAAAATCTCGAATACACTCATATTTATCAGTTATCCATTGTTTATAATCAATTCCCGCATCACCTTCTGAGCTATCGCCCCAGCCTGCTTTACCAGCTTCTCGGGCAACAGCTCCAGCTGATTCTCGTCGAGCGAGAAGTAGAAGTACCAGCGCTTGTCCTGCCCTTGCGACAGCGAACTGTTGTCGTCGCGGAAGATAGCCTTGTTGCGCACGCGCTGGGGCTTCTGCTGCATATAGATGTTGCCGTCACGCATGACCTGCACCTTGAAAGTTCCTGAGAACGCGTCGAGTAAAACATCTTCACAGCACTGGAAGTCTGCTACACGAAGTCCGTTCTCCAACAAGCCTAAGGTCAAAAGACCGTCAAGCATTACCTGTCTCTCTGGTGAAATAACAATCTTATCCATTGTCTTGAGTTGATTTTAGCGAGAAGAAGGTTGGAATCTTTGCGCATTTACCCGGGAACATCCTCCTCACTTCAACTCAGGGTTAATTTTTAATTTTCACGATATCAGTTGCCAAAATCTCTTGGAACGTCTGCCCCTGATACTCGTGCGTAGAGAACCGAAGGGTGGCCACAACCACATCACCCTCGTAGAACCTGCACGCAGCCAGCGAGCCCAGCATAGCGCACACATACTCGTTTTCGAACTTTCCACCACCCAGCTCGCGCAACACGATGTTGCACTTCTGAATGCTGCCCGACTCCTGTTTTGAACTCTGTACGCTGAAGGCCTCGCCCTGGCGTACCACTCTTAAAATTTTTGTTTCCATATTTTTTGCTGTCAACGCCCTTAGTGGTCGATTGACGGTGCAAAGGTACTGCGAGTTTCAACCTGGTAAAAAATACCCTTTTTACCAAGATGTTAAACTTTCCACAATACGTCTCAGAGCTACCTGCTGACAGCGCTCTTCGAGCCCTTGCCCTAAGTAGCGACGGTAGGGGCTGTCCTTGCTCTCAGGCTCTAACAGCGCATCAAACTGAGGGTCACTGCGCTGCTCGTAGACTCCCTTCTCGCGCAAAACGCACACAATGCGCATCACGCCGTACTTGTCAAAATCACGGCATTTCCTGGCTCTGGGTTTGGGCTTCAACACCTCCAGCAGCACGTCGCTCCGGAATATTCTCTCCCACAACTCATCAATCAGCCCGACGTAACGACGGGATACCAACGGACGGATACGCGCCACATACGCGCGAACATTCTCTTTTACTTCCTCAATGCTGACCTCCTCCTTGCTCTCGTCAACATATAATCTACCCTCTCGCGCAGCCGCCATTAGCGCCTCCACGTCAAAGTCCTCAGGACGGACTCGTTTCAAATTTTTCTTCATAACCTCCGAGTTTTTTGCTTGTTCAACTTGTGAGTGAGAAAGCTTTGAAACGGCCGGCCCGTTGAACTCATGAGACTTCTCAGCTCACATCACTCGGATGTTTTTATGTCTGGGGGTTACCCACCACTATTTCTTCGGCAAAGATACGTTACGCATCATTGCCTTTGCCCCCATAACGATAGACTGCGGCCTGATGGTTGCAATATATGCAAGGGCTCAAAAAAAGCAAGGGCAGACAAAAAGCCCACAGATGGAATCGCTTCCCAATGTGGGTACAAAGGTAAAAAGGATTTTTCAAAGACTTTTTGCGTTTAATATCACTTTAATTATGCGCATAAAAAAAGCGGAACCAGTGGTTACTGATTCCGCCAAAATGCGAAATAATATGGTCTAAATAGTATCAAACGTATGGCAGGTCGGAGTAAATGAAATTCATCTTTACATGCAAACTTATTTATTATTAGGCTGCTTTAAATGCTGGTTCAAGGTCAGGCAATAGTTCTTCTATCATATCTTGCAATTTTGACCAAGCACTGTATTTCAGTTTTTCTGCGGCTGTAAATATCAACTTCTTAATATTGTTCCTCCAATTGGAGAGTTTGTCGATGGCATCTTGCACAGTCCTTAGTGCTGGTATTTTGAAGCCTTTAATATGCTTAACCAGCAATTGCCAGTAATATCTTATTTTACCTGTGCAACTTTCCGTCTTTAGCAGTGCAAATAAAGCCAAATAGTAGCAGGTGATTAACTGAAGCGGTTTGTCATAAAACCTTATCAATTGTTTCCCGATTCTCCTTAATAAGGCCACTACCTTCCAGTCGGGTAATAATGCGCATACTCGCGTCACTTTGGGGCGTCCGGAATTATTATGCCTCCTGTCATACTTTCTTGATTCAATTACTCTATGGACTGGGGCTGAAAGCAACACATGCTCTAGTTCATGCTGAATATCTAATGGGGTCATGCCATCCTTAATATCCAGACAATCGATGATTTTGCTAACTGCGCCTAAATCTACTGGCTCATTTACGCTTTCAAACGCCTTGACGATGGCGTTCATAATCTTGTCAAGTGAGATACGGTCTTTCGAACCGTCACGCTTTGTGATTGTGAAATTCTTAATTTCCATATTATGTGCTTTATCCTGTTATGGATTTATTCTTCTTACTTTTCGTCTAGTAGTGCACACCGGAACCCTTCTGTGCTCTTCTGTGCTATTGCATCCTGTGTAATCTATATTGGTTTAACCATCGACTCGACGAAGTGAATTTCATCATTAGTCAAGCCGTACTTGGTAAAGAGCTGGCGGTCGATGTCGCTTATGCTGCGACTCCAGTCGATATCTGAGGATGAAGTGAAGTCCTGTAGAGGAACGTTGGCCCACAATTCCTTGGAATTATCCTGCGTGACCTTTATAGTGCAAAGCATAGTACGGGCAAAACGGCTCATCACATACTTTCTACAAGCTTCAGCCTCGTCCAATGTGTCGAAACACCCAATTCCTATAAAAGTGTCTGTATAAGCGAAATCAGGCTCTCCTATTTCCACTCTGCCAAGCACACGGGCTGGTATGGGATTGCCAATCTTCCCTGCAGCTCCGTCAGCCTTTGATATGATGACCTTGTACTTCGAAAGATTGTCAGCGGTAGTTATATATGATTTCTTGAACCACATACTGCATCTTTGGTTATTTCTGCGACCATAGATTAACACATAGTCATTGTTGTCTTCGGGCTTATTCTCATAGAACAATTCAGGGAATATACTGAAAACATTAGCCCCCAGACTATATTTATGGCCTTTGCTTTGCCTGCCTTCCATTTCCGGGTGTTCCTTATACAACTCATCAGTCAGACCGTATAGTTCTCTTGGACCGACGATGCTTGAGAATGGTGATTCTTCTTTTGATTTTACTTTATCATATATCGAATGTAGTTCTTTATACGGTGAGAAGAATCCAATCTTTCCATAGTGCTCATACTTGTTCCAAAGAGATATTACGATGCCGCCATTTATCTCTACGTCGGGGAAAACATCGGAACTTTTAACCCAATAGTCTGCAACTTTGAAATGTGGGTCGTTCAGCATTTTCTGGTTCCATTCCTTTGGGGTCTTTCCCGCATTGAAAAGGAAACGTGCCGGATGGATGAGCATGCCTTCAGATGTCAGAGACATACCCAAATCCACAAACAGATGATACAAAGGCTCAGAACCGTTTCCATCGCCCACAATATCCGAATTATACGGTGGGTTTCCTATGATTGCGTTGAATTTCATTTCTTTCAATCGCTTAATATAATCTTCTTTTTTGTTTTTATCAATCAAATCATACGAATAAAAACCCGTTATGATGTTTTCTGTTGGAATTCCTAACAGCTTGAACATTTTCAGCGTACACTCGTATGTTACTCCATTAAGGGGTAAGGTGTAGATATTCTTTTTTACAGCATCTTTATACCTGTTGATAAGAGCATACTCAAATTCACCCGTCTTGCCAGCGATATTAAGGAAACGAGAATCTGCACTCAAATCATCAGGCAAATTATCCACCATTTCCTGGGCCTTATCTATTGGCGTGACAATAATATTCTTCGACAGGCGGGAGAACTTTCTCAAAGCTGTTTCAACTTCAGCAGAAGAATCATTACCAAGGTCATCAACATTATTAATCTTATTATCCAGATTCGACAGGCAGACGTAGTTGATATGCTTTTGTATCAACTTTAGAGTATAAAGGTCCAACATGATATTTCGGGCTATTCGCTGGCAATCCTCATATTTCTCAATGTTGTTAATAACATCGGACAATGACTTTTCATTATAGTCGGACAAATACGCAAACAGCAATATCTTGAAATAATAGGTTTGCAGCTTCCTCCCTAGCGTTTTCAGCTCGTCTTCGTTGCTGGCAGGCTTCTTGTCTTTCTGACTTCCGTTCTTAGTTGCGTCACCTTCACCAGCGGTGTCAGCGTCTATGTCTGTACCCTCTCCATCGTATGGATTGTGCTTAAACATGTTCTGTAGGTCTGTAATCTCTGCCTGTTTGGAAATAATGTTTCTCAGCTCGTCAAATTCCAATAGGCCTTCATCAACAAAAATATCATGAGCTTCTTCTAAAACGCTCTTATTGTTGTTGTATTCTCTTATCTCCTTGACAATGTCATTCTCTGTAACCTGCTCGATTTTACCCATATTCACATAAATGATGGGCGAAATAGCAACATCACACCTTAACGTCTCTTTGATGGCGTCATTGCCTTTCTTGCCTTCGACGGCGGCATTGGCTATAACAGCATTAGAGTATTGTAATCGGAACATTCTGGACGGGTCAAAATCGACAAGAAGCGTCTGGGGCTTCATGTCTCTGCTAACATACTCTTCCTTTCCGTCAGGCTGCTTCGAGCTGGCATCCCACTTTATCTTCTTAACATACTGGCTTTGTAGTCGATAGATAGCCTGGTCGTATTCTTGGGGCGACGATGTGTCCTTTAGGAATATCATTGTATCCCATTCTTTGACGGTGCTGCCTGTCAACATCTTACCAACAGTTAGGGTGATTGTTCTTTCGTTTTTAGACTCGCAATCGTCGATAAAAGCCTTTATGTTTTTAGAATAGTCATTGTTGCAAAATACTTGAGGACTATCAAAACCTGATATATTCAGGACAGTATACTGTTTGAACTTATTGAATAATGTATCTTGTTTCAGTAATGCCGCCATAGCGTCGCACGATGCTCTCCAAGGTAGCACCATAACGATATGACGGCACATCTTGGCGCCTTCTGTTATCTTGTCGTAATTAAGGAAACCAAAGATGTTTTTATCCTCCTTCATGCCGTCAATAGCCTGTAACAAGTCTATGACTTCTTTCTCGTGCTTGAACTTTCTGTGGTTCGGATTGCTTTTGCTCATGGAAAGAGGACTGAACAGTTCGTTCAGGTTATATTCCTTCCCGTCTTTACTCATTTGCGCCAGTTTGGCTCTGGCAGAGTCATTAGGATGGAAAGCAAAGCGTACCATTTGTGGAAAACCATAGTAAGGGTTATCCCATTCGTCGCGTTCAAGATTTTTCTCGTCGTTATACCAGTCTTGTTTTGCCTCGTAGATGTCCCTGTATTGAACAGTGGCGATAATATCTTCTTTCTTAAACTCACCGTTGAGCATGATGCGGTAAGGTGTACCCGACAGGTGGAGCTTTATCTTAGGCTTGAATACTTTGATAGCAGCGTCTAACTCCTCCATCGATTCGTCATCACCCTCTTCCTCCTTCTTCGCAGTTGCCTCATTGAGCAAAACGGCACCAGTCTTTGCTGAACGTGCTGCGAAGTGCGTCTCATCGATTATCAGCAAGTCGATTTTACCTTGGCCGTTAAGGTTGAACAAATCTTTGTGCCAATCCTTAATCTTCTCACCTAACAGGTCTTGTAGCGTAAGGAAAACCACAACTCTGTTGTCTCCTCCCTCCAATTGTAAAGTTTCTGATATCAATAAAGGATTTTCATCTCTTAATTTCTTTACATCGACGAACGTGTATCCTTCAAATATCAACGGACGCTGAACATTCTCTTTCCATTCCTGCCTGACAGACGTTTTTCCAGACACAACCACAACAAGCTTTGCATCCATTGCCTTTGCACAGCAAAGTGCAGTAAATGTCTTTCCAAAGCGCATCACGGCATACATCAGAAGATTGGTTCTGCCGGCTTTCCACGCGGTAACAAAGTTGTCAATTACAGGTTTTTGATTACCGCGTGGCTCCCAATGTTCGGTCCGCTCATAATCTTGTTCTGCCTGGGGTAACCTATCCTCTACATTATAGTATGTATATGGACTACTTGGGTCACCATATCTTGACCTGATTTCAGTAACAGCATTCGTTACTACCCCCTTTTCTACGCCTTCATAAAATTCGTTGGAATAATAGATGCCGGGAGGCAACTGGTCTGGCCTTAGCTGACTGTATCCTTTGTTTCTGAGATAATCGTGTACGGCGTAGTCTCGAAAATATGTCTCATCGTTGACTAAAGCACTCTCCTGACACAGCTTTATGATGTTTTCATATTTACTTCTCCACTCGTCAATTCGCACATTGACAGGTCTGTAGGTGTCGCCTATCTTAGTGTACGACGGTATGGTGTCAGTTTTAAAAGCGTAGATATGTGGTTCTACACGTCCTATGATGATTTTATCGACTATTTCTGTATTCATGACAATCTTTCTTTCTTAGCCAGTCCATTGTACTTATGGAAGTAAATGGGCTCACCAGTGTCCCAATCCATCATCTTTACATAAATGCCGTTGTGCTTGTGTATAAGCCCCTTCTTGCAGCCAAGACAGGGAATTTCTTTTCGGATAACTTCACCTGTTATCAAGTCCTTAGTTTCTTCAACATGAGTATGACAGCTGCGAGGAATCACGAACTTCAAACCATCCATCTGGAAGATGTTCCACGAAATGATGTCTGCTATTTCCTTTACCTGCTCAATGGCTGGTTCCTCGCCAAAACGAACCTCATGATAGTCGAAGAGCGACATCAGAAGATTCTCGCGAGCCAGCAATAAGTTATCACCTTGCCACTCAAAGCCCAATGTACCCTTATAGGCCATCTTCGTCCAGTACAGCCAGTCTTCATGGGTAGTGGTATTCTCGTTGACGATGCGTAGTTTTCTGTCGAGCCATCCGATGCGCTTGCTCAAATCAGTAATAGCTTCACCTGTTACAGTATCGTAGCGACTTGCCAAGAACGGAGCCTCGCCGCATGTGATTTCTATCACGCCCATGCTGACATACTCCTGCCAAGTCTTGCCTTCAGGGAATTCTATCTTCCCTGCCGTAGGCGTCCAGAGATGCTTCCCCTTTTCTGTTGTCACAATATTGAATACCGGCTTACGGTTGAACCATCTTTCATCAACGCCGTTATTCATGTTGTTGCAAATCCAAGAGGGTGTAAACACCTCAGCCATCTTTCTGGCTCGCAGTTTCCGTTCCTCCTCACTCTTTGCCACACGCGGCTGAATCACGTTCTTGTGCTCTCCTGTAATCAGCTCAGGAGTGATATGCTGGAAGAAGGTATAGGCATCGCCCATTGAGGCATAGTCATCCGTTGCCCAGACGATGTTCTCACCTGTGGTGCGGTCAAGAAGCAACTTGTCAAGTATGCCGTTCCCTAAACCAAGCAGATAATCCTCTTTTATATCAATGCCGTACATATACTCAATTCTTAGCCTGCAAAGTTACGAATAATCTTTGAGATTAATGATAAGACAGCTCTTTTTTACACATTATTTAATAGAATCGGTCGGGGAGATACCAGAAAGTATAACAGAGGGATAACAGAGGGACTCTAATTTTGCGCTCTGATAGAATATATCCGTGAAGAATTTGCTTTATTACGGCCAAATCCCTACCTTTGTTGTCAGAAGGAGGAAGAGGCCGGCAGGAAAGGGAACCTATCCATGGGGTCAACAGTCCTTTAGAGTCTATGAACCGTCTTAGTCCTTCCTGCTTAGTTGCAAAGTCCAGATAGAATGCCAGTGGCATGATAGCCTATTTAGAGTCCAAGACCAGACAACTATTGGCCAATTCCTTCATTTTAACGGTACAAAGGTATGAAAAAAATCTTTATTGGCATCGATTTCTCGAAAGAAAAGTTTGATGCGACCCTCATTCAGGCAGAGGGACTGAAGGAATGTGCCCCTAGCGTGCACGAAGTGTTTAGTGGGTGAAGGCTCATGCAGAAGGCTTTGCGGCAGATACCTGGCTTTTCTGTGGGGAGAACACTGGGGGGTATAGTATCGGGCTCAGCAACTATCTTTATGCCTCGGGCTATGACATGTGGCTGGAATGCGCCTACAAAATCAAACACTCAGCAGGCATCCAGCGTGTGAAGAATGACAAGGCAGACTCACGAGCCATTGCAGAGTACGCCATGCGCAACTACGACAAGATGATACTACACAAGCCTCAAAGTGCCTCGCTGACGTGTCTGAGGGAGATATTCCTTTATCGTCACAGTCTTGTCAGGCAGAAAGTGGCACTACAGGTCAGGAGAGATGAGAAACGGCTCACACAGGAGAAGTCGGATGCCAGAGCTTTTATGTCTTTTACCAGCAAACACCTTATTACTGAGGTTAACAAGGCCATCGCTAAATGTGACCAGAAGATTAAGGAGATCATTGCATCTGATGACGAGCTCAGGGAGATTTTTGACATCATTACCTCTATGCCTGGCATTGGTGTACAGAATGCAACGTGCCTGATGGTCTATACGGACAACTTCCAGAGATTTGACCTAAACTCAAGGAAGATAGCCTGCTATTATGGTATTGCTCCATTCGGACGACAATCGGGCACTAGCGTCAACAGCAGGCCTCAGGTCAGTCCTTTTGCCAACAGGATGATTAAGTCCTTGCTCTCGCAAGCAGCACTAGCTGCAATTAAGTTTGACATAAACGTACACAGTTATTATCAGCGGCTCATAGAGCGTGGAAAGCATCCTCTGCTAGTGCATAACAACATCAAGAACAAGATGCTGCACATCCTCGTGGCAATGGTTAGAGATCGAGTAAAA
>ONDA01000029.1 GCA_900316475.1 uncultured Prevotellaceae bacterium
TGTGACAGGTATCAGCACTGTAAAGACGGCAACCTCCATAGATGGTAACTTCTACGATCTGAGCGGTCGCCGCGTTACCAAGCCCACAAAGGGCCTGTATATCGTAAACGGTAAAAAGGTCGTGATGAAGTGAGAGAAGAATTAAACTCAAGGTCGTGAAATAAATAATATCAAATATCGGGAGCGGACATTTCCGTTCCCGATTTTTTTCGTCCAGCATGGGGCATACTTTAGTGACAGCGCTACCTTCAGACTCTCGACCAACAGGAGATAGGCAAGAGCTACGAGATGATTATCACCAGTCTCTCCGGCCTATACCGTTACAAGACTCACAAAATTATTACTGTCGTTGGCAGATACCACGGCATCTCCACTGTCATCATAGAAAAATAAAAGAGTGTAAAAATCACCACTCTTTTTTTCTTAATACTCGTCCTCGTTGAAGAGGAAGTCCTCTTTGGTGGGGTAGTCGGGCCAGATGTCCTCTATGCTTTCGTAGATGTCGCCCTCGTCCTCAATCTCCTGAAGGTTCTCCAGAACCTCTAACGGAGCCCCCGAACGGATGGCGTAGTCTATCAGTTCGTCTTTGGTGGCGGGCCAGGGGGCGTCTTCGAGTTTCGATGCTAATTCCAGTGTCCAATACATAATTATTTGCGATTTTTAGATTTAAAATTTACAATTTATTAGGACCGGAAGCGGTCTTTTTCCCAATTTGGCCGCAAAAGTACTCATTTTTTTCTTACTTGCAAGCATTTTGCCATATAATTTCGTCTTGGCCGCTGTTAAAATTTATTATTTTGGCTAAAACAAAGAGATAATCGCTCAACCTGTTGACGTACTGCTGTATCTCCTCGCCCACCGTGGCCACCTCGGCCAGAGCGGCAATGCGGCGCTCGGCACGTCGGCAGACGGTGCGTGCCACATGGGCTTGGGCGGCAGCTTGTGTACCGCCAGGCAGGATGAACCCCTGCCGTTCGGGCAGCAGTGCCATCAGGCGGTCTACCTCCTGCTCTAAGAATGCTGTCTCACCCTCGGCCAGGTGGGCCGACGGGTAGAGCGGTGTCTGACTCTGGTCGGTGGCCAGGTGTGTGCAGACGTTAAACAGGTTGTTCTGTATGCGGATAATGGCCTGCCGGTTGTCGTCGCCATCCATCATGGCTGCCAGCAGTCCTAAGTGGGCGCTCAGCTCGTCGACGGTGCCGTAGGCTTCCAACCGTATGTCGCTCTTCTTGATGCGCACGCCGCCAACGAGGCTTGTCGTGCCTTTGTCGCCTGTCTTGGTGTAAACTCTCGTAATTTTCATATCGTTTTCAGGTCAGAAGTTAATGATATAGTCTTGTTTCACGCGTTTGCTGTCTGTCAGCACGAGACCGCAGTAATAGAGGTCGAACGTCACCCTTGCCCGCTCGTCGGCCTTGAGCCGCCGCCAGGCCTGCCTGTCGCGCCATAGTCCCTCGACCACGATGACCGAGCGGTCGTCCACGCGTCCTTCGAGCCTGTCCAGCAGACCGTCGGCCTCGCTGATGTCGACGTGCAACAGCTCTATGTTGCCCGTCATCTCGCTGACGACCTTGGCCCGTCGGCACCCCGCCCGCCAGTAGTCGTGGTAGTCGCTGCTGACAATCGTCTGTGGCTGCCGCCAGTTGGCCAGTCTGAAGTAGAGCCGTCCTAACTTCCGTCGCAGCCATCCGTCGCCGCGGCCCGTCTCGCTATACTGGTAGTAAGGCCAGTGCTCGTTGACGACATAGCGTACCATCCAGTAGTCTGTTGGCGACTGGATGCCGAAGCCGCGACAGTGGCTGATGCGGCTGAACCAGACGAGAAGGCGTGTCAGCTGATTCATTGTCAGTGGCAAAGGTACGAATATTTTTCAAATAAGCGCATAAAGAGCGGCGAAAATTTGGCCGTTTCATTCTTTTTCCGTAATTTTGCAGCGAAAACTGTAAAAACGAGTACTTAAAAGAATAACAACAACTAAAACAATAAACATTTATGAAACAAACAAACTATTTTAAATTACTACTGCTCAGCCTGCTGATGCTGGTTGGGGCAGGAAGTGTGTTTGCAGAAACCTATAAGATTTCTTTTAACGGAAAAGACTCTGCAACACCTGCTGGTTTCTTTACTTTCGAAGGAAACCATAACTTTAACAAAAAATTTACAGGTGCAACCTACGATGGGACCAGTTATACGAGTGGCCTGAAGATGGAGGGCTCGACGGTTATAAAATTTTCAACAACGGGTGCGTCTGTAGTGACTATTGTTCAGTCGACGTGGAGCGAAAAAACTATCAAGCTCGATGGTAACGAATTGGCAATTGCTAGTGCTACAGCAGGTACGGGATGTCGCATTTATACTGTTGCGAATGTTGCTGCAGGTGACCACACGATATCTCGTGGAAGTGGGGAAAATGGCCTTTTCTTTATTCAGGTTGATGTCGCCGACTCTCGCACGGCTACATCCCTCAGCTTTGCAACGACTTCTGGTTCAGCCGATATTAACGACGGTACGTCGTTTACGTTACCTACGCTGACAAAGGCGCCGGCAGAATTGGCGGTGACCTATTCAAGCAGCAACACGAGCGCCGCTACTGTAAATAGTTCAACCGGTGCCGTGACGATGAAGAAAAAGGGCAAGACTATAATAACTGCTTCATTTGCAGGCGATGCTACTTACAAGCCTTCAAAGGCCGAGTTCACTCTGACCGTAGCAGACCGTACGGCTGTGTTTGACAAGTCCAAGCTTTATGTCGTGAAAGATTACAATTTTGACGCCATGGGGACTATAACACCTTCTCTTCAGTCAACTAAGGCGGGTAAAATTTGGAATCAAGCTAATTCAAAGAATAATGATGTCTTCCGTTGTACCAATTCTGGCTTAGAGTCATTGGCTCTTCAGGCCGTTTTTGATAAAGACAAGAAAGGATGGAAAATCGGAAATGATCCTAAATGGGGTCTCTACTTGGGTAGTGGAGGCGGCCGTTGTGCAGCTATCTGCGATGTGAAGAAAGACTGGATTGTAGAATTCATCCATAACAGTGAAAATTCTTTCTATACTAAGAACGATGGCGAGGATGACGGTGTGGATAAGACGGAACTTGTCGTTGAGAAGAACCACCATGTTTATAAAGCCAACGAAGATGGTATGGTTGGCTTTGAAATCGTAAAGGATCATTATGTCCATCAGATTATTGTTTATACCAGCAATCTGCTTGACATTCCTGCTGAAAACATAGCAGCTTATAAAGCGAAGGCTGCTGATACGGAGTTTGCAGTGACGCTGACCGACGCTGTGGTAACTGCTGTCAATGGGACTGATGTGTATTTGGAAGATGCTTCTGCAGGCATCAAGTTGGCACAAGGCGAACTCGGCTTGGCTTTAGGCGACAAGCTTAATGGTAAAATCATTCTGAAGCGTACTGCTGATGGTGCAGAGACGACCGCTGCCACCAACCTCGATAACATCACCAAGACCGCTGGTGAAGTCACCCCGACGGCTGCTACCGTTGCTGAGGCTCTGACCGAGGCCAAGCAGGATATGTACATGCAGCTGAGCGGTGTCACCGTGACGACCGATGGCAATGACGTCTTCGTCAACCAGGGCGGTAAGACCATCAAGGTGCTCAATACGCTGTTCGCCGACGCTATCACTACCATTAGCGGTAAGAAGCAGTTGGAGTCGATAGCAGGTATTGCTACTGCTGAGGGCTTGATGCCGACGAAAGCCGCCGACATCGTGCTGGGCGCGAACGCAGACAAACTGCAGGTAGTAGACAATATCGCTGCCTTCAAGGCTCTGGCCGACAAGGAGCAGGCTCAGCTGACGCTCACCGATGCCTACGTCACCTTTAAGACTGATGATTTTAGCTTTGTGCAGGATGCCTCGGGTGCCGTGAAGATTGACAAGGCATTGGCCTCTGATGCTGCCGGCAAGAAGCTGAACGGCTACTTCTCGGCTCAGCTCACTATCGCTGAGAATACGATTGACAAGCAGGCTGACGCTATTGCTGCCAGCAGCAGTTATACGTCGGCTGACGGCGTGTTCATCCCCACCGTCTATGAGGACCTGAACCAGCTGAAGACCCCCGCCGCATTATATAATATGGTACGCGTAGGACGCTCTAAGATTAATACTGATGGTGGCGTGAGCATGCTGGAGACTGCCAACGGTCAGGGCTCTATTGCTGTTCGCGACGTACTGGCAACAGGCGTTACCGTGCCCGATAACCTGGCCTTCTTCACTGGTATCGTGCTCTACGACAATAATGAGTATGTACTGGCTCCCGTCCACGAGGACTCACTGCAGGAGTATGTGGCTTCTGTCACCGACTATGTGGTTGACGTCGTCGAGGAAGGCGAAACGCTGGAGGCTGGCGACACGAAGATGCTGACAGGCGTCATGATGACCGTTGCCGAAGATGCTCCCATCGTGGCCGAGGCCAAGACCGTCGGCGAGGGCGATAAGCAGAAGAACTTCACCGCAAAGATTGAAGGTAACAATTACCAGTTCGAGGCTACAAAGACCGGTACGCTGACCGTCTATACCGAGAAGCAGCCTAAGCAGAAGCTGAACGTCACCGAGGACGGCGAGGCTATGAAGGACTTCACCGACTTCGAGCAGAAACTCGACTCTATCCAGATTCCTGTCACTGCCGGCCACAGCTATCTGCTGTCGACCACCGTGCCGCCGCTGAATCTCTACGGCTTCACCTTCACGCCCGAGGATAAGAACGCTCTCGACCTGGCTCGCAACATCGCTACGTTCAAGAAACTCTACGGCGGTATGGTGGCTGTCGAGGACACCCTGATGCTCAACGACGCCGTCGTCACCTATGTCAAGGGCGATAACGTCTTCGTTGAAGACGCTTCCGGTGCCATTGTCTTCCGCGAGACCCAGATACAGTTCTACGTTGGTCAGAAGCTTAACGGCTTCATCATCGGTAAGAACAAGGACTTCAAGCGGATGCCTATCCTGACGCATAGCGCCAAGACCAAGAACTCTGAGTTCAAGGTAGAGAAGGGTACCGCCCAGAGCAAGCCCATCACCATTGAGGAGGCTCTGAAGGAAGAGTCTCTGGCACGCTTCGTGACGCTCTCTAATGTCCGTCCCGACAGAGATCGCTACGGCTTCCGCGTACTCACCGACGCTGCCGGAAACAGCATCCGTATTGATGACTATTTCAACGTGTTCTTCGAACTGCCCGAGTATATCAAGACCATCGAGGGTATCGTCGGTATCGACGCCGAGGGCACACAGTTCTTCTGGCCCACTTCTAAGGAGGGCGTCGTCGCCAAGCCTGTTCCTGCAACCTTGGCTACCGGCAAGTACTACCTGAAGAATGTTGGCAGCGGCCTGTTCTGGGGTGCTGGCAACGACTGGGGCACACGCGGCTCACTGGTGAAGCATGCTGAGTTCGTCACGCTGCACGACCAGGGTGATGGCATCTACAAGATGGAGTCTCAGGTGAGCAACGGCGGTACAGCCTACTACTTCGAGGGCGACTACATGGACAATGCCAACCCGATGAGTCTGAGCATCAACAAGACCAAGACCGAGGGTGTCTACACCATCGCCAGCCCCGACGAGAAGCTCTTCGGCTACGACGGCACGTCGACCGTGCTCGGCAAGAATGTTGCCGACGGCGAGAATGCCCAGTGGCAGATCATCTCTGAAGACGAGATGAAGGCTACGCTCGATGACGCCACTGCGGATAACGGCGTCGACGCTACGTTCCTTATCCTCGACCCGAACTTCGGACGTAACAACCGCAACGTCGGTGCATGGACAATGGCCAACGAGGGCGTTGCCTACAACCTGTCTGGCGGTAACAATATCAACAACTGCGCCGAGTCTTACATGTCGACCTTCGTCCTGAGCCAGGAGGTGAGCGTTCCCAACGGTAAGTACGTGCTGAACGCCCAGGCTGCCGTGACGTTCCATGACGACCGCGTCATCAAGGACTACGACGGCAACGGCTATCCTCAGATTACGGCCAACGACCAGGTAAGCGACTTCAAGGAGATGGAGACCGACGACCGCCTGAGCAATATGGGACGGCTGAGCGAGCAGTTCACTGCCGGCAAGTATGCTGTTGAGCCTATCACGATCTATGTCACCGACGGCAAGCTGACTATCGGTGCCAAGAGCGAGCGCAACGACATCTGGGCTATCTGGGACAACTTCGAGCTGACCTACTACGGACCTGCTGCCGCTCCCGTTGAGACAGCCCGCGTTTGGGACTTCACGCAGTGGAGCGCCGCTACAGTAGCAAACTTGAAGGCTGACGCCGCTGCCTCGAAGACCAGCGGCTGGAGCGATGTAGAGAAGAAGGCCGACGCAGAGGCTGACAAAGAGCCTACCGAGGCTTCCAAGGACAAGTGCTTCTGGTTTGCTGGTACTGTTGATGCCGATGGCGAGCTGACCGCAAACGGTGTGAAGATTGCTGAGACCAAGGGTCTGAAGTTCTATCCCACCTACGCTGCAAACCGCTCATTGGCTATTGCCGTTGATTATCCTGAGACGTCACTGGGTACCTATGCTGGTCCTTCCTACCTCTGGCTGGGTGGTGGCAAGAACTCTCTGGCCGTCTTCACGATTCCTAACGTGACTGCCGGTTCTACCATCACCGTCGAGGTTGAGTCGCACAAGCCCTCTGAGGGCCGTGGCATCGAACTCTACAGTGCCGTAGGTTCCGACGACAAGGTGGTTGCCGACAGCAAGATTGGCGACAGCTTCACGCCGAAGACCAAGGAAAGCTACAGCTGGACTGTCGAGAATGATGGCGACGTGACCATCTATAACACTAACGGCTGCCACCTCTACACCCTGAAGGTAGAGCCTGTACAGGCAAAGCAGTTCGACGTCACCTACGCTCTGGCAGAGGGCGAAACCCACGCTTCCGCTGAGACCGTCAGCATCAAGGACGAGACTGGCGAAGAGGTTGCTACGCTGACCTTCGGCGAGGCTGGTGGTGCCGACTTCAAGGCCGCCAAGGGTGATGCCCATGTTGAGGGCTTCGCTGCCTTCACTGAGGGTAACGGCCAGAACGGTGAAAAGACCGGTGGCACGTTCTACGTCTTCAAGCCCGCTTACAATGGTAAGGCCGACTTCGCCATCGTGCTCAATGGTGGAAAGAAGTTCTACATCGAGGAGGACGGCACGGCACTCGCTGACTACAACGGCATTACTGTCGACGAGAAGAAGTACGGCACTTTCACCTGCGACGTCAAGGCTGGCAGCACCTACAAGGTCTACTGCGCCGGTTCTAAGTTAGGCTTCTATGGCGTACGTTACTACAACACCGAGAATCCTGTCACTGCCATCGAGCAGGCTCCCGTCGTCCGCATCGTTGACGATGCAGTCTACAACCTGCGCGGTCAGAAGGTGACAGGCACGCTCAAGCCCGGTCTGTACATCAAGAATGGCAAGAAGATTGTCATCAGATAAGAAATAAGTTCAGATATTTAAATAACGTTAAAAGAAGTGGGAATATGTTGAAATATTCCCACTTCTTTGCTATATTTGCACGTTAATGTACACGATGGTGCGGTTTGTGTATAGAAAACGCCCAAAAGATCACGAAAATAACTAATAACAATATTATTATTAACTAAAAACAAAAAATTATGAGGAAAAGACTAACAAAGCTACTGCTATTAGCCGTGGGGCTGATTGTTGGAAGCGGAACTTCATGGGCGAAAGACGACGTCACGGCAACTTACCTGACGGATGCCGCTCTTGCTGATGAAACTGCCAACTGGGCACTTACGAGCACTGGAGGCAATCACGCTTGGAACGGGTCGTATAAGATTCATGAATCGTGGCATAACACGTTCTCTATCAGTCAGACGGTCAGTGTTCCTAATGGTTACTACCAGATTTCAATTCAGGCTGTTTCTCAGCAGAACAGTAAGAATGCACTTCTCAGAGCTGCGTCAGGTAGTAACAGTGCCACGGCTTACATCAAGAACTGGCCGAATGGTAGCTTTGCAGACATTAGTAATTGGATGGGTATCAATCCAATGATGTGTCGTATCTACGCCACTGTGAAAGTTGAAAATGGCAGTCTCACTGTCAGTATGTCGCAGACAAATGACAACGAGTGGATTGTCTATGGACAAATGAAACTGTTTAAACTGTCTGAGACTGAGTATAACAATGCCATCGCTCTGCAGTCTGTTATCGAGGCAAAGAATGATATCTGGAATGATGGATGGGAAAATCAGGGCGGTATGTATCGTCTTGCCCGCGAACGATACAATACAAGTGCTTATACTGAAGGAAAAGTTATCTATAAGACAATAGAAGGCCTGCCTTCCGGCGAGTATGACGTGACGCTCCATGCCAAGACTAACGTAGCATGGATAACAGCTGCCACGGGCAACAACATTGCCGAGATTTATGCTAATGATGCAAAAGTAGCTATTCCTGTTGAGGGAATGACAGGCTATGATCCCACCGATGCTTATAACTACACTATACAAGGTGCCTATGTAACGGCAGACGGTAAGTTGGAAGTTGGCATACGTAACCTTGCAACCGGTGGTAACTGGTATATTGTGAACCTTCTGGATATTACCTATAAGGGGACTTTGGAGACGTCATTGGCATTAGCCAAGGCAGATGCCAATACGGCAGCGGCTTCAACAAAGCCAATGAACAGCGCTGTAAAGACAGCTCTCAATATGGCTATCGCCAATTATGGCACAAAGGCCTATTCTGAATATACTAATGTGACAGATCTCAGGGCTGCTATCAGTGCACTGAACACTGCAACGTCTTATGCCAACACCAGCATCGCGAAGTACGAGGAAGCCAAGGCTATCCTTGACGCTGCGTCTTCAATGGATGCCTCCGGTCAGGCTGCATACGCTGCTACTGACGCTGTTAAAGCCGTGCAGACAGCCTATACGAATGGAACCCTTGACGCTGTCAATGTCGAGCAGAAGACAGCTTGCGAGGCCGCGCTCGTCTTGGCTGCCAAGGCACAGACCACGGCAGGCTCCGACATGACGCTGGCCATCAGCAACTGGGACTTCCGGAATTGTGCTAACAACAATTTCCCCGGCTGGACTATCGAAGCTCCGAATGGAGGTAACACCTGGGCTAATGGTGATACACGCGTTGAATATTGGATTGGCTCAGCCGCAAACGGTAAGTTCGACTACTCTCAGACAGTTACCGGCTTGCCCGCAGGCAAATATTCGCTGACAGCCTCCATGTGGAACTCCAGCAACGGCGTGAGCGACGCAACGCCCAATGGCAATGCCGGTGTCTATGGCACCAGCGGCAGTAACACAGTATTCAAGGGCGTTACCGTCGATAGCGACAATGCAAATCTCGGAACCTACACCACCGATAACCTCATTGTGGCTAACGGCACCTTGCGTCTCGGTGTGAAGAACAACGGTACGATGAGTGCACGCTGGTTCGGTATTGACTGGATTAAACTGACGTACGTCGGCGGCGACGTGACAGCTGACGACGTGGCAGCCCTTGTGGCAACGATTCCTGAAGGAGCGATGAACGCCACCGTGCAGTCAAACCTTACTGCTGCCAAGAACGCTTTGGACGCCTCTGCCACCTGGGCTAATTATGGGGCACTATCCGATGCCATTGAAGCAGCAAAGTCATCAGTAGCAGCCTACGCTAACGCCGCCCAGTATCTGCCGGTGAACAAGGCTGAGCTGGCTGGTACCAACTTTGTTGATGCCGCTGTCTACAAGGAGAAGATTACCGATGCCGAGACGGCTTTGGCAGCAGGTACTATGACCGATGCCACGGCCAACAGCATCACCGACATCAGAACCGGCTGGCGTGCCGCCAACTACATCGATGATGTCCTGATGAGCGCTTGGGATGAGAACGTTGAGCAGTGGGAGTCACTCCATATCAACACATGGTCTGGCGAAGGAGACAGCGACGGCTCTGAGTTCAAGGCTCCGTTCTTCGAGTACTGGACCGGCGACGGCAATTCTCTCGGTGCAAAGACGATGACGGCTACCGTCGAAGGTCTGGAAGCCGGCGACTATGCCGTGACCGCTTGGGTGCGTGTACGTGCCAAGAACGGTGCTAGCGCCAAGCCTTACGGCATCAGCATGAAGGCTAACGATGGTGATGCTACCGAAATTTCCGGTACACAGCATGGAACGTCACAGTTCTATCTTGAGAAATATGCAGCTATCGGAACGGTTGGTGCCGACGGCAAACTGACGCTGACCTTCGATGTGGCTGCTGACAATAATGTCAGCTGGTTCTCATTCAAGGACGTGAACTATATGAAAGGTGCTGCTACCCTTGCTGCTTTCAAGCAGACCAACGAACCCGTTATGCTGAGACTTGCAGGCACTGAGGCATTCCTCACGAAGGACGGCATCACCTATATCCAGGACGCTACGACGGGTCTGGCTGTCAAGGGCTACGACATCGCTACGACTGATGTCAACCAGTTGCTTAGCGGTCAGCTCTATGGCACTGTCAAGGGCGACACCCTCGTCGTTGAGGAAAATGCCTTCAACAGTGTCACTGTCAGCGAGGGTACGGCTGTTGACCGTGATGCCACGGCAGCCGAGGCAGCAGCGAAGGCCAACACCTTCCGTCTGTTGAAGCTCAATATGGCCGAGATTAGTGAGACCGACGGCGTTTACTATGCAACGATTGATAATAATAAGGTGGAGATTGACAACCGTCTGGCTGGCGCAGGCCTTGTGCTGAATGCCGGTGACGTTGTCAACACCCTGACAGGTGTCACCTTCTTGACCGCCGACGGCAGCCGCTGCGTGCTGGCTCCTCGTAGTCAGGATGACGTCGTGCCCCTGCTGTGGAAGTCTGAGGCTGATGGCGGCGATCTCATTAGCGGCAACAACGCTATTGCACTGACCGACGACGATGTCATGGCCCGTATGACCAACCTGAAGGCTGGCGACGTGCTCTATGTTGAGGTTGTCTTAGGCGAGACAGCTGCCAACCTGATTGTCAATACCGCTGCCGGCGAGAACCTCTTCACCATTCCTGCTACCGGCACTACGGTAGAGATTCCCGTCACTGGCGACATGGAGGAAGAGGTGCAGAAGCACGGCCTCGTCATAGAAGGTAGCAACAGCGACCTGAAGGCTAAGTTCGTCACTGCCATCAACGGCAAGTACAGTGCTACGGCTGATCTTGACAATACCATCTGGCTGGGTCAGGGCAATGCCGTTACCCTTGGTAAGTTCCACTTCAAAGATGTGCGTAAGGGCGACCTGCTGACCTCCGACGGTACGATGACCGCCGAGGGCGACATAGCCATCGCTTCTGCCACCGCTCTCACAGAAACGCAGGCAGCTGCTCTGCTCGACAAGACACTGGCTGTCGATGGCAAGTCTGTCGTCTTCGAGGTTGGCGATGACCCGCGCGACGACATCTTTGTGGCTGAGGCTGGCGACACCTTTGATCAGGAAGAGTCGGTTCTTCCTACAGCTGTCAACGCCGTCAATGGCATCATCATGACCTACGGTGGAAACGACCCCGATGGTACCAAGTACTCCTACGCTGAGGTCTATCCTGAGGTTAATAAGTTTGCTACCGTTACCGAGGGTATCGGTCAGGCTCCTCTCGACGCTGCCGACAAGTCGTACGACAAGGAGGCTAAGAACTTGCCCGTCAAGGGTACCTACTATGTGTTCGAGCCTACTAAGGACGGACAGCTTGAGGTGACCGTAGGCGTTGAGAAGGGCAAGACGATCATCGTCACTGAGGATGGTGAGGCTATCGTTGATGAGAAGAAGACCGCCGACTTCGAAGGTTCTGTCACCTTCCCCGTCGAGGCTACGAAGACCTATTACGTATTTGCCCCCGAGACCAACCTGAAACTCTTCGGCTACAAGTTCACGCCTGCCGATGCCAATGCCGGTAACACGGTGAAGGACATCGCTACCTTCAAACTGCTGAAGGAGGCTGAGGCCGGCAAGACCGACAAGCTGTTGCTGAACGATGCCGTGGTTACCTATATCAAGGGCGACAACGTCTTTGTCGAGGATGCCAGCGGCGCTATCGACTTCTTTGAGACGCAGATGCAGTTCTACGTCGGTCAGAAGCTCAACGGCTATATTTACGGCAAGAACAGCAAGCAGGGCAACATGCCCGTCCTGCTGAGAACGGGAGCTACGCCTGACAGCAAGTTTACGGTTGAGAAGGGCACAGCCCAGAGCAAGGTCGCTCCTATCGCCGAGGTGAAGAACGAGGAGGGCCTGGCTCGCTTCGTGGCACTGAAGAACCTGGAGCTGACGAAGGACAAGTACGGCCTCAGAATCCTGATTGACGAGGCTGGCGACACCATCAGCCTTGAGGACCGCTTCAACGTGTTATACGAGTTGTCCGACCTGTTTGAGACGATTGAGGGTATCGTCGGTATCGACGAGGAAGGTAAGATAGCCATCTGGCCTACATCTAAGGAGGGCATCGTCGTCAGCGACGGTTACAAGAAGGTTCAGGAAACCGAACTCGACGTGACCAACAAGGACGTGGCTAAGACGAAGAACAATCCTGTCGTGGGTATCAGCATCACGCTCGACGGTGCTTGCAACGCCGGCTCAGGCAGTGCCCAGGCAGGCGCCATGACCAGCAAGGGCTACAAGCTGCGCACCGCCAACGGCTCGCCCGTAGCCAACTCTGCAACCTTCACCGTCAACGAGGGAAAGAAGGTCTACGGAATGGTTATCAACGGTGTCGGCAACTATAAGGCCAAGGACGAGTCGCTGCCGTTCATCAAGGTGACCAAGGTCGAGGTCGACGGCAATGAGGTGAACTTCGAGGGCGGCGAGTTCCCGGCAAAGGGCGCCAGCGACTGCGGTACCCTGACGCTGAAGAATATCAATGCTACGAAGAGCATCGTGCTCTACTTCGACAACTCTAACGCTGAGGGCACTCAGATCAACATCGCATACGCCGTCACCTATAACGGCGAGAAGATCTATACCCAAAAGGAACTGGCCCTGATCGACGAGGCTAAGGAGCTTGCCAAGAATCGTGACGCTATCGCCGTAGGTTGTCTTGACGACGCTATCGAGGCTGCCGAGGCTGGCAACACCGAGGGACTGCAGAAGGCTATCGACCAGTTCAAGGCCGACAACGCTACCAGCAGTGTCGACTTTACTAATAAGGTTGGCAAGGCCGTTGAAAACTGGGTGAACGTTCAGGATGGTGAAGACTTCAAGGTCTATACCGGCAACGGCGTCAACCTCGTACAGGTCTTTGGCGTGACGGGCGCTGGCAATGTGCTGACACAGCAGATTTCCGGTCTGGAGAACGGCACCTACAACATCGGCATGTATGCTACCTCACATAATGCCTGGGATGGCAAGTACGGCGCTAATAAGGCTGGTAAGCCTACACTGCAGGAAGATGCCAAAGACGTGGCCTATGTATTCGGTACGTCTGGTACCACTACTTTGAAGACTTGGATTACGGCACGCCGCAACAGTGGCCTGATTGCCGGCGAGCCTGAAGTTTACGAAATCAATGGCATGAAGATTGATGACGGAAAACTGACCATTGGCCTCTCTCTCGCACAGGCTGCCAAGACTGAGTGGCACTCCGTTCAGATTGCAAGCCTGAGGATGGTGACCACGGCCAAGGAGGCCTATGCTGCCGAAAAGGCTAATCTGCAGGCTGCCATCGACGACGCCGAGGCTCTGCTGGCTGGCGACCAGATTGGTGGCAAGGCTAAGCTGCAGGCTGCTGTCGACGCTGCCAACGAGGCTCTCGTCAGCATCCGCCTGAATGTGCCGGGTATGGCCAACGAGGTGGCTAAGCTCCGCAAGGCCATCGACAAGTTCCATGCTGCTGGCAAGGTCTTCGTGCAGAACGTCGCTACGGGTAAGTATCTGGGTGCCGGTGCAAGCTGGGGTACCCATGCTGTGCTGAACGACACGGGTATTGACTATGCTCTCACCACTAACAGTGACGGTACGAAGAACTTCGACTCACAGGTGAGCAACGGCGGTGCCAAGAACTTCCTGAACGGCGAATGGAACGACGGCGAGGCCTTCGGCTGGACTGTTTCGCAGCTCTCAAACGGCAACTACACCATCAGCAACGGTTCGCAGTATCTGAGTGCCGGCAACGACAACCTCGTTGTACTGAGCGACAATGCCGACGAGTGGCGTTTCATCACTGTCGACGAGCGCAAGGAGGCACTGGCCGCTGCAACAAGCAGTGCACCTGTCGACGCTACGTTCCTCATCAAGGGCGCCAACTTCAACCGTAATGACAAGCGTAACGATAACTGGACGGTAAGTGATGACTGCACGAACAGGAACCTCTCTGGCGGTAACAACGAGAACAACTGCGCCGAGTCCTACCACTCTACGTTCACTATCAGCCAAGTGGTTGAGGACGCCCCTGCCGGAACCTACACGTTGACCATTCAGGGCTTCTGCCGCCAGGACGGCGGAGCTGCCGAGGATGCACCTGTCTTCTTCGCTAACGAGGAGACGAAGGCCTTCGGTCCGCTGACGGGCACGGAGAACTCGATGACTGACGCCAGCGTCAGCTTCACGAGTGGCCTTTACACGATGGAGCCCATCACGGTGGTCGTTGCCGAGGACGGCACGCTGACCGTCGGTGTCAAGGGTACGGGCACCAACCAGTGGGTCATCTGGGATAACTTCCAGCTGATGTACTACGGCAACGGTGGCTCACCTGACGCTATCAGCGAGACTGTTGCTGAGCCTGCTCGCTTCGAGGACGGCGCTATCTACAACCTCCGCGGTCAGAAGATGACAGGCACGCTGAAGCCGGGCCTCTACATCAAGAACGGCAAGAAGATCGTGATTAAGTGAGCAAAGAGCTGAGCTTGCTCATGCTCTTTCGAACGTGAACAAGCTCGAGCTGAAAGCTCAAGAACGTGATTAAGTAATCCCCCCGAGGGGGATGAAGATCCCGATAATGAGGGTATGTCATTCGGCATACCCTCGTTTCCTTTCAATGATAATAATGCCACGGCCTCTCGTGAAAACGTCACGGCCTCTCGTGAAAAAATATAGGCGTGTGGTGAAAACGTCACGGCGTGTGGTAAAAGAAGACCGCTTTGACTGACCACTTTTCAATTTGTTGCATTCTCCGTCACGCGCGTATATATTGCGATACAGAAAAACAACCCTCACCTCCCACACCTCTCACACCCGACGTCGGGTGTGAGAGGTGTGGGAGGTGAGGGTTCGTTTTGGCTTGTGACAACTATATATAACGGCATTGCCAATTCATAAAAAAGTCTAAAATATATTTGAAAGTGTTGTTGGATTCCTTTTTTTTACTTACTTTTGCCATGTTTTGTGTGCCTATGCCCCGCAAAAGCGGTGGCAGAGGTACACATAGGGGCGTATATAGCATTCATTAAAATAATTAAAAACAAAACAGTTTATGAAACAAAAATTACTAAATCTATGGCTGCTTACCGTGATGGTTATCGTCGGAAGCAGCGGGGCGTGGGCAGCAGCTACGACTCTTTATGAGCGTGGAACGACCACCCAATGGAGTAATGATGACCTTAACCTTACAGCTTGGTCATGTGATTATGCTACTCCGGCTATCAATGGTGGCATTTCTGTGTCATCAACTAATGGTGGCTGGGCTTGTACGAAAAGTCTTACAACAACAGCAAATTCTATTGTGACCTTGAAGGCGTCTTTAAAGACCGGTGGCGCTTCTGGGCGAAATGGATCCTATGATTATATACAAATAGGTGATGTAACCGTAGGCTTTAAAGAACAAGATAAAGTCGCTTTTATCACTGTTGCTGGGTCAACGACAAATCTTACTTTATCATACAGTCGTACAACGGCATACGCTATAGAACTTGTGGTTAATCAGGGTACAGGTGCTGTGACATATAAGGTTGGCACTGCCGAGGGAACAGCATTTTCTACTGCATCTATTTCGAATGTCGTTTTCGGTCACTACAAAGCAGGAAAAGAGAATTATGCAATTAACCCTATTTTGCAATCTATAGATGTTTCTGAAGAAGTTCAATCTGTAGAAACTGCTAGTTATATGATTTGTTGGGTTTGTGGAGGAAATATTGTAAAATCTACAACCCGTTCAGGAGTAGTTGGTAATTCTGTTGTATTGTTAAATACAGATAAGGATTTTTTCAATGGAACAGGTTCTTATGCTGGAAAACGTTTTATTTATGTCAGTGATGATGCTTCCAGTAACACGATTGCCGCTAATTGTAGCACTGTTGTTGCCATCACAGTTCGTGATGCAGCTACGTATAGCTATACTGTGAATACGAAGGCTGGCGATGCAACCGATCTCCTCGCTTCAGGAACCACGTTTGAAGGCGATGCCGTAACGGTGCCTTTCTCTCAGTATGTTCTTAAAGGTACGACGCTTTACAATATCGCTGCAGGTTCTGGCGACTGGTATCGTGTAACCTTCACGCCGACTGCCAACAACTATGTGCATGACCTCAACTACAATGGTGCTACGATTCCTAACGTTGTCTTCTTCTCTGAAGGCGAGGCTATCAGCGGCGTAAGTGTTGCTAACAACACGGCCCGTGCTTCTAACGGGCAGATGGGCTATACTGCCAACGAGAATACTTATAAGGAGGTGACGACGCTGGCTCCTGGCCGTTATAAGATCTTCGGACGTGGCGTTAATGGTAACAGTGCTGCACGAACTGCTAACTTCAAACTTGGCGAAAGCACTACCGTTTGGTCGTTTAATATCCCCAATGGAACAAACATTCTGGGCAACTCTGAAGAGTTCGATGCCAACAACGAGGTGCTGTCAATGGCCTGCACGGGTTCCAACGCTTCTGGTCTTGACTGGCTGTACATCCAGCGCACCGGCGATGCTCCCGCCCCCGCAATCTTAGCCAAGAAGGCTGAACTGTCGGGTAACCTGAATGAGAACATTTCGGCTAAGCTTGAGGGCAATACCCTGACCATTAAGGCTCTGAAGGACGGCTTCGGCATTACAAAGGTCAAGCTGCTGGCTTCTGAGTTGGGTACTGTCACTGCCAACGCCGGAACTGTTGAAAAAGGCGTGTGGACAGGCAATGCCAAGGAAGTGGTGCTGACCCTGGACGGCACGGATCTGAACTCTGTCAGCATCAACGGTGCCGAGGTTCCCGAGGGAACGGGGGCTGCCACGATTTCGGAATTCAAGACTGCTGCCAATGCTGACTACCTCACCCTGTCGGGTGCCGACATTCTCGACTTCCCCGCTGAGGGCGGTGTCATCGTTCAGGACGACGAAGCAGGTATCCTGCTGAACATCACGCTACCTGCTGTTACTGGCAAGAAGATTACCGGCAAGGTCTATGGCACCTATGATGCCAACGCTCTCGTCAGCTCTGACTATACCGACTGCACACAGCCGAACACTTCTGCAGGAAACTGGCGTGAGCCGAAGGAGATGACCGTGGAGGACGCTATCAAGGCTGCCAATGTGTATCGCCTGGTTGTCCTGAAGGGTGTGACTATCGACGAAAACAACGGCGTATTCACGGCTACCGACAAGACGGGGGCTGTGATTACCGTCAACCCCGCTATGCTGACACTGGTGAAGGGCGACGTGCTGGCCTCGCTGACGGGTGTCACCTATCCCGACGGAAAGATGAAGGCTACGGAAGTTCAGTCGGGTCTGCTCTGGAAGGCCGACGACCTTGCTGCCGGTCAGTCTCTGCCTGTCAATATGACAGATGCTGCTTATGTAAGCAAACTGGCCGATGTCGCTATGGGCGACGTCATCGCTATTGAGACTCAGGGTGCAGGTACACTCGACGTGCAGAACGCTGCCGGACAGTCTATCGTGAAGCTCGAGATGACTCAGAATGAGGACAAGACACTGCACTTCCCCGTTACGGCTGACGTCGTCAGCGATATTCAGAAGCACGGCCTGGTGCTGGCCGGCGAGGGCATGAAAGCCGTCATGGCTTATAAGGTTCCCGGCATGTATGCAGCAAACATGAACGAGAATACCATCTGGTACTCTAATGACGTTTTTGCTCAAACAGACCGCGTTACCTTGGGCGCTATCCACTTCCCGGATGTCCGTGAGGGCGATGAGCTGGGCGGTGTTGTCCTGACAGCTGATGCAGCTGCTGCACAGCAGGATCAGGTTTTCGACGCTACTGGCAAGGCAGAGGTGAAATTCGTAAAGAAAGCTGTCCGCGACGATAAGGCTGAGGCCGTGGCTGGTGAGGAGTTCACAGCCGAGGACTACCAGCAGACCAATGGTATGATCATGACCTTCGGTGGCCTGACCGGCGAGGAGGCTTATAGCTTCGACGAGGTTTATCCTGCTGTCAATAAGTTTGCTGCCGTCACCGAGGGTATCGACAAGTTCCCTGTTGACGACGACAATAAGGCTTACGACCCCGCACAGAAGAATGTGCCTACGCAGGGTACGTTCTATGTGTTCAACCCGACGAAGGACGGCCAGATTGACGTGACCGTCGAACTGGAGAAGGACAAGAAGCTCTATGTCACCGAAGATGGTGAGGCGTTGAAAGACTTCAATGGCATCACCAAGGTAACCGACAATATGATATCGTTCCCCGTGAAGGCTGGTAAGACATACTTTGTCTTCGCGAACGAGACAAACCTGAAATACTACGGCTTCACGTTCACCCCGACCGACGCTAACGCTCAGGATCTGGCTAAGAACATTGACGTGTTCAAGAAACTGACTGCCGGCTCCGAGGCTAAGCTGATGCTTGAGGATGCTGTCGTCACCTACATCAAGGGCGACAATGTATTCGTTGAGGATGCCAGTGGCGCTATCGACTTCTTCGAGACACAGATACAGTTCTATGTAGGGCAAAAGATAAACGGCTATATTATCGGCGAGAACAATTTATCAAACAACATGCCCGTATTGTTAAGAACGTCCAACACCCCGAACAGCAAGTTTACGGCTGAGAAGGGTACCGCCCAGAGCAAGAAGGCAACAGTGGCTGAGGTGAAGCAGGAGAGCGGACTGGCTCGCTTTGTGACGCTGAAAAAACTGCAGCTGGCTAAAGACAAACTCGGTTTAAGAATCCTGATTGACGAGGCTGGCGACACTATCTATGTTGAAGACCACTTCAATGTGCTCTACGAACTACCTAATAAGGTGAAGGCTGTCGAGGGTATTGTCGGTACCAACGCTGAGGGTACTCGCTACATCTGGCCTACCTCTAAGGATGCCATCGTTCCTGCAGGTGTTCCTGCAACATTAGAGACTGGCAAATACTACCTGAAGAACGTGGGCAGCGGCCTGTTCTGGGGTGCCGGCAACGACTGGGGCACACGCGGCTCGCTGCTGAAGCATGCTGAATACGTAACGTTGATCGCCCAGGGCAACGGCATCTATCAGATGGAGTCTCAGGTGAGCAACGGCGGTACTGCCTACTACTTCGAGGGCGACTACATGGACAACGCCAACCCGATGAGTCTGACCATCAGCAAGATCGATGATGTCTACACCATCGCCAGCCCCGACGAGAACCTCTTCGGCTACGACGGCACGTCGACCGTGCTCGGCAAGAATGTTGCCGACGGCGAGAATGCCCAGTGGCAGATTATTTCTGAAGACGAGATGAAGGCTACGCTGGATGCCGCTGCTGAGGATAACGGCGTCGACGCTACGTTCCTTATCCTCGACCCGAACTTCGGACGTAACAACCGCAACGTCGGTGCATGGACAATGGCCAACGAGGGCGTTGCATACAACCTGTCTGGCGGTAACAATATCAACAACTGCGCCGAGTCTTACATGTCGACCTTCGTCCTGGCTCAGGAGGTGAGCGTTCCCAACGGTAAGTACGTGCTCACCGCCCAGGCTGCCGTGACGTTCCATGACGACCGCGTCATCAAGGACTACGACGGCAACGGCTATCCTCAGATTACAGCCAACGGCAAGGTGAGCGACTTCAAGGAGATGGAGACCGACGACCGCCTGAGCAATATGGGACGGCTGAGCGAGCAGTTCACTGCCGGCAAGTATGCTGTTGAGCCTATCACGGTCTATGTCACCGACGGCAAGCTGACCATCGGTGCCAAGAGCGAGCGCAACGACATCTGGGCTATCTGGGACAACTTTGAACTGACCTACTACGGACCGGCTACCGATCCGGACGCACTGAGCTCTGTGCTCGTTCATACAGCCAGTTCGTCTTGCGCCGGTGATGCCAATGTCTATGTCAGCACCGTCGATGCTGAGAAGGAACACGTTAATAACGAGAAGTTCAATGCTGCTTGGCAGGGTGCTGCTTATGCTGAGTTCGCATTCAGCGTACCGGCAGGACAGACCGTCACTAACGCTACCTTTAAGTTTACGGCAATCGGTGAGAGCCGCCGTGCACGTCCCGCTATCGTCTACTGTGTTGACGCTGGCTTGACGCTCGACTACGCTGCTATGGCTGCTGGTGACCAAAAGGTGAACCTCGCTGGTACGAAGGTGGCCGACATCACATTCCCGCACAACACCAGCGAACTGCTGGAGGTGGATGTGACCGAGGCTCTGAAGTCGATGATTGCCGCTGGACAGAATTACATCATCTTCAAGGTGACGGGTAACCCCGGTGGTGGCGACATGAATGGTAAGGGTTCTGAGAACCTGCCCGAATTGGTTATCACCACAGACCAGGCTACTGGTATCGACAATGTTCAGACGGCAGCCCGTGTCTTCGAGGACGGTGTCGTGTACAACCTGAAGGGTCAGAAGGTAGGCGACAGCCTGCAGGGCCTGAAGAAGGGGCTGTACATCATCAACGGACGCAAGGTCGTTGTGAAGTAATCGACAACTCTTTGCATAAAATACGAGGCAACCAAGCGGTTGCCTCGTATTTTTATGCGGAAAAATTTGGTGGTATGCAGAAATAGTTGTACTTTTGCAGCCCAAAAGTGAATAAATATTCTCATGAAGACTAAAAACAACCGATTGGAGACCCTGCGGATGATTATCTCGAGCAGGCAGATGGGCAGTCAGGAGGAACTGCTGGTAGCCCTGCAGCAGGAGGGTTTCAAACTGACACAGGCTACGCTGAGCCGCGACCTGAAGCAGCTGAAGGTGGCGAAGGCATCGACGCTACGCGGCAACTATGTTTACGTGTTGCCTAATGATACCATGTACAAGCGCGTGAGCACAGCTGGCAGCATCCGCGAGATGATGAACTCGTCGGGCGTGTTGAGCATCAATTTCTCCGGGAACATGGGCGTCATCAAGACCCGTCCCGGCTATGCCAGTGCCATTGCCTGGAACATCGATTCCAGCGACCTGCCGCCAGTCTTAGGCTCCATCGCCGGCGACGACACCATCTTCATTGTCATTAAGGAGGGTTATTCACACGAGGAGGTTATCGATGCACTCAACGAAATAGAAAGATAAAACGCTATCATGGAACAAGAAACAGAGATTGAGGTCTTAGTGGCGGGACCTGAACACGAGAAATACGTAGACACCATTCTGGAAACCATTGCTGAGGCCGCCAAGGTTCGCGGCACCGGCATTGCCAAGCGTACGCATGAGTATATTGCCAAAAAGATGATGGAGGCCAAAGCCGTCATCGCCCTGACGAAGGACGGGCGGTTTGCCGGTTTCAGCTATATCGAGACTTGGGAGAACCAGCAGTATGTGACGACGTCGGGCTTGATTGTCCATCCCGACTTCCGCGGACAGCACATCGCCAAGCGCATCAAGGATCTGACGTTCACCCTGGCGCGCACCCGCTGGCCCCACGCCAAGATTTTCTCGTTGACCAGTGGCGCCGCAGTGATGAAGATGAACACGGCGCTGGGCTACCAGCCGGTGACGTTTGCCGACTTGACCGACGACGAGGCGTTCTGGAAGGGTTGCGAGGGCTGTGTCAACTACCCGGTGCTGCGCGAGCGCAACCGCAAGTTCTGTATCTGCACCGCCATGCTCTTCGACCCCACGGAGCACCTGCCGGTCAAACTGCCCGACGAAGTGCTGTCGCGCATCAAACACTTACAAGAATTAGAAGAAAATTAATCATACAGCACCAGACTATACGGGCTGGCACGTACAACGGCAAGAAGTCCGAAACAGTCCGTCAAGTCCGAAAGAGTCCGTTAAGTCCGATGCAAAAAAATAATAGAAGATTATGGCAAACAAGAAAGTTGTAGTAGCCTTTTCTGGTGGGCTTGACACCAGTTACACCGTGATGAAACTCACCCAGGACGGCTGGGATGTCTATGCTGCCTGTGCCAACACTGGCGGCTTTTCCGCTGAACAGCTGAAGGTCAACGAGGAGAATGCCTATAAGCTGGGCGCTAAGGCCTACGTGACGCTCGACGTGACGCAGGAGTATTATGAGAAGTCGCTGAAGTATATGATCTTCGGCAACGTGCTGCGCAACAACTGCTACCCCATCTCGGTGTCGAGTGAGCGCATCTTCCAGGCTATCGCCATTGCGCGCTATGCCAAGGAGATTGGCGCCGACGCCATCGCCCACGGTTCGACGGGTGCCGGCAACGACCAGATACGTTTCGACATGACGTTCCTCGTGATGGCTCCCGGTGTGGAGATTATCACCTTGACGCGCGACAAGAAACTGACGCGTAAGGAAGAGGTGGACTACCTGAACGAGCACGGCTTCTTTGCCGACTTTACGAAGCTGAAATACTCGTATAACGTTGGCATCTGGGGTACGAGCATCTGCGGCGGCGAACTGCTCGACCCGACACAGGGCCTGCCCGAGGAAGCCTATCTGAAGCACGTCACGGCCAAGGAGCAGGAACAGCTGCTGAAGATTGAGTTCGAGAAAGGCGAGATTGTCGGCGTCAACGGCGAGAAGTTCGACGACCGTGTGAAGGCCATCCAGAAGATTGAGGAGATTGGTGCTTCGTACGCCATTGGCCGCGACGCCAACGTTGGCGACACCATCATCGGCATCAAGGGCCGCGTAGGCTTCGAGGCTGCCGCTCCGAAACTGATTATCGAGGCACACCGCCTGTTGGAGAAGTCTACGCTGTCGAAGTGGCAGCAGTACTGGAAGGACCAGGTGGCCAACTGGTACGGTATGTTCCTGCACGAGAGCCAGTACCTCGAGCCCGTTATGCCCGACATCGAGGCCATGCTGACCTCCAGCCAGCGTCACGTCACCGGCACTGCCATCCTGAAGCTGCGCCCCTACGGCTTTGAGACCGTGGGCATCGACAGCGAGAACGACCTGACGAAGTCGAAGCTCGGTGAGTACGGCGAGACGCAGACGGGCTGGACTGCCGACGAGGCCAAGGGCTTCATCAAGGTCAGCTCGACGCCGCTGAGAGTGTATTACGGCATTCATCCGAACGAGAGGTGACCCCCTCCCAACCCCTCCCTTGAATGGAGGGGAGTAATTACCTCTAAACGTTAAATAAAATGGAGAATCATATTGCAAAAGTATCTACTCCCCTCCCTCGCAGGGAGGGGCAGGGGGGTGGGTCTGCTATTAGGGTGGGGGTCCTCGGTGCAGCAGGCTATACAGGCGGCGAGTTGATCCGCCTGCTGCTGAACCACCCCGAGACAGAGATTGTCTTTGCCAACTCAGAGAGTAACGCTGGTAACCTGGTGTCTGACGTGCATGAAGGACTCGTCGGCGATACCGACCTGCGCTTTACCGACGAGATGCCCTTCGAGAAGGTCGACGTGGTGTTCTTCTGCTTCGGCCACGGCAAGAGCGAGGCGTTCCTCAAGGAGCACACCATTCCCTCCCACGTAAAAATCATCGACCTGGCCCAGGACTTCCGTATCGCAGGCAACCACGACTATGTCTACGGTCTGCCTGAAATCAACAAAGAGGCTATCACGAAGGCGCAACACCTTGCTAATCCCGGCTGCTTCGCCACGGCTATCCAGCTGGCCTTGTTGCCCGCCGCCCACCTTAATATCTTAAAGGAGGACGTGGCTGTCAATGCCATCACCGGTTCCACGGGTGCCGGTCAGAAGCCCGGTGCCACCACCCATTTCTCGTGGCGAAACAACAACCTGAGCATCTACAAGGCTTTCACCCATCAGCATCTGGCAGAGATCTGTCAGTCGCTGAAGCAGGTGCAGGGCTATCTCGACGCCAGCATCGACTTCATCCCCTATCGCGGCGACTTCGCCCGTGGCATTTTCTGTACGGCGGTCATCAAGACCAAGGCACCGGCAGAAGACGTCGTGGAAGCCTATCGTGACTTCTATGCCGACGCTGCCTTCACCCATTACAGCGAGAAGGCGATAGACCTGAAACAGGTGGTGAACACCAACAAGGCGTTGGTTCACGTCGACTGTTTCGAAGGGAAGATTCTGGTGACGTCGGCCATCGACAACCTGCTGAAAGGTGCCGTCGGTCAGGCCGTGCAGAACATGAACCTGATGTTTGGCATCGACGAGACGGCAGGCCTGCGGCTCAAGGCTTCGGCGTTTTGAAGGAAAAAGAGTCTCTAAACGCCTTTTGCCTTCATGTGGACATACTTTGTATTCGAAACGAATAAGCCTGATTGACGGTAAAAGGTGGCAGAAACTAAAAATCTGTTAAAAAGATGTTGCATTTTGTAAATCGTCTCAACATTTTTACGAAATGTAACACTTTTTCCCGTATAGAATGCTAACTTTGCGACATCTACGAAAGTAAAATCCCAAATTAATTAATGATTATGAAAAAGTATTTCTTTAACAGTTTCATGTTCGCAGTAGCATGTGTGTTGGCTTTCACTGCTTGTAGTAGCAGTAGCGATGACGATGATTCTCAGGCAAGTAGCGCTCAGGCAAACTTCGAGAATAATTTCTTCGCCATCTCGAGTGCCATTTATCAGACTGGTGCTATGCCTAACTCAACATCGAATGATGTCATTTCTGGTATTGAGATTAATGATCAGGCCCTGACCAGTGGTTCAAACTTTATCACCGTCACCTCGGCTGATGCTTATGACCGCTTCTATATTGGTGTTGATGGCGAGAGTGGCTACTATGAGGTCGTTCCTACAGACATGATGGAAAACTCCACCCGTGCCGGTGGCCTCTACTCCTACATTATTTATCTGAACTATGGTGCCAACTACAATCGTAATATCACGATGGTTGTCAAGGGACGTAAGACCAGCGGTGCCGTCACACAGGCTTATCGCAAGGCTATCCGCTATGTACAGACACGTATTTCTGGTGACCTGACTGTCAACCTGACATTCAATAACGAGAAGGACATCGACCTGCGTGTCACGACACCGTCTGGCGAAGAAATCTACTATGGCAACAAGAAGTTAAGCGTTCGCGATGAGGTGGGTGACTCTATCGTCAGATTTGGTCTGGACCACGATTCAAATGCCAACTGCAGTATCGACGGCCTGAAGAACGAGAACATCGTTATTCCTGAGATTGCCGTAGAGCCTGGTGAGTACACCGTCAGAGTTGACATGTATAAGAACTGCGACAAACTGGTGTCTACAAGCTGGCAGCTGGTTGTACGCTATAAGGGCCAGCTGGTTCAGAACCTGCTCCCGCAGCGCACTCCCGGTGAAAATGCTATGGCTTCATCGCCCACGAACCTGGCAACAACCATTGAGTCGTCAATCACCGATGCAAAACACAATCCCGTCTGGGGTACTTATCCCGTTAATGCCTATAGCGGAGATAAGACGATTGTCATGAAGTTCAAGGTGAAGGATGCCTCTACAACGAGAGGCTTCACTCCTGTCATCATCCAAGACTATCAGCCTACGCTGATGGATTACAGCAAGATGAAGGATGAGGAAGAGGGCTTGAACAAATAATAGCAATTCCACATTATTAAAAAGGGCAGCAATCCGCAAGGACTGCTGCCTTCTTTTTTGACGTCTGACGAAAAAAAAGGCGGTGAAAAGTGATAAATTGTCGGATATTTGCCGTAACTTTGCAGCCGATTATCAAAAAAAGCGTTGATTATGAAACTATTTGATGTATATCCGCTCTTCGACGTGAACATTGTTAAGGGCGAAGAATGTAAAGTTTGGGATGACAAGGGGCAGGAATATCTGGACTTGTATGGCGGGCACGCCGTCATCTCTATAGGTCACTCCCATCCCCATTATATAGAAAAGCTGACGGAGCAGTTGAACCGGATAGGGTTCTACTCGAATTCCGTCGTGAACAAGCTGCAGGTGGAACTGGCTGAGCGCTTAGGCAAGATCAGCGGCTACGACGACTATCAGCTCTTCTTAATCAACAGTGGCGCCGAGGCCAACGAGAATGCTCTGAAGCTGGCGTCGTTCACCAACGGCCGGACGCGCGTGCTCTCGTGCCAGAAGGCATTCCACGGTCGTACTTCGCTGGCCGTAGAGGTGACGAACAATCCGAAGATTATAGCACCCATCAACGATAACGGTCATGTGACCTACTTGCCGCTGAACGACCTGCCCGCCTGGGAGGCAGAGTTGCAGAAGGGCGATGTCTGCGCCGTCATCCTGGAGTGCATCCAGGGCGTGGGCGGCATCCAGCTGGCTACGCCGGAGTTCGCACAAGGACTGGCTGCCGCCTGTAAGAAGTACGGCACCATCCTGATATGCGACGAGATACAGTGTGGCTACGGCCGCAGCGGACGCTTCTTCGCCCACCAGTGGCTCGACATCCGCCCCGACATCATCACCGTAGCGAAGGGCATTGCCAACGGCTTCCCGATGGGAGGCGTGCTCATCGCGCCCGAGTTCAAGCCCGTTTATGGACAATTAGGCACAACGTTCGGCGGCAATCATCTGGCCTGTGCAGCCGCGCTGGCCGTGCTCGACGTCTTCGAGGAGGAGCACCTGGTGGAGAACGCCCGCGTGGTGGGTGCCTACCTGATGGAGGAACTGAAGAATCTAAGAACTGAGGAACTGAAGTCGAAGGGGCAAAGCCACATTCAGGACGTCCGCGGTCGCGGTCTGATGATTGGCATCGACCTCGACTGCCCGCACGCTGAGGTGCGCCGTCCGCTCATCTACGAGCAGCACTGCTTCACGGGCTGCGCCGGCCAGAACATCCTGCGCCTGCTGCCGCCACTCTGCCTGACGAAGGCAGACGTTGATGATTTCATGGAACGTTTAAAGAAAGTGTTATGAAAATTGCAATGATTGGTGCAGGCGCCATGGGTGGCGCCACCGTCGAGGGTCTGGTGAAGACCAGCCTTTATAAGAATGAAGATATTACGGTGAGCGACCCGTCGGAAGCCGTTCTCGATAAGTTTGTAAAGCTGGGCGTCAGCGTGACGACCGACAACGGTGCTGCAGCCGCTGGTGCCGATGTGGTGATGGTGTGTGTCAAGCCGTGGCTGGTGGAGCGCGTACTCAACGGCATCAAAAGCGAACTGAAGCCGAATAGCCAGATGCTGGTGGTGATAGCTGCCGGCGTGAAGTCGGAGAGTGTACAGGCTTGGCTGGGCGAGCAGTGCCCGCCGCTGTTCCTCTGCATACCGAATATTGCTATTGCGCAGTTGGCCTCGATGACGTTCCTCGTGCCCTGTGGTGCTGTGGTGCAGCAGCAGACGGAACAGGTGAAGGGCATCTTCGATGCTATGGGCGAGACGCTCATCACCGACGAGCAGCACCTGGCCTCGGGCACGACGCTGGCCTCCTGCGGCATAGCCTACGCCATGCGCTATATCCGCGCTGCCGCTGAGGGTGGCGTGGAGCTGGGTTTCAAGGCCGACGATGCCAAGCGCATTGTCATGCAGACGATGAAGGGCGCCGTGGAGCTGTTGGGGGCTACGGGGCTGCACCCCGAAGCTGCCATTGACCTGGTGACGACGCCGGGTGGCGTGACCATCAAGGGCCTGAACGAGATGGAGCATGCCGGATTTACGTCGGCCGTCATCCGTGGACTGAAAGCTGGACTTAAATAAATAGTAAATAGTAAATTGTCAAATTGTAAATATGGTAGACGAACAACTAAAGCAAATTGGCGAGCGCTTGCGTGGACTGCGCGACGTGCTCGACATTCCCGTGAGTGAGATGGCAGAGACCATCGGCATTAATGCCGAGAAGTATGAAAAGATAGAGGCTGGTGAGCTGGACATCACCATCTCGAACCTGATGAAGATTGCGCATAAGTACGGTGTGTCGACAGAGGAGCTGATCTTCGCCGAGTCACCCCACATGAAGTCGTACTACGTGACACGCAAGGGGCAGGGCATGAGCATTGAGCGCACCAAGGCATACAAGTACCAGTCACTGGTGGGCGGTTTCGTGGGCCACAAGGCCGACGTCTTCATCGTCACCGTGGAGCCCAAGCCGGGCGCACGCACCATCTACAAGAACACCCACCCGGGTCAGGAGTTCAACATGGTACTGGAGGGAAAGATGGAGCTCTACATCGGCGGCAAGACCATCGTACTGGACGAGGGAGACAGCATCTACTTCGACTCCACCAAGCCTCACGGCATGCTGGCCGTCGGCAACCAACCCGTGAAATTCTTAGCATTCACAGTAGAATAAAAGACCCACCCCCTGCCCCTCCCTTGGAGGAAGGGGAGTGATTACAGTCGACAAACACGAAAACGATATGGAAAAGAAAACAGAAACTCAAGGAGTATCTACTCCCCTCTCTCATAGGGAGGGGCAGGGGGTGGGTCTCCTAAATAGATTTTTGAAACAGACGACGTTCACGTCTGTAGAGGATTATAACAAGAACCTGGAGTTCATCGTCCCTGAGAACTTCAACTTCGCCTACGACGTCATGGACGCATGGGCTGAGATGGCTCCCGAGAAGCTGGCCCTGCTGTGGACCAACGACCAAGGAGAGGAAATCCGTGCCACGTATGCCCAACTGAAGGAGCAGTCGGACCAGGCAGCGTCGTATCTGCAGTCATTGGGTATCGGCAAGAACGACCCGGTGATGCTTATCCTGAAGCGCCGCTACGAGTGGTGGGTGGTTATGCTGGCACTCTGCAAGATTGGTGCCATCGTCATTCCTGCCACCCACATGCTGACCAAGCACGACATCGTGTACCGCAACACGCGTGCCAGCATCAAGGCTATCATCTGCGTTGACGACCCCTATGTGGTCAGCCAGATTCAGGCCGCCATGCCCGAGAGTCCGTCAGTGACGCAGTATATCACGATTACGGATCACGGCAAGCCCATCCCCGAAGGGTTCCGTGATTACCAGAAGGAAGTGTTGCTGGCACCGAAATTCCAGCGTCCGGCCTTCGTCAACGAGAACGACGACACGATGATTATGTATTTCACGTCGGGAACCAGCGGCGAACCGAAGATGGTGGCTCACGACTACCTCTACGCCATGGGACACCTGACGACGGGCGTCTTCTGGCACAACCTGCACGAGGGGTCGCTCCATCTGACCGTCGCCGACACAGGCTGGGGCAAGGCCGTCTGGGGCAAGTTCTACGGACAGTGGTTTGCCGGCGCCACGGTGTTCGTCTTCGACCATGAGAAGTTCAACGCCGACACGCTGCTGCGCCAGATGGAGAAATACCACGTCACGTCGTTCTGTGCACCGCCAACCATCTACCGCTTCATGATACGCGAGGACCTGTCGAAGTACGACCTGTCGTCGCTTGAATACTGCTGTACAGCCGGCGAGGCGCTGAACCCCGCCGTCTTCGACAAGTTCTACGAAAAGACCGGCATCCGCATGATGGAAGGCTTCGGACAGACGGAGACGACGATGACACTGGGCACCTTCCCCTGGATGACGCCGAAGCCCGGCTCGATGGGTATCCCCAATGCACAGTACGACATCGACCTGCTGCGCGCCGACGGCACCTCGTGCGAGGACGGCGAGAAGGGCGAGATAGTGGTCCGTGTTGGCGACAAGAAGCCCATCGGACTGTTCAAAGGCTACTACCGCGACGAGGAGAAGACCCGCGAGGCCTGGCATGACGGCATCTATCATACGGGTGACATGGCGTGGCGCGACGAGGACGGCTACTACTGGTTTGAGGGACGCATCGACGACGTCATCAAGTCCAGCGGCTACCGCATCGGCCCGTTCGAGGTGGAGAGCGCGCTGATGACCCACCCCGCCGTCGTGGAGTGTGCCATCACCGGCGTGCCCGACGACATCCGCGGCATGGTGGTCAAGGCCACCGTCGTGCTCGGCAAGGAGTGGAAGGACAAGGCCGGCGACGACCTCGTCAAGGAACTGCAGCAGCACGTCAAGAAGGAAACGGCTCCCTATAAGTACCCGCGAATCGTGGAGTTCGTCGACGAACTGCCGAAGACCATCAGCGGAAAAATCCGCCGTGTGGAAATTCGCCAGAAGGATGCGGAGAAGTGAGAGGTGAGAAGTGAAGAGTTAAGGATATGAAACGAAACATCTTCCTGGGTGCGATTGCAATAGCAGCAGCGGTGGCTGGTTACTTCATCCCTGCCGTCATCGTACTATTGGTAGCTGCTATTATCAATCTCATACAGCGTAGATGGGGCACGGATGTCAACGAAGCCCCCAAACCGTCAGAAATGACCGTTGACGAGCTCACTGCACAGTACGGCGAGCCCGAGGACGTGATACTTCTAAATGCAGCGCGCGCCAATGAGGCGTTGGGAGTCATACTCGCTTACAAGGCCTTTCTCGTCGTGGAAGGACGCCGTATCGACAAGAGCGACATCACCGGCGTCACCTTCAACAACAGCGGTACGCCCTACGCTCCTGGCGAATATCAAGTCATCATCGCCACATCAAGTCAGGGCTACCTCCACGTGAACGCTGGTTACGACGCTGCCTGGACGAAGGACGTGGCAGAAGAAATCAAAAAGAATCTGTAAAGGAGAAATGAAACGAATCGTTGTAAAGATAGGCTCGAATGCGCTGACACGCCCCGACGGGCGACTCGACGTGACGCGTATGTCGGCGCTGGTCGACCAGATAGCCTGGCTGCGCCAGCACGACTGCGAGGTGATACTCGTATCGTCGGGGGCCGTGGCCTGCGGGCGAAGGGAGCTAAAGACCGTCAATCATGAACTGGACTCCGTGGAACAGCGGCAGTTGTACTCAGCCATGGGACAGGCCAAGCTGATAGGACTCTACTACGACCTCTTCCGCGAATACCACATCCATGTCGGGCAGGTGCTGACGATGAAGGAGAACTTCCAGCCCGGCGAACAGTATCGCAACCAGCAGGCCTGTATGCGGGTGATGCTGGAGAACGGCGTGCTGCCCATCGTCAACGAGAACGACACCGTCAGCGTCACCGAGCTGATGTTTACTGATAATGACGAGCTGAGCGGCCTTATTGCCCAGATGATGCAGGCCGACACGCTGATACTCCTCAGCAACATCGACGGCATCTACACCGGCAATCCTGCCGACCCGCAGTCGCAACTCATCAAGGAGGTGCTGCCCGGCACCGACCTTTCCGAGTATATCCAGACCGAGAAGAGCTCTGCCGGGCGTGGCGGTATGCAGTCGAAATATGCCACCGCCTCGAAGATTCAGCAGGCCGGCATCCGCGTTATTATTGCTAACGGCAAGCGTGAGAATGTGCTCGTAGACCTGATGGAACACTCGGAAACAACTCCCCACACAGAATTTAAGATATGCAACTGAAAGAAACTTTTGAACGCGTCAAGCGAGCCAGCAAAAGTCTGGCACTGCTCAGCGACCAGCAGCGTAACGACATCCTGAAGGCCGTTGCCGATGCCATTATAGGTAATAAGGAAAGAATCCTTGAGGCTAATGCACGTGATCTGGCGAAGATGGACCCGAAGAATCCGCTCTACGACCGTCTGCAACTGACGGAAAAACGGCTTGAGGATATTGCCGCCGATATGCGTAATGTGGCAACGCTGCCAACGCCACTCGGGCATATCACCAAGCAGAAGACGCTGCCCAACGGACTGCGGCTATGCCGCGTGTCGGTGCCTTTCGGGGTCATCGGCATGATTTACGAAGCACGGCCCAACGTGACGTTCGACGTCTTCTCGCTCTGCTTCAAGAGCGGCAATGCCTGTGTGCTGAAGGGCGGCAAGGATGCCGACGAGAGCAACCGCGAAGAGGTGGCACTGATTCATGAGATACTCGAGAAATTCGGCATATCAAAAGATGTGGTTGCCCTGCTGCCCGCCACCCATGAGGCGACCGGCGAGATGTTGAACGCTGTGGGCTATGTTGACCTCTGCATACCCCGTGGCGGCCGCAAGCTGATTGATTTCGTGCGCGACACCGCCCGCATCCCCGTCATAGAAACGGGAGCTGGCGTGGTGAACACCTACTTCGACAAAGACGGCAACCTGGAGATGGGTAAGGCTATCATCAACAACGCCAAGACGCGGCGCGTCAGCGTCTGCAACGCCTTGGATTGTCTCATCATTCATCGTGAACGTATTTGGTCTTTACCAGCCATTTGTGAACAATTGGCTGAAAAGCATGTCATTATCTATGCCGACAATGAATCCTACGAAGTACTTAGTGGCAATAGCTATCCGTATCTGGAGCACGCCACGGACGAATCGTTTGGCACAGAATTCATGGACTACAAGCTGGCCATCAAAACCGTCGGTTCGCTGGAAGAAGCTTTAGCACATATTGATGAAAACGGCAGTGGCCACAGCGAGGCTATTATCACCATGAACGAGGCAACGGCTCGACGTTTCCAAGCCCACGTTGATGCGGCCTGCGTCTACTGGAATGCACCGACGTCGTTCACCGACGGGGCGCAGTTTGGCTTGGGCGCAGAGATAGGTATCTCTACACAGAAACTCGGCCCCCGAGGACCGATGGGCTTGGAGGAAATCACTACGTATAAATGGCTGATTGAGGGCGAAGGTCAGATACGTCCTTAATACTTTTCCCACAGACGCTCAGCGAGGAAGCGCTCTACGGCATGGCGGATGGACAGCAGTCCGAAGTCGGCAGGGTTCACCTCCTCCACAGGAATCCACAGGCAGTCGGCGGCATCGTCGGCTGCTTGTGGTTTTACGTCGTCGGCTACGCGAACCAGGAAGTCGGCGTCAAGCGTATGGACGTACATACCGCTGTATAGGTATTGGTTGGGCATGGAGTAGAGATAGATCATCTCACCGACATCCAGTCCCGTCTCCTCCTTAATCTCACGGCGCATACCTTCCTCGATGGTCTCATACATATCGACGAAACCGCCGACAAGATCGAGAGTGCCTTTGGCAGGCTCCTTGCCACGGCGGGCAACGAGCATCTCGTTGCGCGAGTTCAGGATGATGGCTGCCGTGGCGGCGCAGGGGTTGGCATAGTACGTGAAGCCGCAGTCGGAACACTGCTTGCTCTTGAAGTTGTGCTCCGACCAACGGCTACTGCCGCAGGCGGGACAGAACGCGAATTTGTCTAACGGATGACTCATGTCTGTATAGAGATAATATGGAAAAATGGTTTCTGCGTACAAAATTACGAATATTTTTTCGTACCTTTGCAGGCAAATTGGAAAAAAATGACGATGAGAACAGCAAAATTACTCCTGATGATGGTTCTGACAGCCATGACAGCCTTGGCGCAGACCGGCAAGACGTATAACCTGTGGGCTAAAGGCGCTCCCAACAATAACGGCAACCCGACGGACACGGCAAAGGTGACCGTATTCTTGCCGGATACTAAACGGACTACGGGGCGCGCTGTCGTTGTCTGTCCCGGTGGTGGCTACGGCCATTTGGCTATGCAGCACGAGGGTACCGACTGGGCACCGTTCTTCAACGGCCAGGGCATCGCCCTCATCGTGCTGAAGTACCGTATGCCACACGGCAGGTATGAGGTGCCTGTCAGCGACGCCGAGGAGGCGCTGCGCTTGGTACGGCGTCAGGCTAAATCATGGCACATCAACCCTCAGCAGGTGGGCATTATGGGCTTCTCGGCTGGCGGTCATCTGGCTTCAACCATTGCCACCCATGCCGTTGGCGATGCTAAACCCGACTTCCAGATACTGTTCTATCCTGTCATCACGATGGATCCGAGCTATACCCATCGTGGGTCGCACGACAACCTGCTTGGCAAGGCTCCCAAGAAAAAGCTGGAACGGCAGTATAGTAATGAGCAGCAGGTGACGCGTGTCACGCCACGCGCCTTCATCGCCCTGAGCGACGATGACAGGGTGGTGCTGCCCCAGAATGGCGTGAACTACTACTTGGAGTGCGACCGGCATGACGTGGCGGCGTCGCTGCATGTCTATCCTACAGGTGGACACGGATGGGGACACCGCGACTCCTTCCCGTATCATCTGGAGATGATGCAGGAACTGAAAACCTGGCTGCAGAGCTTCTGAATAAAGGGGACGCGTTCTTAGAGGAGTTTCTTGATCTCAGACTCTAAGTCGGTCATCTGTGCTGCACGCTTCACCAGATTGTTGCCTCTGTCAATGATGAAGTAGTCGGGCACTGCCTGGATGTTGTAGATGGCTAAGCGTGGCGAACGGATGCCGTCGCCGTCGTGGACGCTGATCCAGGGTAGGGCGGCTGTCTGCTGCTTCCAGAAATGCTCGTCAGGGTCGAGCGACACCTGATAGATTTCCAAACCTTCGCTGTGGTATTTGTTGTAGAGTTCGCGCATCATGAGGATGCGGGCCGGCGATTCGTCCATGGCAAAGATGTGGAAGTCGAGGAGCACGACCTTGCCTTTCAGGTCGGTCAGACGGCGGGTCTTACCGTGGTTGTCGTTCAGCACAATGTCGATGACACCGGCTTCTACAACCTTGCTTTGCTCAATCTGCCGGGGCTGGTTGCGGGCTTCGATAATACGCACGTTCTTCATACCCTCAATGGCAATGTTATGAAGGTTCTCGCCACGCAAGGCGCCAGGATGGAACGTGTCCCAGCTCGTGGCAACGGCAGCAAAAACCTTCACGTCGTCGGCATTAGACTTGGGGTCGAAGATGAGCCACGGACCAAGCGTCTGGAACAGGGCGAAATAGGAATAGCTGGCGTAGGGGGCGGGGAAGATGTAGTTGGACTTCACCTCCTCCTTGTAGGCACGTAGCATACGGCCTAAGGAGTCGCGAACCTCGTCAGGACTCATGCTGCGGTTCTGCTCCAGGGCGATGGCTCTCGACTGGAGGGCTATCTGCTTCATGGCCAGCTCCTTGATTTTCTGATTGTTCTCGGAACCACTCACCTCATACTGCGTGGCCATCTGCGGATATTGAGCCGTGATGGTCACGGTCTCGGTAGAGTCTATGGCAACGTTGATAATCTGGTTGTTGATGCGCAGACGGTAGAACTCAGGGGCATCGGGGGCTTCGGCGCTGAAGTCGAAATGTCCGTCGGAGTCGAGCGTCGTATGTCCGATCTCCTCAATACCATTGAGTCCAATGTTCTCGAAGTAGAGTAGGGAGTCTTGCGCACCCGTGATGCTACCCGTTACCTGAAACTTGTGACCACCGCACGACGTCAGCAGTATGACGGCGGCGCCTATCATCCATGTTTTTATTGTCTTTCTCATAATGCGTGTCTGATTTTGCCTGCAAAGGTAGTACAAAATTCATAAAAAACGAAAAATATTCGCCGTTTATTCGTTTATTCCTATAATAATGTGTACCTTTGCACAGTTTTAGCGCTATTGCGCCTATTTTTTTTTATTTACAGATGTTTTAAATTAAGATGAACGTAATTACAAAAACCATTCAACTGGCTGATGGAAGGACCATCTCCATTGAAACCGGGAAAGTGGCAAAACAGGCCGACGGCAGCGTTATGCTCCGCATGAACAACACCGTATTGCTCGCCACCGTTTGTGCCGCAAAAGATGCAGTTCCCGGAACTGATTTCATGCCTTTGCAGGTAGATTATCGTGAACAGTATGCCGCCGCAGGACGCTTCCCCGGCGGATTCACAAAGCGCGAAGGCAAAGCCTCGGACAACGAAATCCTGACATCGCGACTCGTGGACCGCGTGCTTCGTCCACTCTTCCCCAGTAACTATCACGCTGAAGTTTATGTCAACGTCATGCTGTTCTCGGCTGACGGCGTTGACCAGCCCGACGCACTGGCAGGATTTGCAGCCTCCGCTGCACTGGCCTGCTCGGATATTCCCTTCGAGTGCCCCATCTCGGAGGTCCGCGTGGCTCGTATCAATGGCGAGTACGTCATTAACCCCACATTCGCACAGATGAAGGAGGCCGACATGGACATCATGGTCGGCGCCTCGGCTGAGAACATTATGATGGTGGAGGGCGAGATGAAGGAAGTTAGCGAGCAGGATCTGCTCGGTGCCCTGAAGGCTGCCATGGATGCTATTAAGCCGATGTGTGAGCTGCAGGCCGAACTCTCAAAGGAACTTGGCAAGGATGTCAAGCGTGAGTACAACCACGAAATCAACGATGAGGCTCTGCGTGAGCGTATGAACAAAGAACTGTACCAGCCTGCTTACGACATCACGAAGCAGGCTCTGCCTAAGCAGGATCGTGCCGACGCCTTCGAGAAACTGCTCGAGGACTTCAAGGAGAAATTCTTCGCCGAGCGCAAAGCCGCTGTGTCCGAGGCCACCCTCTCGCAAACCGCTGTGTCCGAGGCTTCTCCCTCGGAACCCGAAATCTCCGACGATGAATACGCCGCCATGATGGACCGCTACTACCACGACGTAGAGCGCGACGCCATGCGCCGATGCATCCTCGACGAGGGCATCCGCCTCGACGGCCGTAAGACCACCGATATCCGCCCCATCTGGTGTGAGGTGTCACCCCTGCCCATGCCTCACGGAAGCTCTATCTTCACCCGTGGCGAGACACAGTCGCTGACCACAGTCACCCTCGGCACCAAGCTCGACGAAAAGCTTGTTGACGACGTGCTCGACAAGAGCTATATGAAGTTCCTCCTGCACTATAACTTCCCCCCGTTCTGCACAGGCGAGGCTAAGGCTCAGCGCGGCGTAGGCCGTCGTGAGATTGGTCACGGCCACCTGGCATGGCGCGCTCTGAAGGGACAGATTCCCGAGGACTTCCCCTACACTGTACGTGTTGTCAGCCAGATTATGGAGTCTAATGGCTCATCGTCTATGGCCACCGTCTGTGCCGGCACACTCGCCCTGATGGACGCTGGCGTTCCTATGAAGAAGCCCGTCTCGGGTATTGCCATGGGTCTCATCAAGAACCCCGGAGAAGACAAATACGCCGTCCTGAGCGATATCCTCGGCGACGAGGACCACTTGGGCGATATGGACTTCAAGACCACCGGTACTCGCGACGGTCTGACAGCCACCCAGATGGATATCAAGTGCGACGGCCTGTCGTTCGATATCCTCGAAAAGGCTCTCATGCAGGCTAAGGCCGGTCGTGAGCATATCCTCAACTGCATCACCGACACCATTGCCGAGCCGCGTGCCGAACTGAAACCCCATGTTCCCCGTATCGAGGCATTCGAGATTCCTAAGGAGTTCATCGGTGCCGTCATTGGCCCGGGTGGAAAAATCATCCAGCAGATGCAGGAAGACACCGGCGCTACCATCGTCATCGACGAGATCGACGGTGTCGGCAAGGTACAGGTCAGCGGTCCCAACAAAGAGGCCATCGACGCTGCCATCGGTAAGATTCGTGCTATCGTGGCTATCCCCGAGGTGGGCGAGGTCTACGACGGTGTTGTCCGCTCTATCATGCCTTACGGATGCTTCGTCGAGATTATGCCTGGCAAGGACGGCCTGCTCCATATCTCGGAGATTGACTGGAAACGTCTCGAGACCGTTGAGGAGGCTGGCATCAAGGAGGGCGACCATATTAAGGTGAAACTCCTCGAAATCGACCCGAAGACTGGCAAGTACAAACTCTCGCACCGTGTCCTTATCGAGAAGCCTGCCGACTACGTTGAGCGTCCTGCACGCCGTGAGCGTGGCGACCGCCCTGAGCGTGGTGAGCGGCGTCCGCGTCCTGAGCGTGGCGAGCGTCGTGAGCGTGGCGAGCGTGGCCCACGTCATGACCGTCCGCGTAACAGCGATTTTGCTGACAAACTGAGCGAGAAGTTTGACGAACAGCAGCCGGAAGCTCCCGCTGAGAAGCAGGAGCCCAAAGACTTCAGCGATGCTCTCGATCACATGGATTTCTAAAAAAAGAGATACTAAACCGATAATTATCCCGCAGATTCAAAACCGAATCTGCGGGATTTTCATAAAAAACAAACGCAAATCAAAAAAAGTTTCCAAAAAATTTGGTAGTTCCAAAATTTCGCCGTACCTTTGCACCCGCAAATCAGAAATGATGCGCAACCTGCTTCAGTAGCTCAGTTGGTTAGAGCACCTGACTGTTAATCAGGGGGTCGTTGGTTCAAGCCCATCCTGAAGCGCCTTAGAAAGAGTCCTGTAGGTC
>ONDA01000015.1 GCA_900316475.1 uncultured Prevotellaceae bacterium
GTGTATAGAAAGAGTAATGAGGTGAGCTTAGCTCCTCAAGTGTTAAATATATAGTTAAATATCAATCAATGTTTGGAATTTAGCATAGAATGCGGTTCTCCTGATCATTTTTCAAGAGTTAGATTTCTCTATGCTTTATTACTTGTCTCATTCGCATTTCACTTAATTTGAAAATGATCAGAAGAACCCATGATCCACACTTTTCGCTTCTCACTTTCCAGTTCTTCCCACCTTAGTACCAGTCGTGCGCGCGCCACGTCGTTGAACTTCGTGGCCACGTACAGGCACTCCGTTTTCGTCAATGAATAGCAAGGGAGTATGCGGCCCGTCGGGTCTTTGTAACTACTGAGGGAAAAATTTCCCTGAGCGACTTCCTTCCATCCATCTTCCATCTTTCTGATGGCTTTCAGCACGTCGTTATGGGGTTTCCCCGTGACGTCTGCTATCTCCAGCGACGTCATGCGTTCAACCTCCGTCGCCAGTTGAATTTCATTTTCTTTCATAAGCTTATAGATTTAAATAAATAATTCAAGTTTCGTAAGTATTTTTTTACCACGAATTTCACGAATTTCACGAATTTGGCTGCGCGTTGTTAATTTAAACGAATTTCACGAATGAAATCGCTAAGATGCATCATAACATCCTGCATAGAAAATTCGTTTAATTCGTTAAATTCGTGGTCGTTATAAAACTTGAGAAAGTTGAATAAATAATGTACGTGTGTGTATGTGTGTATCAGTAAGTCAAAGAGCGCGCGAGCCGAATGCAGAGCCAAGCTTGCTTGAGCTTTGCTGAGGCGAAGCCGCTTTTCGAGAAAATTTCTCAAGGAGCGCGCGAGCTTAAACTATAGCAAAGATATGAAAAAAAGTCCAGCGAATGCTGAACTTTCATACGTATAAGAGATTATTTTGTGCCAACTGCGATGTTATTGCCAATTCTTTTACGCTGATTTTAAAACTGTTCAATCCTGATTGGTTTCTAATTGTGGCGAATTCGCCATAATTAAAATTGGGATTATTTTGTAGTCGTCCATAGGCAATTATTTTTTTGTTTTTATTTGTCGTTTCGGAAAATATGCTTAAATTTGCAGCGAAAATGTGTATTGATTATGAATAATGTTCAACCGACGGTGTTCAACCCCGCCCAGCTCTATCTCCTCGGCGTGTTTTCCCATATCAAAAGCGACGAGGAACTGAACGACATCAAGCAGCTCGTAGCCGATTACTATGCTAAGCGGCTCGATAACATGACTGAGAAAATGTGGCAGACGGGCGAGCTTGACCAGAAGCGTCTTGACGAAATCAACGAGATGGATCTCCATGCTTGGCTGCGCGAACAAAAGGCTAAGGAGGAGGCCGAGTAAGCGTATATGCGCATTGTCCTCGATACAAACAGCCTCGTGCAATGCGTTGGACGTCATAGTATTTACCGTGACGTTTGGCTCTCTGTGCTGAAGGGACTTAACACACTATGCGTTTCTAACGAGATACTCTTCGAATACGAGGAAATTCTGAAACGATTCTTTAGCCCCACTTTTGCAGAAGCTGTCATTGACGCCTTGATGCAGAGTAGGCATGTTGAACTGATTAATCCCACATATCGTTTCAACCTCATCGCGGCAGACCCTGATGACAATAAGTTCGTTGACTGCGCCATACAAGCCAACGCACGCTATATTGTAACCAATGACAATCACTATGAAGTGCTTCGACACATTGACTTCCCCAAGGTGGGCGTTATCAAGTTGATGGACTTCCTGCTGTTGATTCATGGGTAATTGCACCTTACTCGAACGTTAATAGCCTGGTCGTTTCCTTTTCTAAATCTTTCAGGCAGGCATTATAGCCGTCGGCATAGGCTTTCTCGATTGTCGAAGTAATTGCTTCTAAAGCTTTTCCTTAAGGAAATAAACTAAATTTCGCGCTTGCGGTGTTAGGGTAGTGACAGGGGGACGGACGGCTTCTCTGTGTGCTGCACTATGAATGTGACATTAAGGAGCGTTCTTCAAAATCGCCGCTTTCCCAGTGTTTATCCCGGAAAGCGGCGATTTCAGAGCGTAGGGCTTAATGTCACATTCATAGTGTCACCGGGCCTGGGGAAGCTTCGACGAAAGGATGAGGGAGTGAAGGCCGGACTCGTTGATGAGGGTTGTCATCTGCTCACGGCCTCTTGCATCTATGAGGCCCTGTTTTAGGGCGTCATCCTTATCAACGTGCATATTGATGGCTGTTCTTGGTTTTGCATATCCCAAAGCCTTCGCCACATCCTTGCCGACAAACAGCGGTTCGCCCCTCTGCAATAGCCTGCCCTGTCGTGACGTATTTATCTGGCGCGAGAACGGTTTCCCAGTGCCTTTTACTATGAATGTTACATTAAGGAGCGTTCGTCAAAAATGCCGCTTTCCGCAGTAAACACTGCGGGAATAGCGAAAGTTACAAGTTACAAGTTACATTAAGCGTTTTTTATTTCGCAGTTTTCAAAAAGGGGGGGAAAAAAGGAGCTTGATATTTTATATTATATATATAATATATATATTATATATATAATATAAAATATTAATATATGAATTTTAATAAAAAATTCCTTCTCTTCTCCTTCTCCCCGTCTTCTCCATTTTTGCAGTTGAAATTGCGCTTAATGTAACTTGTAACTTGTAACAATCGCCGCAAACCCAGTGTTTATCCCGTAAAGCGACGATTTCATAGCGTAGGGCTTAATGTAACTTTCATAGTGCGCAGTGGGCAAAAGGGTGGGGCGCTGTGCGGGGCGGACGGGAAATTCTCGCGATTGTTCCCGAAAATTTGACGGCCGTTCGCGAAATTTTCGCGGTGGACGGGAGTACGGGTTTAGACAGGAGGACTTTAGACAGGAGTACAGGAGGACTTTGGACAGGAGTACAGGAGGACTTTTGACAGGAGTACAGGAGGCTTTTGACAGGAGTACAGGAGGACTTTGGACAGGAGTACAGGAGAACTTTTGACAGGAGTACAGGAGAAGTTTTTGATAGGAGGACGGCCGAAACCCACTTAAAGATGGTCAATAGAGGTACAATAATCGGGAATTATCCTTAAAAAACGTTCACATTCTTTGTCGTTCTCGTTTTTTTAACTATCTTTGTGCGATAAATTATAAAAAAGCAGCGTTTTGAAACATTATATTATATCATTATTACTATTGGGACTGCCGCTGACAACCAGTGCACAGAAGATAACACTCGGGTCGGCAACGACCAAGGACGGCGGCGAGTATCAGGGCGAGATGTTGGCAGGAAAGCCACACGGCAAGGGCAAGGCCGTCTACAAGAACGGCAACACCTACGAGGGTGAGTACGACAAGGGTAAGCGCCAGGGTTACGGCACCTACACCTTCTTCGACGGCGAGCGCTACGAAGGCCAGTGGTTCCAGGACCAGCAGCACGGCAAGGGAACCTACTATTTCGCCAATAACAACCGCTACGACGGCCTCTGGTTTCGCGACTACCAGCATGGTCACGGCGTGATGTACTACTACAACGGCGACAAATACGACGGTGAGTGGAAGCTCGACAAGCGCGAGGGTAAGGGCACCTACACCTTTGCCAGCGGCGCTTACTATAAGGGCGAGTGGAAGGAAGACATGAAGCACGGCAACGGTTTCTACGACTGGGGCGACGGCTCGACCTACGACGGACAGTGGGTGAACAACCTGCGGCAGGGCAAAGGCGTGTATAAGTATGCCACTGGCGATGTCTATGTGGGGCACTGGCAGAAGGACCTGCAGCACGGCAAGGGCATCTACCGGTTCCAGAACGGCGACGTCTACGAGGGCGACTACGCCGATGGCAAACGGTCGGGGACGGGCATTTTCACCTATGCCAACGGCGACAAATACACGGGACAGTTCCTGCAGGGCGACAAGTCGGGCACGGGTACACTCGTGTGGAAGAATGGCAACGTCTACGTAGGCCAGTGGAAACTGGACAAGCCCAACGGTCGCGGCAAGCTGACGATGCGCAACGGCGACGTCTACGAGGGACAGTTCAAGAACGGCAAGATAGACGGCGAGGGCATAGCCCGCTTTGCCGACGGCATGAAGTTCAAGGGAACCTTCCGCAACGGCAAGCGCAACGGCAAGGCCATCGAGGAGGACAAGGACGGCAAGCGCTTCGAGGGCAGCTACGTTGACGACCTGCGCGACGGCCCCTTCGTCGAGAAAGACCGCAACGGCAACATCATCGCCGAGGGCACTTACATCCGCGGGCGCCGTCAGCGATAAGAGAGACATGAGTGTTTAACTTAAAAACGAGTAAGAGATATGATTATTGACACACTTGACAACTTAGGCAAATATGTGGGACTGAACCCGCTGTTTGCCGACGTAGTGTCATTCCTGAAAGAGAATGACCTGAACACGCTGGAGGCCGGCAAGCACCTGATCAAGGACAAGGACCTCTTTGTGAACATCACCACGGCCAAGGGCCGCGCCAAGGAGGCTGCCGTGCTGGAGACCCACATTGACATGATAGACATCCAGATTCCGCTGGACACCGAGGAGACCTTTGGCTACACACCCCTCTGCGACCTGCCCGAATTTGAGTATAACGCCGAGAAGGACATCACGAAATACGGCGACACGCTGGCACAGACCTACGTCACTTGCAAGCCCGGCCAGATGGCCATTTTCTTCCCTCAGGATGGTCATGCTCCCTGCATAGCCAGCAAGGATATCAAGAAAGCGATATTCAAGGTCAAGAATATTTAGGTAAAAACGTAAGAAATACTATGGCAACAACAAAGAAAACGACGACAACGAAAAGTACTGCCGCCAAGAAGACAGCAACAAGGAAAGTGACGAAGAAGGTGGCTGAACAGGCTCCACAACATATCGGTTTGGTACAGCACGACTCATGGCTGGAACCCTTCGAAGGTGCCATCCGCGGACGCCACGACCACGCTCTGTGGAAGATTGGACAGCTGACGCAGAACGGCAAGAAGACGCTCTCCGACTTTGCCACCGGCCACCTGTACTACGGTCTGCACAAACTGACCAAGGGCTGGGTGTTCCGTGAGTGGGCTCCCAACGCCACCGAGATCTACCTCATCGGCGACTTCAACAACTGGCAGGAGAGCGACAAGTACAAGTGCAAGCGCATTGAGGGTACCGGCAACTGGGAGCTCAAGCTCTCGGAGAAAGCCCTGAAGCACGGCCAGCTCTACAAGATGAAGGTGCGCTGGAACGGTGGCGAGGGCGAGCGTATTCCCGCCTGGTGCCGCCGCGTCGTTCAGGACGATCAGACCAAGATATTCTCAGCCCAGGTGTGGAACCCCGAAACACCCTACGTCTGGAAGAAAAAGAAATTCAAGCCCAACACCGCCCCACTGCTCATCTACGAGTGCCACGTCGGCATGGCACAAGATGCCGAGAAGGTAGGCACGTACAAGGAGTTCACCGAGAACGTCCTGCCGCGCGTGAAGAAGGACGGCTATAATGCCATTCAGGTGATGGCCATCCAGGAGCATCCCTACTACGGCTCCTTCGGCTACCACGTGTCCAGTTTTTTTGCCCCCAGCAGCCGCTTCGGCACCCCCGAGGAGCTGAAGGAGATGATTGACACAGCCCACAAAATGGGCATCGCCGTCATCATGGACATCGTACACTCACATGCCGTGAAGAACGAGGTCGAGGGACTGGGCAACCTCTGCGGCGACCCCAACCAGTTCTTCTATGCCGGCGACCGTCACGAGCATCCGGCTTGGGACTCGCTCTGCTTCGACTACGGCAAGGACGAGGTGATGCACTTCCTGCTCTCCAACTGCAAGTACTGGCTCGAGGAGTTCCACTTCGACGGCTTCCGCTTCGACGGCGTCACCTCCATGCTCTACTACTCGCACGGACTGGGTGAGGCCTTCACCGGCTACGGCGACTACTTCAACGGTCACGAGGACGATAACGCCATCTGCTACCTGACGCTGGCCAACAAGCTCATCCACGAGGTCAACCCCAACGCCATCACCATTGCCGAGGAGGTGTCGGGCATGCCCGGACTGGCTGCCAAGTTCGAGGACGGCGGCTACGGCTTCGACTACCGCATGGCCATGAACATTCCCGACTACTGGATAAAGACTATTAAAGAGGTACGCGATGAGGACATCAACGTATGCTCCATCTTCTGGGAGGTCAAGAACCGCCGCCCCGACGAGAAGACCATCTCCTACTGCGAGAGCCACGACCAGGCACTGGTGGGCGACAAGACCATCATCTTCCGGCTCATCGATGCCGATATGTACTGGCACTTCGCCAAGAAGGACGTCAACGATATAGCACAGCGCGGCATAGCTCTCCACAAGATGATACGACTGGTGACAGCAGGTGCCATCAACGGCGGCTACCTGAACTTCATGGGTAATGAGTTCGGACATCCCGAATGGATTGACTTCCCGCGTGAGGGCAACGGCTGGAGCTACAAGTATGCCCGCCGGCAGTGGCACCTCGTCGACAACCCCGACCTCTGCTACCACTGGCTCGGCGACTTCGACCGCAAGATGCTGGAGGTCATCAAGAGCGTGAAGAACTTCCAGGCCACGCCCGTCACCGAGATATGGCACGACGACGGCGATCAGGTGCTCTGCTTCATGCGCGGCGACCTCGTCTTCGTCTTCAATTTCTCGCCGACGCGCTCGTACACCGACTACGGCTTCCTCGTGCCCACAGGCTCCTACGACGTGGTGCTCAACACCGACTCGAAGGACTTCGGCGGCAACGGCTTCGCCGACGACTCCATGACTCATATCACCAACTTCGACCCGCTCTACGTGCAGGATAAGAAGGAGTGGCTGAAACTCTATATTCCTGCCCGTTCCGCTGTTGTACTGAAGAAGAACTAATGAACTATAACCACCAAGTGAGGAACGATGGCACCACGACTATCAAGGCCGTGTGTGCTGTCGTTCTTGTTTGTTTCACATTCTTTTGGCTCTATTTCTTCCAGGCCGATGTCATGTATATGGTCCAACATGTGCTCAGCGAGGGCGAGACACGGTATCATCGGTTCTGGGGAGCCTTGCTCCTGACGGCCATACTATGGCTGTTACAACTCGTCGTCTATAGACTCGTCAAGTTGCATAAGCGCGGGCACGCCCTGACATGGTTCCCGTCGATGTTGGTGTTAGCCGTCCTTTGCTCTGTCGAAGCCGACTTCGATCAGCACGCTACCTTTGGCAACTGGAAATGGCTGGCGCCGCTGGTGCTGGTGGCGTGGGGACTGCTTGTCTGGCTGGCTAAGATTGCGCAGCCCTACGAGACGGACTGTCGCAGCTTCTCGGTCCTCAGACGCGTATGGATTAACCTGTTGACGGCAGCCCTGATGATCATCGGCGTAGCTGCATACAGCAATACCAATGCCGTGTTTCATTACCGCACACATGCCGAGGTTGCCATGGTTCAAGGCAACTACGACGAGGCTCTGCGCGTAGGGAGCCGCTCGCTGGAAACCGACAGCAGCTTGGTGATGGTGCGAATGTATGCTCTCTCGCGTCAGGGACAGCTGGCAGAACGGCTTTTCGAATATCCTATAGTGACTTCGAGCAACGTGATGCTGCCCACGATGCAGACTGTCCGTATGCTGGTCTATCCCACAGACAGCCTCTACCGGCATCTGGGAGCCATTCCCCGGCGCGCCATGCGGCCTATGGACTACCTCAGGGCCATTCTCCGTTCCGGTCAGGCCAAGCCCGCAGCCGCCGACTATCTGCTCTGTGGCTACCTGATAGACTGCGACCTTGACGGCTTCGTCAGTGAACTGCCACATTATTATACGGTCAACGACAGTCTGCCCCGCTACTACCGCGAGGCGTTGGTGCTTTATAACCGTCTGCGCAGCCATCCACAGATTGTCTATCACGATGCTGTGTTGGATGTTGACTTTACCGATATGCGCAAGATGATGGCCGCTTGCAAACATGATGACGAGCGCAGGGGAAAGCTGTTGGAGAACTATGCTGGCAGTTACTGGTACTACTACGACTGTAACACGCGTTTCAGATAAATCTCGTGATCAATACACGAAGGCCACTCTTCACGATAATGACTGACGAAGATGAGGGTCTTCTCCGGACGGCTACAGAATGCCTCAATGAGACGGAGCACCAATTGGCGCCCACGGTCGTCAAGGCCATGAAGCGGTTCGTCGAGAATCAGCAGCTCGGGGTCCTTTACGAAAGCCCGTGCCACGAGAATGATGCGTTGCTCGCCGCTCGACAAATGCAGGAAAGAACGCTCGGCCAAGTGGTCGACGCCAAAGAGACGCATCCACCACAGACATTGTTGACGCTCTTCACTCGAAGGACGGACGTAGAGCCCGACGGTGTCTTTCAGTCCGCTGGCTACGACGTGAAGGGCAGGCAGGTCGCGGTGGTAGCTGCGGTGCATCTCGGGTGACACATAGCCTATGCGCCGCTTGATGTCCCAGATACTCATACCAGCCTCGCCCTGACGGTGGCCAAAGAGCCGGATGTCGCAGGCATAGCGCTGCGGGTTGTCGGCACAGACGAGCGACAACAGTGTAGACTTGCCGGCACCGTTCTGTCCTGACAGGGCCCAATGCTCTCCCCGGCGGACAGTCCAGTCAAGGTGGCTCAGGATGGTGCGGTCGCCATAGCGTATGGTGACGTCGTGAAAACTGATAACTTCGGGAGCATCGGTGTCCTGACTAAGGTCGACGACATCTGTGACATAGTCAGGGATATCCTTACGGCGCGAGACGACGATATAGATATGTAGGTTGTCGGTTTCCGACAGTTGTCGCAGCAGATTACGCAGCTGGTCGCGCGTCGCAGCATCAAGACCAATGAAGGGGTTGTCGATGATCAGTGTGTGCGGCTGCGACAATAGCGTTCTGGCAAGCTGGAACTTACGCAGTTCACCGCTCGAGAGGGTGATGATGTAACGGTCGAGCAGTTCGCCAAGACCGAAGGTCTCGTAGAGGTGCTGCTGCTGACGACGGCGCTCAGGGGTGTCGTCGCCGGTCTCGCGGAATGCTTTTTCAAGGAGTTGTGCCACCGTCGGCGTTTCTGCGTCAATGTCGTGCTGGTTCCACCGCAGCTGGAGATAGTAGGCCTGGTCGGTAGCCACGCCGTAGGAGTCGCGGAAGGCCACGTAGCGCACTTTGTCGCTGGCCATCTGGCGCCGCATCTTTTCCACATATTGTGTCTTGCCGCTGGCGTTAGGGCCGTAAATAGCAGTTATCTTCATTTCTTTATCTTGTCAGGGTTCTTGTTTACAAAGTCTTTCCATCCACGGTATTTCACGTCGCTCTCCGGACGTCCTATTTGGAGATAGTGGCAATAGGCAGCTCCAAGGGCATCGGTGGCGTCCATAAACTTCGACATGTCCTCCTCCTTAAGTTTGAGCAAACGCTGCAGCATACCCGCAACCTGCTCCTTAGAAGCAGAGCCGTTGCCCGTGAGCGCCATCTTGATTTTCATAGGGGCATATTCGTGGATTGGTACGCCGTGATGGATGGCGGCGGCAATGGCGACGCCCTGAGCCCGTCCTAACTTCAGCATCGACTGCACGTTCTTGCCAAAAAAAGGAGCCTCGATGGCCAGCTCGTCGGGAAGCCACGCGTCGATGATACCCGTCACGCGCTCGAAAATATGTCCCAGCTTAAGGTAGGCATCAGGAAAGCGCCTGAGGTCGATGACACCCATCGTCAGCATCTGCGCCTTACCGTCGACGACCTTCAGCAATCCGTAGCCCATGATATTGGTGCCGGGATCAATGCCTAAGATAATCTTTTCTTTCATGATGGGTGCAAAGTTACTAAGTTTTCCTCAAATAATCATCATCATTTGTGGGTATTCTCATATTTTTCTTGGCAGATGTAAACGAATTGCAAAAAATAGTTGTATCTTTGCACGCATGAAACTTTCAGAACTGAAAACAGGTGAGCAGGGCGTCATCGTGAAGGTGTACGGCCATGGCGGCTTCCGTAAGCGCATCGTTGAGATGGGCTTCGTTAAGGGACAAAGCGTTGAGGTGTTGCTTAACGCACCGCTGCAAGACCCCGTGAAATACCAGATTATGGGCTACGAGGTGTCGCTGAGACACCAGGAAGCCGATATGATAGAGGTTGTAAAACAGACCCAACAGACCCACCCCCATCCCCTCCCTGTAAGGGAGGGGGGGAATATGTCTGACGGCGAGGTCATCACGCCCCTCCCTCACAGGGAGGGGACGGGGGAGAGTCTTCATGAGGCCCTTCGTGCTCGCCGCCACCTGAACGTCGCTTTAGTGGGCAACCCCAACTGCGGTAAGACGTCGCTGTTCAACTATGCGTCGGGCGCCCATGCCCACGTCGGCAACTACAGCGGGGTGACCGTCGATGCCACCGTGGCTAAGGCTCAGTTCTTCGGTTACGACTTCTCGCTGACCGACCTGCCAGGCACCTATTCGCTGACGTGCTATTCGCCTGAAGAACTCTATGTGCGACAGCATCTGACGGAACAGACTCCCGACGTTGTCATCAATGTCGTTGACGCCTCGAACCTGGAGCGCAATCTCTATCTGACAACACAGCTGGTAGATATGAATATCCGAATGGTTTGTGCATTGAACATGTACGACGAATTCGAACGGCGTGGTGACCACGTCGACCTCAAGACGCTCTCAACGCTCTTTGGCATGCCGATGGTGCCTACATCGTTTAAAACTGGTATGGGCGTCAAAGAACTGTTCAAGGCCGTCATTCAGGTGTATGAGAATACTCAGGGAACGTCGCGACATATCCACATCAACTATGGACACGAGATAGAGGGCGGTATCAGCGATATCCAGAAATACCTGAAAGCCGATGAACACATCCGCCAACGCTACTCTACGCGCTATCTGGCTATCAAACTGCTGGAGGGCGATACCCACGCCGCACAGTATATTGGCCAGCACTTTGCTGACGAGCACCGTCCCGAGGACTACGAGCGGCTGAAGAAGGTGTGCGATTACGCCAAGAACCGTGTCAGAGAAGAGACGAACAACGACGCTGAGACGGCCATTATGGATGCCAAATATGGCTTTATCAACGGTGCTCTGACTGAGGCCGGATTCCGTACGGGCACAAAGGAGAATATTTATAAGACCACCCACATGATAGACAATGTCCTGTCGAACAAGTACGTTGGTTTCCCCATTTTCTTCCTCATCCTCTACGTGATGTTCCAGACCACCTTCTCCTTAGGGCAATACCCGATGGACTGGATAGAAGAAGGCGTCAATTGGTTGGGGGAATGGATAGGTGCATCAATGTCTGACGGACCATTGCGCTCTATGCTCGTCGACGGTATTATTGGCGGCGTAGGAGCGGTCATTGTGTTCCTGCCGCAAATCCTGATACTCTACTTCTTCATCTCGCTGATGGAAGACTCGGGCTATATGGCACGTGCCGCCTTCATTATGGACCGCCTGATGCACAAGATGGGACTTCACGGCAAGTCGTTTATCCCCCTGGTGATGGGCTTCGGTTGCAACGTGCCTGCCGTGATGGCTACCCGTACCATTGAGAGCCGACGTTCGCGCTTGATTACTATGATGGTATTACCGTTTATGTCGTGCTCGGCTCGCCTGCCTATCTATATAATGGTAACAGGCTTCTTCTTTGCAGAGAAATACCAGTCGTTAGTGATGATCTCGCTGTATTGTGTAGGTATTCTGATGTCTGTCATTGTGAGTAACATCCTGTCGCGTCTGGTCATCAAGGGCGAGGATACGCCCTTCGTGATGGAGCTGCCGCCATATCGCTGGCCTACGGCAAAAGCCATCGGTCGCCACACATGGGAGAAGGGAAAGGAGTATCTGAAGAAAATGGGCGGCATCATCCTCGTCGCCAGCATCCTTGTCTGGGCCTTGGGATATTTCGGGACGATGGGTGTCGCTCCTTCGTTGTCAGAAAGCTTTATCGGCAGAATGGGACAGACCATAGAGCCGCTGTTCTTGCTGCAAGGATTCAATTGGCAATTGGACGTCTCGCTGATAGCTGGCGTTGGTGCAAAAGAAATCGTAGCGTCAACGATGGGGGTCTTGGGCGGGTTCGAAACCATCACACCACTGGTAGCCTATGCCTACCTGCTGTTCGTGCTGCTCTATTTCCCTTGCCTGGCAACGATTATTGCCATCAAACATGAGACTGGCTCATGGAAATGGGCTTGCTGCTCGGCGGTCTACACCACGATGATAGCTTGGGTGGTTTCTGCTGCCGTCTATCAGGTCGGACTACTCTTCAATGTGTGACAGGGAGTGAGCAAATGCTGTGAAGAAATTGGTCATAGCCTCAGAAGGATAATACTTGAGGTATTGTGCCGAGCGGCGGACATGCCACAGCATAGCCTGCGAGTTGGATGTATGCACGAAAATATCCTTGCCCTGAGAGAAATACCATTCTTCAGCGTGTGAGTTTCGCTGGCTGAAAATATTACGGATGAGCTGATTCATCAGTTCATCTGAAAGTGGCTTCATGAATGGCAGCTCTTCGGGAGTAAAATTCAGAGTACGTATTAGGATAGCAGCCGTCAGCTGGGCCATCTGCTCAAGTTTCAACCGCGTGATCCAGTCATTAAGCATGGCAAAGTCTATATTCTTGCCAGACTGTCGGAGAAAGATGCCAAACTCCACAGTGCGCTTGACGGGGATGCCGGCGTTTAGTATAAAACGAGCAATCCCTAAAAGGTGGAGTAGGGCAGTGCGCGTCTCCGTCTTGGAATCTTCGGCGTCCAGGATGTTCTGTAACTGATGATTCAGAATGGGGTTTGTCAGATGGTCTGACATAAGCAGGTCGTTGTCTTCGGTACTATGAATCTTTGCTTGGCTCCACTGCTGTAATAGAGGCTCAGGCACTTGCACGAAAAACTGGTTGCTGCAGCGCTTGATACCTTCGTATACCAGAGGTGAGACATCGTGCATCTCGGATAACTGGAAAAGCCTGTTCCACTTCCATGCTGAAAGCGGCTCTATCGTCTCGTCTGTTGCAAATGCTCCTGCACGTAGCAGACGGAAAAAGTTGCGTTCAATGATATTCATGAGTATTGTCTTGGATAGCGTAGGATGATAGCCAGCAGGGCGATAATACCGAGAGCCATCGGGTAATACAAATATGGTATGATGGCTATGGGGTTCAGGGATGCCAGTCCTGCCGCCATGAGGATTTGTGCGCCGTAGGGTAATATGCCCTGCGAGAAGCAGGAGAAGGTGTCGAGGATGGAGGCGCACTTGCGGTTGTCGAGTCCGAACCGGTCGCCAATCTGCTTGGCAATGCCGCCGACGGTGAGGATGGCTACCGTGTTGTTGGCCGTACAGACGTTGACGATGGACACCAGTGCCGCTATGGACAGTTCGGCTCCGCGCTTGCTGCTGACGTGATGCGTCATCAGACGGATGACGAAATCGATACCTCCCTGATGACGGATCAGTGCCAACAGACCGCCTGCCATCATCGTGATGATGATGAGTTCGCCCATACCAACGATACCTTCGCCCATAGCGCCCATCCATCCGTAGAGGTCGTAGGAGCCTCCTATCAAGCCGATGATGCCGGTCAGGACAATGCCGATGGTAAGCACCGCCATTACGTTCATGCCGCAGACGGCCGTCACCAGCACTGCAATGTAAGGTAAAACTTTGAGTGGCTCAATGGCTTTGATGTCGGTAGGTGCCTGTACGTCTGTTCCCATGAATACATAAATGATAAAGACGATGAGCGCAGCAGGAGCCACCATAAAGAGGTTGACACGGAACTTGTCGGAGAGACGACATCCCTGTGTCTGTGTGGCTGCTATTGTGGTGTCACTGATGAATGACAGATTGTCGCCAAAAAACGAACCGCCTACAACAATGGCTGTCATCATGGCATGCGAAGTACCCGTCATATCGGCTATTCCTGCGGCAATCGGTGTCAATGCCACTATTGTGCCCACACTTGTACCTATGCTGAGTGATACGAAACAGGCTGCCAGGAATAGTCCTGCCAACAACATCTGTGGTGGCAGTAGCCATAAAGTAAGATTGACTGTTGCATCGATACAACCAATTATTTTGGCAGAGCTGGCAAAGGCTCCGGCAAGGACAAAAATCCAAATCATGAGCATCATCTGTTCCGTGGAGGCTCCGCGTGAAAACGTGTCGATGCGCTGATGGAGGGGAAGACCGCCGCTGATGATGACCGCATAGACGGAAGCTGCCATGAAAGCTACGGTGATAGGAACTTTATAGAAGTCGCCTGCCACGATGCTGGTCAAGAGGTAAAGCGCTATAAAAATCGCCAGGGGCGACAATGCTATCAATCCCTTCTTCATTCTTTTCTATTTTTATCGTTCTTCTTGATACCGAAGAAATCGCCGAGACTGTTGAAGTCTTTCTTCATAATGATGCCAATGCCCTGAGTGTTCAGACTTGAGCGAGTGAAGTAGCGGTCGTTGGTCTGATTGTAGACTTTCAGCGCGTAGTTGCCGTTAGGGGTAAGCAGGTAGCGCACGTCGAAGTCGCCGATAAAGGAGGGTGAAGCTTGAGTGGCGTTGTCACGATAGCCGAACTGTCCATTAATGAGCAGACGGTTGTTGAGCATACGGCCATTGACAATACCCTCGTATTCGGCATTGTTCCAACCCTCGGTGCCTGTAGAGATGTTGGCACCGAAGTTCCAATTGTTGTTCCTTAGAATCTGGTTTAGAACGTTGTTGATTTGTGTTGACAATGTACCGGAGAGGAAAGAGTTCATGGCGAGGGATGTACGGTCTAACTGCTCCTGCTGCGCAGCGTTGTTCTGTCCTTGACTATAGAAACGTCCTATACTTAAGAGATAGAGTACTTGCTGGTTCATTTCCTGCTGAGAGGAGAGTAGCGAGCGTATCATTTGTTTCTCGTCAGCATTGACGTTGGGAATGTCAAGGTCGAAGGTTACTTGTGGTGACATAGGTTGACCGCCAATATTCATGAGGCAGTTGACACGGACCGTGTTCGAAGAGAACGAGTTACCGATATTGAGGTCGGAAAGACTGACACCGTTGACAGTATAGAGAGCTTGCAGATTGAGTGCCGCCTCATAAGGATCACCGCCAAAGGTGATGGTGCCGCCTTGCTGAAACTGGAACTTCTTATTAATAATGTTTTGTATAGTGACATCGTAAGTGCCGGTCTCGACGGTGTAGATACCTTGCATTTGGAAAGCTCCCTTGTTGTAATAGGAAGCCTGGATGGTACCATTCCCTGCCAATGTGATGTAGTCGCCGGTCTTGGCGTCCATCAGTAGGCGCATCGTAGCCTCCGGGGTGGCATTGACGAGGAACGTCATATAGATATTGGTAGAACTTAATGCAGACTGTTGAGCGTCTGACGCCGCCTGGCCTGAATCACGACTGTTTGCATGCCAGGTGATATACTCGTGAGAGTTGATGGCGTCTGTCTGTGCAGCGTTATAGACAAAAACGGTGTTCTTCAATGGCGTTACATGACAATCAATATGAACGTCGTCGCCCTTCATGCGGATATTGACATTTCCCGCAGCAAAGACTGTTCCATAAAAGGACTGGTCGCCGAAGTCATCGAAGTCATATCCCAAGAACTTGTCTGTGGTGACATTAAGGTCGAGGCTCAGATTAGTAAGATCTTCATGGAAAATACCACCGCTGAGATATGCAATGTTCCCATACTTATCGTAGAGTGGTTGGTGGTCGATGTGAATCTTGTTGGGTATCAAGGTTATAGTGTCGTTTCGCAACTGGTAGGTGGTGTTTGTCGGCGTAATGGTTGCTTCGCCGCTGACGACGAGACCACCCGTAAGGTTGATAGCTGACAGCGGGCCAGCCAGTCTGACGTCGCCCGTACCGTGTCCAGTGATATGCGAAATGAAAGATTCAGTAAACGAGTGCATAAAGTCGAGATAGGTGCCATGGGCCGAGATGCCTAAGTCAATGAAATCTTTTTCTGGTGAGACGTAACCATCAATATAAGTCATGGCTTCTGGACCGTCGTTGGCCGTAGCGTGAATGTCTATCTGCTTCTGCTGCTTGTTCCAGTTGACGAGTGCGTTTAGCGTGCCCATGCGTCCTTCCTGGAATTTAAAGTCATGGACGCTGAGCGAGGCTTTCATGTCGGGGGCGTTCAGTACCGAAGACAGGGTGGCTCTTCCCGATGCCTTTCCTGAGAAGGTGACAGCATCGAAGTTGACAAGGTCGAGTATATAGGCAACCTCTACACCTTTGAGGTCTACAACGACTGTGTCGGAAGGTTGCTTGGAGGCCGTTCCGTCTATGGTGATGTATTGTTGATTGTTATGGACGATGAAGTGGTCTACCAAAAGCCGCTCAGAAGAATAAAGCACGTCAGAAGGTTCTATGAGCCACTTAGAGTTATCGATGATGACTGTTGAGGGGAGAAAGCGCGCATGGGCTTCGGCTAATCCATGATTGTTGACATAAAACTGTGTGGCAGCGTTAAGAATGCCGCTGACAGGCTTCTGTTGGTCGTTATTGTCCCAGTGTAGAGTGCTCTGCAGATTGTTGTTGGCAGCAAAGCCGTTGATGTCAAGTTGTAATGGCAGTCCGTCGTTCTGTATGCGGCTAATGCCAGCTTCGATAGTCATGGTGTCGGTTGGCGTATTAACATGTACATAGGCATCCTTGTATTGACTATCATTAAAGCTAAAACCTGGGGCTTGCAAGTCAATCTTCATCAGTTGGCTGTTGTCGTTGACAATCGCAGAGAGCGACAGTGGTTGCGTGACGTCTACATTGACGTTGAGTAATTTCTGTAGCCAATCGGTCTTTGCAACGGTCATCTGTAAGGTGAAGTTGTTGTTGACAGACTTGTTGAGAGGTGGTAATCCCGGCAGTGTCGGCATTCGCGTACCGACGGCATTGGCAACGCTTTGAGCCAGAGTCGTATAGTCGAACTGTCCGACGAGGTCAGCATGTGCAAAGTCGCTGTTAAGGGTGATGTGGTGACGGCCTTCTTCATAGTCGGACTTGATATGTAAGTATTCGAGCTGGTAACTCTTCTCAGGTAGGCTCAGGTGGTGAATGCTGACGGCACCTACGGCATCCTTCAGGCTTTTGGCATGTACGTCAAGGTCAAGTTGGGCAGCCACTTTCGGATCGTTAATCTGTAAATGGCCAGCCAAATGAGAATCGGCATACCTTCCGTCAAGACTAATGTCTCGATAGCTGTCGTTATCGAAGTCGAAACGGCTGACGGCACCTTTTACACAAAATAGCTCCTTCATGATACCATTAAATGCCAAGTCAGCCGCTATGATGCCTAACTTTTCATTTTCGAGAAGCTGGTTGAGGTTAAGACCATCGGTCGTGACGGCACCATCAAACTGCCGGTCGTTCTTAAGGGTGAACCGTGTCATAGCTTTACCTATGTCGGTTGAGACATCTGCTAATGCACTTATATTGCCTTCAGTGTCGCCGTTGAAAGCTCCCTTAAGTTGGAGATCTCCTATTTGGAGGACAGGATGCGGTAGCTCCATGAAATTCTTTGAAATAAAGTCCAGCACTTCATCGCCAATCTTCAGCTGGTCTACTGACATCTTCCATGTCTTAGGATTGCCATTAGTGGGTAGCATGAGGGTACCGTTAGCTTGCAGCTCCAGCTGATCGTTTCCTGACGTGAGGCTGAACTGAGGTATCTGTAAGGTGTTATGCTCATAACTGAAGTCGGTGACGAGGTTAATCCTTCGCTGAAACTTTTTAAGTTCAGGAAGTAGAATCCTAAAATCTGATGGCGTGATATTTGCGTCGTCTATACGTCCTTTGAGACAGAGTGACTCATTCAGCTTATGACTATCGTATGTGGCACCGAGACTATCAATTCGTATTTGGGTGTCAGGCATTTGGAGCTTGAATTGCCGGAGTTGGGCATCATGTTTTCCTGCTGCCAACAGGAAAGACAGTCTCTTGATAAAAAGGCCAGACTGTTCTATCACTGACATACGCTTGACATTGACATTGAGGCTGTCATCGGTGAGAGTTTTCAGAATAATGTAAGCACTGATGTCTGTTGCCTTGAGATGATGAGGATTGAGCCTGTTAGGAATTTGAGCCGCATCCCACTGGTCGTAGCTGACAGACGAGCCACGTACGATGAAGGAATTTACTTGCAGATTAAGTGGCTTGCTGGCTGTTGTGTCGCGAGATGCAAGTGAGTCGATTACAAACTGGATGTTGAGAGGCGATGAAGCCGTAGGTCGCGAGAGATTCAAGTGAGCTCCGAATATTTGTGCTGACGAGATGGAAATTTGCCCTAATGCCAAGGGGGGCAAGTCAATTTTTACTGTCATACGGGCTGCTTTGAACATTGGCCGCTGGTTTTGGTCTTTAATATCGACGTCGTCAAGGATTAGACGGTTGAGAAATCCTAAGTCGACACGTCCAATAGATACTTGTGTACCTATAGTTTTACCGATGGCTTCTGCCAGATGGGTGCCCAACCATTGCTGTACAGATGTGGTATGAATTGCTATAACGATAATTGCGTACAGACCTAACAAAGTCCATACAACCCAATTGATGATATGTTTAAGAATCCTCACTCGTTGACAGTTGGAGATAGCAATTTTTACGCTCGTGCGCTGAATTGTGTTGCAAAAATACTACAAATTCTTATCATTACCATCTTTTTTGCCGATAAAATCATGTTTTATCCATAAAAAATATTAATTTTGCAGTCGCTAAACCCTTGGATATTCAATTCAAACATTTATATAAATGGCAAATGTTATTAAGTTGTGTAAAGGCTTAGACATTCATCTGCAAGGCCAGGCTCAGGAGAAAAAAATCCAGCTGAAGTCGAACGGACGCTATGCGTTGGTGCCCGACGACTTCGAGGGAGTGACTCCGAAAGTGGTGGTGAAAGAGGGTGATATCGTCAAAGCCGGGGAGGCCTTGTTCGTCAACAAGCAGTTTCCCGAAGTGAAGTTTGCCTCGCCCGTCAGCGGTAAAGTCGTGGCGGTGGAACGTGGCGAACGTAGAAAAGTGCTATGCGTAAAGGTGGAAGCCGACGCCCAGCAGAGCTTTGTAGACTATGGCAAGAAAGACGTCAGCAGTCTTGACGGGAAAGCCGTGATGGAAGCGCTGCTCGCAGCAGGATTGTTTGGCTACATCAACCAGCTGCCTTATGCCGTTTCCACCAATCCGTCGGTGATGCCGAAGGCTATCTTCGTCTCTGCCCTCCGTGACAAGCCTTTGGCTTGCAACTTCGAGTATGAGGTGAAAGGACAGGAGCAGGACTTCCAGACTGGTCTTACGGCCCTGTCGAAGATTGCCAAGACTTATCTCGGCGTGGGAGAGGGTTCGGCTCTTACCAATATGAAGGATGCTGAGGTAAATGTCTTCGTCGGGAAGTGCCCGGCAGGTAACGTTGGTGTGCAGGTGAATCATGTTGACCCGGTGAACAAGGGCGAGGTGGTGTGGACCATCGGCGACCCCACGGTTGTGCTCTTTATCGGCCGTCTGTTCAATACGGGCAAGGTGAACCTGACACGCACGGTGGCTCTCTGCGGCAGCGAGGTCAAGGCTCCGGCATACGTGGACATGCTGGTGGGCGAGGAACTCTCTACGCTATTGTCAAACAGCTATGACGCTTCAAAACGCGTGCGTATCATCAATGGTAATGTGCTGACGGGCAAGCCCACGACAAAAGAAGGCTTCCTTGGAGCACATAGCAGCGAGATTACGGTGATTCCCGAGGGTGATGATACCGACGAAATGCTGGGATGGATCATGCCGCGCCTGAAGCAGTTCTCGGTGAGCCGCAGCTACTTCTCGTGGCTCTGTGGCAAAAAGGAGTATGCGCTCGATGCGCGAGTAAAAGGCGGCGAGCGCCACATCATCATGAGCGGTGAGTACGACAAGGTGCTGCCAATGGACATCTATGGTGAATATCTCATCAAGGCTATCATCTCTGGCGACATTGACCGTCAGGAGGCTCTGGGTATCTACGAAGTGGCTCCCGAGGACTTTGCTCTGGCGGAGTTCGTGGATAGCTCGAAACTCGAATTGCAGCGCATCGTGCGTGAAGGCCTGAATGTTTTACGTAAAGAAAACGCATAACTATGTCAGCATTAAGAAATTATATCAATAAGATAAAGCCGAACTTCGAGGAGGGTGGCAAGCTGCATGCCTTCCATTCGGTGTTCGACGGCTTCGAGACCTTCCTCTATGTGCCCAACGACACAGCGAAGGCAGGCAGCGTGAATATTCACGATGCCATTGATTCGAAGCGCATCATGAGTATGGTGGTCATCGCCCTGATACCTGCCATGCTGTTCGGTATGTACAACATCGGCTACCAGAACTACCTTGCGGCAGGCACCCTCGAGAGCGCCTCGTTCCTCGAGATTTTCTGCTACGGCTTCCTGGCCGTGCTGCCCAAGATTCTCGTCAGCTACATCGTCGGCCTCGGCATTGAGTTTGCCTGGGCACAGTGGAAAGGTGAGGAGATTCAGGAGGGTTACCTCGTCTCGGGTTTCATTATACCGCTGATTATACCTATCGGCTGTCCGTTGTGGATGCTGGCTCTGGCTTGTGCCTTCTCGGTCATCTTCTGTAAGGAAATCTTCGGCGGTACTGGTATGAACATCTTCAATCCTGCTATCGCAGCCCGAATGTTCCTGTTCTTCGCATATCCCTCGAAGATGACTGGCGATACAGTTTGGGTGGCTCAGAACAGCATATTCGGCCTGGGCAACGACCTGCCCGACGGATTCACCGCTGCCACACCGCTCGGTCAGCTGGCACAGAACATCACGCCCGATGCGTCAATGCTCGATATGGCTTTGGGATTCATACCAGGTTCTATTGGTGAGACCAGTCTCGTTGCCATCGCCATCGGCGCGGCTATGCTGCTGTGGATGGGCATCGCATCGTGGCGCACGATGCTGAGTGTCTTTCTCGGCGGTATCGCCTTCGCCTTGCTGTTCGAGCAGACGGGGCAGGGCATGATATGGTGGCATCACTTCGTGATGGGTGGCTTCGCTTTCGGAGCTGTGTTTATGGCTACCGACCCTGTCACCTCATGCCGCACCACTACTGGCCAGTACATCTACGGTTTCCTGATTGGTGCTATGGCTATTATCATCCGTGTGATGAATGCCGGCTATCCTGAGGGCATGATGCTCGCCATCTTCTTTGGTAATATGTTTGCTCCGACGATTGATCACTTCATCGTTGAGCGCAATATCTCGAAACGTTTAAAGAGAGGAGGTACCAAATGAAACTGAATACAAACTCTAACGCGTACATTATTATATATAGCGCGATACTCGTTGTCATCGTGGCCTTCCTGCTGGCCTTCGTCTATCAGGCTTTGAAACCCATGCAGGACGCTAACGTGGCTCTCGACGTGAAGAAGCAGATTCTCTATTCGCTTAACATCCGTGACCTGGACGGTGCTGAGGCCGAGGCCAAGTATGCCGAGGTCGTGAAGAGTGAGGGTGAGATTGATGGCCAGAAGTATTATTCATGTGAAATCAATGGCGAGGATATTCTCGTTGTTTCCATGAAAGGCATGGGACTCTGGGGCGGTATCAGCGGCTATATCTCCATTCATGGTGATAAGGACCCCGTTGTCTATGGTGCTTACTTCAACCATGAAAGTGAGACAGCTGGCCTGGGTGCAGAGATCAAGGATTCTCAGGCTTGGCAGGAGAAGTTCATTGGCAAGAAGGTCTTCGTGAACCCTGAAGATGGTAGCGAAGTGGCTCTCTCGGTAGTGAAGAAGGTGGAAGACCCCACGACGCAGGTTGACTGTGTGACAGGTGCTACCCTGACTTCTAATGGTGTGAACGATATGATTAAGGCAGGTTTGAAGGACGCTGGCAAGCGCTTCGTACAATTGTTTGTGAAGACACAATGTGTAAAGGATGAACCTGCTGATTCCACAACTGTTGAAACTAAAGCAGAGGAGGAGTAAACTATGGCATTATTCAGTAAACAAAATAAGGAGGTTTTCACTAATCCGTTGAACCTCGACCACCCGATTCTCGGACAGGTATTGGGTATCTGCTCGGCACTCGCCGTCACAGCGCAGCTGAAGCCTGCCATTGTGATGGGACTCGCCGTGACCGTAATCACCGCCTTTGCGAACGTGATTATTTCGATTATCCGCAACACCATTCCTAACCGCATACGTATTGTGGTGCAGCTGGTGGTTGTGGCCGCTCTCGTAACTATCGTCTCGCAGATTCTGAAGGCTTTCGCCTACGATGTCAGCGTCCAGCTCTCTGTGTATGTCGGTCTGATTATCACCAACTGTATCCTGATGGGCCGCCTCGAGGCATTTGCCATGCAGAACAAGCCCTGGCCTTCGTTCCTCGACGGTGTAGGCAACGGTTTAGGCTACGCCATGATTCTTGTCATCGTGGGTGCCGTTCGTGAGTTCCTCGGACGTGGTTCGCTCTTAGGCTTCCAGATTATCCCCGACGCCTGCTACGACTTCGGCTATGTGAACAACGGTATGATGACGATGCCGGCTATGGCGCTCATCCTCGTCGGTTGTGTGATTTGGGTTCATCGTGCATATTTTTATAAGGAGAAGTAAGTTATGGAACACGCAATATCATTACTGTTCAGGTCCATCTTTGTGGACAATATGATTTTCGCCTTCTTCCTCGGCATGTGTTCCTACCTTGCTGTGTCGAAGACTGTGAAGACCTCGTTGGGTCTCGGTATGGCTGTCACCTTCGTGCTGACCGTTACCGTCCCCGTCAATTATCTGTTACAGACCAAGGTGCTTGGTCCAGACTGCCTCGCTGAGGGCGTCGACCTGAGCTACCTGTCGTTTATCCTCTTTATCGCCGTGATTGCTGGTATGGTGCAGCTGGTGGAGATGACAGTCGAGAAGTACTCGCCATCGCTCTATGCTGCCTTAGGTATCTTCCTACCGCTGATTGCCGTGAACTGCGCCATCATGGGTGCTTCGCTCTTCATGCAGCAGCGCATCCTCATGGAGCCCACCAATTCGCAGGCCATCACCTCAATCTGGGACGCTATGGTCTACGGCTTCGGCTCAGGTATCGGCTGGACATTAGCCATCGTGGCTATGGGTGCCATCCGTGAGAAGATGCAGTACTCCGACGTTCCCAAGCCCCTGCAGGGCCTCGGCATCGTGTTTATCACCGTGGGCCTCATGGCTATGGCGATGATGTGTTTTAGTGGACTTAATATCTGATTGGAAGTATGGCACAGTTTATAGCATATAGCATTGGAGTATTCCTCATTGTCATACTCCTCTTGGTGATTATTCTGTTGGTGGCTAAGAAGTATCTCAGCCCCAGCGGTAATGTGAATATTACAGTAAATGGTGATAAGGTGCTGAACGTACCTCAGGGCAACAACCTGATGGCTACATTGAACCAGAATGGCATCTTCCTGCCTTCTGCCTGTGGTGGTAAGGCCAGTTGCGGCCAGTGTAAAGTACAGGTACTTGAGGGCGGTGGCGAGATCCTCGACTCTGAAAAGCCTCACTTTACCCGCAAGCAGATTAAGGACCATTGGCGCTTAGGCTGCCAGTGCAAAGTGAAGGGCGATCTGAAGATTCACGTCGACGAGTCTGTCCTTGGCGTCAAGGAGTACGAGTGTACCGTTATCAGCAACAAGAACGTGGCTACGTTTATCAAGGAGTTCAAGGTTCAGCTGCCTGCTGGTGAGCACATGGACTTCCTGCCAGGTTCGTATGCTCAGATTAAGATTCCAAAGTTCGACTGCATCGACTACGACAAGGATTTCGACAAGTCGTTGATTGGCGACGAGTACCTGCCCAGCTGGGAGAAGTTCGGACTATTCCAGCTGAAGTGTAAGAACCCAGAGGACACCATCCGCGCCTACTCAATGGCCAACTATCCTGCAGAGGGCGACGTGTTCATGCTGACCGTCCGTATTGCCACACCGCCATTCAAGGCCGACAAGAGCGGCTTCATGGACGTGAACCCAGGTATTGCTTCGTCGTACATCTTCTCGCTGAAGCCTGGTGACAAGGTGATTATGAGTGGTCCGTTCGGCGACTTCCACCCGCACTTCGACTCGAAGAAGGAGATGATATGGGTTGGCGGTGGTGCCGGTATGGCTCCGTTGCGTGCGCAGATTATGCACATGACGAAGACGCTGCACACGACCGACCGTGAGATGCACTATTTCTACGGTGCACGCGCCCTGAACGAGGTGTTCTATCTCGAGGACTTCCTGGGACTGGAGAAGGAGTACCCCAACTTCCACTTCCACTTGGCCCTCGACCGTCCAGACCCCGCTGCCGATGCCGCAGGCGTGAAGTACACACCGGGATTCGTCCATCAGGTCATGCTGAACACTTATCTGAAAGACCACGAGGCACCCGAGGATATCGAGTACTACATGTGCGGTCCTGGCCCCATGTCGAAGGCCGTTGTCTCTATGCTCGACTCACTCGGCGTAGAGTCCGAAAGCATTATGTATGATAACTTCGGAGGCTAAAAAATATCGCCCGTCGTGCAAAAACATAGCATGACGGGCGTTTTTTTTTTCAAATTATTTGTTGTGACTGTTTTTTTTTGTATCTTTGCAAACGTCAATAATAAGCCATAACTAGAAATGTGAAAATACGGCTGTGTAAATACATCATACTGGTCATTTTTTCGGCAATTGTTTTAGGAGCCGAAGCTGCTGTTAATGACTATTCCAAGGAGCATCCGCTGCTGTTTGGAATAGATATGGACTATCCACCAATGGAATACATTGACGAGAATGGAAAGCCAAGTGGCTACGACGTGGAATTCACAAACGAGCTGATGAAGCGACTTGGAATACCATTTACTTTTAGTTCTAATACGTGGACAAACATTGCCGGCGATGTCATTGCCGGGCGTGTAGATCTTGCTATGATGGTATACTCGCCTTATAGGAAGGACAGTACAAACTATTCAAAGGCTATATTCAGACTATACTACCAAGTCGTCTACCGTAAGAAAGACACTTGCCGCTATGATATCCGTAACATGACAAATAAGCGCGTGGCCTGTATGGCGTCAAGGCTCGCTCTTCTGGTATAACGTATCCGTAAAAGAAGTGAAGTAAACCAATAAAGGAACATTCTGAAAGATGACACTAATAATCGTTATAATGCTCATTCTCGGATACTTGCTGATTTCAACAAGTCATCTTACCAGTGTAAATAAGGCTGCCATCGCCATATTCCTCGGTACGGTAGGGTGGGTGGTCTATATTTGCTGGGGGGCCGATTTTGTGATGCAGCAGCATCCACATGAGTATTCCGAATTTTTGACGGGAAGTGCGGCATCGAGCGAAATGGTCAAAGTATTCATCTACGACAATATCTTCTTGAGGTACGTGGGACGTGCAGCCAGCATCGTGATGTTCCTTCTGGCCACGATGACTATCATTGAGATTTTGAATAATAACGGATGTTTTGATTTCGTTACGGAATGGATACGCACACACAGTTCGAAACGGTTCTTGTGGACAATAACGTCCATCACATTTATCCTTTCTGCTAATCTTGACAATCTGACGACAACCACTATGATGCTTGTTATCATGCATAACGTCATCAGCAGTCGTCGCCAGCGTATGTTAATAGGTGCTGCTATCGTGCTGGCCGCAAACTGCGGTGGTAGCTTTACCGTTATCGGAGACCCAACTGGGCTACTGCTGTGGGGCGACGGTGCCGTCTCGGCTACCAACTTCTCAAAGTATCTGGCTCTTCCTGCTATTGTTGCTTGGGCTGTTCCAACCATACTCATCGACTGTCAGCTGCCACGTAGTCTTGACACAGAGTGGACGGCTCCACCGTTTCGTGGCGATGATACCAACTTAAATCGCTGGCAGCGCTTCGTGATGCTCCTGGTAGGTATAGGCGGATTGTGGTTCATACCCACTTTCCACAATATCACAAAGTTGTCACCATTCCTTGGTGCTCTATGCGTGCTTAGTGTCCTTTGGGTGGTCAACGAAGCATTCAACCGCAAACTCTACGATGCAGACCAAATGGCTCAGCGTCGCATTCCACGTGCCATCCAGTATGGTACCATCCAACAAATTCTCTTTGTTATGGGCATTATGATGGGGATGGGCGTGATGACAGAAACTGGTGTATTGGGCGACATCTCAGCGTGGATAGACTATAATATTCATAATATCTGGGTCGTTGGTGTTGTCTCAGGTCTGCTCAGTGGCGTTGTCGACACCTTCACCATTGCCGTTACCGATATTTCACTCTATCCTGTTGTCGAGGTCGATACGATTGGCCAGTGGGCTGATAGCGACTACATCGCCTGCTTCACTCAGAATGGTGCTTACTGGAAAGTCATTGCCTTATCAACAGCCGTCGGTGGATGTCTGCTTAGCATTGGTTCAACAAGCGGACTTGCTTTAATGAAGATGGAGCACGTTCGCTTAGGCTGGTATGTCCGAAACCTCACGCCCAAGGTTGCCATTGGCTTCGTATTAAGCCTGCTGATACTTGGTGCTGAGGTGTTAATTGCATCTAACTGAAATAGAGTCTAATTATATGATGAAGAGAATCGTCCTCACTGGTGGTCCTTGCGCCGGTAAAACCACGGCGTTGGTTCGTGTTATAGATCATTTCAATAGCTTGGGGTTCAGAGTGTTCTGCGTGCCTGAAGTACCTACGATCTACAGTCTTGCTGGTTGGAATTATCTCACTCCCAACCGTCAACTGTACTTTGAAGGTGAGCGAGCTATACTTGAGACCCAATTGACATTGGAAAACCAGTTTGAACGTCTGGCTTCCGTCTGTAAAAAACCCGTTCTCATTGTCTGTGACCGTGGGACGATGGACATCTCTGCATACATGTCGCCTCAAGAGTGGGAAGACATAACATCCCAAACTGGTGTCAACAGTAACCAATTGCGTGAACGATACGACGCCGTACTCCACTTGGTGTCGGCAGCTGATGGAGCAGAGCAATACTATACCACCGCCACCAACTCTACCCGATACGAGAAAGCTGACGAGGAGGGATTACGCATTGCCCGAGAACTAGACAAGAAAGTTATCAAGGCGTGGTCTGGTCATCCTCACTTGCGCGTCATCAACAACCACGACGACTTTGAACGCAAGATGCAGCGCGTTATCCGTGAGATTTCCAACGTTCTCGGCCTGCCGCAGCCTGTCACCGAGGAGCGCAAATATCTTGTTGAGGTGATTGGTCAACTACCAGAGACCATAGACAGCGACATTCTCCAAACCTATCTCGTCAGCGAACCTGGAACCGAAGTCAGACTCCGTCGCAGGACGTGGCTCAGTGGCAAGATTGTCAATATCCACAACACAAAAAAACGTACTGCTCCCGGCGAGCAAATTGAAACTGAACGACAAGTCGAAAATGCCCTCTACGAGTCACTCCTTCAGCAGGCTGACCCTTATCGCAATTCTATTAGTAAGCACCGACAGAGTTTTATTTGGTCGGGGCAATATTTCGAACTCGACACCTATGGGGGTGTCCTTCAGGGCCTAGTCATTCTTGAGACCAAAGGCATTGCTGATGCTGAAGATGTAAACTTCCCGCCTTTCATTCGCGTCATCAATGAGATTACTGGCAACAAGGAGTACTACAATTACAATCTCGCCCTACGTCGCTGAATTTTTTGAAGTGCTCATGTAAATTTCACGACTGCTCATAAATCTCTAAAAAAACATCACTTCCCATACTTCTCGTACTCGACGTGGGTATGAAAAGTGTGGGAAGTGTTGCTTTCTTTGGACTTAGTGCATCAAAGACAGTTAACTTTAATATTCGAAACGTCCGAATTCACTTTGTATTGTTAGACTCCTCTTGCCCTCCTCAATGTGACCGACAACCTGTGCATCGATATTGAACGATTTTGAAATGGAAATAATTTGTTCTGCCAGTTCTGGACGGACGTAGATTTCCATACGGTGTCCCATATTGAACACCTGATACATCTCGCGCCAGTCGGTGCCTGAGCATTCATGGATGGCTTGGAAGAGGGGCGGCACAGGGAACATGTTGTCCTTGACGACGCGGCAGTTGTCGCCGACGAAGTGGAGAACCTTGGTCTGGGCGCCACCCGTACAATGGACCATGCCGTGAATCTCAGGGCGAAGCTGGTCTAGCAGGCGCTTGATGACGGGAGCGTATGTGCGTGTAGGCGAGAGTACGAGCTGCCCCATGTCGACGGGTAATCCGCCGGCGACATCCGTTAGTCTATATTTGCCACTGTAGACAAGGTCGTCAGGAACGGCGTGGTCGTAGCTCTCAGGATAGCGCTCTGCCAGATATTTGGCAAAGACATCGTGGCGGGCACTTGTCAGGCCATTGGAGCCCATACCGCCGTTATACCGTTTCTCGTAGGTGGCCTGTCCTGTTGAGGAGAGTCCTACGATAATGTCGCCAGGACGGATATTGGCATTGTCGATAACATCGCTGCGACGCATGCGGCAGGTAACGGTAGAGTCGACGATAATGGTACGTACAAGGTCGCCCACGTCGGCTGTCTCGCCGCCTGTGGGATAGATGCCGATGCCCATTTCACGTAGTTCCTGCAGCAGTTCGTCTGTGCCGTTGATGATGGCTGATATGACCTCACCAGGGATGAGCATCTTGTTGCGCCCGATGGTTGATGAAACAAGAATATTGTCGACAGCGCCCACACAGAGTAGGTCGTCGGTGTTCATGACGATGGCGTCCTGGGCAATGCCTTTCCAGACGCTGAGGTCGCCTGTCTCGCGCCAGTACATATAAGCCAGCGACGACTTGGTTCCGGCACCGTCGGCGTGCATGATGTTGCAGTATTCTGGGTCGCCGCCCAAGATATCTGGAATAATCTTACAGAAGGCCTGCGGGTAGAGACCCTTGTCAATGTTCTTGATGGCTGCGTGTACGTCCTCCTTGGCGGCACTCACGCCACGTTGCATGTATCTGTTGTCCATCACCACTTAGAATTTTACTTTGGGAGCACTTTCGGCACCAGTCTCAGCCTCGAACTTGTTCATTTTGTCGAAACCGAATATGCCAGCCAGGATATTCTTAGGAAACGAGCGGATGACGACATTGTACTGCTGAACAACGGCATTGAACTTGTTGCGAGCCTCATTGATGCGGTTTTCGGTGCCCTCTAACTGTACCTGTAAATCCTTGAAGTTCTCGTTCGCTTTCAGGTCGGGATAGTTCTCCTGTACGGCAATCAGACGACCCAAGGCAGCACCCAGTTCTCCCTGTGCCTTCTGGTACTCCTGCAGTTTCTCAGGTGTCAGATTGGTAGGGTCGAGGGTAATCTGCGTAGCCTTGGCGCGTGCGTTGACCACAGCCTCGAAGGTTCCCTTCTCGTGCTCGGCATAGCCCTTGACAACCTCTACCAAGTTGGGAATGAGGTCGGCACGACGCTGGTAGGCCGACTGTACGTTGGCCAGGGCAGTGGTGGCGTTCTCCTGTTCGCTCACCATTGAGTTGTAAGCACTGGCAGCCCACATGGCGATAACGACCACAGCTGCAATGATTCCGATGGTTCCTTTTGTCAGTTTCATCTTTTCTTATGTTTAATGATTAATACTTTTTTCAATCTTTCTTTACGAGCTTTCCGTTACCAGCTGGACGTGGCACCACCGCCACCAGAGCTGCCTCCGCCGAAGCTGCCTCCTCCGCTGCCACTGAAACCGCCGCCGCCGAAGCCACCGCCGCTTGTTACGACAAAGGCAGCCTCTTCGATGAAGGGGTTGGCTGCCAGCGCAGCTCCTATGGTTAACATACCGTAGCGTCGGGCAATATAGAGGAAGAATAGCGCCCAGAAGGCGGTGAAAATTCCGTAGATGGGAAGAGTGCCTAAATCGTCGTTAGCCTGTGGAGTTACTAACGGCGACATGACGGGCATCTCCTTGTGCCGCAGTAGGTTATAGATGGCCTGCGTCAGGTAGAGCATACCGCTGTCGGGCATTTCGGCCTTCATACTCGGCACCAGATACTCGCTCTGAAGTCGCGAGCACTCAGCATCCGTGAGGTCGCTCTCTAACGAACGTCCGGTATGACTGCGAAACAAGTGGTCGCCGTATGCCAGCACCATGACCAGTCCGCGGTCGTTCTTGCCTACGTGGTAGGTATCAAAGATGTCCTGGGCAAAGCGGAAAATGTCTTGATTCTCTACGTGGTTAACGATGGCTACGACAGATTCAATGTCTAAGCTGTCGTCCATCTCCTTGAGAATGTCATTCAGCTTCTGTTCCGTCTCTGCCGTCACGATGCCGTCGGGGTTCGACACATAGCGCGAGGCGTCCTCCAAATGGGGCATGGGAATATCCCTAGCAGTCCACACTTTCTCATCAACATCCTTCATTAGTGCCGTTGATTGCTCGTCCTGCAAATCATCCATCGACGCCATGGTGTAGTTACAGCATACGAGCTGCAAGAGGATACCGGCAGCGATGAGTTTCTTCCAATAGCTCTTGAAGGCAAACACTTTGGCTGTCCGTGCTTTCCAATCTTTCTGTATAGTCTTGCACTCTTCCAGGAATTTTTCCTTGTTTTCCTCGTATAATGCGGAATACTCTCTCTTAGCAGCCTTCGTGCCTATGAACATGACTTGCTTTCGGGTTTCAAAGGCCAGTTCCATTTGGTGTATGGCGTCATTATATCGGTCAGCCAACTGCTGGATGTCCTGCTTACGTTCTGACAACAGTTTCTTTTGCTCTGCGCGATTTTTGTTGTCAGTCAGCAGTCCGCTGGCAATCAGTGTGCCGAAGGTGCCACCATATATATAAGGTAATAGCTCAGCAACGGCTTCGTCGGCGCCGATGATGTGTGGCAGGAACATCGCCAAGATGGTAGCGATGGCCCCTAACATAATTTTCGTTGCTTTATTGTCCATGCTTCAAAAGTTACTTCTCATGCCAGAACTCCCAGGAAGCGAAAGCTTGTAGGAGTAGCATTTCCAAGCCGTTCTTTACCTCGGCTCCCTGCTCACGGCCTTTTCTCATGAAGAGGGTCTCGTCTGGATTGTAGATGAGGTCGTAGAGAATCGTATGATAGTCCATTGCTTCGTATGGCAGAGGTGGGCATTCCTCACTATGGGGGTACATTCCCACAGGTGTACAATTGATGATGACGTTGTACTCCTTGACTACTTCTGGGGTAATGGTTTCATACTGTATAGTTCCGGGACGTTGGTAACGGCTGACAAATACCGTTTCTAATCCCAGCGACTTCAGACCATAATTAATTGCCTTCGATGCGCCACCTGTACCAAGAATCAATGCTTTCTTGTGCCATTTTTTGTCGAGCATCGGCTCAATACTTTGCGTAAACCCAATGACATCGCTATTATACCCTTTCAATTTGATATTCTTACCTTCGTGAATGACGCGGATGACGTTAACGGCACCAATGGCCTGAGCTTCGGGCGTAATACTGTCAAGGAACTCTATTACCTTCTCCTTATACGGGATTGTGACGTTGAGACCGCGCAGCGTTGTGTTCGTGTCAAGTATCTCCTGTAGCTGGTCAATGCTCATGATTTCGAAGTTTTCATACTTCGCGTTGATACCCTCATCAGCAAACTTCTGGTTGAAGTAGCTTATAGAGAACGAGTGGCCTAAGGGGTAGCCGATTAATCCATACTTATCCATGTGTTCATGTTTTATTTGGTTGCAAAATACATCGTGCAGATGCCGAAGGTGAGGCGCTTAAAGCTTGCCTTGCTGAATCCTGCCTTCTTTAAAATGCCTTCCATTTGTTCACCCTGTGGAAAGGCCTCGATAGTCTTTGTCAAATATAAGTAGGCACTTGTGTCTTTACTAATGATTTGTCCGTAGGCAGGCAGCACAGTATGAGAATAGACATGAAAGAGCTGCTTCATGGGGAATGAAACGGGTGAGGTTAGCTCGACGATGCTCAGGTGGCCACCCTTGCGCAATACACGGCACATCTCAGACAGTCCGCGATCCAGATTGGCAAAATTGCGAATGCCGAAGGCTGCTGTAACCGCATCAAATGTTTCGTCTTGATAGCTTAGGCTGAGGCAGTTCTCCTTAGTGAAAGAAATAATATCCGACAGTCCCGCCGTCTCCACCTTTTTTCGACCAATTTCCATCATACCTTCGCTGATGTCGACACCAATTATCTGGTCGGGATGGAGTAACTGCGCGGCAAGGATGGCGAAATCTCCTGTACCAGTAGCGATGTCGAGCATCGTCTTTGGACTATACGGAGCCAGCATATCAATTGCCTTGCGACGCCATCTGCGGTCGATGTCCCATGACAAACGATGGTTCAGCTTGTCATAAGTAGGTGCAATGTTATCGAACATTTGCTCCACCTGACAGACTTTCTCACCATCGTTGTAGGGTTTTATTTCTTCCTGTTTATACATTTATCTGGTTTTCAGGTAGTTGCTGACGTTTTTCTCAATTCTGGCAGCAATGTCTCCAGCCTCTTCTGCCTTGTTGAATTTCTCGCCTATAATATGCTCGTACAACTCGATGTAGCGTTCAGAGACACTTTCTGCATACTCGTCGGTAATCTCGGGCATCACTTGTCCCGGCTCATTCATGAAATTGTGCTCGATAAGCCACTGACGTACAAATTCTTTCGAAAGCTGACGCTGAGGCTCGCCTTTAGCGAGTTTGTCCTCATAGCCGTCAGCATAGAAATAGCGGCTAGAGTCAGGTGTGTGTATCTCGTCAATGAGGTAAACTTTACCATCGCGTTTGCCAAACTCATATTTTGTGTCAACAAGAATCAATCCACGCTTGGCTGCAATCTCCTGTCCTCGTGCAAATATTTTTCGGGTGTAGTCTTCCATTACGGCGTAGTCTTCAGCCGAGACGATTCCCTGTGAAATTATTTCATCCTTTGAGATGTTCATGTCGTGACCTTCGTCAGCTTTGGTTGTCGGCGTTATGATGGGTTCTGGGAATCGCTCATTCTCCTTCATGCCTTCAGGCAGTTTCACGCCACACAGTTCCCTACAGCCGTTCTTGTACTCGCGCCAGGCTGACCCGGTTAGAATGGAGCGGATAATCATTTCTACACGGAAGCCTTCACACTTCAGGCCTACTGTCACCATCGGGTCGGGTGTTGCAAGTTTCCAGTTTGGACAAATATCCGTTGTTGCATCCAGAAACTTCGCTGCAATCTGGTTTAGCACTTGGCCTTTGAAGGGAATGCCCTTAGGCAGAACTACGTCGAACGCCGAGATACGGTCTGTAGCGACCATTACCATTAAGTCGTCATTAATGTTATAGACATCACGGACTTTGCCGTGATAAACACTCTTTTGTCCCTCGAATTGGAACTCAGTTTTTGTTAATGCTTTCATTTTTATTGTTGTTATAATCTTTGTCGTATTCTTCATAGGCATTGACGATGCGCGTCACCAGTTTGTGTCGCACGATGTCACGAACATCTAGATTAACCACACCGATTCCTTCTACATTATTTAATATATGTAAGGCTTCAATAAGCCCCGACTTTTGTGATCGGGGCAGGTCTATCTGCGTCATATCGCCAGTAATAATCATCCTTGTGTTCCAGCCCATTCGTGTCAAGAACATCCTAAGCTGTGCAGGCGTCGTGTTCTGTGCTTCATCCAGAATGACGACGGCATCGTTAAGTGTGCGGCCTCGCATAAAGGCCAACGGCGCAATCTGGATGATGTGCTTCTCCATCATATCTTGCAGTTTTACCTGTGGTAGCATATCCTCCAAAGCGTCATAGAGCGGCTGCAGGTAGGGATCGATTTTGTCTTTCATGTCTCCAGGTAGGAAGCCTAATTTCTCACCAGCTTCTACGGCCGGTCGCGACAGAATAATCTTTTTTGCCGTCTTATCTTTCAAAGCTTTCACAGCTAAGGCTATTGATAAATAGGTCTTACCCGTACCTGCAGGCCCAACAGCAAACACCATGTCGTTCTGCTTATAAGCCTCTATAAGTCGTTGCTGATTGTCAGAACGGGCCTTGATAGGACGCCCTGACATGGAGTATACCACCACATCATCGGGGACTTCCTTAGCGCGCCCGCCTCTAATAATGTCTAGAATATCTTCTTCGCGTAAAGAGTTGAATCTCAGTACATGTCTCCGTATCGTTTCAATGTTTTCTTCAAACGCTGCTATCTGTTGTTCATCGCCCAAAACGCGAATAACATTATCGCGAGCCACAATGCGCAACTTGGGAAATAGTGACCTGATGATTTGCAGATGACTATTACCGACACCATAGAAAACAACGGTGTCAATGTCTTCGAGTATAATATGTTTTTCTATCAAACTGAATACATATTTGAATTTTGCTTGCAAAGTTACGCAAAAAAATTGTATCTTTGCACCCGAAATGGAATTTTTTTGATGGAACTGACTAAAAAGAGATATTTGCTTGGCTATATTGTTGTCATATTGCTGCTGGCTGCTGTTCGATGGACCTTTCCTGAAGTGGCTGGGGCATCAGACTTCGCTTCCTCTAAGGAAGAGCCCGCTGACGAGACAACATTGACAGTTGCATTGCCGTCAAAGTCTGAAAAGCCTCATCGTATCCTTTCCGTGCCCAGCTATAAGGAGGCTTTCCCCGATACCAATGCCGTACAGCTTGTTGCCGCCCAGCAATGGGGTGTTCTCCCCGTAAAGAACAGGGCCGATGCCGAATCTCGAAAGAAAGAACTCGTTTACATTGACAGTTCTCCATATTATCACGTTGACAAGTTGAGTCAAAGCATTCCTTATTTGGTGCCTCGTGCTGCCATCCTTTTACAGGATATAGGTCAGGCATTCTTTGACAGCCTTTATGTAAAAGGCGTTCCTCTTCATCGTCTGATAGTTACCAGCGTGCTGCGCACTCAAGAAGATGTAGCTCGTCTGCGACGTTTTAACGGAAACGCGACGGAAAACTCCTGCCACCTTTACGGCACTACCTTCGACATCTGCTACAATCGTTACGAGACGATAGAAAATCCGAGTGGGCCCCATCGCCGTCAGGTGCGTAACGACACCTTGAAATACGTACTCTCCGAAGTGTTGCGTGATATGCGCGAACAAGAACGCTGCTTTATTAAATATGAGGTAAAGCAGGGATGTTTCCACATGACCGTACGATAAGCGTGTCACTTCAAGCACTCACGACATCCTTTCTGGAATCTATCAGAATCCGTCCCTCTGTTATATAAACCAGGAAAAATAACAGAAATGTGCAAATGTGCAAATTGCAAAATATTTTTGTTGACGAAGAAAGTGGAATTACAGTTGTAATATAATAGTAATTATTATATAAATATCTAATAATCAATATATTATATAATTATAATATTATAAATATACCAACATTCATCATCCTCTCCCCATCACTGTTGTGCACGCAATTTGCACATTTGCACATTTTTCATCCTCGGGTTTACTTACGGCAAACCCTGGGTTTACTTACGGCAAACCCTGGGTTTACTTACGGCAAACCCTGGGTTTACTTACGGCAAAGTCGTATAACAAAAGAACCGTCTGTTACACAAGAGCGGTAAGTTCCGCTTCGCAGTACGGCGGCTCAGAAAAATCTCGCGCCGTGAATTTTTATTCTCGCAACGCGAAAATATATAATGTACGCGCGAACAAGTTTAATACAGACATTACTCCCAGCAAGAAGATTGTGAAAAAAAATCATACCATGGGGTACTGAGTAGAGTACGATGGTTTGTCATAAGTATAATAATTCCTAAATCTTTTTTTTATTCAAAAATTATTATTATCTTTGCACATTAATTCGAACAAACAACAACTTATATAATTTTTAATACACTACTATGTCTAACAACAAAGAAAAACTCTTCAGCGAGTTTCAGGCACCAACCACCCAAGAATGGTTGGACAAGATTGAAGTTGACCTGAAAGGAGCAGACTTCCAGAAACGACTCGTATGGAGAACCAATGAAGGCTTCAACGTGCAGCCCTTCTATCGTCGTGAGGATCTAAAAGACCTCAAAGCCGTTGATTCGCTGCCAGGCGAATTCCCTTTCGTTCGTGGTAACAAGAAAGACAACAACCTTTGGTTTGTCCGTCAGGACATCATCGTCGACGATGCTAAAGCTGCCAATGCAAAAGCACTTGACATTCTTAACAAGGGTGTCGACTCGCTTGGATTTAAGATTGCCGGCAGCGATGTCAGCCGTGAGCTGATAGCCACACTCCTCGACGGCATTCTGCCGCAGTATGTAGAGCTGAACTTCCAGACCTGTCAGCGTCATTGTGTAGAGCTGGCTGAGGCTCTGGTAGCTTACTTCAAGGAGAAAGACTATCCGCTGGCCGACCTGAAGGGAAGTATCAACTTCGACCCCATCAGCAAGATTCTGTGCAAGGGCAAGGACACGTCAGCAGCCCTTCAGTTTGCAAAGCCACTCATCGAGGCGCTGAAAGAGCTGCCGGGCTATAAGTGCATCAATGTAAACTCATTGTCCCTCAACAATGCCGGTGCCTATATCTATCAGGAACTGGGCTACGCACTGGCTTGGGGTGCTGAGTATATGAACATCCTCACCGAAGCCGGTATCGACGCAACGGAGGCTGCTCGTCGCATCAAGTTCAATATGGGCGTCTCTGAGAACTATTTCATGGAGATTGCTAAGTTCCGTGCAGCCCGCCTGCTGTGGGCTCAGATCGTAAAGCAATATGGAGTAGCTGACGAAGCCTGCCAAATGCATGTCTGTGCAATCACTTCTGAGTATAATCAGACACTGTTCGACTCATACGTCAACCTGCTGCGTTCACAGACAGAGACCATGTCGGCAGCTCTGGCCAACGTAGACTCTATCGTCGTCACACCGTTTGACAAGCCCTACGAGCAGCCGACAGAATTCGCCGAGCGCATTGCGCGCAATCAGCAGTTGCTGCTGAAGGAGGAGGCTCACTTCGACAAACTCGTCGACGTGGCCGGCGGTTCGTACACCATCGAGCACCTGACCGACGCTATCGCGAAGGAGGGCTGGAAGCTGTTCCTCGCTGTCGAGGAGGCAGGCGGTTTCCTGTCCGAAGCCTTAAAGGGTAACATCACAACCGCCGTGAATGCCTCTAACGACAAGCGCCACGCAGATGCTGCCAAGCGTAAGGAATTCATCCTCGGTACCAATCAGTTCCCCAACTTCACGGAGACGAGCGAGGGTAAACAGCCCCTCGGTTCTGTTTGTTGCTGTGCTACAGCAACAAACGAGACGGCCGAGCTGCCCGCTCTGAACAAGCAGCGACTCGCCTCTGAGTTCGAGACTCTGCGCCTGTCGACAGAGAAGGCCGACAAGCAGCCCATAGCTTTCATGCTCACTATCGGCAATCTTGCCATGCGTCAGGCTCGTGCCCAGTTCTCGTGTAATTTCCTTGCCGCTGCCGGCTATAAGGTGATGGACAATCTCGGTTTCAAAACTGTTGAGGAAGGTGTTGACGCAGCACTCGAGGCTAAAGCCGACATCGTTGTCATCTGCTCCAGCGACGATGAGTATGCTGAGTACGCTATTCCTGCTTACAAGTATCTCAACAGTCGCGCTATGTTCGTTGTAGCAGGTGCTCCTGCCTGCTCTGAGGACCTGAAGGCCGCCGGCATCGAAAACTTCATTCACGTTAAGTCTAACCAGCTCGAAACGCTTAAGGCGTATAATGCTAAACTCGGAATCTAATTATGGCACGCAAGAATTTTAAAGATGTAGATATCTACGCTGGCATTCAGCAGAAAGATGGCCAGCAGTGGCAGAAAGAGAATGGCATCAGCGCTAACTGGAGAACTCCTGAGCAGATTGACATTCAGCCCGTTTATACCAAAGAAGACCTCGAAGGAATGGAGCACCTCGACTTCACGGCCGGTATTCCTCCCTACCTCCGCGGTCCGTACAGTATGATGTACCCCTTCCGTCCGTGGACCATCCGTCAGTATGCCGGATTCTCCACTGCCGAGGAGTCTAACGCCTTCTACCGCCGTAACCTGGCTTCGGGGCAGAAAGGTCTCTCCGTAGCCTTCGACCTGCCGACACACCGCGGCTACGACCCCGACAACGCCCGTGTAGTGGGCGACGTGGGTAAGGCCGGCGTGAGCATCTGTAACGAGGAGAACATGAAGGTGCTCTTCTCGGGCATCCCCTTGAACAAGATGTCGGTGTCGATGACCATGAACGGTGCTGTGCTGCCTATTCTGGCCTTTTACATCGTGGCCGGTTTGGAGCAGGGCGCACAGCTTGAAGAGATGGCCGGAACCATTCAAAACGACATCCTGAAGGAGTTTATGGTGCGCAACACCTATATCTATCCGCCCGCATTCTCGATGAAGATTATTGCTGACATCTTCGAGTACACCTCTCAGAAGATGCCGAAATTCAACTCTATTTCTATCTCGGGCTATCACATGCAGGAGGCAGGTGCTACGGCTGATATTGAGTTGGCCTACACGCTGGCCGACGGTATGGACTATCTGCGTACAGGTGTCAACGCCGGTATCGACGTCGACGCCTTTGCTCCGCGTCTCAGCTTCTTCTGGGCTATCGGCATGAACCACTTTATGGAGATTGCCAAGATGCGTGCCGGCCGTCTGTTGTGGGCTAAGATTGTGAAGTCGTTTGGCGCCAAGAACCCGAAGTCGCTCGCGCTGCGTACCCACTCGCAGACCTCAGGCTGGTCGCTCACCGAGCAGGACCCCTTCAACAACGTTGGCCGTACCTGTATCGAGGCTATGGCAGCCGTCTTGGGTCACACCCAGAGTCTGCACACCAACGCCCTCGACGAGGCCATTGCCCTGCCTACCGACTTCTCTGCCCGTATTGCCCGTAACACGCAGATTTACATCCAGAACGAGACGAAGGTCTGCAAGCAGATTGACCCCTGGGCAGGCTCTTACTATGTGGAGACTCTTACCAACGAGCTGGTACATAAGGCATGGGAGCACATCCAGGAGATTGAGAAGCTTGGCGGTATGGCAAAGGCTATAGAGACCGGTCTGCCCAAGATGCGCATCGAGGAGGCAGCCGCCCGCACCCAGGCTCGTATCGACTCTGGCGTGCAGACCATTGTCGGCACCAATAAGTACCGTCTGGAGCATGAAGACCCCATCGACATCCTCGAGGTGGACAACACCGCCGTGCGCAAGCAGCAGGAGGAGAGTCTCAAAGAGGTACGCGCCACCCGCGACGAGGCTGCCTGCCAGGCCGCCCTCAAGGCCATCACCGACTGTGTGCGCGACTTCAACGAGGGTCGCAAGAGTAAGAACAACCTTCTCGACCTCGCTGTCAAAGCTGCGCAGTTGCGTTGTACGTTAGGAGAAATTTCAGATGCCTGCGAAGAAATCGTGGGTCGTTATAAAGCAGTAATCAGAACAATTTCAGGCGTGTACAGTTCAGAATCAAAGAACGATAGCGACTTCGAGTTGGCCAAGAAGCTGACCGACGAGTTCGCTCAGAAAGAGGGTCGCCGTCCGCGTATCTTTATTGCCAAGATGGGGCAGGACGGTCACGACCGCGGTGCAAAGGTTGTAGCAACGGGGTATGCCGACTGTGGTTTCGACGTCGATATGGGCCCCTTGTTCCAGACGCCCGCCGAGGCTGCCCGCGAGGCTGTCGAGAACGACGTTCACGTGGTGGGTGCCTCCAGTCTGGCCGCCGGTCACAAGACGCTCATCCCGCAACTCATCGAAGAGCTGAAGAAGCTCGGCCGCGAGGACATCATGGTCATTGCCGGCGGTGTCATTCCCGCTCAAGACTACGACTTCCTCTACAAGGCAGGAGTTGCAGCCATCTTCGGTCCCGGCACCAGCGTCGCTAAGGCTGCTGTCGAGATGATGAAGATTCTGCTCGACGAAGCATAATAAGAATACAAAGTCTGTCAAAAATCCCCCCATATCAGCGATGTTGCTGATGGGGGGATTTATTTTTTGAAAAAGGTATTTTTCGATATCAACTCTATCTTTCTGCACGTATAGGATTATTGAGGAAATCCTCGTAGGCCAGACGGATACCGTCTTCGAGCTCGGTTTTATACGTCCATCCGAGTTTGGCAGCCTTGCTGACGTCAAGAAGTTTGCGTGGTGTGCCGTTTGGGCGGGTGGTGTCCCATTCTATACGCCCCTCGTAACCGATGACTTTTGCTACCATTTCTGTCAAAGCCTTGATAGTAAGTTCCTTGCCCGTTCCAGCGTTGACAGTTTCGTTGCCGCTGTAGTTGTTCATGAGGAATACGCAGAGGTTGGCGAGGTCGTCAACATAAAGGAACTCTCTCAGCGGTGAACCATCGCCCCAGCAGGTGACGCTCTCTAATCCCGCTTCCTTAGCTTCGTGAAAACGGCGGATGAGGGCGGGTAGTACGTGGGAATGCTCGGGATGGTAGTTGTCGTTGGGACCGTAGAGGTTGGTGGGCATAACAGAGATATAGTCGGTGCCATACTGCCGGTTGAGGAATTCGCAGTATTTCAGTCCGCTAATCTTGGCCAGCGCGTAGGCCTCGTTGGTCTTCTCCAGCTCGCTGGTCAGCAGACACGATTCTGGCATAGGTTGCGGCGCCATACGTGGATAGATGCAGGAACTTCCTAAGAACTCCAGTTTCTTGCAGCCGTTCTTCCATGCAGCGTGTATGACGTTCATCTCCAGAATCATGTTGTCATACATAAAGTCGGCCAATGCATTTTGATTAGCCACGATGCCGCCGACTTTTGCGGCTGCAAGAAATACGTACTCAGGGCGTTCCTGTGCGAAGAAAGCCTCAACGGCGTCCTGACGGGTGAGATCCAGTTCCCTATGCGTGCGCGTTATAATATTGGTGTAGCCTTGACGCTGCAGTTCGCGAACGATGGCACTCCCAACCATACCGCGATGTCCAGCGACGTAGATTTTACTATTCTTCTCCATCATTTCACGATTCCTTTCTCCAAGTATTCTGCCAGATTGGTGCGCACCTTAGCGGCAGCACCCTCTGCAGCAACCTTGGCCATATCGCTATCGACCATCAGGTTGACCAGTTCCTCGAACGATGTCTTGTTGGGATTCCAGCCCAGTTTAGCTTTAGCCTTCGTCGGGTCGCCCCAGAGGTTGACCACGTCGGTAGGACGATAAAAGTCGGGAGAGACCTCAATGAGTACACGGCCCGTAGCCTTGTCAATACCTTTCTCGTCGGCACCTTCACCCTTGAATTCCAGTTCGATTCCTACACGCTTGAAGGCATAGTAACAGAACTCGCGTACGGAGTGTTGAATGCCAGTAGCAATGACAAAGTCATCAGGTTTGTCCTGCTGTAGAATGAGCCACATACACTCAACATAATCCTTAGCGTAGCCCCAGTCGCGTAGACTGCTGAGATTACCCAAGAAGAGTTTTTCCTGCTTCCCCTGCTTAATGCGAGCAGCTGCTAATGTTATCTTACGCGTGACGAAAGTCTCTCCGCGTCGTTCACTTTCGTGGTTGAAGAGTATGCCCGAACAGCAATACATATTATATGCCTCACGATACTCCTTGACAATCCAAAATCCATACTGCTTGGCGATGGCATAGGGAGAGTAGGGGTGGAATGGCGTATTTTCGTTTTGCGGCACTTCTTCCACCTTGCCGTAGAGTTCAGATGTAGATGCTTGATAGATGCGGCAGCAATCCGTCAGCCCTAACTGACGCACAGCCTCCAACACGCGGAGTACACCGACGGCGTCAACGTCTGCCGTAAACTCCGGTGAATCGAACGAGACCTGTACGTGACTCTGTGCTGCCAAATTGTAGATTTCGGTGGGGCGTACCTTGCCGATGACTCCCAGGACACTCATCGAGTCGCCCAGGTCAGCGTAGTGAAGGTGGAAATTTGGGGTTCCCTCAAGGTGGGCAATGCGTTCGCGGAAGTCCACTGATGAGCGACGTATGGTGCCGTGCACCTCGTAGCCTTTCTCAAGAAGGAATTCAGCCAGATAGCTACCGTCTTGTCCGGTGATACCGGTAATTAATGCTATTTTCATATTATGATTCTCCGTTAAATTGCTTGATTCGTTGTTCTTCAGACAGTTTGCAGATGAGTAGGGTGTCATCGTTTTCTGCTACGATGTAGCCATCGAGGCCTTGTATTACCACTTTCTTCTCCTGGACGGTGTGGACAATACAATTGTGGCTCTCAAACATATTGATGTTGTCACCAATACAGGCATTGCCATAGAGGTCTTTCGCACTTTGCATGAGGAGTGAGCCCCATGTGCCCAGATCGCTCCATCCGAAATCGGCGGGGCAAACGAATATCTCTTCAGCCTTCTCCATAATGGCATAGTCAACAGAGATGCTTTCACACTCAGGGAAACGTTCATTGACGACAGCCTGTTCGTTTGTGGTGCCATAAACGCTGTTCATCGATTCAAAAATCTTGGCAATCGACGGCTGATACATGCGGAAGGCATTGACGATGGTGTTGACATTCCAGATGAAGATGCCTGCGTTCCAGAAGTAATTGTTCTGCTGGATGTATTTTACGGCAGTAGCCAGGTCAGGCTTCTCGCGGAAGGAGTCAACACGAAATATTTCCTTGTTTCGTAGTGAGTTAGCTGCCAGATTGGCCTGAATGTAGCCGTATCCTGTTTCCGGGCGATTGGGCTTCATGCCGAGGGTGACGATAGCATCTGTGTCGCTGGTAAATTTCATACATTTGCCAATGACGCGCTGGAACTCCTTCACATTCGTGACAATGTGATCGGAAGGCGTGACGACGATGTTTGCCTTAGGATCTGTAGCCTTTATACGCCAGGAGATATAGGCGATACAGGGTGCCGTGTTGCGGCGGCAGGGCTCGCAAAGAATGTTTGTGCGTGGTATGTTAGGCAGTTGCTCAGCCACGATGTCGGCATAAGCCTGATTGGTGACTACCCATACATGATCGGGACTCACCAACGAGCCAAACCGTTCAACTGTCAGTTGCAACAGAGTCTTGCCCGTCCCAAGCACATCAATAAACTGTTTTGGACGCTCTACAGTACTCATAGGCCAGAAGCGGCTACCAACGCCGCCGGCCATAATGACGAGATGATTGTTAATGGGATTCATCATGATTTATCTTACCTTTTTTATTCAACATTCCTTTGATAAAGAAATAGACGACCATGAGTGCTACAAGGCCCAGAATGACGGCTACGATGTAGTGGTTGTATTCTTTAATGCTAGATTCCAACCTGTCTTCTGGAACAATGGCGTGCATATACCATCCCATTGCTGCAAGAGTGGCGTGCCAGCAGCCAGCACCAATCGTTGTATATAGCAAAAATTTCCAATAATTCATGCGGGCGAGACCAGCTGGCAAGCTGATAAGGTGCCTGATACCTGGGATGAGGCGCCCTGTCAGCGTGGCAATGATACCATGATCATCAAAGTAACGTTCGCTCTTTTCTATCTTCTCCTGATTAAGCAGGCACATCTTACCTAACTTGCTGTTAGCAAAACGATAGATGACGGGACGCCCGACATAGAGTGCCACGAAATAGTTGATGGAGGCACCGACATCGGCACCGATAGTCGCAAAAAATACTACAAGTATCACATTGAGATTGCCGCCTGCTGAATGGTAGGCAGCAGGAGCCACAACCAGTTCGGAAGGAACAGGAACCACCGTGCTCTCCAACAACATGAGCAGGAATATGGTGGAGTAGTTGAGGTTATTGAGTAGGCTACTTATTATACTCATTTTTTAATTCTTTTTGGGCATATTCATAATACTGTTCAGGACTGATGTTCTCGGGAAAAAGATGACTTAAGGTTGCTTTTGCCTCGTCGGGATTGCAACTGACGGCCTTCTTCAGGTATTCGAGATACTCGTCATAGCGCTTCATGGAGTGACAACAGAGAGCCATATATGAATACCCCTGGTCAAAGTCTTCCTTGACGTAGTCGAAGAGGTGCTTGAACAGCCGGTAAGCCGAATCGAGGTAGTGGCAGTCGTAGATGGAAACAGCCACGCGCAGAAGTATCAGAGGAGCGTTTTTTGATCCTATGATTGCTTTTCTGAAGGCAGCCTCGCCTTCCTCGATGAACCCGTTTGACAGAAGAATATGACCACGTACCACCAATAAATCGTTATAGTCGCACTCCAAATTGTCTGTCTCGTTAAGGGTCTTCATCGCCTCGTCAATTTTGCCATCATCACCATAGGCAAATGCTAGTTCCTGATAAATCTCTAAGAGATAGGGCGAGTCCTTGGGCGCTTTCTGTAATGCCTTCTCCAGTTGCTGTTCCGCTTCGGGATAGCGTTGTAGGTAGACGAGGCAGCAACCTTGATGCAGCAGGGAAAACTCGTCGTCGGGCACTTTCTCCGAATAGCGCTCATAGAACTTCAGTGCCTCCTCGTAGTTCTCCAGCCGGAACAATCCATTGGCCTTTGCCATCAGCGCATCCGGGTCTTCAGGATCGATGGCGATGGCAAACTCGCTGCTATCGACAGACGCGCTGTAGTCCTCCTTCATGTACTGTGTGTTGGCCAAGGCGTTCCAATAGCGCTTCTGGAAAGGATGCTTGTCTAACAGCTCCTTGAAAATCTTTTCAGAGTCGTCGTAGGCACCCATTCCGAAATAGGTGCGCCCCATAAGCTCCTTGAAGTCGTCAGTCTCTTCAGGATGGGCGCGCATCATCCACTCCAGGCTTTTCTCACTGTCACCATACTCTGAGTAAAGGTTAGCGACATCGATGATGAAGTCCTGACGCTCATCGCTCGGCAGTTCCTTGAGACATTGGCGTAGGTAGTCGTCGGCCTTGTCCGTCTGTCCCTGTGCAAGCCATGTCTCGGCTCTGCTGTAGGTGTATTCTGGTGTTAGTTCGTCGGGCATCTGGCTAAGCAGCTCCTCGGCAGTTGTGTAGTCACGCTTGTCGAGCGCCTCGTGTATCCTGTAATTCAGAGCAAAGAGAGAGCCTGGGTCAAGTTCGATGGCACGATCAATGGCCTGTTGGGCATCGTCGTGACGTCCGCAAAACTGGTAGTAGTCGGCAATGTCAGCCAGGTCGTCGACGTCCATGAACACCAACTGCCCTGATTGCACCGTCCGCTCATAGTCGGCCAGCATCTCGCGGAACTCCTCGTCCTTGAAGTACTCTTCGTCTGTCATTACTTCTTCCAGGTATCTTTCAGTCCTACAGTCTTGTTGAATACAGGTTTTTCAGGCGTCGAATCAGGGTCGACGTTGAAGTAGCCGATGCGCTGGAACTGCAGGTATGAGAGCGGTGCCATCGTTGTTGCAAAAGGCTCTATATAGCAGTTCTTCAGAACAGTCAGCGAGTTGGGATTAATGATCTGTTTCATAGCGGTGACGGCGTCGCATCCCTGAGTCTCGCGGATGTTAGCCATCTCGTCGCGGGGGTTCTCCACCTTCCAGAGACGGTCGTAGAGGCGCACCTCGGCATGCACGGCGTTATGACAAGATACCCAGTGCAGCGTCTTCCCCTTGATTTTGCGGTCGGCTCCAGGCAAGCCGCTTCGTGTGTCTGCGTCATAGGTGCAGTAGATGGTGGTGACGTTGCCGTTCTCATCCTCGTCGTAAGGATGATCCTCGTTGCACTTGATGATATAGGCATTCTTCAGTCGCACCTCCTTGCCGGGAGCCAGTCTCATGAATTTTTTCTCAGCCTCCTTCTGGAAGTCGTCGCGCTCTATCCACAGTTCGCGGCTGAACTCTACCTCATGGGTGCCGTCGGCCTCGTTCTCAGGGTTGTTCACGGCTGTCAGCATCTCTGTCTTGCCCTCGGGATAGTTGGTTATGACCACCTTTACGGGGTCGAGCACAGCAGCCACGCGCTGTGCCCTGCCATTCAGGTCGTCGCGAACGACACTCTCCAGCAGTGCCATATCGTTCAGTGCATCAAGCTTCGTGTAGCCTATCTTGTCAATAAATTTGATGATGCTCTCGGGCGAGTAGCCGCGACGGCGCAGGCCGCAGATGGTGGGCATGCGTGGGTCGTCCCATCCGCTGACCATACCCTCGTTGACCATTGCCAACAGGTTACGCTTCGACATCAGTGTGTAGTTCAGATTAAGCTTGTTGAACTCTGTCTGTCGGGGGCGGTTGTCCTCGATGTTTTCCGTCTCGCCTTTCCACTCTTTCATCCACGTTACGAAGAGGTCATAGAGGGGACGGTGCTCGACAAACTCCAGCGTACACCATGAATGGGTGACGCCCTCCAAGTAGTCGCACTGTCCATGTGTGAAGTCGTACATAGGGTAGGCGTTCCACTTCGTTCCCGTCTTCACGTGCGGTATGTTAAGAACGCGATATATGAGCGGGTCGCGGAAGAGCATGTTGGGATGTGCCATATCTATCTTAGCGCGTAACACCATTGTTCCGGGCTCACACTTGCCGCTATTCATAAATTCAAACAGTTTGAGATTTTCCTCAACGGGACGTTCGCGGAAGGGCGAGTTAGTGCCTGGAACGGTTGTTGTACCTTTTTGCTGGGCAATCACTTCAGCGCTCTGCTCGTCGACGTAGGCGCGTCGCTGCTTAATGAGCCATACGGCAAAGTCCCACAACTGCTGGAAGTAGTCGCTAGCGTAGTAGACGTGATCCCACTTGAATCCCATCCACTTGATGTCGTGCTCAATATTCTCAATGTACTCTGTGTCCTCCTTCACAGGGTTGGTATCATCGAAGCGGAGGTTGCACTGCCCGCCGTACTTCTTGGCAAGTCCGAAGTCGATGGCTATAGCTTTAGCGTGACCGATATGCAGGTAGCCGTTGGGCTCAGGTGGGAATCGTGTTTGGAATCGACCACCGTTCTTGCCTGCAGCTAGGTCGTCAATAACTTTCTGTTCAACGAAACTCACGGGCTTCTTTTCTCCTGCTTCTGTGGTATTTTTTTCTATCATTTTGGCTTTGTTTATTTATAATAGGTGCAAAGATACAATTTATTTTGGAGATGGACGAAAAAAGAAGCGATTTTTTTTCTACGCAGCAGTTTTTTTAGCATGAGCCGTAGCATTCGAATGCGAAATGTTTATGAGTGAAACGAGGAGTGAAGTTAAATTTTCAACCTCGCGCGTACATAATTATTATATACTTGAATCCGTGTCTTTGTATAGTCTGTATAAAAATTAGCATATTTTTTAAAGAAAATTTTGCTATTTAAAATAATATAACTATCTTTGTAGTCAAAATGAACAATTAATGTCTAATAAAAACGAATAAAACTATGGATTCAAAAAACAAGCTATTCATGAAAATCACGTTCCTTATGTTGGCTATGACTACAGTATCCTTACCTTCAAAGGCCCAGAGTTTTGAGGGCGAGTATGGCTTTTTCGACCATCTCGGCGCGGGCGTCTCTCTGGGTACTGACGGTATTGGTATTGACCTAGCTACGCCCGTCACTGACTGGGCTGCTGTCCGTGCAGGAATCTCGTTCACGCCAGGGATTAAATACACAAAGTCCATTAGCATCAATGACGTAGACCTGTATGAAAATGTAGACATTGAGGCTAAGCTGAATATGTTTGACTTCAAGGTGCTGGCCGACTTCTATCCCTTTAAGACGAGCTCTTTCCATATCACGGCTGGTTTCTTTGTCGGAAATGAAAATGCCGTGAAAGTTACTAACTCTTCTCCGCTCATTAAGGATTCTGGCAAATATGGAAGGGTAGGTATCGTCTTAGGTGACTATCGCGTTACGACAGACGAAAGCGGAAAAATCGACGCTGACGTGAAGGTCAACAAGTTCAAACCATATATCGGCTTCGGCTTCGGACGCGCCATTCCCAAGAAGAGCCGGGTGGCTGTGTCGTGCGACTTCGGTGTGAAGTTCTGGGGGACCCCTGGACTGGGTGTGTACACCTGCAAGAAGAAAGGAATCACTGACTTCACTGGGGCAGGCGTAGGCCTTTCATACCATAAGTTCAGTTACGACGAATTAGGTCCTAACGACAATAAAGACTTTAAGGATGTCATCGAGATTGCCGAGAAGATTGTGGTCTATCCCGTGCTGAACATCCGCGTGGCAGGTCGTATATTCTAAATTATAAATCAATAAATTAACAATTACATTATGAAAAAGAATTTCTTTTTTTTCGCTTTTGCTGCTGTAGCAGCAATTTCGCTGACGGCTTGCAGCAGCGACGACGACAGCAACGATGGTGGAAGCACTACTCCTACCGTGAATTTGCCCAGACCCGCCAATGCTGACAATGCAGCTGTGTATACATTCGCTGGCGGCGGCGTCACTTCCTCGACGACTGTCCAGGGCGAGGAGCACGCACCCGTACTGAACTCGCTTGAGGTGACTGAAAGCGAGCAGGTGCTTTTCCAGATAACGGAAGTTGACAACAGACCCTTCTATGTGATTGACCGTCCCACTGTTGTTGGTAATACATTTACCTTTAACAGCGATAAGGTTAAGGGAACTATTCAACGGATTGAAAGGGTGGCTGCTACGCGTCAAGGTATGGTCGAATATGCGTTGATACTCAGCCTTACGATATACCATGCTGGGAATCCGATTGAATTCAAGACTTCACCGGAGGGTGTACCGGCCACTAAGCAGCCAACACCGGCAGCATCTACAAATGATAATGCCATGACCTGTTTGGTACGTACATGGAACATCCTGGGTGCTACGCTCGACCTGATTGACCTGAGCAAGAATGAGACCTACTACATGGAATTCGCCAGCAAGAACGGTATGTTCGACATGCATGAGGTGCTTGTCGAGGCCAAGAAACGTGAGGTGTCATTCTCTGCCAAGGAAGAGGAAGACCTGACACGCAAGATTGTTAGCATCACTTTGACCCAGAGCAAGAATTTCGTCGTTGCCTACAACGAAGGTGCTGATGATGTGGCTACATGGAATTGGGCAAATACTGAGAAGACCGCCTTCACGATTAAGCTGAAGGAAGGCAGCTCGGGTAACAAGTTCATCAACGACGATACCCGCATAGAGACCGCTTTCAGCGGCAACATGTGCAACATGATGATGAAGATCAAGTTTGACGACAACTCCAACAAGAAGTGGGATGCCTCACTGTTGCTGAAGTTGCAGTCGAATTAGAATCTCTCTACTTGACACCCCGCTCGTTCAAGGCTTTGGCATAACGGGCGGCGTTTCTCAAGTGCTCACTATAAGTGACAGCAAAGTTATGCGTCCCTGAGAAATCCTCTTTGGCGCACATATACAGGAAGTCGTGCTTGACATAGTTCAGCACGGCTTCCATTCCTTTTATGGAAGCCACCTTGATGGGACCCGGCGGTAGACCGATGTTGCGGTAGGTGTTGTAAGGACTGTCGAAGAACAGCATGTCATGATAGATGCGGCGCAGCTCAAACTTCTGCAGCGCGAACTTCACCGTGGGGTCGGCCTGTAGCGGCATGTTCTGGTGCAGACGGTTCAGGTACATACCTGCTATCATCGGCTTCTCGGCGTTGTTGGCCGTCTCTTCGTCGATGATGCTGGCCAGCGTGGCCACCTCGTTGGGCGTCAGTCCTGCAGCCTCCGCCTTCTGGCGGCGCTCTTCGTTCCAGAAGGCATCGTGCTCCTTCACCATACGCTCCATCAGGTGATCCAGCGTCGTGTTCCAGTACACCTCGTAGGTGTTGGGCACAAACAGCGCGGCTATTGTCGCCGTATCGTAACCCCATCGCTGGCAGTAAGGATTGTCAATCAGTGCTTCTGCTATTTGAACAGAGTCCAACATCAGTTTCCTGCCAAGTGCCCCTGCCAGCTTCCTCATGGTGCGCGATTCCGGTATGGTGAGCATCACGGCCTCCTGCTGGCCGTTCTTCATCTTCCTCATAACGGTCAGCACGCTCTCGCCGGGTTTTACGGCGTAGCGTCCCGTTCGTGGCTCTTTGGCATAGCTGGTGTGGCGAATCAGCGTGCTGAAGCCCGTCAGCCCGTGTTCTGAAGCCACGGGGTGCAGCTTGGTCAGCACGGAGTCTACCGTGTCGTCTTCGTCAACATACACGTACTCAGTCTGTTCAGAGGCAGAGAACGAAGTCAGGAAGAAATAGTAACCCAGTGTAACGATGCCTAACAGACATGTGGAAGCTGCAATTAGCAAGTATTTAGCATTGTTTATTTTCATGATGCTTTGTTGTTTTTATTTAAATCGGCTGCAAAAGTACATATTTTCTGTGAAAGAAAAGACTTTTTCTCAATTATTTTGTTTACCTTTGCAGCCGAAATGATTCAAACGGTTCTGATAAGTGGAGCGCTACTGGCTGTAGGCATGTGTCTGCTGCTGGTGAAAGTTCTGGGACGTAAGGACGGTGAGTTCGCGTCGCAGCATATACATGATAGTGAGGCTATGAAGCAGCGCGGCATCCATTGTGTCATAGATCAGGATCGCGAGATGCGCTTGCAGAAGAAATTGAACATTAATAATAAAAAAGAGGAATGAAAAAGATTTTTTTCAGTGTACTGGCCTTCGCTGCCGTGATGGCTTCGTGCAACAATGCAAGTCCTAAGATGGACGAGAAACCCCAGACTGCTGGAGCTGAGAGTGTATCGGGTATGAAGATAGCCTATATCGAGGTTGACTCGCTCATGACGCAGTATGACTTTGCCAAAGAGTACAGCGTCACCCTGCAGAAGAAGAGCAACAACGCCCGCAACACCTTGACACAGAAGGGAAATCAGTTGCAGGCAGCCGTCAATAACTTCCAGCAGAAATTGCAGAACAACGGGTTCCAGAGCCGTGAGCAGGCCGCCGGTGTGCAGTCGGCCATCGAGCGCCAGCAGCGCGACCTTCAGGAGTTGCAGGCACGCTTAGAGAATGAGTTAGCCAACGAGACACAGAAGTTCAATACGGCTCTGCGCGACTCGCTGAACAATTTCCTGAATTCTTATAATAAGGACAAGAAGTACGACATGATTCTGTCGAAGTCGGGTGACAACATTCTGTTTGCCAATAAGAAGTTCGACATCACACAGGACGTCATCAACGGCCTTAACAAGCGCTACAAGCCCGCTGCTTCTGCTGCAAAGAAGGACGACAAGAAGGACGACAAGAAGTAACTGAGACGTATGCTGGAGAAGCTGGGCATAACAGCGTTGAACGATATGCAACGCCAGGCGGGCGACGCCATTCTGCACAGTAGTCAGGACGTGGTGGTTCTCTCGCCTACAGGCACTGGCAAGACGCTGGCCTATCTGCTGCCTCTTGTGCAGCTGGTCGATGCACAGCAGGACATTCCCCAGGCACTGGTCATCGTTCCTGGCCGTGAGTTGGCCATGCAGTCCGACCGTGTGCTCAGGAGCATGGGCTGTGGTCTGAGGTCGGCTGCCTGCTATGGTGGCCGTACGGCGATGGACGAGCACCGGCGCTTGAGGGAGTTGAAACCCCAGATTATCTTTGGAACGCCAGGGCGGCTGAACGACCATTTGGATAAGGGTAATATCAGCCCCTTCGGCATACGATATCTCGTCATCGACGAGTTCGACAAATGTCTTGAAATGGGATTCCACGACGAAATGGCCAGGCTGCTGAAGAAGCTGCCTGGCGTTCGTCGTCATATACTATTGTCGGCCACCGAGGGAGCCATTGACCATGGACCATTGACCATTGACCATTCTTGGAAACGCATCAATTTCCTTCATAAGAATTCTCCATCGTCAATGGTCCGCTCGGCTCTGCCGCTTGGCTCGTCCAAGAATGGTCAATGGTCAATGGTCAATGGTCAATGTTCAACGGTCAGCGAGCGCGTCAAGGCCTACGTGGTGAAGAGCCCTGTGAAGGACAAGCTGACAACGCTGCGCCAGTTACTCTGCGACTTCGGCTGCGAACAGAGTGTGGTTTTCCTCGGGTTCCGCGATGCCGTCGAGCGGGTGGGGGACTATCTGCGTCGCGAGGGCTTCGCCGTCAGCGTCTTCCACGGAGGCATGGAGCAGAAACAGCGTGAGGACGCTCTTTACAAGTTCTCCAACGGCTCGGCCAACGTCTTTGTAAGTACCGATCTGGGAAGTCGTGGACTCGACATTCCCGACGTTCAGAACATCATCCACTACCACCTGCCGCTCCACGAACAGGAGCTGGTACACCGCGTAGGACGTACCGCCCGCTGGGACAAGCAGGGCAGGACGTTCTTCATCGTCGGTCCCGAGGAACAGCTGCCGGAGTTTGTCATTGACCATTTACCATTGACCATTGACCATTCACCATTCTTGGACGAGCCAAGCGGCAGAGCCGAGCGGACCGTTGACGATCGCGCAGCCAATGGTCAATGTTCAATGGTCAATGTTCAATGTCCACCCACTCCCCCAATGGCTACACTCTATATCGGTAAGGGCAAGAAAGACAAAATCTCCAAGGGAGATATCGTCGGGTTCCTTTGTAAGAAAGGTGGCCTGCAGCCGTCAGAGATAGGCCGTATTGACGTGATGGAGCGCTATGCCTATGTGGCAGTGAGCCGTCAGTGCTTCGCGCAGGTACTCCGTCTGACGCAAGGCGAGAAAATAAAAGGCATAAAGACCGTGATTGAGCCAGTAAAATGACACCTTGACTTGACAAATTGAAAGGAAAACAGGGTCTTTTAGTTAATTATTGCTCAAATATTTGGCCAATTCAAGAAAAAAGTGTAATTTCGCAGCGTTTTTCAAAATTAGAAAGCTTAAACCATCTAAAATAAACAATTATCAAACAATGAAGAAGTACAACTTTAATGCCGGTCCGTCGATGCTTCCCCGCGAGGTTATCGAGGCAACCGCCAAACAGTGTCTTGATTTCAATGGCTCCGGTCTCTCACTCATGGAGATCAGCCACCGTGCTAAGGACTTCCAGCCCGTCGTCGACGAGGCAGTGGCTCTGGTGAAGGAGCTGCTCCAGGTGCCCGAGGGCTACTCAGTCATCTTCCTCGGTGGTGGTGCCTCCCTGGAGTTCTGCATGATTCCCTACAACTTCCTCATCAAGAAGGCCGCCTATCTCAATACAGGTGTTTGGGCAAAGAAGGCCATGAAGGAAGCAAAGCTTTTCGGCGAGGTCGTTGAGGTGGCTTCTTCTGCCGACGCCAACTATACTTTCATCCCCAAGGACTGGACTGTTCCCGCTGATGCCGACTATCTGCACATCACGACGAACAACACCATCTACGGCACAGAAATCCGTAAGGACCTTGACGTGCCCGTTCGCCTGATTGCCGATATGTCGTCCGACATCTTCAGCCGTCCCATCGACGTCGCCAAGTACGATGCCATCTACGCTGGTGCACAGAAGAATCTGGCTATGGCCGGTGTCACCATCGTCATCCTCAAGGAAGACGCACTGGGCAAGGCTCCACGCGAGATTCCCACGATGCTCGACTACCGCACACACGTCGACAAGGGCTCTATGTTCAACACACCGCCCGTGGTGCCCATCTACTCGGCTCTCGAGAACCTCCGCTGGATTAAGAAGCAGGGTGGAGTAGAGGCTATGGACAAGCTGGCTCAGCAGCGTGCAGAGATTGTCTACGGCGAGATCGACCGCAACAAGATGTTCGTGGGTACCGCCAAGGAGGAAGATCGCTCGCTGATGAACATCTGCTTCGTGATGGCCGACGAGTACAAGGAACTTGAGAAAGACTTCCTCGACTTCGCCGTCTCGAAGGGAATGGTCGGCGTCAAGGGTCACCGCTCGGTCGGCGGCTTCCGCGCCAGCTGCTACAACGCCCAGACCATCGAAGGCGTCAACGCCCTCGTTGCCTGCATGAAGGAATTCGAGAGTAGTCATTGACCATTGACCATTGAACATTGACCATTATGAAGGCAGACAATCAAGTGTTGGTTGACAGTAAAGCTTTCGCTCTTCGAATTATCAGACTATATAATTATCTTAAAGAGGAGAAACAGGTTTATGTCCTGTCAAAGCAAATACTGAGAAGCGGCACAAGTGTTGGGGCTAATATTTGTGAGAGTGTCAATGCTCAAAGTCGAATGGATTTTATTAACAAATTAAATATTGCTTTAAAGGAAGCAAATGAAACGGAATATTGGCTGGAGCTGCTCCATGAGTCTGACTATTTAGATGACAAACAATTTGAATCCATATATAATGACTGTGGGAAAATAGCAGCGACTTTGACCAAAATTATCAAAACGACCAAAATCGTCGCGGAGAAATAATGGTCAATGGTCAATGTTCAATGTTCAATGAAATATAATGAAGATATTAGTTGCAACAGAAAAGCCGTTCGCAGCAGCTGCCGTGAACGGTATCAAAGCAGAAGTTGAGGCAGCCGGCAACCAGCTCGTGCTGCTCGAGAAGTATACAGAGAAGGCACAGCTCCTCGACGCTGTCAAGGACGCCGATGCCATGATTATCCGCTCAGACAAGGTCGATGCCGAAGTTCTCGACGCTGCCAAGCAGCTGAAGATTGTCGTTCGCGCCGGTGCCGGTTACGACAATATCGACCTCGCTGCAGCTACCGCTCACAATGTGGTGGCTGAAAACACCCCGGGACAGAATGCCAACGCCGTTGCCGAACTCGTTTTCGGACTCTTGGTAATGGCTGTTCGCGGTTTCTACAACGGCAAGAGCGGTAGCGAACTACTCGGTAAGAAACTCGGCATCCTTGCCTTCGGCAACGTTGGTCGTAACGTGGCCCGTATCGCTAAGGGCTTTGGCATGGACGTCTACGCCTACGACGCTTTCTGCCCTGCTGAGGTGATCGAGAAGGCTGGCGTACACGCTGTGGCTAATCAGGATGCACTCTTCGAGACCTGCGACGTCGTATCGCTCCACATACCCGCAACACCTGAGACCAAGCAGAGCATCAACTACGCCCTCGTCGGCAAGATGAAAAAGGGCGGCATCCTCGTCAACACCGCACGCAAGGAGGTCATCAACGAGCCTGAACTGCTCAAACTGATGGCAGAGCGCGACGACCTGAAGTTTGTCACCGACATCATGCCCGACGCCAACGACGACTTCCTGAAGTTCGAAGGCCGCTATTTCTCAACACCGAAGAAGATGGGTGCTCAGACGGCAGAGGCCAATATCAACGCCGGTATTGCTGCCGCCAAGCAAATCAACGCTTTCTTCAAAGACGGCGATACCAAGTTCCAGGTGAACAAATAACCCGTTAGGCGTCAATCAAGTTAAAGTCCCTGAAAGCATCCACACTTTCAGGGACTTTCTTGTGTGTGCAAATGAAAACATGTGACATTAAGCGTTTCTTGTTTCGCAGTTGAAATTACGCTTAATGTAACTTGTAACCTGTAACAATCGCCGCTTTCCCAGTGTTTACTGCGGAAAGCGGCGATTTCAGAGTGTCGTGCTTAATGTAACGTTTAAAGGGCGACGGGACCGTAGCCCATACACGAGGTGGTAGTCACGGCGGTCAGTGCCGCCGTCAGTGCTGCGATGATGATGCGCAGCGCAATCTCAATAAATTTCGATTTCATAGTTTTCATGGATTAGTAGTTTGGCATTCCCCCTCCCTCCGGCTTGAGGAAGGGGGACTTTTTTTAAGGCTCCTGGTCGTCGCCGTCGCCATCGTCAGGGTCCGGTGTTGGCTGCGGCCTCTCGGCGTCGCGGAGGCTCTGTGCCAGCGAGGTGTAGCCGATGACACCGTCCTTGATGAGCTGTGCGCGTCGGAACTCTCCCGTCGAGTAGGCGTTCAGGTGTACGTCCTTCACGTGCTTCGCGATGTCGTAGGCCAGGAAGCTGTTAGCGCCCTTCGATGCCACCTGTACCGAGAAGATGGCCAGGTCGGCAATCTTCACCTGGTTGCCCTCCAGGCAGAGTTCGCGGATGCACGACACCATGTCCTTCAAGATACCGAGGATGACTCCGGCGGAGTAGGGCGAGTTGTGGTTGTGCATGTGTTCTGCCAGCTTTTCCAGGTCGTAGGTCTCCTTCTTCTCCACGCGGCCGTAGATCATGCCATAGCCCTTCGACGTGGTCATCGTGTTTCTGTAAAGATTCAGTTCAAGCATAATTCTTTGTGTGTTTTTTATGGTTTCTTGCAGGCCTTTTTCGCCGGGTGGCCGCCTCCCGCTTGTGTTTTCCGGATAACGACACAAAGGTACAAAGAAAAAGCCCCGGCAGCAATAGCAACCGGGGCTTTAACACAATTTTAACACTCCCTTTTTTCCTACCGTTTCTCGATGACCGTGACCTTGCAGCGGTTGGGCAGCATCTGTGGTCTCACGGCGAAGTGCAGCCAGAAGCGGTTGAACTTCTTCTCGATGATGATTTCGTCCCATGGGCCGCGGTCGACGCTGACCTCCATGAGCAGGGTGGCGTACTGCACGGCCTGTGCGCAGTCGCGGCAGACGATGTCGGCAGCGCTGCCCAACAGGTGGTTCGAGTCGCGTGCGCCGCCCACCTTGTTGTTCAGCTTGTAGCTGCGGTAGCCGCTGCTCACCCTGAGGGGTTCGTCTTTGCCCGGTGTGCCGTAGCGTTCGTTGTAGAGTCGCCGCAGGTCTTCCAGCCATTGGCACACGCGTCGCAGGTTCTCTATGTGTGCCGGTGCCGGCACGTTGTAGATGTCGGGATGGTTCTGCGATGCCACCATCTCCTTGAGCGTAAAATGCTCCGTCAGTTTTGTTTCTGGATTCATCATAATTCTCAATTATCAATTATTAATTTTCAATTAATCGAAGATTTAAGCTTTCGATACAGTCCTTTCTTGATTCTCTCGATAAAGCCGTCGCGCGCCAGTCGGTAGGCTGTCACTTTGGCCGCGTTATCGGTAATACCATAGTTCTTCGCCACGTCTTCGACAGAAAACTCCCTCGGCAGCTTCTGATAAGCCGCGTCGTACTTCGAGGCATGCTGGCGGTTAGCCTGCCGGTCGCGCTCCATATTGTCGAAGTACGCCTGTGCGTAGGCTCCGAAGAAGTGCTGTTGGCAGCGGTATTGGATGTCCATCACCAGGCGCGCCAGCCGTCGGTCGGTGTCGTCGATGGTGAACGTCTTCGTGTCCTGCCACTCCTGCCAGTGACGCATCATCAGGAAGGGTGCCGTGACGCAGACGCCGTAGTAGGCCACGCGCTTCAGCAGCAGCTCGTCGGCCTTGTCCTGGTTGTAGGCGGCCACGTCCATGCGCTCTGCCGTCCATTGCCACGCCTCCTCGACGATCGGCCACAGGGGCAGCTCGCCCTTCACGCCGTCGAGCCGGAAGGCCCACGTCTTCAGCGTGTCGTCGGCCTCGTGGTCTACGCTTCGCTGGCGGCTCAGCTCCATCATCCTGAAGCCCGAGGGCGGCAGGGGTATGCACGCCAGTCGTGTGGCCAGACCTGAGCCGAAGTTCCTCTCCGTCACCTTGCGCTGCAGGCTAAGCGGCGTGCCGGTGTAGACGAAGTTCCAGTAGACGTTGAACGTGCCGCTGATGCTGTCGAGGTTCGAGTATGCCTGGCCGTCCTCCTCGTTGTGGAAGGCTTTCAGCTCCAGGCTGGTCTTGTCTATCCACGAGCCGCCGCGCTGCGTCAGTGTGGCGTTGTCCAGCTCCGAGTCGAAGGTCAGCAGGTGCAGGTGCATCGGCTCGCCGTCCACCACCTCCACGGCGTTGTTCATATCCTGAATGAACTGCGCGTTCGACGTGCGTGCCGGGTGGTCGCGAATGATGACGACGGGCTTCTTCGGCTTCTCCTTGTTGCTGCCCTTCGTGCGCATCTCCTCCTTGTAGCGGTTCAGCGCGTCGTAGCCCACCTTGTCGGCCGTCTTGATAGGCGCCGCTATCAGCTTGTAGAGCCTTGTGGCAAACGACTTGCCGCTGGCGGGGTCGCCGATGACCATCACGCAGTAGTTCAGTCGCCGCACCTCTTCCGGGCGGTGGTAGAAGTAGTACCACGTGCGCGTCATCAGCGTGCCCATGAACGCACCCGTCACGAAGAGTCCCGCCGGGCGTCCTGCCACGGGCAGTCCGCCGAGGGCTTCTCGCAGGCAGGGGTAGCTGTCGAACAGCTTGCCTATCTCCGCGCCCCACTCCTCCAGCGGCAGCTTCTGTTCGTCGCCGTCCTTCTTCTCCGTGCCGTCAGCCTGATTCTCGCTCTGAACGGCGCCCAGCTTTTCCAGCACGTCGCGAAGCTTTCTGGGCACGTTGGCGTAGTACTTGTAGTCGCAGGCGTCCTTGATGGTCTGGTCGACGGCGTCGCCCTCTGCCGCGAGGTCGCGCACCCACTGCTGCTGCATGAGCACTCGTCTGACGACGTCGGCGCGTCGGTCGCAGATGTAGCGCAGGTCGCGGGCCAGCCGCAGCAGCGTGGTGTGGCGGTCGCCGGGCTGTGGCACGCTGCCCCCCAGCCATTCCCTGACGATGTCGGCATAGCTTACTCCGTGGTAGAGACCCTCCCCCGTCCCCTCCCTGTGAGGGAGGGGCGTAGTTACCTTGCCGTCAGACACATTACTCCCCTCCCTCACAGGGAGGGGCTGGGGGGTGGGTCTACTCTGTGGGGTGGGTCTACTCTCCCCCCTCCGATACAGCTCATCATATTTCTCAGCAAATTCTTTGTTCTCATAGTCAAAAAGTTCGTTTTCGTTAATGAATAAGATGTCTTCGCGGGTGCAGATAAACGACATGCGCGAGGCGTCCTTACACGCCTGGTCGGCCTCGACACCCAGCACCGAGGCCATCGCGTTCATGTTGTCGATAAGATTGCCCACCTTCGGGTCGGCCTTGAAAACTACCTTCAGACCGCGACCGCTCGGTGTCACATACACAAGCAGAATTCTCGACGACAACTCAGATTCTTTTTCTACGACAACAGGGACAACTTTGGACAACTTTTTTAAATCGCTGCTTGCAGCGACAGTTGTTTTAGTTGTCTTAGTTGTCGTTAATCCCCAACTCATAAAAAGTTGTCGTGGGTCTTCCACGTGATCAATATCCAGCACGCACAGCCCGTTGAGCCGTGTCGCCGCCTGCTTGCGCCAGCGTCCCTCACGGCCCTTCTTGCTCACGGTCACGTCGAACGTGGCCTGGAAGATGAAGGCCGGCAGGCGCTTCTTCAGCCGTGCTGCCTCCGCGTCGTCGCCGCGAGCCTTGGCGGCGCGCACGCCGTCTATCAGCTCCTTCGTCAGGGGCGCCCCCACCAGCGCCCAGAACTGTTCGCGGGTTACTTCCTTTGTGGGCGTAAAGAAGTTTTGTTGATAACTAAACATTTGTTCACCTCTGATGTTAAGTTCAGCAGCACGCTCGACATGTCGGCACTCTCCGTAGAGAGGTTCATCTCGACGCGCACCTGTTTCTCGCTCTTCATGTGCCATACCTTCAGCCCCTCGCGGTCGAGCAGACAGCGGTGGCGGCGGCTCGTCGGAGCCAGCGGGTATTTGCGCAGGTTGGCCGTCAGTTTCTCCAGCTGCTCCTCCATGTCGCCCACGGGGTCGGAGCTGTCGCGCGACACCTTCAGGTGGGCCACATACGAGCTGCTCTTTTCGCCGTCGGTCTCGTAGAAGCGGGCTTCGCCAACCTTCTTCACGTTCCGCTGCACCGGTTCACCCTTGCCCTGTGGCACGAACTCCACCGACATGTCGTCGTGGAACGTGGCCGTCCCGCGCACCCGGCGCGGCTCTGCGGCCTTCTTGTCACCGTCACCCTTCATCATAGCGCTACGATTTTCAGGATTCTGATGTTCGTCCACGTCTTCACCTCGCCCGTCTGCGTGTCGGTCTTCGAACGGGCTATCAGCGAGAGTTGCAGGTTCACCACCCGGCCATCGGCGATTGGTTCCTTCTCCAGCTTACGTGCCAGGTCGTCGGTAGCCTCGGCAAAGAACGAGTCGATGCCGTCGTTGAACAGCATTTGTTTCGAGGCGAGCATCACCTTCTCGCCCTGGGCGTTCGTCCATTCTCTTTCGGTCAGCACGCCCTGGCTGACCACCTTGATTGCTTTCTTTTCCATAGTTTTAATGTTTAATGTTTAATGTTTAATGTTCAATGAGGTTTCTGATCATTTCGGCACCTTCCGTAGTCCAGACGAGATAGTAGCGCCGTTTCTTCTCGCCCTCCAATGAGTAGTAGTGGAAAGCTCTGTCCTGAGCCAGTCCGCGTCCGTCGTACTCCTGCGTCAGCTTGTAGCGTCCGCCGTTCCAGAACTGTACGCCCGCCGCCACCAGCAGCTTGTTCAGTTCCTTCACCTCCATCTCCAGCATCCGGGCCACCTCGCCCGCCGTCATGCAACCGTCGCTCGGCAGGTTCTCGCCCGCTATCTGCTGCCGACGTATGGCGTCGCCCTGCTGCAGAATCTCCCGCTCCGTCACTAACAGCCGCTGTCCGGTAGCCAACTTTTCACTCTTCACTTTTCGCTTCTCACGTTCCAGCTCTTCCCAACGGAGCACCAGCCGTGCGCGCGCCACGTCGTTGAACTTCGTGGCGATGTAGAGACATTCTGTTTTCGAGAGAGAGTAACAAGGGCGTTGCTCGCCCTTGGAGTCCGTGTAAGCAACGAGCGCAAAATTGCGCCCGTTAACCTTTTCCCAGGCAGGCTCC
>ONDA01000010.1 GCA_900316475.1 uncultured Prevotellaceae bacterium
GCCCATATACAGGTCATAGCTTATGCTGCTACCTCCGTCATTCGGTGACGTGCTCCACGACAGTGTTCCCGAAACGGCCACGTTTGTCGCTCCGCTGGATGGCGATGGTGACGTCGGTGTCGTTGGGGCTGCTGCAGCCTTAGTCGTGAAGTTCCATTTCGCACCTTGGGTCGACCCGCCGCTTCGGTTGTAAACCACTACCTTCCAGTAATACTTCTGGCCGGCTTTGAGTCCGGAGTAGCTGCAAGACTTACCCGACCCACTTTTATATAGGGTCATGTTGCTGGTCGTAGTGCCCATATACAGGTCGTAGCTTACGCTGCTACCTCCGTCATTCGGTGATGTGCTCCACTTCAGCGTTCCCGACACGGCAACGTTTGTTGCTCCATTGGATGGGTTTGGTGAAGACGGCGTAGTTGGATTTGCCGCTAATAAATCCACGACCGGTAGCAAACTGAAAAGAACTGCTAACAGTGAAAATGAATAGAGTTTTTGGAAACGTTGCTTCATAATGATTTCTATTTTTGTTATGATTCTGCAAAGTTACAAAAAAAATCGAGGAAACCAAAATAAAGCATAATATTTTTTGGGGGGGAGTTCAGAAGTTCGAGAGTTGCGGTAGTTCAGACATCTCTCGCGGCCTCTCGTGAAAACGTCACGGCCTCTCGTGAAAAAATATAGGCGTGTGGTGAAAACGTCGTGGCGTGTAGTGAAAGAGGACCGCTTTGACTGATCACTTTTCTATTTGTTGCATCCTCCCTCGTGCGCGTATATATAGCAAAACAAAAAAACAACCCTCACCTCCCGCACCTCCCGCACCCGACGTAGGTGTAAGAGGTGTGGGAGGTGAGGGTTCATTTTGGCTTATCCTATACATATACGTATAGACCGACTATGATATTCAGCTCAGCTGCTTCTTCCTGTGCAGCCAGATCTCTACGGAGTTCACGATATTCTGCCAGAGGATGTAGCAGCCGGGACCTACCGAACTGAGCGGGTTCAGATAGGCGGAGGAGAGCCAGATGGCAAAGGCTGTGTTCTTCTGGCCCAAGGCCTGTCCGGCCTCCTGTGTATGGTCGAAGTAATGACCTATGAAACGGCCTACGGCAAACTGTACGATGCAGATGAGAAGGCCCAGCAGGGCGATGGCTGTCAGCAGCCAGATGGAGACCTCAGCGTGTACGATGTTCTTTACCGTCGTGCCCGTCACTATCATCAGCGAACAGGCCCAGAGGTAGTACGACAGGTCGCGCACGGCCACGATACGTCGGTGCAGACCTTTCAGATGGTGCTTCACGATGTAGGCCAGCAGCATCGGCACGACCAGCACCAGGAACACCTCGTGCAGAATCTTAGTAAACGCCGCCAGGAACGTGATGTCGGCTCCCTTCTCTATCAGCGGAAAGCAGAGCGGCGCCAGCAGCACCGTCATGAAGTTCGACAGGAAGGTGTACGTCGTCATCTGCTCCAATGAGCCGCCGAGTTTCTGTGTCACCACCGCTGCTGCCGTCGCGCAGGGCGATATGCAGCACATCAGCAGTGCCTCCATCAAGACCTTCGCCTGTGCCGACGGTTCGCCCGACGGCATGAGCATCAGTGCCATCAGCACACCGATGAACAGCACCTGAAACAGTGCTACCCACCCGTGCCACGCCACGGGACGCAGCTGGCGGAAGTCCACCTTGCAGAACGTCACAAACAGGATGAGGAACATAAACAGCGGGAGAATCGTGGCGAAGAACGGTCCCATAGCCGTTGCCATGTCGTCCAACTGCGGGGTGAAGGCAAACAGCAGGTAGAGCAGTGCTCCCGCTCCCATGGCCACTGGTAAGGTCCAGTCTTTTACAAATCGTATGATTCTTTCTCCTCGCATACCGTGTAGATGTAGTTGTGTGTCAGCCTTTCCGTCGTCGTGAAGCGGTAGCGGGCACTGTCGGCAAGTGCCGTCTTCAAGTCGTCGGTGATGCCCTCGCCCGTCAGTTTCAGCCGTGCCTCCTTCATGGTCCACAGTCGGATGAATGCCGCCTCGGGCCGCTCGGCCGCCTTGATCATCGCGAGTTCCTCGTCGTTCATCGTATAACGCGCTACCGACTCCTTATAGTGGCTTACCGACTCCACGTCGATGCCTACGGGACGGCGGCTCACCACACAGGCCACCGCCTCGCGGCAGTGACTCAGGTTGAAGTGGATGTCGGGATGGCTCACCAACACCGGCTTGCCGTGTTCACCGTAATCGAACAACGGCTGTTCGTCGATGCCGAACTCTTCGCGCAGTGCCCTCCTCAGCAGGAGATAGGCTAAGGCACACGTCCGCTGACCATGCTCAAACCTGAAGCGCAACGCCTGTTGGCGCCGCTGTTCCGACAGTTCGGCAAGGGCCGCCTGCAGGTCGAAGTCGTCAATATGCTCGTCGATATATACCATATATGATGAAGAAAGACAACCTATACAACTAAGACAACTTGCGTCTGCTGACTGTTGCCTTTATTGTTTAGGTTGTCTTTCTGCTTATCCTGTATTTACAGCTTTGCCAGTTCTATGACCTTGTCGACAGCAGCGCTGAGGCCGTCGGCGTTCTTACCGCCAGCCTGGGCGAAGTGGGGCTGTCCGCCGCCGCCGCCCTGAATGAGCTTGGCGGCCTCGCGCACCATCTGTCCGGCGTTCAGACCGTGGTCGCTGACCATGTCGTCGCTCATCATGATGGTGAGCTGGGGCTTGTCGTTATAATTCGTGCCGAGGACGCAGAGCAGCGAACCCTCGACGGCGGCACGAATCTTGAAGGCTAAGTCCTTGGCAGCGGCAGGCTCCAACGGCATGACGGCCGTGACAACCTTCACGCCGTTGACGTCGCGGGCCTTCTCCACCAGCTGCTTGGCGTAGCGCTCCACGGCCTGAGCCTGGAACGACTCTATCTCCTTCTTCATCGTGTCGTGCTCCTCGATGTACTTGCGGATGACGGCTTCCAGGTCCTTGGCACCCACGAAGAACGACTTGATGGCCTTCAGCGTGTCTTCGATGTGATAGAGCAGCTCCTCGCACTCGCGGCCTGTCTTGGCCTCGATACGGCGGATGCCGGCAGCCACTGAACTTTCGGAGACAATCTTGAAGAAACCGATGCGGCCGGTCGACGTGGCGTGGATACCACCGCAGAGCTCGCACGACGGACCGAAGCGCATGACGCGCACCTTGTCGCCGTACTTCTCGCCGAAGAGTGCTATGGCACCTAACTTCTTGGCCTCCTCCATCGGCATGTCGCGATGCTCGTCGCGGGGCAGGTCCTGACGGATCATGTCGTTCACTATGCGCTCCACCTCGCGCAGCTGCTCGTCGCTGACCTTCTCGAAGTGCGAGAAGTCGAAGCGCAGCGTGTCGGGGCTGACGAAGGAGCCCTTCTGCTCGACGTGGTCGCCGAGCACCTGTTTCAGGGCGTAGTCCAGCAGGTGGGTTGCCGTGTGGTTGGCAGCCGATGCGTCGCGCTTGTCGGTGTCTACGCAGGCCATGAATTCAGCCGTCGGGTCTTTCGGCAGCTGCTTCACAATGTGTACAGTCTGGCCGTTCTCACGCTTAGAGTCGATGACCTGGATGGTCTCATTCTCAGAGACGAGTACGCCCTGGTCGCCCACCTGACCGCCCATCTCGCCGTAGAACGGTGTATAGTCGAGGACGAGCTCATAGAACTCGTTCTTCTTCTGGGTCACCTTGCGGTAGCGCAGGATGTGGCAGGTGTATTCGGTGTAGTCGTAGCCGACGAAGACCTGTGTAGCCCCCCCTACGGCCCCCGAGGGGGCTTCATTACCTTGCGGAAGGACATTTGTGTCCCCCTCGGGGGACGAAGAGGGGGCTTGCAGGTTCACCCAGTCTGAGTTCTCGACGGCGGCGGCATTGCGGGCGCGCTCCTTCTGCTTCTGCATCTCCACGTTGAACTGCTCCTCGTTGACCGTGAAGCCGTTCTCGCGGCAGATAAGCTCTGTCAGGTCGAGGGGGAATCCGTAGGTATCGAAGAGGCGGAAAGCCTGTTCGCCGCTCAGCTCTGTCTTGTTCTCAGCCTTCAGTTGCTCCATAGCCTTGTCGAGCAGTGAGATACCCTTGTCGAGGGTACGCAGGAACGAGTCCTCCTCCTCCTTCATCACCTTGGCGATGAGCGTCTGCTGGGCCTTCAGTTCGGGGAAGGCGTCGCCCATCTCCTCGACGAGTGTGGGCAGCAGTTTGTAGAGGAAAGCCTCCTTCTGTCCGAGGAACGTGTAGGCGTAGCGGACGGCACGGCGCAGGATGCGGCGGATGACGTAGCCGGCCTTGGCGTTCGACGGCAGCTGACCGTCGGCAATCGAGAAGGCAACGGCACGCAGGTGGTCGGCGCAGACGCGCATGGCGATGGACACCATGTCGTCAGCCCCCCCTACGGCCCCCGAGGGGGCTTCATTACCTTGCGGCAGGACACTTGTGTCCCCCTCGGGGGACGACAGGGGGGCTTCGTATTTCAGACCGCTGATCTGCTCTTCCATCCTGATGATGGGCTGGAAGATGTCGGTATCGTAGTTTGAGTGCTTACCCTGCAGCATGCGCACCAGACGCTCGAAGCCCATACCCGTGTCGATGACGTTCATCGACAGCTTTTCCAGCGAACCGTCGGCCTTGCGGTTGTACTGCATGAAGACGAGGTTCCAGATTTCGATGACCTGCGGGTCGTCCTGGTTCACCAGCTCACGGCCGGGCTTGCCGTTCTTCTTCTCTTCAGCGGGACGCGAGTCGACGTGGATTTCCGAACAGGGACCGCAGGGGCCCGTGTCCCCCATCTCCCAGAAATTATCGTGCTTGTTGCCGTTGATGATGTGGTCGGCGGGAACGTGCTTCAGCCAGTAGCCGGCAGCCTCGTCGTCGCGCTCCAGACCCTCCGAGGCGTCGCCCTCGAAGACGGTGACGTAGAGATCCTCGGGGTTCAGTTTCAGCACGTCTACCAGATACTCCCAAGCCATGTCGATGGCACCCTCCTTGAAGTAGTCGCCGAACGACCAGTTGCCCAGCATCTCGAACATCGTGTGGTGGTACGTGTCGTGGCCTACCTCCTCCAGATCGTTATGCTTGCCTGACACGCGCAGACATTTCTGCGTGTCGGCTCGTCGGCGCGGCTCCGGGTCGCGGGTGCCGAGAATGATATCCTTCCATTGGTTCATACCTGCATTGGTGAACATCAGCGTGGGGTCGTCTTTGATGACCATCGGTGCTGACGGCACAATAGCGTGCTGTTTCGACTCGAAGAACTGTTTGAACGAGTCGCGAATCTCTTTTGCTGTCATCATTATTGTTTTATTTACGAGTTGTCGATTTATCGATTAAGCGATTTGCGATTTGAAAATTTGGGTGCAAAGGTACGAAATATTTCTTAAATCCTGCTGATTCTTGAAAATTTTATATAATTTTGCAGTCGGAATTATAAAACGAAAATCGTTTAATCGGTAAATCGTTTAATCGATAAATCGTCAATCGTCAATGAGCATGATACTATTGAGTTTTGATACGGAAGAGTTCGACGTGCCCCGCGAGCACGGCGTAGACTTCTCGTTGGAGCAGGGAATGGCCGTCTCGAAAGTTGGTACGAACCGTATCCTGGACGTGCTGAAGCAGAATGGCGTGCGCGCAACATTCTTCTGCACGGGAAATTTTGCGGAGAACGCTCCCGAGGTGATGCAGCGCATCATGGACGAGGGACACGAAGTGGCCTGTCACGGCGTCGACCACTGGCAGCCGAAGGAGACCGACTTCGCCCGCTCGAAGGAGATCGTAGAGCGGGTGACGGGCCGCAGCGTCACAGGCTATCGTCAGCCACGGATGTTTCCCGTGGTGGAGTCCGAAATCAAGCGTGTGGGCTACCGCTATAACTCGTCGCTGAACCCGGCCTTCATCCCTGGCCGTTATATGCACCTGACGGCTCCCCGCACATGGTTTATGAAAGACGGCGTGATGCAAATACCGGCCTCAGTGACGCCGCTGATACGTTTCCCGCTTTTCTGGCTGGCGCTGCACAACCTGCCCGAAGGTCTCTACCACTGGATGACGCACCGCGTTTTGAAGCACGACGGCTACTTCGTCACCTATTTCCATCCGTGGGAGTTCTATGAACTGAAGGAGCATCCTGAGTTCAAGATGCCTTTTATCATTAAGAACCATAGCGGGCAGCAGATGTGCGACCGGCTGGACCGTCTGGTGAAGATGCTAAAGGGGCATGGTCACGAGTTCATGACTTTCAACGAGTTTGTTGACAAGATGGGTGCAAAGTAAAGGAAATGACATTATGATTAAGTTAGCAACCGTATCGCCATGTTATAACGAAGAGGAGGTGCTGCGCCACAGTGTGGAGCGGCTGACGGCTCTCTTCGAGCGTATGATAAAGGACGGACTCATCAGTGAAGACTCGATGATGGTGTTCGTCAACGACGGCAGCCGCGACCGCACGTGGGAGATTATCAGCGAACAGCACCGTGAGAACAAGTTCGTCTGCGGCATCAATCTGGCTCATAACGTGGGCCACCAGAATGCTATTATGGCCGGCATGATGACCGTCCGTGAATGGGCTGACGCTATCATCACCATCGATGCCGACCTGCAGGACGATATAGAGTGCATACCACAGATGGTGCAGCAGATGGAGGCAGGCAACGACATCGTCTACGGCGTGAAGGTGTCGCGAACGGCCGACCCCTTGATGAAGCGCATGACGGCCCAGGCATTCTACAAGCTACAGGACTCGATGGGCGTGGAGAGCATCTACAACCATGCCGACTTCCGCCTGCTGAGTCGTCGCGCCCTCGATATGCTGGCGGAATACAAAGAGCATAACCTCTACCTGCGCGGACTCATACCGATGATCGGTCTGCCGCATACCACCGTCGACGACGTCATCAGCGAACGCTTTGCCGGACAGTCGAAGTACACGTTGGGGAAGATGCTCGGACTGGCACTCAACGGCATCACCGCCTTCTCCGTGAAGCCGCTCTATGTCGTCTTCAACATCGGCATGCTGTTCCTGGTCATAGCATTCGGCATCGCCGTCTATGTGGCCTATGCCCTGATTACCGGAACTGCCGTCCCCGGCTGGTCGTCGCTGATACTGTCCATCTGGCTCGTCGGCGGCTTCATCCTGATTTCGATGGGCATCATAGGAGCATACGTCGGCAAGATTTTCACGGAAGTGAAGCAGCGCCCGCTATACCATGTGCAGGAGATTCTGAAGAATTAATGGATTCGAGAAAACGACGAAAATATGGCATTAAACACCTACAAGCCTCAGAAGCTGTACTACAGCATCAAGGAAGTGGCCGAGATGTTCGGCCTGAACGAGAGCACGCTGCGCTACTGGGAGACGGAGTTCCCCTTCCTGAAGCCGAAGACTTCAGGGCCGGCCAAGGTGCGGCAGTATCAGGAGAAGGATATTGAGCAGATCAAGCTCATCCATAACCTGGTGAAGGTTCGCGGCTTCAAGCTGGCTGCGGCCAAGAAGATTATTAACAGCAACCGCGACGGTGCCGACAAGACGGCCGACGTGCTGACACGCCTGATTGGCGTGCGCGACGAGCTAATGGCACTGAAGCGACAGTTAGACTACGTGCAATGAAATATCGAGGTACGGGGTTCGAGGTGCGAGGTTCGAGGTGCGAGGTACGAGGTGCGAGAAGTGATTTGCAGCTCGTACTCCGGGGATTGATGACAGTCCTCTTACTATTCTCGTACCTCGTACCTCGTACCTCGTACCTCGAGGTCAACGCGCAAAAGCGCGCAAAGTTTGAGTTCAAGCGCAACCTGCCGGCCTATGCCGACTCGCTGCTGAAAGACCTGACGTTCCCCATGGCGTGGGGCAATAGCTCCATCAAGGACTTCGACGCGTGGCGGCGTGCCGCCCGCCAGCGGGTCTTCGACTGTATGCTGACGCCTCCCCCTGCCCCTTCGAAGGAGGGGAGCGTGGTAGTAGCTGAGGAAAAGCGCGACGGCTATACGGCACGGAAGATTGAAATCCGCCTGTCGCGCTACTACACCGTGCCGGCCTACGTGCTCATTCCCGACGGCAAGGGGCCGTTCCCCGCTGTCAACGTGCTGCACGACCACGGTGCCCACCTCTTTATAGGCAAGGAGAAGATGATACGTCCGCTGGCCTGCGAGGACTCCACGGTCATCAAGGATGCCGACGAGTGGGCTGCACAGCTCTATGAAGGCCAGTTCTTCGGCGACTACCTGGCGCGCCACGGCTATGTGGTCTTCTCGGCCGATGCCCCGATGTGGGGTGAGCGCGGTCAGGAGGAAGGTCCCCGGCGCGACCGCTACGACATGATTGCCGGCAATATGATGATGTACGGCATCGACCTCAGTGCCTATATGACCTACGACGACATCAGCGGTACGGAATTCCTGGCCAAGATGCCCGAGGTAGACCCTAAGCGCATAGGCTGTACGGGCTGTTCGATGGGCGCCTACCGTGCGTGGATGCTCGCGGCCCTGAGCGACCGCATCAAGGTCGGCGCTGCCATCTGCTGGCTCACAACCACCGACGACCAGATGTCGTTCAAATACAAGCGCACCGAGAACGGCGGCTTCGCCAACTGCTTCCCGGGTCTGCGCCGCTGGCTCGACTACCCGCATGTGGCCTCGCTGGCCTGTCCCAAGCCGATGCTCTTCATCAACGGGGCGCAAGACAAGCTGTTCCCCGTGCCGGGCGTCGAGAAGGCTTTTGCTATCATGCACGACGTCTGGCGCTCGCAGGGTGCCGACGACAAACTCGAGACCGAACTGTGGGACATCCCCCACAGCTGTCCGCTGAAAGCACAGGAACGCGTCTTGCAGTTCTTTAAGAAACACTTGTAAAAACGACAGATATGTACAGGAAACTATGGCTCTTGACGGTAGCTTTGCTGCTGGCCGTCGCTACCTTTGGCGAGAAACGCGAGATTCACATCTTGGCGACGAACGACATGCACGCCTCCATTGAGTATTTCCCGCAGTTGGCGGCTATTGTCGACAGTCTGCGCGGCATAGACCCCGGACTGTTGGTGTTCTCGGCTGGCGACAACCGTACGGGCAACCCGATGAACGACCAGTACGAGATTCCGTCGTACCCGATAGTGGCGCTGATGAACCTGGTGGGCTTCAACGCCTCGGCCATTGGCAACCACGAGTTCGACAGCGGTTCGCTGCCGCGTCTGGTGGGGCTGAGTGCCTTCCGCTATCTCTGTGCCAATATCCAGATTGACGATACCGTCGGTATCGCGACAGTGCCCTGTCAGACGTTTGATGCCGGCGGTGTCAGGGTGGGAGTCGTCGGCGCCATCGAGGTGGGTTCCAAAGGCATCCCCGCCAGCCATCCCGACAACCTGCACGGCATACACTTCGTCCAGGCTTCCACCGTCTTGGGACAGTATGAGTGGATGCGCCGCCAGTGCGACGTCGTCGTCCTGCTGTCACACTTAGGCTATTTCACCGATGTCGAGACGGCCGGCAAGTTTCCCTGGTTCGACGTCATCCTCGGCGGTCATACCCACAAGCAGCTGAAGGCCGACGAGCCGTTGCATAACGGCGTGCTCGTCACCCAGAGTGGCGGCTATCTGCAGAGTGCCGCCTATGTGACGCTGACCGTCGACAGCGGCCGCGTCACCGACAAGCGGGTGGAGTATATCGACGTGAAGAAGTTCCCGAAGAAGAATAAGGTGATAGCCTCGCTGGTAGAGTCCTTCGGCAACAGTCCGAAGTTCAGCCGCGTCATTGCCCGTGCCGAGACGCCTTTTGGTGTGAAGGAGGAGCTGGGCAGCATGATTTGTGACGCTCTGAAAGATGCCTACGGTGCCGACGTGGCCTTGACCAATCCCGGTGGTGTGCGCCTCGGTCAGCTGCCGGCAGGCGACATCACTGTGCTCGACGTGCTGAGGTTCGACCCCTTCGACAATAAGATTGTGGTGATGACGCTGACGGGCAAGCAGTTGCTCGACCTGATGATGAGCTGTAGCCAGCGCCGTCTGCGCAGTTTCCCCTATGTCAGCGGAGCGCAGTGTGAACTGACACCCGACGACGATGATGCCACGCTGGTGAAGACGGCCAAGGTGACGCTGGCCGACGGCAAGCCGCTGAAGATGAAGCAGAAATACCGCGTGGTGACTAACAGCTACGTCGCCTCGACCAACCTGTCGGGCTCTGTGGTAAGCCAGACATACGACGACCTGACGCACGATGTCATCATCCGCTATTTAGAGAAGCAGAAGACGGTCAGCTATAAGGGCGTGCGCCGGCTCGGAATAACCCAATAGTACAGTGGTAAGTAATTGAACTTTCCCACCCCTTTTTCTTTTTAACCCCATTTCTTTTCAACTACTAATTACACGAATTACACTAATTGAACGAATTACACTAATTGAACGAATAATAACTAATTTCACGAATTTTCGCCGCGAGTGCCGATAGCCTGCGTGTAGCAAATTCTTGGTCGAACCAAGCGGCAAAGCCGAGCGAGTGAAATCTTTGTCGTCTGTCGGCTCAGAATCTTTTAAATCTTCAAATCTTTGTTCATTATTAAATTCGTGTAATTAGTGAAATTCGTAGTTCAATATGCACATACAAAAATCTTTTAAATCTTCAAATCTTTGTTCATTATTAAATTCGTGTAATTAGTGAAATTCGTAGTTCAATATGCACATACAAAATCTTTTAAATCTTCAAATCTTTGTTCATTATTAAATTCGTGAAATTCGTAGTTCTTAAAAGGTTTTAGGGGTGGGAAAGTTCAGTTAACCAATGTTCAGTCTGATGACGAACCGTGCTCCCTCTTTGTAGCTCGTGTCTAAGCTGATGGTGCCGTCCAGGCGTGAGATGATCTTCCGACAGAGCGGCAGTCCCAGGCCGATGCCCTCCTTGAAGGTGTTCAGTTTGACGAAGCGCTCAAAGATGTGGTCAGCCTCTTCCGGCGGTATGCCGCAGCCAGTGTCCTCGACACTCAGTTCCAGCTGGCCGTCTTTTTCCGTCGCTCCCAGGGTTATCGTTCCCTTACTTGTGTATTTGATAGCGTTGTCAATCAGTGTGACGATGGCGCGCCGCAGCATCTCGCGGTTGGTGGTGATGGCGTAGTCGTCGGCCAGTGTCGTGCTGATGTTTATGGCGACACCTGCTGAGACAAACAGCTCCTTCTCTTTTGCCAGTTTGTGCAGCAAGTCGTTGACGGCAACGTTGTCTGTTTTCTTGGTGTCGGCAGCCGACTCGTTCAGCGCCAGCTCTATCATCTCGTCAATCTGACTCGTTATCAGGTAGTTGTTCTTTTGTATGACCTGAGCTATCTCCTTGCGCTTCTCGGCGTCGGGACTCAGGTCGGGGTTGGCCAGCACCTGGGCGAAGCCTGCGATGACGTTCAGCGGTGTGCGCACCTCGTGGCTCATGTTGCGGATGAAGGCATCCTTCAGCTTGTCCGACTCCAGCGCGTGCTCATAGGCCTGCTTGAGCTCCTTCATATAGCGATAGCGCGTGTAGCTGATGTAGACCAATGCCGTGATGAGCATCAGCAGTAGCAGGATGATGATGGCCAGTGTGATGATGCGCGTGCGGGCCACCTGGCGCTCTATGTCGTACACCGTCATCTCGTCGCGGAACCCCTGCATCGAGTTGCTCAGGATGACGTTGTTGACAGAGTCCTTGGCCGTCGTCTGTTTCTTCAGCGACTCGTAGGCATCCTTCCAGCGGCCTGCCCGTTCGTAGATGATGGTGGCCGTCTCGTGAGCCTCGTCGCCCAGCGCGTCATAGGCCATGGCGACAGCCTTGTCGACGTTCCCTTGCAGACTCTCGTAGCAGATGTCCACATTGCGGCCGTGGACGCTGGTCTTTCCCTCGGCCACGCCCTCGCGGTATTTCTTGTAGCCTTCAAGGAAGGCGGGAATGTCGCCACTGTTGAAGTAGCTCAACGTCTGGCGCGTCTCGATGTCAAACACCCGGTCGGGTGCGTATGTCTCGGCTATCTCCTTGGCCTTCTCCAGCATTTTGCGCGCCTCCTCGGGATCGTCGCTCAGCGAGACGTTCACAAGGTTCATGTAGATGGGTGGCATACTCTCGTAGTAGCCGGCCTTCTCCATCATGCGTATCACCTGGCGGAAATTCTCCTTGGCCGTCTCTCTGTTGCCGCAGTAGCGGTTCAGGTGGCCGAGCATGTTGTAGGCCATATACATCTCCTTGTCCAGCTTCTTCTCTCTCAGCTCGTTTGCCAACTGGCGTGCCAGTTTGTAGGCTTCGAAGATGCGCTGTCGGTTCATCAGGAATACTATCTCGTTACAGCGCTGCGTGTAGTAGGCGTGCTGGTCGTCCTGCTTCAGCAGGTAGTCTTGCAGGGCGTTCAGTGCAGGGAAGAAGCGGGCGCTGTCGCCGCGGTTGAAGGCGTTGCGCATCGAGTCGCGCAGCGTCAGGTATTCTTTCGAGTTTTTATAGCTGTCATCCGCCTTCACCGTGAAGGTGCTGAAGAGAAGTGCCAGTGTCAGAATGATGAATTTCATGTAGGTTGGGTTAATAGTATTAGTCCGATGATGCAAAAGTACAAACTATTTTTGTTTTCTCCAAATTTTTTTATTACTTTTGCAACGATGAATATCCAACCTGTTGCATTTTTTCACTCGCCGCTGACGTCGAAGTTCGGATTGCCCCGTCAGAGCGGCTTGGCCGCGTCGCTCCCCGGGCGTGTTGTTTTCACCCCCGCCTATCGTCAGGAGGAGGCCGTCAGGGGGCTGGAGGCCTTCGACTATCTCTGGCTTATCTGGGAGTTCTCGGCCAACGACGAGGGCCGTGGACTCACCGTCCGTCCGCCCCGCTTGGGTGGCAACGAGCGGGTCGGGGTGTTTGCCTCGCGCTCGCCTTTCCGTCCCAACCGCTTAGGACTCTCGTGCGTATATATAAATAAGGTGGAGCTGACGCCCGACCTCGGTCCCGTCATCCACGTTCTCGGTGCCGACCTGATGGACGGCACGCCCATCTACGACGTCAAGCCATACGTGGCCTATGCCGATGCCCATCCCGATGCCCGCAGCGGTTTCGTCGACACCCATGTCTGGCAACCCCTCGACGTCGTCATCCCTGCCGACGTCGCCCCCCTCTTCACGGCCGATGAGCAGGCTGCCCTGCGCGAGGTGCTGGCTCAAGACCCTCGTCCCCGCTACCACGACGACCCGCAGCGCCTCTACGGCATGCCCTTTGCTGGTCGCGACGTCCGCTTCCGCGTCGCCGATGGTGTCGTGACGGTGGTTGAGGCGGTAGCCGACTAACGCAGTAGCCACTGACGCATCAGCTGGTCGTCAATGTAGTACTCTCCATCCTCTGACGACAACAGTCCGTAGGACAGCAGCTTCTTGGAGGCTGCCTGTACGCTACTTGCCGACTGAAGATGATGCCGACGGATAAAGGCCCCCGACGTAATCTGACGGGCGCGGCCTTCGGCAGCAATGGCATTGAGCAGCTCCTTTTGCGCGAGAGTCAGACGTGACAGAACTTCTCCGTAGCGGTGGTTGTTGTCGGCTATCATCTGCGTAATGACGTCCTCCACCTGCTGCTTTCCTACGTCTTGTCCTGCTTCTGTTTCAGAGAAGAGCGTCCGAAATGTTTTCTGAAGGTAGTAGGTGTTTCCTTCAAAGACCTGATAGGCTGTGTGTATGGCGTCGTCGTCGATGGCCTTGCCACCAGCGTTGAAGTGGTGCTGCACAAAAGCCAGGTACTTATCCTCGGCTATGGGCTTCAGCATCATCATGTCTGCACTGTTGTAGAAGGGGCGCGCCGTGTCGAGGAACATCTCGTTCATGATATGTCGTTCGCTGCCCGAGAAGATGAAGTTGGCATTGCTGCAGTGCTGGATGTGCGTGCGCAGCAGAGCCTCGATGTTCTTCTCTGCATAGTTGACAATCTGCTGAAACTCGTCAATGGCAATGATACACCGCTTGTCGGCCTGTTCAATACAGGCAAAAATCTCCTCTAAGGTATAGACGGGATTGGTAATGTCGCCCAGTCTGATGTCGAACGTGGGGGTGTTGCTGACGGGGTCGTAGCCGAAATGTCCATTCAGCGTCTTGAGCGTCGTCACCATCAGCTTCATCAACCGCTGGCTGCGTGTGCCAATGGTCTCAAACACCGTCTTACCTAACATGTAGATCAGTTCGTTAAGGCTGGACGTGCGCAGAATGTCGACAAACATCGTAATGTAGTGCTGTTTCAGCGCAGGTTTATCGAAACAGTATTCGATGAGTCCTGTCTTACCAAGACGCCGTGGTGACACGATGACAGTATTGGCACCGTTTGTTGTCTGGCGCACTAACCGCAGGCTCTCTTCCTGACGGTCGCAGAAATATTCGGGCTTGATCTTGCCGACTACGATAAAGGGATTTTCCATAACACCGTTTGTTGAATTGACGGTGCAAAGGTAATTATTTATTTTGAATTATGCAAATTAAATAATGCAAAATGAATAATTGGTAAGAATAATGCCACCGCTTCATCTCGAGGCGGTGGCATTGTAATAGATTTGATATATATTGCATTACCTGTAAAAAGTTCGCTTCAGCCACAGGTCGAGGAAACGGTCGTAGACCATAAAGCCGTCCTGTGACTTGTAGACCAGCTCTTTCTCCTTCAGCACATCGAGCGATTTCTTGATACTGCTTGCGCTCGGCAATTCATACTTCTGTAAGAACTCGTGTGCTTGCGGTTGTGCTACCCGGCCTTCAAGGGCGATGGCTTTAAGAAGCTGTAACTGGTTGCTGGTAAGAAAATTCATCAGCGTTTCATATTGGCTGGACTTGTCGGTTATAATTCCTAATATGGTATCCCTCACCTGCTGGTAGTCCGTCACATGCATTTCGCTCTCGTAAAGTCTGTTAAGTACAGACTGCATGTACCAGGTATAGCCGCCGAACTGTTCGTAAAGCTGACGGAATACGTCTGTAGCTATCGACCCCTTCTTCGCCTTGAAGAAACGTGAGGCGAAATCATAATAGATTTCTTCATGAAGCGGTTCGAGACTGATGGTGTCTGTGCTTTGATAGAAAGGACGTTTTGGCGAGGCAAACATCTCTGCCATCAGGTGAAGCTTGCTGCCAGAAAACACGAAGTGCGCATTGTGAATAAACTGTATGTATGAACGCAACAGAGCTTCGGTGCCTTGCTCGGGGTAGTCAGCGATGGTCTGAAACTCGTCAATGGCTATAAACACTTCCCTGCCGCTGTTCTTCAGGTATTCAAATATGCTTTTCAGTGTGTATTCCGTGTCTGAACGCTCAAAGGTAACGGAGATGGTGGGCGCGCCCGTGACGGGGTCGAGCGATACCGTTGGTCGCCACAGACTGAAGAACTTGAGCACCTTGTCAAGTGCTCCCCGGCTAACTGATAACTTCTCCTCGATGATAGCTCGTCCTAAAGCCTGTATGAAGTCGTGTAGGTTACATGTATGGAAAATGTCGACATAGATGCATACGGCATCCTTGTTCTGCTGTTTTATCTGATTTAGAGTATGGCGAATCAGTCCTGTCTTGCCAATTTTCCTGGGTGAAATCAGCGTCGTGTTTCTGCCGTTTGTCAGGTTCGCAATCAGCTTTTCTGTCTCAACGGTGCGGTCACAGAAATAGTCTGGTCCCTCGTACCCCTCGTAAACAAAGGGGTTTTGGCGTTTTTTGCTTTTCTTTATCATAGTATCCTTCTCCTTTTGGTGTTTAATGTCATTTCACCTTTAGCGTTTTACTTTTAGCGCGATGCAAAGATACGAATAAGTGAGCAAAGAACAAAACAAAAAACATTTTTTTTTGTTTTTTCTTTCGAGCGACAGTATCTTAGACAGATTATTCTAATTCTTTCTCATTGCTTTCCGAAACAAATTACAGCAATTCTTTTTGTAATGAACAAAGATTTGAAGATTTAAAAGATTTTGTATGATTTTGAATCAAATTTTCTTGTGATTTTGAGCGGAGCGACCACTGTTAGCCATCACGACTCGTCGCCACTTTTTGTTCAGTTTGCAGCGGACTGACGCGAATACGTGTTTTCTAATAGGCGAACAGACTTTCAAGTGTGACGACACGCTGGAAGATGCCGCTATGCAGGCCATATTTCAGACCGTAGGTGGTGACAAGTGTCATCTGTACGTTGTGGCGACTGCTGACGTGTTCTGTCATCCAGTTGATACGCCTTCTGAGCGTTTCCTCGTAATCCTTCTTGACCTCGAACTCTGTGTTGACAAACTTCATCTCGCAAAGATTGACCACACGGTCGGAACGACAGATAATCAAGTCTATCTGCATACCCTTCTGCCCTTCCTGTCCCTGTAGGGTCCAGGGCGAATCCTCGGAGCTGACCCCGCCGACACCCATAGCGGTCTTGATTTGGCCGGTGTGTCTCAGACAGGCATTCTCGAAGGCGCGGCCTCTCCACGTATTCAGCGAAGCATGGTGCTCATTGTCGCGCCAAAAGTTCTCCCCTCTATGGCGTCCCTCTACCTGGTCGAGATAGAACAGACAGAAGGGGTCAACTAAACGATACATCATCTGACGACGGCTATTCTCGAAAGGTTTGTAGTATTCTATGAAGTCGCTTGCCTCTAAAGCCCGCAGAATCATCGTCAGCGACTTGCCCGAGGCCACTCCCGACATCTTGGATATTTCTTCGCGGCTGTATCCGCTCTGACGCTTGGCAAGCAGCCGGATGACAGTCTTGTAGGGTGCAGGATTTCTGAAGATAGAGTCGAACAGACGCTCGAACTCTTCTTTCAGCTTGGCCCGCTTGTTATAGTAGAGGTTATCGATGGTTTGCGCCAGACTGTAGCCGGGCTGTACATAGCTGAGATACATCGGAATGCCACCGACAGCCATGTAGAGCTGCAGGATGTCATATTGCGAGAGGGTTACCTCCTGCAGCTTCAGCAGCTCCTCTGTTTCGTGTAGCGTGAACGGCGATAGCTGAATCTCGGCATGCACCCTGTCGTAGAGTCCGCCGTATGAGTTGATGAGGTTGTCCTGTATCCATGAGGTGGCAGAGCCGCAAACGATGAGCATCAGATTGTCCTGTCCTGATGCCCAGCCGTTCCAGAAATGCTCGAAAGCCGTGATGAATCCTGAGCGTGGCGTATCCATCCAGGGCATCTCGTCAATGAAGACGACCGCCCGTTCGTGCTCACCCTTCTCTATGAGCAAGTCCCTCAGCCGGTCGAATGCCTCGATCCAGTCCTTGGGCTTCGATTTGTATTGAGCCCCGTAGAGCTGCAAGCTGGAGTGGAATGTCGTCAGCTGGGCTTCCAGCAGGTTTGTCCCCTCCAATTCCAGAGGTGAGACACCTGTATGATAGAAGGCGAACTTGTCTTTGAACAGTTCTCTTATCAAGTAGGTCTTGCCTACGCGTCTACGTCCATAGACGGCTACGAGCTGTGCCTGTTTCTTGCGATAGATGGCCGTCAGCTCTTCGATTTCCTTTTTGCGGCCAATAATTGTACTCATACGGAATGTTGACTTTGGTATCTGGCTGCAAAATAACAAAAAAAACATGAATTAGCCAAATGTTTTGGCGCTTTATTTGTCCACGAAACGGTGTTTTGGGTGTTTCGTGGACGAATAAGCGGTGTCTATTTGTCCACGAAACGGTATTTTAGGTGTTTCGTGGACGAATAAGCGGCGCCTTACCACACCCCCACGCTGTCGCGGTCGGTGACGTAGGGGGCGGGCAGGGCGGCGTCCGTCTCCTCGTAGCCCTGGCGACTGAAGGAGATGTAGCACAGGGCCACGATGAGCAGCAGCAGCAGGACGATGGTGACAATCAGCGTGACGGCGCGCTGGTGGGTCGTCTCACGCTCTATGTCGTAGACGCGCAGCTCGTCGCGGAAGCCCTGCATGGAGTTGATCAGGATGACGTTGTTGATGGAGTCGTTGGCCAGAGCCTCCTTCTTCAGCGACGCGTAGGCCTCCTGCCAGCGGCCGGCGCGCTCGTAGATGATCGTGACAATCTCGTCGGCCTCTTCGCCAAGCGTCTCGTAGGCCATTGCCACGGCCTTGTCGGTGTGGCCCAGACTGGCTTCGTAGCATACCTCCATCGAGCGGCCGTGGACGCTGCTCTTCCCCTGGGCGATGCCCTCCTGGTATTTCTTGTAGCCTTCCACGAACTGTGGTATGTCACCTCGGTTGAAGAGGCTCAGTGTCTTGCGCGACTCAATGTCGAAGACCCGCTCGGGGGAGTATTTCTCGGCTATCTCCTTCGCCTTGTCTAGCAGTTCGTCGGCCTCCTTGGGGTCGTCGTCCAGCGCCACGTTCACGAGGTTCATATAGATAGGTGGCATACTCTCGTAGTAGCCTGCCTTCTCCATCATCTTGATGACCTTGCGGAAGTTCTCCTTCGCCGTCTCCCTGTTGCCGCAGTAGCGGTTCAGGTGTCCCAGCATGTTGTAGGCCATATACATCTCCTTGTCGAGCTTCTTCTCTGACAGTTCTTTTGTCAGTTCGCGTGCCAGTTTGTAGGCCTCGAAGATGCGCTGGCGGTTCATCTGGAACACAATCTCGTTGCACCGCTGCGTGTAGTAGGCGTGCAGGTCGCCCTGTGCCAGGAGGTAGTCCTCCAGGTTCTTCAGGGCAGGGAAGAAGCGGGCGCTGTCGCCGCTGTTGAAGGCGTGGTGCATGGAGTCGCGCAGCGTCAGGTATTCCTTCGACTGTTTGTAGTCGTCGGCAGCGTTTATGGTGATATAGCCTCGTAATATTCTAGTGTATTGATTAATGTAAGCGGTCTCATAATTGCAGCATTGTTAAGTTTGACATTTTGAAAGATTCTGTTCTCCACCATGTGAAATGGGAAAGATGTACACCCGTCTAAATGTCCTCAGGCGGACAACCAGCCGGCATCTCACAAGCCCACATAGGCTTGTATTCCTCGCTATAGGCACTTATCTTATATGGAGTCAGCATAGTTTAAAATAGTTGTTTGTGCACATTTGTATGCAAAGATACGTTTTATTTTTGAAACAGGCAAATAATAGTTCAGAAAAAGTAGTTCTTCGCCGTCGGACGGCGTGGAAAACGAAATGTCGCCACCCCGTCTTGTGTGTGGGGTGGCGACATTGCTGTCATGATGTGCCTGTCGGCGGCTTACCAAAGCAGTGACTCGTCGTCGAGGCCGAACATGCGGCTCTCGGCAGCAGAAGGATTAACAGTTTCTTCGCTTAAGTCAACTGACGCTGCAATCATCTGTGCTACCTGCACGTTGACGATTGTTATTTCTGGATTCATATATTCTTTCTTCATAACTTGTGTCCTCCCTTCTTTATTTTACAACAATTTTCTTTCCGTTCACAATGTACAGACCTTTGGTGGGCTGAGCCACGCGCTGACCAGCGAGGTTGTAATAGCCGTTAGCATTTGGCTCTTGGCTCTTGGCAATAGCGCTGATGCCAGTAGCCTCGCCGAAGCTGATGGTCAGTTCACGAGCAGCAGGAGCGCTGTCGAGATGCAGGTAAGCCTTGCCGACGGCCACAGTACCCTCGTTGGCACGATGGAACACACCGCTGCTCAGCACGTAGTCGTACTTGCCGGTGCCACCGATAGTGGTCGTGCCGTCGCCAGCTACGAGCAGGTTCGCTGCAGGAGCAGAGGCGGAAGCAGCCACGGGAACAGTGTACTCAGTAGAAGCTGTACCGATGAGCACCAGCGGAGTGCCGGCAGGAACAGCACCTACCTCCGTCAGCGTGACAGAAGAAGCAGAAGCAGCAGTAGCAGCGTAAGCTTTCAGACCTGCAACAGACGAGAAATCGAGAGCCTTGGTAGTAACGTATGTTGTCGTTGCCTTGGCGGGAGTGATGGAAACAGCCTCATTGGCCTTCGTCAGAGTAATATAATAAATGTGCAGACCCTTGGTGGGAGTGATGGTCACGTTGCCGTCTTTGGTAATAGTCCACTTGCACACCTGATAAGCCGTAGCCGTAGCGTCACCCTGTGTCTGAGTGGCATTGCTCAGTGTCACGCCACGGGCTTCAGAAGCCTTATGCGACTCTACGCCAATCTCGATGATAGAGCCCTTGGTCACACTCGGAATGGTAAGTACCGAACTGCTGCCATACAGCCATAGGTATTGGCTGCCTTGATAGGTTCCAAGCGTCGTGCTGGGATAGTTGAACATAAGGGCCATGGAGTATGCGGCGCCCTTGTAGGTTAAGCCTTCTGTCTCGGCAATATTGGTGCTGGAATACTGAAGTGCACCGTCAATGGCATTGATGTTGGAACGCCCCTCATCGTTTGTGCTCCAATCTGTGCCGCTGGCATTCTCTTTACTGAGCCAATTGTCAGTGTCAGCAATCAGGCCAGCCTTCGTGGCAGCACTCCAACTGGAGAAGTCCCAAGTTACTGGAGCGTCATACGTCGTAACCGACGAAGCATATTCCTCACCATAAATTTCTATATATGCACCGAGCTGGTTGCTGCCCGGACGAAGAGTAAGAGTGGCTCCATAGCCAAGTTCGGATTCTGGAGTGAATTCAATAGTCTTCACGTAAGTCTCGTCAACGTAGTCGAAGAATGATCCTGATGCGGGAGTAAAGCCGTCGATGGCGAAAGTGGAGGCATTGCCAGCACTGCCCTTCAGCCAAGACTTACCGACGACAACAATCTTCGTAACCTTGATGTTGTCGCTGATCTTGAGCGTATAAGAGTCGGTGTGGTTCAGCTTGAAACCATCCTGAGAACCAGCAAGGTCAACATAGCCGATACCGCGGTTTGCCACATTATTTGTTAATACGTATTCCCCGTCAGTGCTAGTCCACACATCGCCAGAAGTGCTTCCACCATTATAGCCGAGAACAGTCTTTGCAGAGGCGTGCGACACATAGCAGTCCTTAAGCATCAGGCTGGAAGCATTGTCTCCCTTGATAGCGATGGCACGGACGGTGCAAGGATTGTCGATAGTGATAGCAGCACTATAGGCCGTGCTGGAAGAGGTGGGTTCAGAACCATCGGTGGTATAGTAAATGGTTGCACCGTCGGTGCTGCATGTGATGGTCACGCTGCTGCCGCTCTGAGTGATGACGGGATTGGCAACATCGTCAGCACTGGGACGGGTGATGGTAAAAGAAGTGAAACTACTTACTTTATCCTTCCAGAGGTAGACATCCGATTTGCCAATCAGGTCTGAACCTTTCGGCACGGTGTAAGGGAAAGTGACCGAAGAACCTTTTGTTGACGTGGCGCTGATGTACATCGTACCACTGGCAGAAAGCGTGATAATATCGCCCTCAGCAATAGTGCCTCCAGTAAAAGATGCGTGAAACCAACTGGCGCTAGAACCACCAAGTTTAATTTCACCAGCTGATGTTATCATCTCCTTAGCATCAGAACCATGTCCATTATAAACCTCAGCCGAAGATCCTGTATTAAATGTAGCAGTAATAGATTGAGTTGCTCCCTTAGCAACTGAAGTTTTACCATTGGTAACACTTGTCATCGAAAAGATAGTCGTGGCTTCGCCCCACGAGCCCACTACCGCGCACAGCAGTAGCGTCAATAAAGTAAAAAGTTTTTTCATAATAGTTTTAGTTTATTTTGTTAGTAAAATGATTGGTTTTGAGTGCAAAGATACGAAGAATAAAATTAAACGCCAAAGGGGGCGCCCGAAATCTTTTACGTAAACGTTTTCCTTTTTGGGGGCTTATCCTGCTTTAGCCAAATTTTCTATGGCTTCCATGATGCTTACTTTCATCTCTTCCCATTTTTTTTGAACAAGCATCTTAGGCATCATTTGTTTTTCTGCATCATCAAAATAAGATAGGCTCATCAGAGCGCGGAACAAACTGTGTTCGGGGTATTTCTTTTCGTAAAAGTCAAGAATCTCTTTTAGCGAATAGTGCTGAAGCAAAAAGTATAAATCAATAAAATCCTTGCGTGTGCCACGTCCGTCTCTGCTAATCTGGGTTCCTCCATCAACCGTTTTAAAAGGGCTAAAGTATGGGGGGCTATTGTTTGATACGAATCAAATCTCATCACAGCAACTCTTACAGTTTTTTTTGTCGTTTTGTCGTCACTTCTGGTGTAATGCATTGAAATAGAGGATGTTGTGGAGTGACGGCAAAAAGCGGAGTGACGACAAATGCTTGCCTTACTTCTTGCGCCGCGAAAAATTTCTCTCGCGTCGCGAAATTTTTCTCTTGCGCCTATATTTTTTTACGTCACGCCCTCTGGTTGTTTGCAAAATAATGTGGCAAAGCGTGTCGACACGCCATCATTTGTCGTCACGCTGTAAGTTGTTGATTGTCAGTCTGTTAGGTGTTAGGTGACGACAAAAACGAAAAAAACCTCACAGGGGGCAAACCCCCTGTGAGGTAGCTGTGAGGCTGATGGGCTTAGAGTCCGATGATCGAGGTGAGGTCGTCCTCCCAGGGGAATACGCTCTCGCGCGATTCGGCGCCTGTTGCATCATCAATGGGATCGCCGATGCCCAGTGTCTCTGTCGAGGCTGCAATCATCTGTGCTACCTGCACGTTGACGATTGTTATTTCCGGATTCAAATATGTCTTTTTCATTATCTTCTTGTTTTTAACGACAACTAGAACAACTTAAACAACTATCCGTCATAAGGTTGTCCTTGTTGTCTTGGTTGTCTTTATTTTATAATCACTTTCTTACCGTCCTGGATGTACAGGCCCTTCTGAGGCTGAGCTACGCGCTGACCAGCGAGGTTGTAATAGCCGTTAGCATTTGGCTCTTGGCTCTTGGCAATAGAGCTAATGCCTGTAGCGTCGCCGAAGTCGAAGGTCAGCGAGCGAGCCTCTGCGGGCACGTCCGTAGCCAGCAGATAAGCCTTGCCGGCGGGCACGGAGCTGGCGTTGGTCACCTTGCGGAACTCATCCTTATACAGCACGTAAGCAGCGTTGGCCTCAACGTCTGTTGCCGTCACGGCAGCGTTCAGCTTGTTCGTAGCCGAGATGTCGGTACCAGAAGCCACGACGGGGATGTCGTACGTCTCGCCGCCTGTTCCCTTCAGGATGAGGCCAGTACCAGCTGCCACAGCCTCAGTCACCTGTGTCAGCGTCACTTTGTCAGCAACGATGCTGGTCACCTGATAGGCAGTCAAACCTGTCGGCAGGTTAGCGCAGTCAAGTGCGTAAGCCGATGCGATGGTGCCGTAGGTGTTGAGGAGGGTGGTGGAGATGATGTCAGTCCTTTCTATGTAAATGAAGTCGACGGCATTGGTTACTCGTGAAGAAGAACCATCACCACCTGCTGCAACAAGCACGATATCAGTATTTTCTGTCAGCGTAAATTCGTCGCTTGTGATACCATCGCCGGGATAGAATGAATTAGATGACGTGGCATTCTCCCAAATCGTTGCAGCACCTGCTTTGAAGGTGAATGTACATACAGACGCTGTACCCATAATATGGGCTGTCAGCTTGTACTTACCAGGGGCAAGGGTAGTGATAACCTGGTCTTCATCTTTGGCATAGCCGCCCTTTCCACCAGAGAAACGATCTGGCAGATATGCTGATGTAACAGGGGTCAAAGTGGCAATGTCCTCGGCTTCAGCAAGGAACACAATGTGAGTCTTGTCGCCTTTGGAATACTCTACGGAAATAACTTCGCCGTCACTGGTAGGAGTGGAACTTGCGGAGTACGAATTGCTGGCTGCTGCCTTCTTGACAAGTGTACCACCGACATTGTAGAAATGCTTAAAAACGTAGGGTACAGCATCACCTTCGAATGTGCTTCCTGCCTTAACGGCCTCTATGATATTGCCACCATAGACGGCATTAATGGTGTAAGAATAGGTTGCAGCCTCGCGATAAATGAGTGTGATAACATTTGATGCTTCATCAGCCACCAATGTAATAGGAGTGTTGCCTGACTTGTAGATATACTTCTGCTCATTGTAGGTGATAGCTGCCGTCTGAGCGGCAGAAGCTTCTATCTCAGCCCCGACGTATGAATTGGTGACGATGTCATCGGCAATTTCTACATCGCTTTCGTTACGATACTTTATGGTGTAAGTTGTAGGAGTAACAACTGGTACATCGCCGTCCTCTATCTCACGAACAACGATGTTGTCAATGGCAAAGTTCGCATTGTAGCGGCTTGACGCAAAAGTAATATTTCCTAAACCACCAGTAGCACTAGCACCGTCTACTGTGGTTCTTGCTAATATTACTTCGTCAGTGGACTTATTGGTCATTGTGACGTATGTCAAACTGCCCGAGCGTGAGATCTTACACGTCACCCAAGGTACAGTTGAAAGAGTAGGGTCACCTGAGCTATTAGGCAACGTAACCTGTGTGCCCGTTCCATTTATATTCCATGTTGTCACATTCTTATTCGTTTCTTTAAGAGAGAAAATCACACCGCTATTAGCAGCGTCTAAAAACTTCAGTTCGGTAGCCGTCTGATTGTTTGAACTGACAAGACGCAAGTCGAAAATCAGAGTAAAGTCATCGCCTGCAGCAACTTTTCCTGAGAGAATCGTACCCGTTACTGTTGAACCATTGTTGTTACGTGAATTTTGGACTACAGACAGATAATAGTTGTCATCATCATTTAAAATTGTAGGAGTAAAACGGCCACTTGTTTTCGTACTCCAACCATCAGTAGTACTTGTGGAAGAATAAGACTCAGTGAACGGCGTCACTTCTGCCCACGCACTCGTTGTCCCCACGCCGAGCAAAGCTGCAGCGAGGAACATTCTCATTGTTTTGAGTAGTTTTTGTTTCATTGTTTTTAAATTGTTAGTTATAAAAAAAGTAAAAAGTATGCTAGTCAATGTGTTGGCAAAAATACGAAAAATAAAGCGAACTGCCAAAGCAATTCGCAAAAATTATTCGAAAAAGTCAAAAATCGCGGTTGTTTTGCGCCGTCGTGGCGCATCGTCTGACCGTCCGACCATTAATAACTTTATAGAGCCACTTTCCCAATTCCTTTCATTTCAAGAGCCACCTGTACACCCAATGCACGGAACGCACGCATCATAGAAGAAAGGGTGATGCTTTTTCCGCTCTCTAAACGGCATACCTGAGCCCTCTGCACCCCCATTTTCTCGCCCAACTCAGCTTGTGTGAGTTTTTGGGCTTCACGTGCCTGCTTGATGGCTTCGCCCACACGATAGGCCTGAACTGCTTCGTCCACGCTACGTTCAAAAGCGTCACGCTCTGGCGTGCCAATCTTACCGTAATCTTCTTCCAGCAATTCCTCAAAGCTATACAGCTTCATGTCTCCAACCTTTTTCATACCGTTCTTTTCTTGTTCTCAAAATATTGTTTTCTAAAAAGTCAATCATTGATTTTTTTTTCGTTATGTCGTGATGTCGTTATGACGTGATGACGTTAGGGACGATTCCTTTTTACATTTCCTTATCTAACTGGTTGCGCCAGAGGTACTTGCGCGTCTCGTGGACGAGGATGCCGCTGAGGAAGAGGAGCGACAGCAGGTTGGGGATGGCCATCAGCGCGTTCATGCAGTCGGCCAGGTTCCAGACGACGGTGAGGTTCATGATGCTGCCCACGAAGAGGGCGGCGATGTAGAGCAGGCGGTAGACGATGACCCAGCGACGGCCGCGTAGGTACTCGACGGCTCGTTCGCCATAGTAGCACCAGCCGAGGATGGTGGAGAAGGCGAAGGTGAGCAGGCCGAAGGTGAGCAGAGGTGTGCCCACGACGGGAATCTTCGAGAAGGCGGCCTTGGTCAGGGTGGCACCGTTGTCGAACGTGATGTCGGGGTAGGCCAGTACGCTGCTGACGATGACCAGACCGGTGAGGGCGCAGATGACGACGGTGTCCCAGAACGTGCCGCTCGACGATACCAAAGCCTGGCGCACGGGATTGCGCGTCTGGGCGGCAGCGGCCACGATGGGGGCCGAACCCATGCCCGACTCGTTGGAGAACAGACCGCGGGCGATGCCGTAGCGGGCGGCCATCATCACCGTGGTGCCGACAAAACCGCCGCCGGCAGCCTGTGGCGAGAAAGCGGAGGTGACGATGAACTGTACGGCGGGCCACAGGAAAGCGGCATTGACGCAGAGGATGTAGATGCAGCCCAAGACGTAGAGCAGAGCCATGAACGGCACTAACAGTCCGCAGACGCGGGCGATGCTCTTGACACCGCCGATGACGACGGCAGCCGTCAGCAGGCAGACGACGGCTCCCGTCAGGGCGGGGGCTATCTGGTATGTCTCGTGGGCGACGGTGGCTATGGCGTTGGCCTGTACGGTGTTGCCGATGCCGAAGGAGGCCAAGGCTGTGAACGCGGCGAAGAGAACGGCGAGCCATTTCCAGCCGAGGCCGCGCTCCAGGGCGTACATCGGACCGCCGAGCATCCGTCCGTCGGCCGTCTTCTCGCGATACTTGATGGCCAGCAGACCCTCGGCGTATTTCGTCGAGATGCCGAAGACGCCCGTCAGCCAGCACCACAGGACAGCCCCCGGACCGCCAAGGGCAATGGCCGTAGCCACGCCGATGATGTTGCCCGTGCCGATGGTGGCGGCTAAGGCTGTGGCGAGAGAGCCGAACTGCGACACGTCGCCCGTGGCGTCGGGGTCGCGTTTCACTGACAGGCGTATGGCGGTGAATATCTGACGTTGTGGAAAACGTAATATAACAGTAAGGTACACGTGCGTACCTAATAATAGTATTATCATCGGCCAGCCCCATAGCCAGCCGCTGATGTCAGTCAGTATCTCGTTTAGTTGTTCCATGTGATTGTGATGTTGTTATACCCCATCGACCTGAGTAGCTGTCGCAGTTGGGCGTCGGCATTCTGACGGGCTGTCGCCAGGTTCTCGCGCGTCAGACTGTGTTTCAGCATCTGGCGACGAGCCTTGCGGTAGAGGGCTTCGCGGGCGGCTGGCTTCCAGCTTCCCGACTCAAAGAAGGCCTTGGTGCGGGCTTCGTCGATGAAGTTGCTGTCGAGCAGCGTCACACGGGGCAGGGTGGCCACGACGGTGTCGCCCCGTGCCTCAAGCTGTACACGACTCATGTCGATGCCTAAGCGCAGCGTGCCGTAGTAGATGCGTGCCAGGTGGTCGTCGCTGATAAAACCCTTGCGCACGGTGTCGACCAGCTCCTCGGTGGTGATGCTGAGAAACTCCCACTGACCGATGGCGCGGATGCTCTCTATCTGCTGGGGCGTGACGTCGATGCCGTCGTCAACCTCCAAGGCGATGTGGTTGTCCTTCTCGGCAAAGAGCAACCACCACAGCACAAGGATGACGACCACGAGCAACAGTGTCCGTACCACCCACTTCAGTATGTTAATGCCATTCTTCATTCTTCACTTTTTCTTTCTTCACTTTTCACTCTTCACCGGCGAAGCGCCCTCACCCTTCACTTCCAGATACCTCCGTATGTCGTAAGGCTTGAAATCCTTGCGGTAGGCAATGGTGATGTCGGTATCGCGGAACCCCAGCTGACTAAGCAGCGGCACCAGCACGCGGGCAGCGTCGGCACGGGCCCTGTCGGTGATGCCTAAACTGGGGATGCTCTGGATGATAGCCTCCCGTCCCTGCTGCTCGTAGCGGCTCAGCTCGGCATCGCTGAAGCCGGCGCGCACCAGTCCTACGTAGGAGCGTATCTCGCGTTGGTTCACCTTCGAGCTGGTCAGCACCACCTTCGGGTCGGGCAGCACGATGGTAATCTTTTGGCCGTCGCGCTCGATGTTGGCTGCCGAGAAACCGCTGAAGTCGATGTATGCCTTCAGCGTGGCGTCCATGGGGATGGCCACCTTGCGGTCGCCTAACGGCAGTTTGACGTTGATGTCCTGCTTGAACAGACTGCCGCGAAGGTTTACCACGTCGTCGTGTGTCACAATCTTATGAACCTTGTACTCGGTGGTGTAGAGCCGCGAGCACTGCTGTATCTGCATGACGAGCAAAGGCACGGTGTCTACTGACGTGTAGACGGTGGCCGGTTCAGGCTCTTCCTGTCCGGAACAAGAACAGCCCGACAGTATAGCGGCGGCTGTAAATGTGGCAATTATGACGATAGTACGCATCATCTGTACTTAAAAATCTTTAATGCGACGTCAAAGGTACGAAAAAAAAGCGATTTGGCCGAATATTCAAAAAAAAAATTTCATTTGATTAAACTTTTTCCTTAATTTTGCATCAGATTAATAGTTTTAGCAAGCAAGGCATCCCGGGGCTAAGCAGCGACTGACAGACTAAACAAACTGAAAGTAATAACTATTAAAATCAGAAAAAAATGAGAAAAGTGATTTTGGCTATCGTAGCCGTAATGACAATGACCGCCGCACAGGCACAGGATGGCAACAGACAAAGAGGCGAGCGTCGCCAATTTGACAGAACCGAAATGGTAAAACAGCGTACTGACAATGTAGCCAAGAAATACGGACTGACCCAGGAGCAGACTGACAAGCTACTTGAATTAAATACAAAATATGCCGACAAGATGGGTGGCCGTATGGGCGGACAGAGAGGCAGACGCCCGGGAGCAAGACCTGGTGGCTTTGGTGGAGGTCAGAACGGCGGACAGCGTCCTGAACTGACTGAGGAACAGAAGCAGCAGATGGAGGCAGCGCGTAAGCAGCGCGAGGAGGCTATGAAGCAGTATGACGAAGAGCTGCAGAAAATTATGACTCCCGAGCAGTATGAAGCATATAAAGCCGACGAGGCCAAGCGCCGTCAGGAAGGTGGCCGTCGCGGTGGGTCGCGTAGAAATGACTGAAAGAACAAATATTCGTATCATAGTGATTTAGGTTAACATAGTGTTTTTGAAAGGCAAGCGTGCCTCCTTTGATGAGTATTAATCTAGGTAAAAGATAGGATAACTAATGCCCGCAACAACTCGTTGCGGGCATTTTTTATAGCGATTATTCGCTTTTCTCGTAAATTATTGTTACCTTTGCGGCTGTTTTAACAGAATAACTATGAATAAGAGACTGACACTGGCACTGTTGGCAGCACTGACGCTGCTGACTGCCTGCAAAGAGAAGAAACAGACACAGGATATTATAGCACCCAAAGTGGAGGCTCCCAAGCTGTCGGGTCCCATCCGTATGCAGCCTTACGACAACACACGCGACGTGCAGTGGTTGGGTAAGCTCTACAAGGTTCAGGTCATCCGAACGGCCAACGACAGTCTGCCGATGGTGAAGGACGAGACGGGACAGAAGTTCGTCGACAACCGCATCAATGTCATCGTAAGGCGTGCCGATGGTTCGGTGGCTATCAGCAAAAGCTTTACCAAGGCTTATTTCGACCGTTACCTTGACGCCCACTACCGTGAGATGGGCATCCTTGAAGGACTGGTGTTCGACGAGGTGGACGGTCAGCAGTTGGAGTTTGCTGCCAGTGTCTGTCTGCCGCAGACGGATGAGTATATTCCCTTAGAGGTGAAGATTGACAACTTCGGCAATGTCAGCGTGGAGCGCGACTCAGAACTGGACACGACAGGCAACGGCGAACACGACGCCGATAATGACGACGTTTAATCAATCGGTTACTCGATTAAACGATTAACCGATTAACCGATTAACCGATGAATCGTTTAACCGAAAAGCGACTCGTTCCACGCGTCGCGCAGGTCGGTCATCTTAGCAAAGAGCAGGTCGGCACCCTTGGAGGTCAGGGCCTCGTCGGGCAGTGGCCCCGTGTTGACAGCGATGGTGAAAGCCTGAGCAGCTACGCCGGCAGCCACACCTAAGGGAGCGTTCTCGACGACGATGGTCTGCCACGGCTCTGCGCCGGCTTTTTTCATCCCCATGAGATATGGGTCGGGAGCCGGTTTGCCGCGCGTGACGTCGTAGGCCGTCACGATGTGCTGTTCGTCGACGAAGCCACGGAAGTCGTTGGTCAGTCGCTTGATGAGCGGTCGCTGACCGCTGCCGGTGACGACACCGATGCGCAGCCCCTGCCGATGGATACGCTCCATCAGACCGGTAATGCCGGGCATCAGCGGAGCCACACCCATGTCGTGAAACAACCGCGTCTTCTCGTCGTACATCACCTGTGCCCGTTCCAACGTGATTTCCTCGCCCCGTTGCTGGAGCACCATCTGGCGGATGGTGTCTATGCCGCGTGCACCCTCGGTGGCATAGGCGTCGGCTTCGGTCATGTGTATGCCGAACGACGCCATCGACCGTTGCCAGGCTATGGCATGACGAGGCATGGAGTCGTAGAGTACGCCGTCCATGTCAAAGAGCACGGCTTTGGGCTCAAACTGCTCAAAGCCGTGCTTTTTAAGGTAATGGGCTATGGGGCCGATAGGACTCATGATACCTATGGGACTAATAGGGCCAATGGAACTTATGGGGTCCTGGGCTTAAGCTTCTTTAGCCAGCCGCTCCTGGATAGCCTTCGAGTCAGCCTCGTAGCCGGGCTTGTTCAGCAGGGCGAACATATTCTTCTTATAAGCCTCGACGCCGGGCTGGTTGAACGGGTTCACACCGAGCACGTTGCCGCTGATGCCACAGGCTATCTCGAAGAAGTAGATGAGCTGGCCGATGTAGTAAGCGTTCAGTTCGGGGACGCTGATGCGGATATTGGGCACGCCACCGTCGACATGAGCCAGACGGGTACCCAGTTCGGCCATCTTGTTCACCTCGTCAACACGCTTGCCGGCGAGGAAGTTCAGACCGTCGAGATTCTCCTCGTCGCTGGGGAACAGCAGCTTTCTGTTGGGCTGCTCAATGGAGATGACCGTCTCGAAGATGGTGCGCTCGCCGTCCTGAATCCACTGACCCATCGAGTGCAGGTCGGTGGTGAAGTCGACGCTGGCGGGGAAGATACCCTTCTTGTCCTTACCCTCAGACTCGCCGTAGAGCTGCTTCCACCACTCGCTGACGAAGTGGAGCTTCGGCTGGTAGTTCACCATGATCTCAATCTTCTTGCCATTCTGATAGAGCGCGTTACGTACGGCAGCATACTGGGCGGCGAGGTTCTCCTCGAAGGGCACGTCCTTGCCGCAGGCCTTCTCCATATCCTGGGCACCCTGCACCAGAGCCTTGATGTCGAAGCCGGCACAGGCGATGGGCAGCAGACCTACCGGTGTGAGCACCGAGAAGCGGCCGCCGACGTTGTCGGGGATGATGAACGACTTGTAGCCCTCCTTGTCGGCACAGGTGCGGGCAGCACCGCGCTTGGCATCGGTGACGGCGACGATGACGTCCTTAGCCATGTCCTTGCCCATCTGGGCCTCGCACTGCTTCTTCAGCAAGCGGAAGGTGAGGGCGGTCTCCGTCGTCGTGCCCGACTTAGATATGTTGATGACGCCGAACTTCTTATCCTTCAGGTACTCCGTCATTTCGCTGAGATAGTCCTCGCCGATGTTGTTGCCGGCGAAGAGAATTGTCGGGTTCTTCTTGTCCTGGATGAGCCAGGCGAAGGTGTTGCCAAGAGCTTCGATGACGGCACGGGCGCCGAGGTATGAGCCGCCGATGCCGGCCACCACTACCACTTCACATTTCTCGCGCAAGGTGTTGGCAACGGCCTGAACCTCGTCGAGGAACTGCGGGGTGATGCTTGAGGGCAGATGGAGCCATCCCAAGAAGTCGTTACCAGGGCATGTACCCTCTTCCAAAGCTTGCTGAGCGGCCTTTACTTGTGGCTCGAAAGCCTTTACGGTGCCTGCTTCGAGGAAGCAAGCGGCCTTCGTGATGTCAAGACTGATGTTCTTCATTGTCATTGTTTTTCGTTATTGATAGTAATCTGTTTGATTTTGGTTTGCAAATTTACGAAATAAAGTCGAAACCACAAAGGATTTCGACTTTATTTTTGCATTGAATGTGATGAAGCCGTCAGTTGATGGCGTTTGAGGGCACGAGTCCCTTTTCCATCAGAATAGGTAGCACGTTGGAAGCCGACTGGCGTTGCTTCTTGCTGCTGATGGCGTTGTATTTTGCCAGCATAGCCGTGTCGTCGGTCAGTAACTGCTCCATGAACTTGTCATTGATTCGGGTGACGGGGGTTCTGCCTTTGGAGTCGGTATCGCTGTCAATGAGGTAGCACACGTAGCTGTTCAGGTGGTCTCTGCAGATCCAGAGCGCTGCAGAACCGGCATCCAGCCCGAGCCTCACCGGCGTGCTGACAAAGAAACTGGCAACGTCGGCACCGAATCCCAGCAGGAAAGCAGCGTCATTGATTTTGTAGGTCATCACGCACAGCTTGTTTTTGTCGTAGCGCACCGCCTGAGTGTAGCCGCTGATGTCGAGAGGAATGTCATTGTTGCGCAGGTTGCGGCAGTTGACATAGAGGTGGCCACCGTAGTCGACGGCGAAGACATCCTTCTTGAGAATCTTGTCGGCTTCCTTGTCGCCCGTCTTGAACTTCACCTCATTGTCGGCAAATTTCATTTGGACGGCTTGTTGGGAACGCCCTCCGGTCAGCGAGTCAACCGGTGTCCATCTGCCGGCAGCGAAGTCGGCGTAGGTCATGCAATACTTTGCAACTTGTGCCTGAGCCATGAGTGACAGGCAGCAGAATAACAGTGAAACAAAAACATTCTTTTTCATATTCTATTTTTTTTATTTAATTTGTACGTTTGTTTGTCGTTGTTGTCGTTTGACGGTGCAAAGGTATGGCGATTTCCGTGACGCCACAACTTTTCTGTCTGAAACTTGTGAGAGAGGTTCGGACAGAGCGTCGAAAAAGAGACGAAAAGGGAAAAGAGCTGTAAAAGCTGTCTGAAAAAGAGTGAGATTAGCGTAAGGAGTCGGTGAGGAGCTTGATTTCTATCTGTGGCGATATGCGCTCGTACAATATATTATATACGGCGTCGAGGATAGGCATGTTGACGTGCCAGTGGCGGTTGATTTCCTTCATACATTTCGTGCCGAAGAATCCCTCGGCTATCATCTCCATCTCTATCTGTGCCGACTTCACGGAGTAGCCCTTGCCAATCATCGTGCCGAAGGTGCGGTTACGCGAGAAGTTGGAGTAGCCCGTCACTAACAGGTCGCCGAGATAGACGGAGTCGTAAGGGTTACGCTCGATGGGGTGGACGGCGGTCAGGAAACGTGCCATCTCCTGTACGGCATTTGACATAAGGACAGCCTGGAAGTTGTCGCCGTATTTCAAACCGGAGCAGATGCCGGCAGCTATGGCATAGACGTTTTTCAGTACCGAGGAGTACTCGATGCCGATGACGTCGTCGCTGGTCTTGGTCTTGATGAAGTCGCTGTTGAGCACGTCAGCAAACGCCTGTGCCTTCTCAATGTCGGAACAGCCGACGGTGAGGTAGCTCAGTCGCTCGAGAGCCACCTCCTCAGCATGCGACGGACCGCCGAGACAGGCCAGGTTCTCGTGGGGCACGTCAAACACCTGGTGGAAATACTCCGAACAGATCAGGTTCTCGTCGGGGACGATGCCCTTGATGGCCGTAATGATGAACTTGTCCTTGATGCGCGTCTTCAGTTTCTTCAGGTGATTCTTCAGATAGGGCGATGGGGTGACGAAGACCAACGTGTCGTACTGCTGGGCGATGCGGTTGACGTCGCTCTCGAACTGTATCTCGTCGACATTGAAGTGTACGCTGGTCAGATAGCGCGGGTTATGGCCCATACGGCGGAACTCGTCTATCTGGTCATCGCGGCGCATATACCAACCGATGTGGTGCGTGTGCTGCACCACAATCTTGGCAATGGCCGTTGCCCACGAACCGCCACCAATAATTGCTATCTTACCACAGTCGTACATCGGACAATATTTTTTCTTGCATCGGACTTAACGGACTTATGCGGACTTTTGTTTTTGGCATCGGACTTAACGGACTTATACGGACTTTGTTTTTTGCATCGGACTTAACGGACTTATGCGGACTTTTGTTTTTGGCTGGGGAAAAGTCCGTGGCAGTCCGTTGAGTCCGATGCTTATATATTACCGATTGCTTTTCTCAATCCATTGTTGTACCTCGTCGACAGAAGGCTTCTGCAGGTCGAGCTTGAACTTCTTAACGATCTCGCCAATCTTCTGCTGCAAGCCTTGGGGCTTCTCGTCCTTGATGTTCTGGATGAGGTTGAAGCCAGCCTTGCGCAACACGTAGACCCAGTCTTCGGCGACGCCGATGGCTGCCCACTCCTGGATGCTGCTCTGCGGCGCCTTCTTCTCAGGCTTCATCTGCGGGAAGAACAGCACCTCCTGGATGAACGTCTTGCCCGTCATCAGCATGACGAGACGGTCGATGCCGATACCGATACCCGAGGTTGGCGGCATGCCGTACTGCAGCGCGCGCAGGAAGTCCTGGTCGATGATCATCGCTTCGTCGTCGCCCTTGTCGGCCAGTCGCATCTGCTCCTTGAAGCGCTCCTCCTGGTCGATGGGGTCGTTCAGCTCAGAGTAGGCGTTGGCCAGTTCCTTGCCGTTGACCATCAGCTCGAAGCGCTCAGTGAGTCCGGGCTTCGAACGGTGCATCTTCGTCAGCGGCGACATCTCCACGGGATAGTCGGTGATGAAGGTAGGCTGGATGAACGTGCCCTCGCAGAACTCGCCGAAGAGCTCGTCAATCAGCTTGCCCTTGCCCATCGTCTCGTCAACCTCCATGCCTTTGCTCAGGCAGAACTGGCGAATCTCCTCCTCCGTCTTGCCGTCGCAGTCGAAACCCGTCTTCTCCTTGATGGCGTCAAGGATAGGCAGCCGGCGGTAGGGCGCCTTGAACGATACTATCTGACCGTCAATCTCGCGCTCCGCCGTGCCGTTGACGGCGATGCAGATGGTTTCTAAGAGCTTCTCGGTGAACGACATCATCCAGTTGTAGTCCTTATACTGTACATAGAGCTCCATACAGGTGAACTCCGGGTTGTGGTTGCGGTCCATACCCTCGTTACGGAAGTTCTTGCCAATCTCGTAGACACCCTCGAAGCCGCCCACGATGAGGCGCTTTAGATAGAGTTCGGTGGCTATGCGCATATACATATCCTGGTCGAGGGCGTTAAAGTGCGTCATGAACGGACGCGCAGAGGCACCGCCGGCAATCATTTGCAGGGTAGGTGTCTCCACCTCGGTATAGCCGGCCTCGTCCAACACTTTTCTTAATGTACGGATAACGGTGGCACGCTTGAGGAACGTGTCCTTCACGCCGTCGTTCACCACGAGGTCGACATAGCGCTGGCGGTAGCGCAGCTCCGGGTCGTCGAACTTGTCGTAGGCCACGCCGTCCTTGTACTTCACGATGGGCAGGGGCTTCAGCGACTTCGACAGCAGTGTCAGCTCATGGGCGTGGACGCTGATCTCGCCTGTCTGCGTACGGAACACCGTACCGCGGATGCCGATAAAGTCGCCGATGTCAAGAAGTTTCTTAAAGACGACGTTGTACAAATCCTTGTTCTCGTCAGGGCAGATGTCGTCGCGGGTGACATAGACTTGGATACGTCCCTTCGAGTCCTGCAACTCGACGAACGAGGCCTTGCCCATCACGCGGCGGCTCATCATTCGTCCGGCAATACTGACCTCACGGGCGGGAGCCTCGTCACTGAAGTCGGCGAGGATATCTGTTGAGAAAGCGTTTGTCGTGTACTCTGCTGCGGGGTACGGGTCGATACCTAACCGTCGCAGTTCTTCAAGCGACTGGCGTCGCAGAATTTCTTGTTCGCTAAGTTCTAAAATGTTCATTTTTCTGTCTGAAAGTATCAATTGATGGTGCAAAATTACTAAATTTTTCTGAATAAGCACACGTAAATTGAAAAAAAAGTGTGAAACGTTTGGTTCGTTTCAAAAAAATGTCTATATTTGCTGCAAACTTTATAACGTTCTAATCTAAATAATGTGGATTTCTTAACCTAACAGCGGTTTTTATGGAAAACAATATCAAGACACGGGTTGTGGGCGTCGACATCAGTATTGAGCGTACGACGTGTGCGGTAATTGACATTCGTGGCAACATCATTGCCGAGTCGTTTTTCAGTACGATGGATTTTTCAGATATCAATTCCTATGTCTCAACCTTGTGCGAGAAGATTATGGAATTGGTGATGGCCAATGGAGGCTACGAGACCATCCGTTCTGTAGGTGTCAGTGCTCCCAGTGCCAACTTCGTGACGGGATGTATTGAGAATGCGCCGAACCTGCCTTGGAAGGGCGTTATCCCGCTGGCAGCGCTGATGCGCGACCAGTTGGGACTGGCTGTTGGCGTGGCAAACGATGCTCATGCTACGGCTCTTGGTGAACTGGCCTATGGCAGTGCTCACGGTATGAAAGACTTTATCGTGCTGAACATCGGTGTTGGTCTGGGAAGCTGTTTCTTCTCGGAAGGCCATGAGCACCACGGTGCCGAGGGTTTTGCCGGTGAGTTCGGCCATACTTGTGTGGCAGAGGGCGGCCGTATGTGTACTTGCGGTCATGATGGTTGCATAGAGTCCTACGTTTCTGCCCGTGGTATTGTGCAGACGGCTCAGGAGGTGTTGGCAGAGATCGACGCGCCGTCGCTGATGCGCAACCAAGAGAAGTTGTCTCCCCGTATCATCGCTGGTTTCTGCGACCAGGGCGATGAACTTGCCATAGAAACCTTCCGTCGTACGGGCCATATCTTAGGTATTGGTTTGGCCAATTATGCTTCTGTCATCAACCCGGAAGCTATTATCCTGGCTGGCGGCATCTCGCGTGCTGGCAAATGGCTGTTAGACCCTCTTCGCGAGTCTTTCGAAAAGCACGTCTTCAAGGCCATGCAAGGAAAGATAAAAATCTTTGTCTCTAACCTTGAGAACCACACCCGCGATGTGCTTGGAGCCAGCGCCGTGGCGTGGGATGTCAAGGAGTACTCGCTCTTTAAGTAGAAGTGTGAACTGTGGATGTAGAAAGTATAAATGCTATTATAGCCCAAAAGCCTAATCTGAGTACCGCCCTCGGGATGGAGTTTATCTCCACTCCCGAGGACGATACCTGTATGGCCCGTATGCGTGTTGACGAGCGCAATCGCCAGCCCTTCGGCTTCCTTAGTGGCGGAGCCTCGCTGGCCCTCGCCGAGAATGTGGCCGGTGTCGGCTCCTGTGCACTTTGTCCTGAGTGTGCCTGTGTGGGCATTGAGGTCAGCGGCAGCCATGTCAAGGCTGTCGTCGAGGGCGATACCGTCACGGCCTATGCCCGGCTATTGAGCTGCGGCCAGACGCTTCACGTTTGGAACGTCGATATCCGCAATACCGCAGGTGAACTCATTTCCAATGTCCGTGTCACTAACTATGTTATCAAGCGCAAAAAGTCATAAGACGATGTCGCCGGCATACGCCCTCTACCGTTTGCCCTTTGCCGACCACTATGTGCATATAGAGGGCGTGACAAGGACCCTGTCGAACTACGTCCAGCTGAACGATGCTGTAGGCTTCGTCGTCGCCCCTTTTGAGCTGACGTCGTCGCAGCCTATCGTCGTGATTCGCCCGGATGTGGTGGAGGAATGTGAGTTTGATGCGGCTAACGGGACTGATGGTGCAAATGAGGCTTATAGGACTGATAAGCCTAATGAGTCATACGCCATTGACTTTGCCAACTTCCACGCCCAGTTGTCGCAGGGTACATTCCGCAAGATTGTCCTGGCCCGCTGTGCTGATGAGTCCTTGCCGCCGACTGTCACCCTCGAGACGCTGTTCTTCCGGGCGTGCCGTCTCTATCCGCGAATGTTTGTTGCACTGGTCAGCACGCCCCAGACAGGCGTGTGGCTGACGGCAACCCCCGAAATACTCCTTGACGGGAAGGCTTGCCAGATGCGCACCATCGCGCTGGCAGGTACAATGCGCTTGGAGGGCGAGCAGCTGAATGGCGAGGGCGAGCACGTCTCGTGGAGCACCAAGAACATCGAGGAACAGCGCATCGTCGCCACCTATATTGCCGAGTGTCTCGAGCATTTTGCAGACTCTTTCAATGAGGAAGGCCCGCGCACGGTGCGTGCCGCCAACCTCGTCCACCTGCGTAGCGACTTCACGTTTACCCTGCCCGACAGCCGTCATCTTGGCGACCTTATCGGCAGCTTGCATCCTACGCCCGCCGTCTGCGGACTGCCTAAGCGCGACGCCTTCCGGTTCATCATTCGCAATGAGAACCATCCACGTCGCTACTACAGCGGTTTCATGGGTTGGCTCGACCCGCAGGGCGACACCCATCTCTATGTGTCGCTGCGTTGCATGAATATCGACGGCGCCTGCTGCCATCTCTATGCCGGTGGCGGTCTGTTGCGCGACAGCGTGATGGAGCAGGAATGGCTGGAGACCGAAGCCAAGCTTGAAACCATGCGCCGCCTTTTATCGTCATAATGTCATATTGTCATAGCGGAAATGTTCTCCAACAAGAAAAACGTCAATATCCTGACAGCCCTGCTCGCAGCTCATGGCGTCCGCCATGCCGTCGTCTGTCCGGGCAGCCGTAATGCCCCTATCGTCCATAACCTCAATGAGCACCCCGACATCGTGTGCTATCCCGTTACCGACGAGCGCTCAGCCGGCTTCTATGCCATCGGTATGATGCAGGCCCTTGACGAGCCTGTCGTCGTCTGTGTCACCAGTGGTACGGCACTGCTCAATCTGGCTCCTGCCGTGGCCGAGGCGTGGTATCAGCACCTGCCGCTCATCGTTGTCAGTGCCGACCGCCCGGAGCCGTGGATAGACCAGCTCGACGGACAGACCCTGCCGCAGCCTGGTGCTCTGGGCCGGTTCGTCCGTCGCACGGTTTCGTTGCCCGAGTCTGACGAATGGTACTGCAACCGTCTTGTCAACGAGGCACTGCTGGATGCGATGGCCGACGATGCCCGTCCCGTCCATATCAACGTTCCCATCACCGAACCGCTCTTTTCTTTTGATGTGCCGCAGCTGCCTGACGTCAGGATGGTGATGCGTACCTCGCCCGCTCGTGACTACGACTGCCTGCATCCCGCCCTCGTCGACGGTCTGACAGCCGCCCGACGGCCGATGATTGTCTTCGGACAGACCAATCCCCATTATTTCGAGGGTATCGACGTCGACCATCTCTTTTCCCACGTCATCGTCCTTCATGAGGCACTGTCGCCCTTTCCCCATGTCAGCCATTTCGACGACGTGCTGGAAAGAGAGGAGAGAGGAGAGAGGAGAGAGGAGAGAAGGGGTGAAAGAGGAGAGAGGAGAGAGGAGAGAGGAGAGAAAATCCTGCCGCCCGACTTCATCATCCACGTTGGCGACACGATTGTCAGCAAGCGGTTGCGCCGGTTCCTGCGTCAGGCTACTGACGCCCAGACGTGGCGCATCAGTCTGTCGGGCGATGTGGAGGATACCTTCCAGAATCTGCGTGGCATCATTGTCGGCGACCCGGAGTCTGTGTTGCAGTCGCTCAGTCATAAACTGTTGCATCGTCGGTTGCAAGGCGCGGCTTATCGGCGCCAATGGCTTGCTGCCCTGACGGAGGCCGCCCGCCGGGCTGCCGACTTCCAGCCCCCTTATTCACAGGCAGCTGCCGTCAAGTATTTCGAAGCGCACCTTACCGGGGGAGCCGTTCACTACGCCAACAGTACCGCCATACGTCTTGCCAACAGATACGCCAACCATCACGTCTGGTGCAACCGTGGCGTCAATGGCATTGAGGGTTCGCTGTCAACGGCCGCCGGCTTCTCTTTGGTCACCGACGAGAAAGTCTTTTGTGTCATCGGCGACCTCAGTTTCTTCTACGATCAGAACGCCCTGTGGAATACGAATCTCAAGGGCAATCTCCGCATCCTCCTGCTGAACAACGGTCACGGCGCCATCTTCGACACGCTGCCTGGACTCGGTCAGAGCCCTGCTCGCGACCGCCTCGTGGCCGCCGCCCACAGCACGTCGGCTGAGGGTATCTGCCGCCAGAACGGCGTTGTCTACCTCAAGGCAGAAGATATGGAGCAGATGAAACAGGGCATCGACACCTTGTTATATTTAGAGAGCGACCGCCCCGTATTGCTCGAGGTCTTCGTTCCTCCTTCCTCGTGTTAAGAATAAACTGGTGACACCTCTTACACCTGGCACTTAACTGTCTGAAAATCAATGCCTATTTTCTGGAGGTAAGTGACACCTAAAGTCGCACCAAAGGTAACACCAGGGAATAACGGTTGACCGTGGAACATTGACGAGAGGCCGTGACGTTTTCACGAGAGGCCGTGAGATTTTCACGAGCGGCTTGTACGTTTCCGCCTTTTGGCGTGAAACATTGGCGAAAGGGGTTGGTGCGACCATTGGTGCGACCATTGGTGCGGGCATTGGTGCGACCAAGTATCTTGCTAACCAGCTGATAATCAGGGTTGGTGTAAGAGGTGTCACCAAACGACAGTCCTGCACATAGGCAGTGCGCGCGAGCCCATAAGCAATTCAAGGATAACAGAAAAACTTATCGCGCAAGGGCTTTCTTGCCTTCCACGATGACGATGCCTCGTCGCGGTGTGCTGACCTGCCGTCCGCCAAGGTCGTAACGCTTGCCGACGGTTTGGTGCTGTATGTCCACAGCCTTCACGCCTGTCATACCCTTGTCGTTGATATGTGTCAGGTAGCCGGGGCTGGCCGTGCCGCCGTCGATGCGGGCGTAGGTGTAGTCGGTGTGAGTGTCGCTGTATGCTGTCCCTTTTCCGCCGACAAGCTTCTCACAACCTTCGAACACATATCGTCCGCTATAAGTCTTGACGTTCTTGGTAGTCCAGCCGTCGCCCACATAGATGGTGGTCAACGAGCGACATTCGCCGAACATACCTCCTATAGATTCAACGTTAGCGGTGTTGAAGCCGCTCAGGTCGAGGACGGTCAGTTTTTCGCATCTTAAAAACATGGATGTCATGCTCTGCACGCTTGACGTGTTGAGATGCTCCAGGCCAGTGATGTTCGTCAGATTACGGCAGCCCTTAAACCAACCGCTGGTACTGGTGAAGTAGTTCGTGCAGTCGGCCATGCTCTCGTCGAACACGACGGCGGTGATGTTGCTACGCTGCGTGTCCCCTATGCTGAACTCATTAGCCGAAACACCGGTGCCGCCGCGGCTCTTCATATTGGTGTCGTAATAGAAGGTCAGCGTCGTGCCGTCGTCGCTCAGTGTCGTATAGGGTATTTTCACCTCAGGCAAGGCGTCTTTCTGACTGATGTGGCTTAGGTAGCCGGGACTGGCCGTGCCGCCGTCGATGCGGGCGTAGGTGTAGTCGGTGTAGGTGGCGTCGTAAGTCGTCCCTGCACCGCCGACAAGCACCGCGCAGTCGGTAAACATATTGATTCCGTTTTCCTTGACGGTTATCTGCTGGGTGCTCCATCCGTCGCCCACATAGATGCGGGTCAAGAATGAGCAGCCCATGAACATATTTGTCATATTTGTCACGTTATCGGTGTTGAGCGGGCTGAGGTCGAGGGTTGTCAGTCCGGTGCAGTGGCTGAACATTTGACCCATATTCGTCACGTTGGCGGTGTTGAGTGGGCTGAGGTCGAGGCTTGTCAGTCCGGTGCAAGAGCCGAACAAATTCCACATATTCGTCACGTTGTCGGTGTTGAGCGGGCTGAGGTCGAGGCTCGTCAGTCCGGTGCAAAAGCAAAACATTTGGCTCATGTCCGTCACGTTGGCGGTGTTGAGTGGGCTGAGGTCAAGGCTCGTCAGCCCGCTGCAAAAGCAAAACATTCCGCTCATATCCGTCACGTTGGCCGTATTGAGCGGACTGAGGTCGAGGCTTGTCAGTCCTTCGCAGCTGCTGAACATCCAGCTCATGTCCATCACGTTGTCGGTGTTGAGCGGACTAAGGTCGAGGGTTGTCAGACTGCTACAGCCGCCGAACATGAAACTCATGTTTGTCACGTTGGCGGTGTTGAGCGGACTGAGGTCGAGACTCGTCAGACTGTAACAGCCGCTGAACATCCTGCTCATATCCGTCACGTTGGTGGTGTTGAGCGGGCTGAGGTCGAGGCTTGTCAGACTGCCACAGCCGCTGAACATCCAGCTCATGTCCGTCACGTTGTCGGTGTTCAGATTAGCCAGTCCCGTGATGGACTTCATGCGTTTGAAGTCATAGAAGAAATAGGCCAGGGTTCTGAATCCATGGAAAGCGGCGAAAGAGTCGTCGATGACCACCGCAGTAACCTTATCCTTCCCCTCTATCGCCGTTAGGTCCATGCCCTTGCGCTCCACCTTTTTCGTATCGTAGTAGTATGTCAGCGTCGTACCGTCATCGCTCGGCAAGGCATAGGTCTCCGGGTCGGTGAACTCCTTCTGCGTCAGGTAGCCTGGCTGTCCGCTCTTGTCCACGCAGGCATAGTCCTTGTCAACATGCTCCTCGCTGTAGGTGGTCCCATTGCCGCCGACGAGAGCCGTACAGCCGTTAAACAACTTTAAGCCATCATTCTCCTTGACGTTCGCCGTGCTCCATATCCGACTGTCGGCGTAGATGGTCTTCAGTTTTTTACAGCTACTAAACATTCCGTTCATGGTCCTCACCTTGGCCGTGTTGAACCGCGACAGGTCGAGCGTCGTCACCTCTTGGCAGCCAGCGAACATCTGCGGCATATCCAGCACATTGACCGTGTTAAAGTGGCTTACGTCAAGAACCGTCAGCTTCCGGCAGCCATAGAACATCCCATCCATGAATGACACTTTTCCCGTGTCAAAGTTGCTGATGTCGAGACTTTCCAGCGCACTGCAGTTACCGAACATGTTCATCATGTTTGACACTTTCGATGTGTCAAAACTCTTAAGGTCAAGGCTTGTCAGTTTAAGACAGAAGTAGAACATTGCACGCATGGATGTCACCTTCGACGTGTTGAAGTTCTTAAGGTTGAGATGCTCTAAATTGTAACAGCCCCAGAACATATAATTCATATTTGTCACGTTGGCGGTGTTGAACGAGCTAAGGTCAAGACTGGTCAGCTCTTTACAGTAGCTAAACATATAGTCCATCCTCGTCACGTTCTCCGTGTGGAGATACTCCAGTCCGGTGATGGTCGTAAGGTGTACACAATCCTCGAACCAGTAGGACATACTCTTGATAGTGTGGCAGGCGTCGAAACTCTCGTCGAAGACCACCGTCTTGATGGCGCTGCGGTAGTCATTCCACACCAGCTTCTCTTTATACAGAGTATGGACGAGCGCCGTGCCGCCGCGGCTCTCCCTGTTGTTGTCGTAGTAGAACGTCAGCGTCTGGTTCTTATACACGACATACGGCTCCTGGGCCGCAGCCGTCAGCGTGGTGAGCAGCAGTGCTGCCATGACGGTGAGTCGCCTGAAGAATATTGTCTTTCTCATTTTTGTATATATGAGTTTCGTTGTTAATACTTGTACTTGAACGACGAACCGCCGACGAACTCGCGCATGATAGACGTGGGTGGAATCTCCTTGTCGCTGATGGGCAGGAAGAAATGGATGAACTTCAGCAGACGATGGGCTTCGGCATACTCAGGACAGTTCTTCGGCACGGTAGAGAGGATGAGCTCGGCATGGATGCGCAGGACGGCAAATTCAATGTTCAGCGCCGAGTTGAACATCACGTCGGCCGTCTCCTGAAACGGGAATATCCACTGCTCCTCAGCCTGGCACACGTTCTTCCACTGGCTGATAGTCTGCTGGGCGGTAAAGGCCCCTTTATTGTAGTCGCGGATGATGCGTCGCAGCAGACGGTTGTCGCGTGTCGGAATCCAGTTGTGGTCGTCGAGCGAAATGCTGGTCAGCGCCGAGATGTAGACCTTGTATTTCAGCGATTCGTCGACGCCCTTGGTCAGCAGCGGGTTCAGGGCGTGGATGCCCTCGATGATAAGCACCGTGTCGCCCGACAGCCTGAGCCGCTTGCCATTGTATTCACGCTTGCCGGTGACGAAGTTGTACTCCGGCACCTCCACCGTCTCGCCTTTCATCAGCCGTGCCAGGTGGTCGCCTAACAGCTTGTGATCCACCGCCTCCACGTTGTCGAAGTCATAGTCGCCATTGGGCAGTTTCGGTGTGTCGACGCGGTTGACGAAGTAGTCGTCCGTTGAGAACGAGACAGGGCGCAGGCCGCAGGCCAGCAGCTGTACCGACAGACGTTTGCAGAACGTCGACTTGCCCGAGCTCGACGGACCGGTGATGAGCACCAGCCGGACGGGGCTCTTCTTGTTGTGGAAGCGGCGGTCAATCTCTTCGGCAATCTTCACAATCTTCTTCTCCTGCAGGGCTTCCGACACCTGTATCAGTTCCGAGGCATGGCCGCGCATGATGGCCTTGTTCACGTCGCCCGCATTCGACAGTCGCATGATGATGTCCCAGCGCGTCTTCTCGGCAAACATCTCGAACGTCTTCGGCTGTGCCACCTTCTCGGCCAGGCGCGACGGGTCGTTCCAGTCGGGCACGCGCAGCAGCAGTCCCTGTTCGTAGCGCTCCAGTCCCCACACCTTCAGGTAGCCGGCACTCGGCACCAACGGGCCGTAGTAGTAATCGACGGTATCGCCCAGCGTGTAGTAGTCGCTGTAAATCTGCCCGCTGGTCTCAAGTAGTTTCACCTTGTCGGAGAATCCGCGGTCGGTAAACACGCGGATGGCCTCCTCGTTGGTGGCCTCCGTACGGCGGAAGGGCATGTCGAGGTCTATGATTTCCTGCATCCTGGTCTTGATACGCTCCACCATCTCGTCGGTAAGCAGTCGTCCGTCCCTTGTTGAGGCTATGGGCTTGAAGTTACAATAATAGCCACGGCACAACGAGTGCTCGATAAAGAGTTTCGAACCGGGGAACAAGTCTTGCGTGGCCTTGTAGAGGACGAACGACAGCGACCGCACGTAGACATGGTGGCCACTGCCCGCCCGGGCGTCGAGGAACTCCACGTCGCGATTCTGGAAGAGCCGGAACTTCAATCCTTGTGACACGTTGTTCACCTTCGCCGAGATGACAGGGTAGGGCAGGTTGATGTCGTCGGCAAAGTCATGATAGACGTCGAGTAGCGAAGCCCCTTCCGGGAAACTTTTCGTTACATTATTGTTCTTGCAGCGAATCTGTAGCATAATAGTTGGCATTTTGGATGCAAAGTTACAAATTAAATAAGAAAGCAGCAAAATTAGGTGATATTTTATTTGTTTTTTCCGTTCTTTTTATTATCTTTGCAGCTGAATGTTACGATTAACCAAAAACCTGACCAAACCCTTATCTGTGCGACTCAGTCTGATGATCGTTTCAGTGATGGCGTTGCTGCTGATAGCTTCATTAGCAGTGATGCTGTATTATTCCCGGAAAGTGGTGAAGGAGGAGACGCTGCTGAAGACCTCGCAGACACTCGAGGCTTTGGTACAGCGTATGGATAATATACTGCTGAGTGTGGAGCAGTCGGCTGGCAATATGTACTTCAACATCCTGTTCAATCTGGAGCATCCGGAGATGATGGACACCTATTGCCGCGAGCTGGTGGCCTCAAATCATTATATTACGGGCTGCGCCATTGCCTTCGTGCCAGGCTACTACAAGGATAAAGACCTCTTCATGCCTTACTACCGCCGTGTCAGTGACGAGGCGTCGGACTCCCTGCAGTCTATTGTCAAGGCAGAAAACTTTGGCGTGACGCCCTATACTACTCAGGTCTGGTATAACGAGCCGATGAAGACGGGACATCCTTGCTGGATCAACCCCGCCAAGGGCATGAAGGAGGAGGTGGAGCCGTTAAACACCTTCTGTCTGCCCATCTACGACAAGAAGGGTCGGCGCGTCGCCATCCTCGGTGTTGACGTGTCGCTGAACCTGTTGTCGCGGATTATCCTCGAGACAAAGCCCTCGGCGAACTCTTATTGTACGTTGCTTGATGGCGACGGCTCGTATATCGTCCATCCTGACAGCAGGAAACTGCGCTATGCCAAGGGCGTCTATCAGACAGCCTTGGGGGCTGACTCCTCTGTTCTGAAGACCGCTCGGGCCATGATATCGGGCGAGACGGGCTATATGCGCTTCTTGATGAACGGTGTCCACTATTATGCCTTCTATAAGCCCTTTAGTCGTACGGCTATTCCAGGCCGCTATCTTACCGACATGGGGTGGAGCGCGGGTATTATCTACCCTGAGGACGACATCTTCGGCAAGTACAACCACCTTATCCATTATGTCTTCGGCATCGCCATTGTCGGCATACTGCTGCTCTTCTTCCTCAGCAGGACAATCATCCACCGCCAGCTGCTCCCCCTGCGCCAGCTGACACGTGCCGCCGGGCGCATTTCAGAAGGCCATTACGACGAACCGATTCCCGAGACCCGTCAGCAGGATGAGATAGGACGCTTGCAGGAAAACTTCCAGCAGATGCAGACGTCGCTGGCTAAGCACCGCCAGGAACTGCAGCTGTTGCTGAAGACGCTGAGGAGCCAGAATGAAAATCTCCATATAGCCTACGACAGGGCGAAGAAAGCCGACAGTGTGAAGATAGCGTTTCTGCATCACATGACGAACCAGATTGTCATTCCGGCGCAGGCCATCATGATGGATGTTGATGCGTTGTGCCACCTCGGCGACAACGAGCAGGAGAAGACGGCGTACCTGGCCGACGACATTGACGAACACAGCAAAACCATCACCAGGCTGCTGAACGACATACTGAAAGCGTCGCAAGAGGTTGACGAGACAAGAAAGGAGGTGAGCGATGAGAATTAGCATCCGCCGTTCGCTGTCTACAAAACTCGGCGTCACCATACTGTTGCTGGCTATCCCCATTTTCATAGCCTCGCTGGGTGTCATGTTCCTACAGTCTCGACACCTCGTCCGCCAGACGGCCATGGATCGCGCTGCCAGTGCGTTGAATGTGGCGATGCAGCATGTCGAACTCCATCTGAATGTCGTCGAGACGGCCACCTCTTCCAACAGTTGGATGGCGGTGACATATATGACGCCCGAGTCTTTGTCGGACATCACGCGCAGCATCATCACGCTCAACTCCCACACCAGTGGCTGTGCCATCACTATCGAGCCCAATGTGTTCCCAGAGTATGACCGCTATTTCTCTACCTGTTCTGTCCGTCAGGGCGACTCCGTCGTGACCATGCGTGATGCACCGTATGAGTATTTTAAGACGACGTGGTATCAAACCATGAAGAAACAGAATACCGCCAGCTGGATAGACCCTTATGACGGTGTCAGAGAGGGTATGCCCAACAAGAAGGATACAGTCATCTCTTATTGTAAGCCCCTGTATAAGGATGGCCGTTTCGTCGGCGTCATTTCCACCGACCTGTCGCTGCGTCTGCTCAACGATATCATTGTCAGCGAGCATCCCTATCCTCATTCCTACTTCATCATGGCCGGGACCGACGGGCACATATTCATCCATCCAGACTCTATGCAGCTGTTTACCAATACCCTCTTTAGGGATACCACGAACCTGCGGCAGAAGGACATCGCACTCCTCGGGCGCGAGATGATTGCGGGAAACAAGGGAACGATGCGGATAAAAATCGACGGCGCCTCCTGTCTGGTCTGCTATCAGCCTGTGAAGGGTACGCCGTGGAGTCTCGCACTGATTAGTCCTGAGAGCGACATTCTCAAGGGCTACTATATTCTGGCCAACATTCTCATCCCGCTCATTCTTGTCGGACTGGTGCTCATCCTGCTGTTCTGTCAGCACACCGTCAGTCACGCCATCAGTCCGCTAAACCGGCTACTGAGCATCTCGCAGCTGATAGCTTCCGGACAATACGATATCGTCATCCCCTACGTCAAGCGGAAGGATGTCGTGGGAAGACTTCAGAACAGCTTTGCCAGAATGCAGGCGTCGCTGAAACGCCGTGTTGAGGACGTGCAGCGCGTGGCCAATGAGATAACCCTGCGCAATGAGGAACTGACGAAGGCCACTCAGCTGGCTGAGGAGGCCGACCGCCAGAAGACGGCTTTCATCCAAAACATGACGCACCAGATACGCACGCCGCTGAACATCATCAAAGGTTTTGCCCAGGTGCTGAGTGACAATAACGAACTGCTGCCCGAGGAGGAGAAGGCGAGCATCTGTAGCATGATAGACTACAACGCCAGGACGTTAGACCGCATGGTACTGATGCTGTTCGACAGTTCTGATACGGGCTTTTCCGAGGAGCTGAACTGCCGCCTGAACGAGACGGTGTCGTGCAATGAGATAGCCCGTGAGGCCATTTCCAGTTTGAAGGCCTTTTTCCCCGATTTGTCAATAGCGTTTCAGACCGAGGTGTCCGACAGCCTGTCTATCCTTGCAAACCATCTCAGCGCTGTGCGTATCCTGCGCGAACTGCTGTTCAATGCGGCCAAGTACTCCGACAAGGAGCACGTGAAACTGTGTGTGACAGAGACGAAGAACAGGGTGGTCTTCGTCGTCGAGGACAAGGGACCGGGCATTGACACCAACTTCGCCGACAGCATGTATAAATCATTCGTCAAGGTCAACGACCTGTCGGAGGGACTCGGTCTGGGACTGCCGCTGACCAAGCGCCACGCCCTGAACCTCGGTGGCGACCTGGAACTCGATACCGACTATCACGACGGCTGCCGCTTCATCGTCTGGCTACCCAAGGAAAAATCAGCATCTACATAACTTCACTATGGAAACAAGAGAATGGAAAGAGATTCGGAAGTATCAAGAGATACGTTTCGAAGCCTATAACGGCATCGCAAAGATTACCATCGACCGCGCGCGCTACCGCAACGCCTTCACCCCACGGACGACGCTGGAACTGAGTCAGGCTTTCGCCCTCTGCCGCGAGATGCAGGACATCCGCGTCGTGCTGCTCACCGGCGCCATGTCGGAGGTACCTGAGGGAAAGCGCTTGGAGGACGTGAAGCACGCCTTCTGCTCGGGGGGCGACATGCACGTCAAGGGGCGTGGCGGCTATATCGACGACGAGGGGGTACCGCGTCTCAGCGTGCTCGACGTGCAGATGCAGATACGCCGTCTGCCGAAGCCCGTCATCGCCATGGTCAACGGCTATGCCATCGGCGGCGGCCATGTGTTACACCTGGTCTGCGACCTGACGATAGCGTCCGAGAATGCTATCTTCGGACAGACGGGGCCGAAGGTGGGCTCCTTCGATGCCGGTTTCGGCTCTTCTTACCTGGCGCGCATTGTCGGCCAGAAGAAGGCGCGCGAGATATGGTTCCTCTGCCGGCAGTATTCGGCACAGGAGGCTCTCGACATGGGACTTGTCAACAAGGTCGTGCCATTAGCTGAACTGGAGGACGAGTGTGTGCGCTGGGCGGAGAAGATGATGGAGCGCTCACCCATCGCCCTGCGCATGATCAAGGCGGGCCTCAATGCCGAGCTCGACGGTCAGGCGGGTATCCAGCAGCTTGCCGGCGACGCCACCATGCTCTACTACTTCCTCGACGAGGCACAGGAGGGCGGCAAAGCGTTCTTGGAGAAGCGTAAGCCCGATTTTGAACAATATCCCAAGATTCCTTGAGACAGGAGTACTTTTTTTGACAGGAGTACAGGAGTACTTTTTTTGACAGGAGTACAGGAGTACTTTTTTGACAGGAGTACAGGAGTACTTTTTTTGACAGGAGTACAGGAGTACTTTTTTGACAGGAGTACAGGAGTACTTTCCTTGACAGGAGTACAAGAGTACTTTTGTAAATTGAAAAATATAGTTTATCTTTGCGTATAAAATAGAGAAACAATCAGACATGAAAATAGATATTGAGGAGCGCGTGCTCCATTTCAAGCAGCCGGCGGGAACGAGCCGTGGCGTGTATACCGAAAGGAAAATATGGTTGGTAACGGCGACTGACGGCGATGCCGTCGGAGTAGGGGAGTGTGCGCCGCTGCCCGACTTGGCCCGCTTCATAAAGTCCGAAGAGTAACCTCCAGAAACAGCGAGAGCCGGGATAGCATCATCACTATCTCGGCTCTCGCTCTCTGGCTTTTCTTTTATCCGCATGTCATCGCCTGTCCGGGAAGCCTTCTTCCCCGGTATAGGCATTCGTCAGGGATGTGCGTGACCAAAGCGGAAACTTATGGTTGTCCTCATTCGGCACTGTCCAGCGTCGGTCAACGAAGTTCCCCAAAGTGTCTATGATGGTCACGCTGGGCTGGTCTCTCAATTCCGTCCGCACGTAGAAGTAGTTATACCCGTATGACAGAATTCTCTGGGGAATATAGTCTTTATTCTTAGCGTTCCCTCTCTTTGAAATCAGCCAGTCATTCATCCAGACTATCTTATTGTTGTAGAAGATGTCGCGTTTCTTTGTCGGTTTAATCAGTTCCGGATATTTCCGCAGCACATACCCGCCCGTCAGTCTGGTCATCTCCACACCGCCAAGGCTTACAAACTGAGGTTTCTCATGGTAGTAGGTGTTGTATCTCTTGTCCCACCAGAGCATTTCGCCGTTGATGTCCTGTCCTCTGAGCAGCGACTCGCCTTCCCATTCCAGGTTTCCGTACATCGACAGGCGCAGGTCTCGACCGTCCTTGTCGATGATGGTCACGCGGTTCTTATACACCAGATACGGATAGGTGCAGTAGGCGAAATAGCCGTCATCTGCCCTCCTGACCTGTTGGAACAGAGGCTTATGGATGATTCTTCCGTCCTGTGCTATACCATATAGTCCGTCCTGCATGAAGATTTCCAACCCCCGGTGTTCCTCGTCCTTTCGCTTGATATTCACCATGTGGGTATTTATCAGTTCCTTCTCAAAGCCTTCACCCCTCACATACAGCAGACACTCACGACCCATGCCGGCCTTGCCCGCCAGTTGTCCTGTGAACATCAACCGCCAGTTCCAATCCTCCGTCGGCAGTCCGAAAGCCTGATACATTCCCACATGGTCGAGAATCACCACCTTGTCCTTGCCTTCAGCGATACGCATACCGCGCCCTACCTGCTGCAGGTACTTGCTCAGCGAAAGGGTAGGACGGGCCAGTTGTATAAACTCCACCTCTGGAAAATCTGCGCCTTCGGAGAGGATGTCCACATTCACCACCACATCAATCAGTCCGTCCCTGTATTCCTGCACCAGCCGGTCACGCTCTGCCGTAGGAGTCTTGGCCTCTATCCAGCAGCAGTTAACCCGCTGCTTCTGATAGTATTCCGTGATATGCCGTGCATGGTTACGGTCGATGGCATACACGATGCCCTTCTTTCCGTTCACAAATTTCTTGTATGCCTGATACAGGTTCTCTATCGACTCCTCGCAGTCCATCACCAGTGCCATCTCCTTCGTCTGGTAGTCACCGTCAACACCGCGCTTCTTCAGTCCGGCCACCTGTTTCAAGATTGGATTATCAGGCTCTGCCGTCATATATTCAAAGTCGCTGAGCCATCCCATCTTGATAAATTCCTGTATCGTGTGACTCTGTATCAGCGTCTGGAACAAGTCTAAGAAGCCATCATTGTTCAGTCTGCACGGTGTCGCCGTCAGTCCTAAGAACTTCGCCTGCGGCCACCGCTCCCACAGCATCCTGTACGTCTTCGCCAGTGCATGGTGTGCCTCGTCTATAATCACCAACGACGGCTCAAACTCCCCTCCCATTTTAGGGGAGGGGCCAGGGGTGGGGTCTGCTCCTCTCGACAACTTCTGAATACTCTCCACCACGATATGGTTCTTCTTCATGTCAATCCCGAAGTACCCGACCGTCCCCCGAATCTGGTCTAACAGTTCCCGCCTATGCGCCACAATCAGTATACCATCAGACTTCTTCCTTCTTACATCAGACATCTTACGTCTAATGACTTCCGCCATCAGTACTGTCTTCCCTGTCCCTGTTGGCATCTGCACCATCACGCTCCTGTACTTTGTCCACGCCTCTTCCAGTCTGTCAATCATCTCCTGTTGGTAGTTCCTGAGGGCATCATTCTTCATGATTTCCGCATCTACCTCTTCCCACTGGTTCACGCGTTTCAGCTTATCACCTTTTGCCAACAGCCGCTTGAACGCCGCCACCCTTTCAGGCTTCAGTTCCCCCTTGTTCATCAGTTTACGCTGGTGCTTCATCCAGTTCAGCATCAAGTGGTCTTCTACACGATGTTTCGACGGATTCCTGTGGTAGGTATCCATATACTCTGCCACCTCCTTATAGTTCTTTCTCCACTTCTCTTCCTGCGTCATCTTTCACCTCCTATCATCACTTTTTTCTTTATTTTCATGAATAATCCAAAACTTTTTCTTAACTTTGCACCAGATTTTTAAACTAATTCAAAAAATGATAGCTTCAACATCACCAAACACGGCAGAAATCAGCACCGTTGATGCCCTTTGGGTTCTTATCCAAAACCAGACCAAGGCAGTACGCAAAGCACTCACCCAGCGTCTGATTGCCGAGCAGGACAAAACCAAGGTCCAGCAGAGGATGGTCAAGGAAAGCCTTGAACGAGCTTTTGACGAACTTCATGCTGGGAAGGTACATCACGATGCACGTAATCTCTTCAAGTAACAGATATGAAAGTTTCATTCGATTACCTTGACGAGTTCTTACGCGGAGCAAAGACTTTGCGTAAGAAATACCCTTCCTTTGAGAATGACTACCAGACCTTCCTTGATGAACTTGAAGCCAATCCCTACAGTGGAGAGCCTTTAGGCCATCACACCTATAAGAACAGAATGGCAATCATTGATGACCATCTACGATAAATCAGACATCTCCAATGTTGCTGATGCTTACATCCGTAGCCTTGTTCAGCAGATAGAAAGTCCACAAAAGTAACTTAACCGATAATCATACTCTTCATTTCAGTCCAAGTTCCTTTTTGACAGTCTTTAGCGCAGCCTCTATTTCTTCAATAGAATACACACCGCCAAGCATCCGCTGAACATACTTGGCATCAACACATCCAAAGTCCATAGAACAAGAACGTGCTTCGTTTTCCATAAGGGTTCTAACTATTTCAACTAATTCTGTATTCATAGCTATTCGTATTTTATGATTCAATTTCTTCCACGTCATTCTCTTTACTGTAAGATGTCAACATCCGACAGCGGCTCATAAGTACCATTTTTCATTTCCAGAATTACTGTACCCGATTCCAGAGCCCTCACCGTATGCCATTGTCCTGCCGGAATATTCAAGGCTACGACTGGTCCGTTGGGAGAGAGTTCTATGCGCTCAGTGCAGGTTCTCTCTAGGTCATCATAGAATTCTTCAACCAATCTTCCTCGCAGACATACCACTGTCTCAGAAGACTTTTGGTGCCTATGAATTGGTAGCGGACTTCCCGGCTCAATAGCATTAAGCATCCGCTGAGAATCGTCATTCTCATCATTCCGCAAATCAAGGTTCATCCGCAATCGAGGGCTGGCTTTTGCCTCCTCGGTCAGTTTATCCAATAATGCTTGTGTAATCTTCATCGTTGTTTGTAAATAAATGGGCTGCTAACTATTCCTGTTCCTTCCCCACTGAGGCCAGAACAGATACGAGCAAAATGTCCATATAGCTTTAATAAAACCTCTCATATTAATACGCTCTCAATACTACTTCAAATGCTTCCGCATAGTTCACTCCCCACTGACTACCTCGCACAGCTGCTAATCCTGTGATATACTCTGCAGACCGCGGATGCGGATAGGGACGCATCACACCGCGATACATGCCCAAAGCCTTTATCTTGGCATCAACACCTTCCTTACCAACTTCTACATAGTTGTTTGGGTTAAACGTCTGCATGGCATTGTTAATCTTCCACTCCGAACATGAAGGTACTTCCATATACCAGAACTCCTTCACACGTTTCACCTCCGGCCTGCGCTGGAACAGACGTATCGCCTCCTGGCACGCCATCGATGTCTGCAGATGGTCGTTGTTCGTATCTGCAGGATGATGCGTGATGATAATGTCTGGCTCACTCTCCTTGATGGCCGATTCGATAAACTGCACCAGCTGCAGATGCGGCACCGTGTTCATCTCGATGTTCGGGAACGTCCCTTCATACTCCTTGTTCACCCCGATATATTTCAATGCTGCATGCGTATCATCATCCAGCTCCTTGTCATCTGGACGGAACGCACGCGCCTTCGCCTCCGTGCACATGATACACACATCCACCTGGTCACCGTTGTGTGCCCATTTCCATATCGATGCTCCTGCACCCAGCACCTCGTCATCCGGGTGCGCCACTACGATTAAGTATTTCATATTCTTGATTATTATCTATTATTAGATTGTAAGAATCCTCTTATAACAATTCGTCTCATACCGCTCAAATCCCAGCTCCTGATACAGCTGGTTGGCCGCCACCCGAGCGGGATTAGATGTCAACTGTATATGATGCACATTCATCTTCTTTGCCGCCTCAATCATAGCCGTCATCAACTCCTTTCCGTATCCACGGCCACGGCATTTAGAGCTGACAACCACAGATTCAATATCAGCAATGGTAAACTCCAGCGTATGTTTGATGCAAAACGTTCCTGTAGCCACGATGTGCCCTTCATCCCTAATCACATACACGTGAACATTTGCATCATTCAAGGCATTGTTCAAAAGCTCCTCGTTACAGAAACTTGTAGCAGATAACTCATGCATCAGAGCATCAAGGTCAGCCAAATCTTGAGATGTATATGAACTTAACCCTTCTACCATTTTACAGCATCTAACTCTCAACTACCCTACACGTACCCTTTCCACTTTCTCCACATCCAATGGGTAGGTTTCCATATTGGTGCCCAGAGGACTTCGGAGGGGCATAAGGAATATACTTTCCCGAGACGCTTAAGGTTCTTCAGATACAGATTAAAACCGTTTCCGCTGTGAGCAGATTCGTATTGCTCTCCAAATTTACCGAAGTTACCACCTGCAAAAATCTCATCCAAGAGATATTTACCGGTCTTTTCGGAAGGGCTACACAGTAGATACTTGTCATCCATCAGGAAAACTGCTTTCATGACATACATCACAGCACTGGTCACATTCCCAAGTCCCAGCCATTTCAGTTTTCCATATGCCCACTTACGTTCTTCGTCTGTAAGATGTATTAAGACAAAATAATAGTCCATCAACTGACGCAAACCAATTCCCTCATGAAAGACATGGCGGAATATATGCATCATCAGATAGACAGCATTAAACCTATTTGTGGGATATGCAAAACCTACACGTTCGTCGAAATGGTTGAACTGCAGATTTGCTTCCTCCTTGAAAAACTTCTTATATTTTGCATACCTTAAGTAATTATATGAATATGACGGCAGGAAATGAACTTCTGTCTCTACCCCATCTATGATACTCGTATCCACATGATGGATGACAACCGTACCAGTTTTCAAGTAACTACTCTTTAAAAACTGCAAGACCTTTTCTCTACCACCTTCCACCCACAAGTCAATATCTCCAGGCTGCCTCCGCAAACTTAATGACCCACTTGACCCCTTGAACTCTTGAACTCTTGAACTTTCCGAACTTTGCTCTGAGTTCTGACTTCTTACATCAGACTTCTTACATCTTACATCGTACAACCTCGCTACCCCCTGCCCTTTCAGCACACAGCTACGAAGCCTTCCATTCTTAAAGACTCTTATTAAATGTTCCGCGGCCTCATTTAGTTTTTTGTTCTGCTGCTCTATCATCTGCACTTCACCAATCCATTGCAGCAACAGAATCTTTGGTACACTTAGTTCTACGTTCTTAGCTCTAATTACTTCTATCCCACTAAGCACAATACCCACTAAAGACTGTTTGGCAGCAATCTCATATATCTGCTGCCACTCATTCTCCGATGGAATCCTGCTAAGTACGGTTCTGGTTCCGAGTGCTATTTGAATTAATTCAACGAATAAACTCATCATAAAAATCTACAGTTCTTAGTTCTCTAGCCCTGGAACTTCTTGAACTCTTTGAACCCTTAATCTGTCTCTAAACTCTAAACACTAAACTCTAAACTTTATCGCTCTCAGCGTACCCCACCAACTTATCATGCATCCATTGTGGATACTTACCTACGGCTGTGTAAAGAATTGCCAACACAGTCCAGACAATCAGTTTGATATCCCACCAAAAGCTAGCATGCTTCACATAATACACATCCAACTTCAGACGGATAGGAAGCACCTTCTCGTTGTATTCCTCCTCATCGGGGAATTGATCACCATAGATATAATCCCACAGACTTGACTGACTCGTGAGGCCGCAAGGAACGGTTGCAGCGATAGCATTCTCCCCTCCACGTGTAATCTCCACCTGATCCACTGCTGCCGGACGAGGCCCTACAATGGACATAGTGCCGTTGAGGATGTTCAGCAACTGAGGCAATTCGTCTATCTTAAGCCTACGCATTATCTTACCCCACCAAAATATACGATCCTGGTCCGGACGTAACGAAGCTTCGTTAGCTCCCTTCGCTACACGCATGGAACGAAACTTCCACATCTTGAACTCCTTGTTGTCCTTTCCCACTCTTTTGGCGAAATAGAATAGCGGCCCTGGGTCACTCAGCTCTGTCATAATGATAGAGAACAACCAAATGGGCGAAGTTCCTACAATACCCAAAAAGGCGCATAAGAAGTCAAATATTCTTTTTATTATTCTGTATATCATAACTCTCTAATTCTTGATTTATTTTGAGATACTAAACCCAGACACCACAGGATTATGGTCACTCAAATCAGTATCTATCACTTTTACACTTTCCAATTTCAATTCCTTCGAATATAAAATATGGTCTATTCTTAAACGCATCCAACCTGTATGGAAAGTGCAACCATATCCAAATCCTCCTTCCCACCAACTATCCTTCAACCCACATGACATTAAAGTATCCAATGGCGCTGAGCAATTAAAGTCATTCATATCCCCCATCACAATTACAGGATGTCTTGATTCTAGAAACGCCTTTTTTGTCCAATGAGCTTGAAAGCTTCTGTTTTCTTGAGCATACTTATATTTTTTATAAGATGTGGTATCACTTTGAAACTCTTTTTCAAATGAAATTCCATCATAATGATTGCTCGCCATGTGTACTCCCAATATCTGCACAGAATCACTCGCCACACCTATAGTTGCTTTAATTGTCTGAACTGACTTTCCTTGAATTGGAATCCACACATGACCAGAATTCGTCATTTGTCGTTTACTATAAAAAATATCTCCGCATATTTGATGACTTTGATACTCTTCGGTAAAAGGGTACTTCATTTTAAGAAGTGAATCTATCACTGTACAATTATCCTGATTATATTCATTTAGTTGCACAAAATCGGCATCCTCATTTAGAATTAATTCTGCTATTTTTCTTTGTCTGAAGATGTCTGCCCCCTCTGAACAATGTATATTCCATGTCATCACCTTCAGTTCACTCTCTTCTTCTCCCCCAATTATATTAATTGCAACAACTTCATATTTCCAGTTGAAATATATAACAACAAGGAGAACTGACAGGCAGATTATAGTAATAATATATCGAGTTTTCAATTTGATGATACTGTTCTGAACGGCCACAATGCCTTAAACACCAAGTACGTTTTATTACTTTTCCCAAACACCAGCTTGATGCAGTAATACCCACATACTACCATCCAGCGAGGAATGCGAAGTACATGTTTCGCCCTTCCCTCAGCCTTTTCTTCTGCAATCACTTTAGCGCTATCCAGCAGTTCCTCATCTTTGATGATATGGATAGTATTATCTACCTCTTTGTCCACCCATTCCACCATTGAGGAAACAGCCTTCCGTACATTCAGCACCTCAAACTGTTGTCCTCCGCCAATCAGGTATGCCCAATCAGGATATTTCAGGTAATACCGTTTCTCAATGTCACGTTTAACGTCTTCTGTATAAACAGGAGAGAAACGATAGATGTTATAGAACTTACATATCTCTTTCAAACGGCCTTCAGCCATTGCTTTGCTCTTGCCATAGTTAGAAATAGGATTTAACCCTGTTTCTGGAGTAATCAATCCCTTCACCAAACCAATGGCATCCACAGTGCTGATGAACAACACCGGCACATTATGCTTTGCACAAGCCCCAAATAGGTTCTCCGCACAATCCACATTCACTTTCTTGAATGCTTCCCACGAGGTGTCAGCTACACCCTTCGTATGAGCTAAAGCTGCAAGGTGAATGCAACGGTCTATTTTGTTCTCTTCAAATACTTTGTTTACATCATCCTTAGAAGACAAGTCCAAAACGACCTGCGTCAACCTGTTATCGTTAGGGTTAACGTTATCGTTTTTCCTCCGGTCTACACCAATAACCTTATGTCCCTTCTCTATCAGCCCTTTAACAACATATCCGCCAATCATTCCGGCGGAACCCGTTACAAGAATATTCATCTATTACATTCGAATTTATTTGTGCCCTGCGGCAGTACCACCCGCCGCAGGGCTATGGTTAGGCGTTTATGCCTTAGGAGTATACTTACCAGTATACAGATAGTCACGAAGCTGCTCCTTGGTCATGTGACCAATACCCAGATAATCCAGGTTGTACTTGGTCTCCTTGAAGAAACTCTTCTCGTGGAAGGCACCGCCAATCACTATCATGGCATCGATAATAGGCGTGGGCACACCAAACTTCACACCCAGGTCGTGGTAAATCTTACATCCCACAGGAATATCCTCAGTGATATAGCGGTGGTTGATGTCGTTCGGGCCGGTATTACCCTCGTCACAAGGCTTGTCAAGCGGGAACACCACATTGTCCTTGCCATTCTCATCCAGGCCCATATACTCCTGCGTCAGGATAGAGCGACGGCTGAAGAACATCTCATAGTCCCACTTCGGATAGTCAATGCCCAGTTCCTTGGCAATGGCCACCTGCTCCTGATAGAACTGATACTGCACACGGCAGATGCTCGGGCACAGACCGTGGCTGTACATCGAGTAGCTGTCCGGCTCGTTGCCATATACCAGTGACCAGTTCTCCATCGAGCTGACACCCAGCAGCGAGGCAGGCACGTGAATCACAGGGTTGATGTTCGAGAAACCGATGTCAATCATTGTGTCACCACGGTCCGGACCATTGCCGGTATAGACGCTGTCCATACAGGGCAGGTACTTTCCACTCTCGATAAAGTCATCCATATCGCTCATGGGCAGACAGGCACCACGCAGCGAGATAGCACGGTACTTGATACCCACATGGTTGGTCCAGAACTTCTGAACCTTCTCCACACGTGTTCCGTAGGGAGCACTGCCCCAGCCACCGATAATCACGTCCTTGGTGCAACCGGCCTCACGCATAAACTTGCGAAGCAGGAAACTGGCATAGTTGTCCGGGAAAGTGTGAATCACCATTCCGTCTTCAAGCAGCGGAACCAGCTTTCTCAGATAGTCTTCATGAGCCAATGCGGGAATGGACATCAATATTAATTTTGCCCCCCCCACTGCTTCAGCCATGTCATTGGTGTACATGTCCAGATGGGCACGACCGCTACGCTCAAAAGCATAGAGGTTTCTCTGGATACCGTCCATCTGAATGCCCGTCTTATCCATGTAGGCAATTGATTTCTTACTCCGTGAGTACAGACGTACATCACGCTCAGGCTGGCCCAGCTTGCAATCTGCGGCCAGAGTCATACCCACTGCACCGGCTCCCAGCACGGCAATGGGGCAATCCTTCAAATAACTTAAGTCTCGCATAAACAATAATTTCTATTAAACAATTATCAACTATTAAACTCTCATAACTACTGTCTCTTCTCTTTCATCTTTTTCTTGAAGTCCTTGATTCCACTCCAAAGAAATGCAAACCACGGCATGGGGTCATCCCAGAAGAACATCTGTTCCTTTACTGGTTTATAGCCCAGCTGGAACGACAAGCGACGGAAGCGGTCTTTGGATGACAAGAACCATAACACATCGGTTTGCCCAATACGGCTGGCTGTCTTAGGCTTACTTACCTCCATCGGTGTCACCTCCCTGCCAAAGGCATCCTCCAGTATCTGCTGCGCATGGTTCACTCCGGCATAGAAGCCCAAAGCAATACCATGGACAGGACGTGGATTGATCTCTATCACCTTTGCCACATTATCACGGACATCGAGCATCAAGTCAACACCCATCTCTCCTTGCAGGTTCAATAGTTTAACCAACTTGTTGCAGTTCTCCGTGATGTCCGGACGCACCATAATACCGTTCAATGTACTGGTTCCACCTTCCTCCGGGTAGATATGTTCACAGATATACAGATATGAACTCTTTATCTCTCCCTTACGGTCAATCATCACATTACCGCCCATCAGACGACTTCCGGCAGGAATATACTCCTGAATCACATAGTCCTTTAGGTTGACACCTTTCTCCTGCACATACTGTCGCATCTCATCAGCAGAGTGGAACAGGTGGAACCCTCTTGCACCATACATGCTATGCGGTTTTATAATCACAGGGAACTGAATCTTCTTGTCAATGTCCTCCAGATTCTCCACACCAAAGAACGTCTGCGGACAAGGAATTCCGTTCTCCATACACACCCGCATCACCTCTTCTTTATTGTTTGCCAAATCAAACTTGTCACGGTCATTGGCATAGATGATGGCATACTTGGACAATTCCTCTTTATGATGCGACAGCACACGGGCAGAAAAGTCAAATGGCGCAAACGCCATGTCGTAGTGGCCGCTTTTCACCAATTCTACAATATACTTCTCCGATTCCTCCTGATTATGCAGGTCGCATACACCGAGTATCTTGTGGTCGGGCAACCGAGAGGCATAGCCACAATCCAACTTCGAGCCGCAAAGCACCGTCACCTCACAGCCTTGTTCCTTAAATCCTCTCAAAAACGGAAGCACCTGTTTACAGTATCCTTCCAACACCAGCACATGCTTTCCCCTGAATGGTTTATTCTTCTTCGTCATCTTTATATTGATATACTATTTACAACCTTTACAATTCTCTCCCTTTCCTTTCGACTCAAATCATTATAATAAGGAAGATTCAAAATCCTTTTCGCCATCGTATGCTCTTTCTCAAACGTGTCAGGACAGCCCAAACTGCAATGGCTGAAGTCCATATCGATGCCCTGCCTTACACATTCCTGGTAAAACTTGTCTCTCTGTTCCACCAGCACGGCATACCTGCAGCACACTGCATCCTCACAAACAGTCGGTTTTATCAGAAGAGGATTGGTAATATGCTCATCATAGTACCGATACAGCTCTTTTCTGCGCTGAAACAATTTATCCAGATTCCTTAACTGCTTTGCCAGAATATAAGCCTGCCATTCAGAAAACCGATAGGAATAGAGTGCCGTCTTCTGCTCTGTCGGTTTCTCATGCTCGGTCTTTTGGAACTTACCCTTCGACTGTATGGTCAGATAGTGGAACAACCTGTAGAAGGCTGGGTTCTTTGTTGCCACGAATGCTGCCCCGCGTATCAAGCCTTTTAATTTAAACTTCAAGTCTGGTTTTCGCCATTCTGCCTCTTCTTCAATACGCCTGAGCATTTCTGAGTCTTTCCCTATCAGCACACCGCCAAAAGGAGGTACATTGATAAGCTTGGAAGCATTAAAACTCACCACGGCATAATCTCCGAATGCTCCTGTTTTCTTGCCATTGACTACTGTTCCCATCGAAGTGGCACAATCCTCTATCAGGACTGCCCCTACCTCCTTACATTTCGCAGCTATTTCCTCTATATTACAGGGCAATCCATATTGGTGTGTGGCCAGCACGATGCAGTCGGAATCTATGCACTCTAGATAACCGGAATTGAAAGAGCCCTCTTCTGTTTTGCTATACACGATTTCCTTTCCCGATAGCAGAACAGCCTCGTTGACGGCGATACAGGTATAGGCAGGTATCACCACCTTCTTTTGCGGTAGTCTGATAAGCAATTCATATATTCCGTCGCGGGCAGAAGGTACAAGTAAAACGTGCTCGCCATCGAAGAATGATGAAAGAAATGCGACACATGCACTAACCCATTTACTCTTTCTTTCATCTACCAACAAAGTGGTCAACAAATATCTTAGTGTGTAATTTACACGAACTCTTGGAATAAGTCTTATTGTCATACACTTAGACTATCAATCATAGACCTTTCTACCTTTAAGCTTCCAAATTTTTATCTGAAAAAAAGATTTAATCAAGAAAAAGATTGCATTTGCATAGAAAGGGATTTCTTTCCACCATACTTGTCTTAGAAGCCAAAAACCAGACAGACCAAGCTTTTTAGCAAGTTCCGGAACTTCTTTAAACTCACCAATAGATGCTCTAAATGCTCTACCGACACCTATGGATACGACATCCGGCAGTAGTTTATACAATCGCGCATCAAAATCATCTTGTTTTGGTGCACGCATGGCCGTCCAAATAACATTTGCACCACTATCTCTAACCATCTTCGCAATACCTTCATAGTCAAACTCATCAACCTTAGCGAATGGCAAAGAATAAGCACCCACTATTTTGTTTTGCTGCTCCGTGTTATATTTAGATACTATCTCGTCCAAAACATCCTGTGTGTCACCCAACAAATAATGCTTCAAACTGTCATCACCGTTTATAAGCATGTTCTGAAACAACTCGGGACCGCAGGTTCTGTTAACTTCCTTAACTCCCCACCATCTACCACACCATGTCAGCGGCATCCCGTCCGGGAGATTCATAAATGACTTCTCCATCAATTCAGCATACTCTGAGTGTTTATCTGCATACATAACCATACGCATATTACTCACGCACACATAACCTCCTTTTTTTTCAAGAGCCGCTTGCGTTATTTTTTCTGCAGCATCTTTTTGGTTTGTTGCAGATATATGTATTTTTCCTATTCTGTATCTTTCTTTATCCATATTCTCTTATTCTTGATATATTATGAAATAGATTTTTGCTTAATTTCTTGCGAAGCAATCCCCATTGCCTATTAACCTACTAAACTATTAACCTTTTCAACTGTCTCTAAACTATACACTCTAATCTCTAAACTGCGACAAAATGTGATTATAAAAGTTGCTCTTATCCTCTTTCACATTTTGTGAAACGCGGAACGCCAACTTATGAAAACACACCTCACTCGTGAGCTTGTCCCACTTCCTCTGGTCGAACTTCTCGCCCCAGTGGTGCAGCAGCACCAGACTCCGCTGGCTCTGAGCATACGGCATCTCCATCATCTGCTCCGGGTACTCCTTGCTAATCATCGCAAAGAACAGGTGGAAGATATAGTAGTCCAGCACGCAGTCATAGTCCCGCCAGTAGGCATACAGCATCTCCCGCAGCACCCTCAGCACCTCATTGTTCCGACACGCCGTAATAAACCAGTTCGATATACTCACCGGTACGCTCCCCTCCTTTGTATATTGAAACACGAACAATGGCGCATTCATGTACTTCTTTAGTTGAGAGTTGAGAGTGTAGAGTTTAGAGTCAGTGGCAAGTTTAGAGTCTTTCGAGTTTTCGTTATCGTTATGGTTATCGTTGACACCGGTACAAAGTACCGTTGAGTCAATCCAAGTTCCACCATATTTTATCAGCAGTTCCACCCTCAGCAAGTCCGAGAACATCGCAGCCGGAATCCGTCCCTTCTCCCATTTCTTCACGATATACCCCGGCAACTCTACATACTCTACCCAGTTCTGTGCATCAATCACCGTAATAACATAACCATGAACCTTGAACCATTCACCATGAACCAGACTATTATGGCAAGCCTTCACTAAAGGAGGCGCAGCGGCCAACCCTTGTAGCCAACACCACCAAATGGTCCTTGGTTCCTCATTCCGCACCTGATGTGGAAACTCATTCGTGTTATTCGTGCAATTCGTGTTCGCCCCTTCACTTGAAACCTGAAACTTGAAACCTGAAACTAATGGTGCGTATTGCTTCACAAGAAAAGGTTCCACCCGCTTCAGCACCTCTGGATATATCCCCTTGAACGACTGCCCTTTCACCAAGCACCTCACTCCCTCCTTCACCGCAGGCCACAAAGCACCCAGTTTGGCATACTCTCGCACAAGTCGAAAGCCACCAAACTGCCTATAGCGCGTTATGAGTTTTCGGAAGTCCATAGGAAATCAACACTGATTAGAAATAGAACTGATTATTCAGCCACGACATAGCTATCTGATATTCGTTGGAACTTGGCTCCCATCGTTCAAACAAGAGGGCGAAGTCCGGCTTGTGTTCGCGTCTGCCACCAAACGCATACCTGAACACGTTGAACACTTCCATTTCGGAAGAAGAATAACCAAAAGTCTCATCCGAATCGACTTTTAGACTTAATTCACTCGGTGACACTATCTCCCATACTGTTTCAAAAGGCACCCTCCTACATAAACATGTCGCCTCCCACATCTGCTTAAAGACATACGACTTCGTTGACTCTTTATATTTCTGGGGTATTCTGTTCTCTATCTCCTTAATCAACATCAAAATGAAATCCACCGAGGCCTCGAAGTAGGCCATATCCACCTTCAAGTCACCTGCTTTAGCGTTGACTCTTGCCTTGACACCTGCTTTTGACATATACAAGGCGTTAGCTTTGCCATTGTTATGAATCAGACAGTCTCGAGTACATTTTATCTCATTAACGTCTGCTATTAACTCGGAATCAATCTGAGAGCTAATTTCAAAAGCATTCAAGAACGCAGCAACAAAGCTTTCAAACTTTCCGTATGCCAAATCAAGCACTCGCTGCGTTGCCTTGTCGTAAATCAACTCATGCAATGAACCTGTATTTACCAAATCACTCAATTCAAACTGTTTTTTCCCAAGTTTGCCAGGGAAGGCCAGGTAGATATGGTGAAGCATATCATTCAAGTGCTGTTCGAAAATGGAAACAATGCCTATCACGCTGAACTCAACTTCCTGATTAATCTCATCTGCACAGAATGCCCCACTTGATACAAACTTGTTAACAAGCGTTTTAATTTGAGCAATTCGGTTCTTGGCACTTCCAATTGAACACTGGATGTCTGTTCCAAGACTTGCCCTGTTTGCTATTGTCAATAAATTCAAATCCATAATTCAGTTTTCTATTGCTCATGAGTCTTTGTTCTAAACTTAAACGTCAAGAGCCTTCAACCACAAACCATCATCCGTCACTTTTCTATCGCCTCCACGGCTTTGACGGTTATCTTAGCATCAAACTCTTCTCCAAGCTGCATGTTGCAGCCGTGATGTCCGGGGATGATGTATTTCTTTACAGACCAACTTCCCGGCAAGAAACCATTGATCTTGATGTGGCAACCATCAATCTCATCGTCAGCCATAGGTAGCCCGCAAAATGGGCAAGTTTTCGGGAAATCCTCCTGTGTGAATATCTGCCAATAGTTCTTCTAGCTATTACCTATCGCAGCCTTGTCATTACCTGTACGCTCAGCATTCTTGAAACGCTGACCTATGTACATCGTCTTAATCTCCGGTCTCAACTTGGTTGAAAGCCTTTGGAGATAAAGAAGTTTTCTATCCTGCTCTGTCATATATGATTGTTTTTTATGATGTTATTTGTGCACAAAGTATATCCTTCATTCTCTGTTCAAAAACCTCTTCCGCGAACTCGTTGATTAATTTATTTCTTCCTGCATTACCCATTTTTTCTCTTAGATTGCCATCATCAATAAGTTTTTCAAGACAAGAGGCCAAGGTTTTGTCATCTCCAGCCTTCGCTATCAAGCCAGTCAACCCGTCATCCACGATGTCAGGAACTCCGCCTATAGATGTAGTGACAACAGGCAAGCAGTTTTCCATGGCCTCCAGAAGAACAAGCGGGAAACAATCATTCATCGTAGGTAGAACAAAGATATTCGAGTTTCTCAGCATCTCTTGCTTTGCTACGCCATATTTCCGCCCATGGTATATGCAAACATTAATTCTGCCCCCCCCCAGATGCACAAATCCCGTTCACGATTTGAAGCATGTTAGCCTCAAATTTCTCCTCGGTAAACGCCTCTTTCAACTTCTTATAACCATCTGCACCCATTCTCTGGCGTAGTCCTTGACTATCCAATAACCTTCTTATGCACTGTGCCAGAGAATCGGAATCTTTCTTTTCCGCTATCAGACCATTTTCACCGTCTTTTACTACATCAGGTATTCCTCCCTCATTGGTAGTCACAATAGGCTTCCTGTGCGCCATTGCTTCCAAGTTGACCAAACCAAAAGTTTCATTATATGTCGGGAACACAAAGACATCCGACTGTTCAAAAGCCTGTTCCTTCTCTTCCCCGTACTTTCTTCCCTGATAGATAGCAATCTCATTCAATCCACGCTTCTGCACTTCCTCATCAAACCGTTTAGCATCGATCTCCTTCGTTTCTCCTCCAACGAAATCACAAATAAACGAATAACCCTTGTCCTTTAAAATCTTTAACGCATCAAGCAACACAAATACTCCTTTACTCTCAATCAGATTACTTAAGAACAACAATCGTGGCACTCGGTTGGTTTCTGCTTTCTCTTGGACTTTTGAACTCCTGTAATCGACTTTGTCGCTTCGCTCGTCGAAGAACTCTTGAACTCTAATCCCGTTAGGGCATATCACCACATTCTCTTTTGGAACCACCTTCTCTATATCCGGATACAGATACCACGACAGCAGAATTACCATGGCATTCTTGTAACACAACGGCAGCAACCACCGATACGGCCATCTGTCCACATCATTAGCCATCCCCTTATTATGCTGGTGGATGACTATCTTCTTTCGGAACAACTTTGCCAACAGTACAAACGGCGAGTCCTTCAGGAACCCGCTCCCATGACAAGTGATAGCTAGGTAACAGAGGTCATACCGGTGTGTCAACAGCAGCCAGAACTCCTTGCACAAAGCCCCCAATAAACGAAATGGCTTGGCAAGAGTTGTCTTACCTATCTCGTCCATCCGCCGCGACGTGCTTAGGTTCACCCAATCGCAGTCGAATGCGTCATTAATCAATTTGCTATCCTTTATCTGCTGGCTCACCACCGCACTTCCATGTATTGGAGGCGGCAAGGTGCCGATAAATAATATTCTCTTTTTTTTCCCTTTCATTGATTATCTCGAGAAATGATTAGAAATCTCTATGCTTTATGAGTATGCACCCAACGGATTCCTACCCCTTTTATTACAGGGGGTTAGAGAATTCACAATTTAGAAAATTAATACTTTTGCCTATTATTTGAGGACTACTTT
>ONDA01000016.1 GCA_900316475.1 uncultured Prevotellaceae bacterium
GTTGCGGCGGCGGATGGTAGCACCAGTGGTAGCACCAATGCCCACACCAGCACTGACACCTGAACCGGAAAAACGTCACGGCCGCTGAGAAAAATCTCACGGCCTCTCGTGAAAAAATATAGGCGTGAAATTTTTACCAGAGGCCGTGATGTGGTGCGACCATTGGTGTGCCTACTGGTGTGACCAACTCACGAAAAATCTATTCTGAAAATCAGTGAGTTAAGTGCCAGGTGTAAGAGGTGTCACCTGTTTGTTTTTTATATAAAGCAATGAAAAAGCGGGGAACACTGCTTCTAATGTAACTCAAGTTCCCCACCCCTAAAACCTTTTAAGAACCATAAATTTTATAATGAACTACGAATTTCACTAATTACACTAATTGAATAATGAACAAAGATTTGAAGATTTAAAAGATTTTGAGATTTCACTAATTACACTAATTTCATCACTTCAGGGGTGACCCCGTGTGAGCTGTTTGCTGGGCATCGTAATCGGCGGTAACTTTGTACCGCAAGCTGATGGTGTCTACTGTTATGCTCATAAAAAGATACTGTTAATGGGCGAAATATTAAAGGACACTAAAACAAGTTCATATTCGGGAATACGCCAGAACTTGTCTCATTAGGTTTGGCTGGTTCTGTTTCGGCCAGTATTTTATAGAACCACGGGCCGATGAGTGGAGTGAAACAAACGCTAAAAACGTAGTAAAGTACGCGGTCGGCGCGCGTTGCATCCTCAGGCAGGAACCGCTTGCGGATGGCGTAGGCTATGATGAGGAATGTGAGCGTTACCATAATCGTTTCTTCATTTGTTTGCTGCAAATATAGGAAAAATCCGGCAAATATGCAAGGGGGGATGCCTTTTTTATGAAGAAAAATCCCTATCTTTGCAGTGTGCAAGCGTGCATATCGTTAGAATTTAGCAGATTTGCAATCCCCGGTGAGCAATTGCCGGGGATTTACCGTAACTTTGGCTGCGCCGAAGTTACTTGCACTCAGAAAAGCTCAAATATATTTGGCTTTTCATACGTTTTTTCGTAACTTTGCAGCCAGAATGAAAAGAGTATGGTTAATACTGACGGTTGTAGCGCTGATATATAGCTGTGGACCGTCATACGAGGAGAAGCGGCGTGTCGACCAGAAAGAGCGTTTGCAGCGTTGGCGTGAGGATTCGGCAGCGCTCAAAGTAGCAGTGATGCCGACGGTGGACTGTCTGCCGCTGTTCGTGGCAAAGGCTGAACATCTGTTTTCGGGGCAGGGCGTTGATGTGCGGCTGAAGCTGTTTACGGCTCAGATGGACTGTGACACGGCGTTGGCCGGTGGCAGTGTGGAGGCGTCAGTGACCGACCTGGTAAGGGCGGAGCGTCTGAAGAAGCAAGGTACGCCGCTGCGCTATGTGACGTCGACGAATGCCTACTGGCAGTTGTATTCAAATCGCATGGCACGTATCACGAAACTACCGCAGCTTGACGACAAGATGCTGTCAATGACCCGCTACTCGGCTACCGACTTGTTGGCCGACCTTGCCGTCGACAGTGCCCGTCTGAAGCCTGAGCGCGTATTTAAGATACAGGTCAACGATGTGAGCATCCGCTTGAAGATGCTGCTGAATAATGAGATTGACGCTGTCTTGTTGACCGAGCCGCAGGCTTCACAGGCTCGTCAAGCCCATCACCGTCTGCTGATGGATAGCCGTTCGGCCGGACTGCAGCTTGGGGTGTTGGCCTTCAGTGAAAAGGCGCTTGCCAACAAGAAGCGTCAGGAGCAGCTTGACATGTTCCTCAAAGGCTATAATCAGGCCGTTGACTCCCTGAACCGTTATGGCATGGAGCGCTATGGGCATCTGGTGGCTAAGTTCTGTAAGGTCAAGGAAGAACAACTTGATTCCGTCTTGATGAATATGAAGTACCAGCGGATAGCAGCACCACGGGATGTGGATGTTGAACGTGCTTCCAAATGGCTTGAAAAGCAGTAGGCTATGGTAAACAATGAGGCGCTGAACACCATTATCAAGAATGTGATAGGAAACCAGTTGTGCTTGGCTGTTGAACATCTGGAGAACTATCTTTTCACATTTACGCAACCGCAGGCCTTGGAACAGTTAGAGGAGCTGAAGGCCGACTATCAGCTGATGAGCGACTACTGGCAGCGGGGCTTCGATGACCCACAGCGCGAGCAACTCTACGGCCAATTGCTGCGTCGTATGTACGTTATAGCAGTTAACGTCTATATCCGCTATTATATCAATAACAGCAGTTATGTCAAGGGCGTTTATAACCATTGCAGGTCAACACGGCAGAATTGGACAGTGGCCTCACTGCGGCGTGATATGGAGGCCTATGTGTCTGACGTGGCGATGCTGCAACTGGAGGCAGAACACACGCGGCAGGTTCGGCTGAAGGCAATCAACGAACAGCATCATGAACTGATAGCCAATCTCTTTGACTATATTTGGACGTCGCGTATATGGACGGATGGTGTGGCAGATGCGTTCCGCGATATGCTGCTATCGCCCACTATCGACACTATCGACCAGCAGACGCTGGTGAGCGCCATCACGGTGTCGCTGTTCAACTTCTTTGGTGTCAACAAGTTCCGTATACTTATTGACGTCTATCGGCAATCGACTGACGAGCAAGTCCGCCAGCGCGCCCTCGTGGGATGGGTGCTCAGCCTGAATAGCGATGTCCTGGCACTATATCCTGAGGTGAAGCAGATTGTAGTAGAGACAGTCGGCGACGAACGTTGTCTGGCTGAGCTCACTGAACTGCAGATGCAGCTCTTCTACTGTCTCAAGGCCGAGAGCGACAACCGTATCATCCAAAGCGAGATCATGCCTGAGCTGATGCAGTCGGGCAACATTCGCGTCACCCGTAACGGTATTGAGGAAGTTGACGACGACACATTGGACGATGTGTTGCACCCCGAACTCTCCGAACAGCGTATGGAGCGGCTTGAGGCTACTATGAAGCGGATGACAGACATGCAGAAGCAAGGCTCGGATGTCTATTTCGGTGGCTTTTCGCAGATGAAGCGCTTCCCGTTCTTCTCTACGGTTGCCAACTGGTTTCAGCCTTTCTATTTAGACCATCCTGCCATTTCCGGACTGCTGGCGGGTGTGCGTGGACAGAAGTTCCTGATGTCGCTGCTCAAAAGCGGCCCTTTCTGCGATAGTGACAAATACTCCTTTGTACTGGGCTATCAGATGGCTGTCAGCAGGATGCCCGATAACTTGTTGGAAATGATGGATCGTGGCGAGGCGATGTTAGTGGGAGGCGAGATTGATGCCGGCGATTTGAATACGCCGACTTTCATCCGACGCTCGTATCTACAGAGTATGTATCGCTTTTTCCGTGTCTTTCCGCAGCGTGGGGAATTCCGCAACCCGTTCGAGACGACCCAGTCAGCCCGTTACCTGTTCTTTGCCAATGGCATGTTTCAGCAGACGCGGCTGGAGGAGAAGATGGGCGAGGTGGTGAGCTTCTTCATCAAGCACAAGGCTTATGATGCCGCCCGTCAGGTGCTGCAGAACTACCGTGAGGAGCGCCGTGATGCACAGTTCTATATGCTGAACGGTACCGTTCTGATGAGGACGCACGTAGAGCGCAATGCCGATCTCGACGCCGTCACCTGCTTTGCCCGCCTGTTGGAATTGGAGCCCGACAATGAGCGAGGGTGGGCAGGCTATGCCAGGGCTCTCTTTGCTCGTGGCGACTATCAGGGAGCCCTTGACTACTATCGTCGGCTCAGTAGCCGCCATCCCGAACGCCAGAACTATCAGTTGAACGAGGCTGTCTGTCTGACCCGCCTACAGGATTATGAGTTAGCGTTAAAACTACTCTATAAGCTGAACTATGAGTCGCCCGAAGACCAGGACGTCATGAGGGTGCTGGCATGGGCGCTTGTCGGGGTAGGGAAGTACGACCAGGCGACACGCTTCTATGAAGAGCTTCTGACGACGGAGAAGCCTGCCGATGACGACTTCCTGAACTATGGCTATTGCCTATGGTTTGCGCGCTCCGTGCAGCAGGCCGCCGATATGTTCCGCCGTTATGCCAATCAGGAAGGCGTCGACTTTGAACCGTCACGCGAGTTTGCCACCGAGGCTGCCATCATCCGTCAGCATGGTATCAGTGCCATTGAGGTGCAGCTGATGACTGATTTGCTGAATAATAGGCTGTTACAGCCAGGGGCGTAGCAGCGAGGCAAACCATCCGCGGAACTTCTGCCACGTCGTGCGGTACTCATTCCATACTTCCTTTGTCAGGTAGACACTCTCCTGCTTGTCGTGATTGAACATAGCGTCGAGCTGGCGGGTGACTGCTGTGTCGAGAATGACAGCATTCTCCTCGTAGTCGAAGCGCAGGCTACGGGCGTCGAGGTTGGTGGAGCCGACGGTACAATAGCGACCGTCGACCATCATAATTTTGGAGTGATGGAACCCCGGCAGGTAGAGCCAGACGTGGGCACCCTCCTTCTTCATCTTATAGGCGTTGCGGAGCACGCAGTCGGGCGTCAGGGGAATGTCGCTCTTGGCCGATACCATGATTTCGAGACGGACACCACGACGGATGGCGCGCTTTAGGGCCTTTTTTACAGAGGGTATCAGGGTGAAGTAGGGGTTGATAAGCTTGATGGAGTCTTGGGCCGCGTCGATAGCTTCGATGTACATACGGCGCATGGCATCGTTCTTGCCTACCACATAGCCATCGGCATCGTAGACGGCTCCCGGCTCGCGGTTGGCAATGGCGATGGTCTTCGAGCCTGCAGGCCGTCCGTGGAAGTACTTGGGATTGGTCATAAGATTCTCGCCGGTCGTCTGAAGCCAGATGCGACAGAAGATTTGCTGTAGTTCGTTGACGGCCGGCCCCTCGATGCGGCAGTGCATGTCGCGCCAGGAACCTACCTGCTCCGTACCTTTTATATAATAGTCGGCCACATTCATTCCGCCGGTGTAGGCCGTCCGTCCGTCGATAACCACAATCTTGCGGTGGTCGCGGGGCCAGATGCGGTTGACCCAGGGGAAGCGGATAGGGTCGAACTCATGGATGTCGATGCCGTCTTTACGCAGGGCTTCGAGGTGGTGGTGCTTCAGCGGCTGGTTGTTGGAGTCGTTGCCGAAGCCGTCGAAGAGTGCGCGAACCTCAACCCCTTCACGCCGTTTCTCGCGAAGGATGTCGAAGAGTAGGAAGGCGATGGAGTCGTTGCGAAAATTGAAGTATTCCAGATGGATGCTGCTACGAGCCTGCCGGATAGTCTGGAACATATCGTCGAACTTCTCCTGGCCGCTCATGAGCAAATGGACGTCGTTGCCCTCAGTGAAGCGCAGACCATAGTCAGAGAGTTGACGACGGAGAACCGTGTCGCTAGTCTGTGCCCAGGAGGGGCACAGACAAAGCGTAAGCACAAACGAGAAGACAGTCTTGCGAATCATTGTTTATTTACGATGCTTCAGTCTGTATTCAAGTGGCGAAAGCCCAAACTTTTCCTTAAAGATCTTGATGAAGTTCTCTGCTGTCATGAAGCCCACGTTGACAGCCAGCTCACTCATGTTGATATTGGTGCGTTTCAGCAGGATACAGGAATGTTTCAGGCGGATGTCGCGGACAAGTTCTGCTGGGGTCTTACTCGTCAAGTTGCGTACTTTATGGAAGAAAGGAACGCGTCCCATCCCCATGACACTGGCCATCTCCTCAAGGCTAATCTGGCCACGGCTCATGTTCTGCAGTACGTATTGCTCGATGTTTTTCAGCAACTGCCTATCCATAGCGTCAGCCATAGAATAATTGCTGCCAAATTCGTCTTCCATCTCGTCGCTGATGATGGTCTGCAGTTCATTATCATTCTTGACGACGGCATTCTTCTTCGTAATCGTTGTCTCGACGATTTTCATTTCGTCGTCAGCACTTGACGTTTCCTGTAGAGCCTTGTCCGTAGGTATTGACGTGTCGATGCTTTCTGTGGCCGTAGTCATACTTGTATTGTAGCCCTCAAGACGGCGTGTCTCGGCACCTTCAATGAGGTTGCTGTCAATCGCATAGCCACCGAGTCCCAGCAGCTTGTTGAAGCGCATAATGGCTTCCTGGATGTTGAAGGGCTTTGCCAGATAATCGTCAGCAGAGAGCGAGATTTCCATATTCTTCATTTCCTTCGGCGTCAGCGTCGTTTCCGTGACGAGTACAAACTTGATGCGCTCTGTCGTGGGGTTCGTCTTCAGCTGGTTACAGAGTTCGCTACCTGTAATACCCGGCATGTCATGTTTACAGATGACAAGGTCTACTCCTATTGATTCAAGGTCTTTGGCGGCCTTATGCGTGCTATTGTAGACATGGAAGTCGTAGACGTTGTAGAGGTTAGCGTTGATATACTTGAGGAACTCCTCGTTGTCGTCAATAAAGAACACGATAAACTTGCTGGTAGGAGAGTCGTTGCGACGTCGCGTTGGTACTATCTCGGATGACAGTTCCTCGTTATTGATGACGGGCAGTGCCAGCTCGCCCTTGGCGTCCAGCTCGTAACGTCCATGCACGTTCTGCTTGGCACGTTCCTCTGGATGCTCCAGCGACGACTGCATGTCAGAGACGCGGGTGATGACCTGTAGCATCTGTGAGTGGAGGGCGTTAAGCTGTTCGCGCTCCTCGAGTGTACTCTCTTTTTCCGCCAGGTTGCTGATGATGGAGGTCATGCGTGCCATAGGCTGACGCAGGTCGTCACTGGTGGCCTTGATTTCCTCACGCTGCTGTATCAGTTCATCGATGACGGCTTCTTTCTTACGCTTGAGCTCCTTGACTTGTCCAATGCCGATTTTCCAAATGTAGAGGCATACAATGATGGCGGTGGCATAGATGATGAGCATCCACCAGGAGAGATACCAAGGTTTGAGGATGACAATCTCTAAGATACGTTCCTGGTTGCTGACAGCACCATCGGCACTGACGGCCTTCACGTGCAGCGTATAGTTTCCGCTTGCCAGGTCGTGGATGGTTATGCCGTGCTTGACGGCGTCGCCATTGGCCCAGTCCTCGTCACGTCCTTCTAACCAATACATGAACTGCAGGCGCTCGCTTTGGTTGTAGTTTCCTGCAGAGAACTTGATGGTGAAGGTGTTCTGGTCGTTTTCCAGTTCAATGTGGTTGCTCTCGTTGAGTGCCTGTGGCAGAATGACATTGCCGTCGTAGTTGTGTCCTGCCAGTATTTCCTCCTCGCCGATGAAGAGCTGTGTCAGCATAACGCGTGGCAGCGACTCGGTGTCGTCGTTGATGTCGTGGCGAGTCAGGTTGACGCCATAGAGTGCGCCAAAGACAACGTCGCCGTTACGCTTGGTCAAGATGGCTCCCATGTTAAACTCATTGCTGAGCAGGCCGTCAGACATGTCGTAGTTGTAGAGACCGGTTCCGATAGAGCCGTCTTCCGCATTACGTTGTATGACAACGCGGCAGATACCGTTGCTGGTAGTCAGCCAGATGTTGTGTCTGTTGTCTTCGGTGATACCGCAGATGTTATTGTTACAGAGTCCTTGTTTCTCTGTGATATAGTTCAGACTGTCGCTCACAAGGTTTAGGATGTTGACGCCTTCACGTGTTCCCACCCAAATCAGTCCTCTTGAATCTTCGTATACCTGTGTGATGTAATTGTTGGTAAAGGTCTTCAGGTTGGTGGCGTTACCCGTCAGATTAGTAATCTTCGTTGTCGACAGGTTGAGGATGGAAAGTCCTTCACTGGTGCCCACAAGCAGGTTGTTGTCTCTGGCATAAAACAGCGTGGTAATGTTATTTGTATTGAGTTTGCCGTTCTCCTTCGTATAGCTTGAGAAGGTGTTCATCTTTGGGTTGTACACCTGAAGTCCGCCGTTGGTAGCTATCCACAAGTTACCCACATGGTCGGTACAGAGCGAGTTGATGTGGTCATCGATAAGCGTTGTCAAACTGTCTTTTGCTGCTGAGTAGATGGTTGTCTCGCCGTTTTTAATACGTGTCAGACCATTCTGCTTCGAACCAACCCACAAGCTACCGTCCTTGGTGCATTCCAGAGCTGTTACCTTCTTACTGGCCAGTACGCCGTTATAGCCAATGATGCCTTCGTTGCTTGTACCGTAGTAGATGTTGCTGTTTTCGTCCTCAGCGATAGCGGTAATGTCGTTCATCGGGGTAGAATAGAAGCGGTAGATGTTGTTGCCGTAGTAAGCCACGCCCGACTTTTCGGTGCCCACCCAGAGCAGGTCGGTATCGTCGACGTAGATGCTCTGAACCCTCAAGGTGTTGGTGTTGGTCTCGCCGGAAGTCATGCTCCTGGTTTCTGCCGCCTCCATCTCGTAGGTGTTTACATTCATCCTGATGAGGCCTGCGCGGTCAGTTCCTATCCAGATGTTTCCATTGCGGTCACCGCCCATACCGTTGACAGTATTATCAACGCCGATGCCCGTCAGGCCGAGTTTGTCGCCGATGGTAGTATCCCAGACATTAGCATTCTTCTTGTAGACGAAGAGCGTGCCCTGACCGTAGAGCCAGATGTTGTCCATCTGGTCGGCGAAGGCTTTAAGGGAGCTACTTTTACGCAGTTTCTTCTGAGCTATTTCGTTGGTTACCCAGACGGTGTGTTGCTGGCGCATGACGTCGCAACAGGCTATGCGTCCGTCGTCGTAGACTATCAGTGCGCCGTCGCGACATTCGCTGATAGAGCATATCTTTCCTTGTGGTATGCCGTGGGCGTCGTTGGTATATCCAAACTCATAGAGCAGCTGTTGCTGCATATTGTAGCTGACGACGCCCTTGCTGGGTATATAGCCCCAGATGTTCTTGTGCTTGTCAATATAGATAATATCAGGGACGGTTTCTATTCCCATACGTGAGAAGGCTTGCTTCATCTCGCGGACAAACGATTCCGACTGAGGGTAGTAGATACAGTAGCCAGCAGCCGTCTTGACCCACAGTGTACCGTCAAGGGCCTCTTGGATGGAGTAGATATAGCTGTCGGGGAGCGATGAACCGTCTTGCGAGTCGCATTGGAAGTTCTTGAACACATAGCCGTCGTAGCGGTACAGGCCTGCCGGTGTTCCAAACCAGACATACCCTCTGCTGTCTTTAAGGATGCAGTTTATCTGACTGCTTGTCAGTCCGTTGCGTGCGTTAAGTGTCTTGAACAGATAAACGGCACCGGCCATCAAGGGGAGTGCCAGCAACAATAAGGTTAATATTCTAAACTTCTTCATCGTTCTTATCTCATTAAATCATGCATGAATAGTGGTCAACAACGCCCAAGAGTCTTTGGGCAGTATCCACGACTAACACACTGTGTATCTTGTACTTATTCATTATTCGCTGAATCTCTGAAATCTTTGCCTGTGGCCCTACGGTCTTTGGCGTCGTGGTCATGATGTCGGCCACAGTATGGTCGAAGAAATGGGCTTGCCACTTCTCCATAGCACGGCGGATGTCGCCGTCGGTAATCAGACCGGCAACGCAGCCGTCGGTCTCTGCAACGCCCAACCCGAGTTTCCCTTTACTGACTTGGATGATGGCTTCGCCCAGGTGCATGTCCGGCGAGATGACGGGTAGGTCGGTAGTGCGCATCACATCCTGGGCAGTAGTGAGCAACCTTTTCCCCAACTCGCCGCCTGGGTGGAACTGCGCAAAATCCTGCGGTTTGAAATGACGTTTCTTGATAAGTGCTACGGCCAGAGCGTCGCCCATCACCATCTGTGCCGTGGCACTGCTGGTAGGAGCCAGGTTCATAGGGTCAGCCTCGTGTCGCACACTGACATTCAGGTGGCAACTGGCGTATTTTGCCAGGAGTGAGTTAGGATTGCCACTCATGGCGATGATGGGTATCTGCATCTGAAGCACCATTGGGATGAAGCGCAGCAGTTCGTCCGTCTGTCCGGAGTTGGAAATAGCCAGCACCACGTCGTTGCAGGTCATCACGCCCAAGTCTCCGTGAAAGACGTCCAAGGGGTTGATGAAGAACGAAGGTGTGCCGGTAGACGACAGCGTGGCGGCAATCTTGGCACCCACGTGGCCGCTTTTGCCTACGCCGGTAACAATGATCTTGCCATGACATCGGTACATCAGCTCCACAGCCCGGTCAAACTCCTGTGTCATTTTCGGAATCAGTTCGAGCAGTGCGTCAGCCTCGTCTTTAATGCATTTTATGCCATATTCTCTTGCCGTCATCTTATCAGTTCTTTGATCAGTTCTTCCAGTTTGTCTAATTCCAGCATGTTAGCAGCGTCGCTCAGTCCGCGGTCGGGGTCGGGATGTACCTCGAAGAACCATCCTGTGGCACCGAAAGCCTTCGCTGCCAGTGCCATCTGCGGTACGAAGCGGCGGTCGCCGCCCGTCTTGCCGTCGCTGCCGTTAGGACGCTGCACGCTGTGGGTACAGTCCATAATGACTGTCGGCACCAGTTCCAGCATATCGGGTATGTTGCGGAAGTCGACCACTAAGTTGTTGTAGCCCATCATATTGCCGCGCTCCGTCAGCCACACGTCAGTAGCGCCGGCTTCGCGGGCCTTCTCTACAGGGTATTTCATATCGCGGCCGCTCAGGAACTGTGCCTTCTTGATGTTTACGGTACGTCCCGTCTTGGCGGCGGCGACTAAAAGGTCTGTCTGCCGGCAGAGGAACGCTGGTATCTGCAGGATGTCGCAGACCTCGCCGACAGGTTCGGCCTGCCAGCTTTCGTGGATGTCGGTCAGGAGTTTCAGTCCGTACTTCGTCTTCACGTCGGCCAGCATCTGCAGGCCGCGCTCCAGTCCAGGACCACGGAAAGAGTGTATCGACGTGCGGTTGGCCTTGTCGAATGAGGCCTTGAAGATGATGTTTGTTCCGAGGGCACTGTTTATTCTTACCAACTCCTGAGCTACTGTGTCGAGCAGCTCAGCTGATTCGATGACGCAGGGACCTGCAATGATGGTTCTGTTGTTCATGTTCATATCAACGTGCAAATATACAGATTTTTTTTATAAACGATGAACAATTAAGAATTATTAATAATGTGAATGTCTCTTTGCGGGAATGGAATTTCTATATTGTGGGCTCTCAGTGTGTCGTAGACACATTTCAAGACATCGCTGACGACGTAGGACTTCTTGACGGCATCGGCCCAGACGAAGAGCTTGAAGTCGATGCTTGAGTCGTTCATCTGCGAGACGACCGACTTCACCTGCTTCTCGGGATCCATCCATTCGTGGTGCAGCCCGTTGACGGCCTCTTCGATCAGCTGTGATACCTGTTGAAGGTTGGAGCCGTAGGCCACACCGAAGGGCACGACGGCCAGCACGTAGCCGTGGTTCTTGGTCAGGTTCTTGTAGTTCTTCGCGAAGAGCTGTGAGTTCTGGAAGGTGATGACCTCGCCGCCGAGCGATTCTACGACTGTGGAGGTATAGCTGATGCTGGTCACCTTGCCCATCGTGCCGTCAACCTCTATCCAGTCGCCCACCTTCACGCGGCCAGCCATCAGTGAGGCGCCGTAGTAGATGTTCTCGATGATGTCTTTGGAAGCGAAACCGATACCTGTAGACAGACCTCCGGAGATGGCTACGAGCCAGGCGATGCTGATGTTGAGGATGCTGAGCGATATGAGCAGCCAGACGCCCCAGACGAGAACCTGTATGACGTTGCGCCCCATGACCTCGCGGCTCTGAGCCGTCGAGGGGTCCTGCTGCTCGTAGTGCAGGCGCATGAACTGTAAGACGGTTTTCGTGACATAACGGAAGAGGAACCACAGGTTGACGACCATCGCCACCTTGAGGATGCTGACACTGAGGTTCTTCGTGTCGATGAATTTACGCTGGAACAGCTGTATGCAGAGGTCGCTTAGGTTGAATATGTCAGCAGCCCAATAGATGCTTAGCATGACGGACAATACACCCATCACCGGCAGGGCAACCATATACAGAAGATCGTAGAACCAGCTCTTCGTGATTGGAGCGTCCTCCAGTCCGTGGCGTGCGCCGTACAGATGGACATAGCGGCTGGCGCAGGTGATGGTCAGTATACAGGTGAGTTGCATAATCCACCAGATGAGCAGCTGTACGCTGAAGAGTGTGTAGCCCGACCATGAGAGACAGACGGAGGCGATGAACACCGTTAGTGAGATATAGGTGTAGAACATGTCTGAGCGGGGCACGTTGCGGTTGTGGCGCTTGATGACTATCCATTGCCATAACGTACATACGAGCAGGACGGGAGGTAGCAGCAGGTTGACGAGTCCATTGGGAATGAGAATGATGCGGAAGGCGATGACGATGAACCCGATGACTACCAGGGGGGCATAGATGCGGAAGGCACTCTTGATCTGGTTGCCGCTGACGCGCAGTAGCAGGGAGATGAGGATGACTCCCAATAGCCAGGCATACTCTATAAGCAGGTCGCTGGCCATGATGAAGAAGTTCTGGTCGAGCGTGGCGCGCAGAACGCCCATGATGATGGCGAAGGTGATGGTGGTGGTGGCCATTATCAGACATGCACGCTTCTTCATGAATTCCTCGGTATGCAGGCGCTTAGGCATGAGGAAGCGGAAGGCGAGCTGGTTGAGGATGATGGCGATGATGACATAGAGGGCTATGATACCGAACAGTCCGAAGATGACGCTGCTGTCCCATTGCGAACTCTTTAGCTTCGACTTGTATTTGCTCTGTATGGCGTCGTGCGTGTCCTGCAGGTTGTATTGTAGGCGTTTCAGGATGGTGAAATAGTTCTGTCCGCCGTTCTTGAAAATGCTGGTCTGTATGTCGTTGTAACGCTTGTTGGCATAGTCGTTGAGGTTCTTCAGGCGCTTCTCGGTGGCCTTATAATAGCTGATGTACTGGGCAATCTTGTTGCGGTTGGCCATCAGCGAGTCACGGATGCTGCCGGCTAACATCAGACAAGTCCGCCGATTGCTCTTGCCCCGTTTGCTAAGCAAGTTCTCGGGCATCTGTCTGAGACTGTTCATCAGGCTGTCGTACTTGGCAATGTCAGTATCGGTCGTGGTCATGAAGTTGCGGAACGGCGTCTGCTTTCGGCGGAATTGATTGTACTGCTCCGTGGCTTGATGGCAGGCGTAGGTCATGTCGAACACGCTGTTCTGGTTCTGTGAGTAGAGCATCAGCGAGTTCTGATTGCTCTGCTTTACTGTCTCCATTAACTGGTTGAGAATGTAGTCGTTAATCGTTTTCCTTTCAGAAGAACTTTCGGATAGGATACGGCGTTGCTCTCTCAGTTCGGCACGCAGCACTTCTAACGTTTGGTCAAGGTCGCGCTCTTTAAGAACAGCGTTGGTTTCTGGCAGTGCCGTGATGACTATCAGCAGGCATAAAAGTAGTCTTTTCATCATGTCTTGTTTTTTAGGCTGGCAAAGGTAGGTAATTTTGCAAAAATAACAAAGCAAAAAAGTGATTTTTTTATCACGCCCTCATCAGGTCGCTCATCACCATGTCGCTGACGAAGAGCCCCTCACGGCTGAGTCGTAGCCGTTGGCCGTTGCGTGTCAGCAGTCCTTGGTCGATGTGCTTCTTTGCGTTGGTAAACAGATATTTGCGTTCCGCCTCCGTCAGCGTGTCGAGGTCGATGCCTTCGATGGTGCGTAGGGCTAACATCACGCGGTCGTTGTAGTGGGTGACGTCGTCGATGAATTCTTGCTCGCAGGTGAGTCTTCCGTCGTGGATGCTGTTGACATACAGCTGCAGGTCGCTCGGGTTCCATCGGCGGTAGCGTCCGTCGTAGCTGTGCGCCGCAGCACCGAGTCCTATGTAGGGAATGTCCGTCCAGTAGCTGCTGTTGTGGCGCGAGCGGTAGCCCGGCCGGGCAAAGTTCGAAATCTCGTAGTGCTCGTAGCCCGCAGCGTCGAGCCGGTCGATAAGCGTGTAGTACATAGCCCGTTCCGTCTCTTCGTCAGCTGCTTCAATGTTCATCCGGTGTAGTGGCGTGCCCTCTTCGATGCTCAGACAATAGGCTGAGACGTGTTCTGCACCGAGGGCTATGGCAGCGTCTATGTCGTGTTGCCAGTCGGCTGCCGTCTCGTCAGGGAAACCATACATCAGGTCGATGCTGATATTGTTGAACCCCGCCTTCCGTAAGCGGCTGAAGGCCTGTATCGCCTGTTCTGAGGTGTGACGCCGCCGCAGGAAGCGCAGTCGCTCGTTGTCGAATGTCTGTACCCCCATGGAGACCCTGTTCACAGGCAGCTGTGCCAGCTCTGTTGCCAGTTCCGCCGTCACGTCGTCGGGATTCACCTCGATGGTCACTTCTGCGTTGTCTGCCACCTTATATATATTATATAGGGCATCGAAGAGCTGCTGAAGTTGGCTGATGGTCAGCTGCGAGGGTGTGCCTCCGCCGAGGTAGACGGTGCTGATGGTGTCGCCAGTCGTCCGCATGGCCATTTCGCGGCAGAGAGCGTCGGCATACTGCTGGCGCAGCTCCCTTTTCACGGTGGAGTAGAAGCCGCAGTAAATACATCTGCTAGCACAGAATGGAATATGTATATATATGCCTGTCATTGCTGAATTCGGCACAAAAATACTAAAATATTTTAATATTTGAAAGATTTCGTTGGTTTTTTCCGCGAAAATGTCTACCTTTAGCGTCCGATATCTGAAAACCAAAAATTTTAAACCTAAAAATATAACTATTATGAAAGTTTATCAGACTAACGAGATTAAGAACATTGCACTGCTTGGCAGTGCGGGTAGCGGCAAGACAACTCTTGCCGAAGCAATGGTTTACGAAGCTGGCATCATCAAGCGTCGCGGCACCGTAGAGGGTAAGAACACGATGAGCGACTACTTCCCTGTAGAGCAGGAGTACGGCTACTCGGTGTTCTCTACTGTCTTCCATGTAGAGTGGAACAACAAGAAGCTGAATATCATCGACTGCCCGGGCAGTGACGACTTCGTGGGCGGTGCCATCACGGCTCTGAACGTTACCGACCAGGCTGTCATCCTCATCAACGGCCAGTACGGTCCCGAGGTGGGTACGCAGAATGCTTTCCGCTATACCGACAAGCTGCAGAAGCCCGTCATCTTCCTCGTCAATCAGTTGGACCGCGAGAACTGCGACTTCGACGCCCTGTTGTCGAACATGAAGGAGATTTACGGCGACAAGTGCGTCCCCGTACAGTATCCTATCGCTACCGGTCCCGACTTCAACGCCGTCATCGACGTGCTGCTGATGAAGAAGTACTCCTGGAAGCCCGAGGGTGGCGCCCCCATCATCGAGGATATTCCCGCTGAGGAGATGGAGAAGGCCAAGGAGCTGCACGCTGCCCTCGTTGAGGCTGCTGCCGCCAATGACGACACGCTGATGGAGAAGTTCTTCGAGACGGAAAGCCTGACCGAGGACGAGATGCGTGAGGGCATCCGCAAGGGTCTCGTCACCCGCTCTATCTTCCCCGTCTTCTGCGTCTGCGCTGGCAAGGATATGGGCGTACGCCGTCTGATGGAGTTCTTGGGCAACGTGGTGCCCTTCGTCAGCGAGATGCCGAAGGTACACAATACCCGTGGTGAGGAGATTACGCCCGACACCGCCGGTCCCGCTTCCATCTATTTCTTCAAGACGGGTGTGGAGCCCCACATCGGTGAGGTGTCTTACTTCAAGGTGATGAGCGGCTGCATCAAGCCGGGCGACGACCTGAACAATGCCGACCGCGGTTCCAAGGAGCGCATCGGCACCATCTATGCCTGTGCCGGCTCTAACCGTATCGCCGTCGACCAGCTGAATGCCGGTGACATCGGCTGTACCGTGAAGCTGAAGGACGTCAAGACGGGCAACACCCTGAATGGCAAGGATTGTGACAACCGTTTCGACTTCATCAAATATCCTAACTCTAAGTACTCGCGTGCCGTGAAGGCCGTCAACGAGAGCGAGACCGAGAAGATGATGGCAGCTCTGACGAAGATGCGTCAGGAGGATCCCACGTGGGTGGTCGAGCAGTCGAAAGAGCTCCGCCAGATTATCGTTCATGGACAGGGTGAGTTCCACCTGCGCACGCTGAAGTGGCGTATGGAGAACAACGAGAAGATTCAGATAGAGTATCTGGAGCCGAAGATTCCGTATCGTGAGACGATTACGAAGATGGCCCGTGCCGACTATCGTCACAAGAAGCAGTCGGGTGGTGCCGGACAGTTCGGCGAAGTACACCTGATTGTTGAGCCATACGCTGACGGTATGCCCGATCCGACGAGCTTCACCATCAACGGCCAGGAGTTCAAGATGAACATCAAGTCGAAGGAAGAGAAAGAACTGGAGTGGGGTGGTAAGCTTGTCTTCATCAACTCCGTCGTGGGTGGTGCCATCGATATGCGCTTCATGCCCGCTATCCTGAAGGGCGTGATGGAGCGTATGGAGCGCGGTCCGCTGACGGGTTCTTACGCCCGCGACGTGCGCGTCATCGTCTACGACGGTAAGATGCACCCCGTCGACTCTAACGAACTTTCGTTCATGCTCGCTGCCCGTAACGCCTTCTCGGCAGCCTTCCGCGAGGCCGGTCCGAAGGTGCTGGAGCCTATCTACGACCTCGAGGTCTACGTGCCCGCCGACTATATGGGCGACGTGATGAGCGACCTGCAGGGCCGTCGTGCCATGATTATGGGTATGGACTCTGAGGCCGGCTATCAGAAGCTCTCGGCCAAGATTCCTCTGAAGGAGCTGTCTAACTACTCCATCGCTCTCAGCTCGCTGACGGGTGGCCGTGCTTCGTTCTCAACGAAGTTCGCCAGCTACGAGCTCGTGCCGAACGACATTCAGCAGCAGCTCATCAAGGAGCACGAGGCTGAACTCAAGGAGGAAGAGTAAGTGTAACAAATACGAGAAGAGGGGCGAACCGCAGCGGTTTGCCCCTCTTTTTCTTTTTCCTTTCTCTCAACAACAGCGTCGTCTGTCAGCACAGTTCTTGCTTGTTCAGTATTTCCATATACTTGTCGTAGGAGATATACTTGCCTCCCATGGATTTGAGATGAGGGGTCTCGAACTGGCAGTCAATAAAGAGTCCGCCAACCTCATCAAGAGTTTTAGCCAAATGTATCAATGCCAACTTCGAGGCGTTGGGCACTAACGAGAACATACTCTCACCAAAGAACGCATGACGGATGACAACACCATACAACCCGCCAACAAGCTTCATCTCTTTCGTTTCAGATGAGGCGTCCGATGGCTCCCATACTTCAACGCTTGCTGCATATCCCCGGCGGTACAACTCCGTATAGGCTCGTATTATCTCCGGGCCAAGCCAGGCTCCGCTTTCCTGATAGCGCCCGTCAGCTGTGGAACAGCCACGTATGACACCATCAAAATACTCGTTAATGGTTACCGTGTACTTGTTCTGGCGCATCAGCTGCTTCATGGAGTGACTGATATGTATCTCTTTGGGGAAGATGACATATCTGTCCTGGGGGCAATACCAATGGGGCTCATCGATGTCGCGAAAAGAGAACCACGGGAAAAAGCCATTACTATAGGCCAGCAGCAGTCGTTCGACCGACAGATCGCCGCCAACAGCCACGAGTCCGCTCCTCTCCCCTAAACGAGGGTCGGGAAACCACAATTCATGATCCAATTGATAAACAGCCATCTTTCATTTCTATCATTATGTTACCACCATTCTTCAGACTGCCGAATAATATTTCCCGCATCAGTAGCGGCTTCAGCTTTTGCGAAATGACACGATCCATCTCACGCGCACCATATTCAGCGGTAAATCCTTCATTCAGCAAATACTCGAAAGCTTCCGGACTCAGCGTCATCGTAACCTTTCTTGCACCAAGTTTTGCATCCAGCTCTCTCAGCTTCTTTTGCAGGATCAGCGTAGCCATCGGCTTGTCCATATCACGGAAAACGACAGCTCCCGACAGTCTGTTGAGGAACTCTGGCTTGAATGTCTTCTTGACTTGCTTCATCATGGCATCTCCACGGCTGACGTTGTTGTTAAAGCCAATAGCCCCCTGGGACGCAAACTGTGCGCCTGCATTAGAGGTCATGATCAGCACGACATTCCTGAAGTCAGCGTGCCTGCCCTTGTTATCCGTCAGTCTGGCATAGTCCATGACCTGTAGCAAAATGTTGTAGATGTCTTGGTGTGCCTTCTCTATTTCATCAAGCAGAAGCACACAGTTGGGGCATTTGCGAATAGCATCTGTTAGCAGACCGCCATCCTCGTAGCCGACATATCCTGCAGGTGAACCAATCAGTTTCGCTACAGTATGTTTCTCCGTATATTCGCTCATGTCGAAGCGTACCAGTGAGATGCCCAGCTCTTTTGAAAGGACACGGGCAACTTCTGTCTTACCTACACCTGTAGGACCGACGAACAAGAGGGAGGCCAAAGGCTTGTTGTCGTCCAGCAAACCCGCTCTCGACATCTGGACCGCTTCAACGACCTGGCGTATCGCTTCGTCCTGGCCGTAAATCTGCGAGAGCATACGGTTGGCAAGACTCTCCAGTTGCTGATAGTCGTTTTCCTCTGCTTCAGAGAGTGCCTCCACCTTACATATCTTTGACAACACATCGGCAATCTCCTTCTTGCCAATGGTTCTCCCCCTCTCGTCTATCTCCATAGCGGCACCCGCTTCGTCAATCAGGTCGATGGCCTTATCCGGCAGGAAACGGTCGTTCACATACTTGGCACTGGCTTCTACAGCAAACGAGACAGCGTCGTCATCGTATTTCACCCCGTGGAATTCCTCGTATCGTGGCTGTAGCTGCCTGATGATGTTTTTCGTTTCATCCACAGATGGCTCACCGATGTCGATTTGTTGGAAACGACGTATCAGACCCTTTGAACGGGAAAAATGACGGTTATATTCTTCGTAGGTCGTAGAACCGATAAATCTAATCTTGCCAGACTCGAGGTATGGTTTGAGCATGTTCGAAGCATCCATCGCACTGTCACCGGTAGCTCCAGCGCCTACAAGCGTGTGAATCTCGTCAATATAGACAATGTTCGCACCTTCCGGGCGTCCTTCGGCCGAGCGGTTGTCGGCCTCTTCTTGGACCCCGTCCATAATCTGCTTGATCCTGTTCTCGAAGTCGCCTCGGAATTGCGTACCGGCCAACAGCGTCCCCATGTCAAGCTGGTAGATACGACAGTCCTTCAGCCGTTCGGGTACTTTCTTCTCTTCTATCAGTCGGGCCAATCCCCAGACTAAGGCTGTTTTACCTACACCCGGTTCTCCAACGTGCAGGGGGTTGTTCTTGTCACGGCGACAAAGCACCTGAATCGTGCGTCTCAGTTCCTGCTCCCTCCCGATAAGCGGATTGTGGCTCTTGTAGTGGTCGTTCATACAGGTCACAAGCTTCTTCCATGCAGCAGAATCTTCGTCATCTCCAGACTTATCCAGCAAATGGTCGTCTAACTCATAGAAATTAATCATCTGGCTCATAAAGTCTGACTCCTTATCGTTGAGGCTGTCTTTGAGCAAATATGCCGCCCATGATTCCGTGAGATTCAATAATCCGTCAACCAAATGGGGAATGTCGACAGACTCCGCACTGCTCAATGACACTTTTTGTACGGCGCTCTCTATGACCTTTGCCATTTGAGACGACACTTCGGGCTCGTATTCCACGCCGTCGGGTATCGATTCTACGTTTTCCAGGAATGCCTCGAGGCGTTCCGCTAACCTCTCAGGACTATAGAATATGTTCAGGGCAGCGTTGAAGTTACTTTCGTCTATCAGTACCATTAGTAAATGCTCAGGCATTATAAACTCGTGCCTGTAGCTCTTACAGCACTCATACGCATCCTGTAGGGCGCGTGATGCTCTTTCTGTCTGTTTGATGATCGACATAATGCTCAGTTATCTTCGGGTTCTACTGTCAGGCGTAGCGGGAAACCATTCTCATGGGCCATGTTTGTTGCCTTTTGTGCTTTCGACAGGGCGATGTCGTAGGTGTAGATACCTACCACAGCCTTATCCGAGTGGTGCACTTGTAACATCAGCGCCTGGGCATTCTCTTCGCTCAGGAAAAACACCTCTTTTAATATCATGACGACAAACTCCATAGTCGTAAAGTCGTCATTGTGAATGATAACCTTATAGCGACGTGGCTCCCGTAAATTCGTTTTCTGACGCTCTCTTATTTGTGACTGTTCTTGTGGCATAGCTTTTTCCGTTTTTTTTCTTGACGATGTAATCAGTCCCGTCCATTATTGCTGCAAATTTACGCAAAAAAAGCGATAACTCGTGCAAAGTTGCGAAAAAAAAAGCCAGTTTTTTCAAGTACGCTTGCCTTTCTTGGCGTTTTGCCTTTTGCCTGACGTACAATTGCCGGAACGCCTTTAACTCCTTCAACTCCTGAACGCCGCAACTAACCGAACTTTCGTATTTTTAATTAAAAGTAGGTGGAAACGTTAAACTATTTGAAGTTGCGGAAAATATTTAACTTAAAATTCTTTTGTTTTTTAAGATTTTACTTATCTTTGCAGTATGAAGAAAAGTACAATCTGGCTCATTGCCATCGTCATGGGGCTCTCGTTCCTCGGCCTGCTCTTCCTCCAGCTCTCCTATGTGGAGCAGATGGTGAAGATGAAGAAAGAGCAGTTCGACGAGTCGGTGAACCGCAGTCTGTATCAGGCTTCGCGCAACCTGGAGATGAACGAGACGCGCCGTTATCTTGAGAAGGATGTCAACGAGACGGAGCGTCGGGCCTTCAGGCAGGATTCTGTCATGGCCCGTTCGGGGCAGCTCAACGATGTCATCCAGCATACCCACCAGTACTCCGTGTCGGGCAAGGACGGCACCATCTATTCATCGTTCGAGCTGAAGACCATAACGACCAAGCCGTCGACCATTCCCAAGGCCATGATTCTGCGGTCCGACCGCAGTACCATCGACGAGGCTTCGAAGTCGCTGCAGCAGATAGTGCGCAACCGCTACGTCTATCAGAAGGCATTGCTCGACGAGGTGGTCTACAAAATCTTGTATGAGGCCAGCGAGCGTCCGCTGAAGGAGCGTGTGAACTTCAAGCTGCTCGACCAGGAAATCCGTACGCAGCTGCTGAACAACGGCATCAACATACCGTATCACTTCACGGTGTCGACCACCGACGGGCGCGAGGTGTACCGTTGTCCTGAATATTCGGACGATGGTCTGCAGTACAGCTACACACAGGTGCTGTTCCAGAACGACCCGTCGTCGAAGATGGGCGTGGTGAAGATTCATTTCCCCGAAATGAGTAACTACATCATGTCGAGTGTGCGCTTCGTCATCCCCGCGCTTATCTTCACCGTCGTGCTGCTCATCACGTTTGTCTTCACTATCGTAGTGATATTCCGCCAGAAGCGCTATACCGAAATCAAGAACGACTTCATCAACAATATGACGCACGAGCTGAAGACGCCTATCTCGAGTATCTCACTGGCGGCTCAGATGCTCAACGACGATTCCGTGTCGAAGAGCGCGCAGATGCAGAAACACCTGGGCACTGTCATCGGCGACGAGTCGCGACGACTGCGCTTCCTCGTGGAGAAGGTGCTGCAGATGTCGATGTTCGACCGTAAGTCGGTATCGTTTAAGAAGAAGGAACTCGACCTGAACGAGCTTATGGAGCAGATAGCGTCGACATTCTCGCTGCGCGTCGAGCATACCGGCGGCAAGATATACACCGAGATAGAGGCTGTCGACTCAGCCATCTACGTCGACGAGGTACACTTCCAGAACGCTATCACCAACCTGTTGGACAATGCCGTGAAGTATCGCAAGCCCGACGAGCCGCTCAACCTCTATCTGCGCACGTGGAACGAGAAGGACCGCCTGTGCTTCTCTATCCGCGACAACGGTCTGGGCATCAAGAAGGAGAATGTCAAGAAGATCTTCGACAAGTTCTACCGCGTGCATACCGGCAATGTCCACGATGTCAAGGGCTTCGGCCTGGGACTGGCCTACGTCAAGCGCATCATCGACCTGCACGATGGCGACATCAAGTGTGAGAGCGAACTGGGCAAGGGCACGAAGTTTACCGTCACCCTGCCTATCCTGCAAGAGGATGCCGGTGAAAAGTAGCAGGTGAATAAAGTGCTAAAGGATTTGAAACAAAAAACAATCAATCGATTAAATAATTTAAATGAGTAAATCTATGGACGACAAACTGAAAATTCTTCTTTGTGAAGACGACGAGAACCTGGGAATGCTGCTTCGTGAATACCTGGCCGCCAAAGGCTATGAGGCAGAGTTGTGTGCTGACGGAGAAGCCGGCTTCAAGGCTTTCCTCAAGACGAAGTTCGACATCTGCGTCCTCGACGTGATGATGCCTAAGAAAGATGGTTTCACGCTGGCTCAGGAAATCCGGCAGGCCAACGCCGAAATCCCCATTATCTTCCTGACGGCGAAAATCCTGAAGGAAGACATCCTCGAAGGCTTCAAGCTCGGTGCCGACGACTACATTACCAAACCCTTCTCCATGGAGGAGCTGGTGTTCCGTATTGAGGCCATCCTGCGCCGTGTGCATGGTAAGAAGAGCAAGGAGTCGACGCTCTACCGCATCGGCAACTTCACCTTCGACACGCAGAAGCAGCTGCTCTCTATCGGCGAGAAACAGACGAAGTTGACTACCAAGGAGAACGAACTGCTCTCGCTGCTCTGCTCGCACGCCAACGAGATCCTGCAGCGCGACTTCGCCCTGAAGACCATCTGGATTGACGACAACTACTTCAATGCCCGCTCTATGGATGTCTACATCACCAAGCTGCGCAAGCATCTGAAGGAAGACCCGCAGATTGAGATTATCAATATTCACGGCAAGGGCTATAAGCTCATCACTCCCGACGAGGAGTAAGGCCGGCGACCAACCCCCTCCCGTGGAGGGGGCTTTTTTAGCGCGATATGAACAGATACGTACCATATTTGGGATTGACACTGATAGGCATCGGTGTCGTCCTATTGATAGTCTGTAAACTGGCTGGCTGGCAGTCGAACACCGAACTGCTTATTGGCCTGATATGTGTCGTTTTAGGCTACTTTATGCACCTTTGGCTGCAGAAACGCGGGCAGAAATACTAAATACTGTTAAAGTAGTGGTAATTCTCAATTCGCAATTCTCAATTCTCAATAAAAAGTAGTACCTTTGCACCCGCTTTAGAGCAAACATAACATTTTATTAATTTTTTTAACGTAGTATGAATCAATACGAAACCGTTTTCATTTTAACTCCCGTTTTGTCTGATGACCAGATGAAGGAAACGGCCGCAAAATTCAAGAAGGTTCTCACCGATAAGGGTGCAGAGATTCTGAGCGAAGAGGCCTGGGGATTGAAGAAGATGGCTTATGCTATTCAGAAGAAGTCTACAGGTTTCTACTGCCTGATAGAGTTCAAGGCTGAGCCAGAAGTGATTAAGACATTGGAGACTGCCTATCGCCGCGACGAGAAGGTCATCCGTTTCCAGACTGTTAAACTTGACAAGCATGCCGTAGAATACGCTGAGAAGCGTCGCGCCAAGCTTGGTAAAAAAGAGGAGGCTTAAACCATGGCTGAACAGAGTGAAATCCGTTATCTGAACGCTCCTTCTATCGATACAAAGAAGAAGAAGTATTGCCGCTTCAAGAAGAGTGGTATCAAGTACATCGACTACAAGGATCCCGAGTTCCTGAAGAAGTTCCTCAACGAGCAGGGTAAGATTCTGCCCCGCCGTATCACGGGCACCTCGCTGAAGTACCAGCGCCGCGTGGCTCAGGCCGTGAAGCGCGCCCGCCAGATTGCGCTGCTGCCTTACGTAACTGACATGATGAAGTAAACTTGAAGGAGGATAACGCATTATGGAAATTATACTGAAAGAAGATATTATCGGCTTAGGTTTTAAGAACGATATCGTAAACGTGAAGTCGGGCTATGGCCGTAACTACCTCATCCCCCAGGGTAAGGGTGTTATCGCTTCGCCGATGGCCAAGAAGATTCTCGCCGAGAACCTGAAGCAGCAGGCTCACAAGCTGGCTGCCCAGAAGGCTGCTGCCGAGGAGAAGGCTGCCCAGCTCAAGGACGTGGCTCTCGAGATTGCTGCTAAGGTCAGCGTTACCGGTCAGCTCTACGGTTCTGTAGGTGCTGCACAGGTGGCTGAGGAGCTGGCAAAGCTCGGCAAGGAGGTCGACCGCAAGATCATCACCATGAAGGATGCCAAGAAGGTTGGCGACTACGTGGCTCTCGTACACTTCCACAAGGAGGTCATCGTCGAAATTCCTGTCAAGGTTGTTGCTGAGAACGCTGCCGAACTGAAGGCTGCTGCTGAGGCTGAGGCTGCCCTGAAGGCTGCCCCCGTTGCTGAGGAAGTTGCTGAGGAGGAGGTCGCCGCTGAGGAAGAGGCTGCACCTCAGGAGGAAGCACCCGCTGCTGAATAACGTATCATAAAATCAAATAATTAACCCGCTGTAAGGCGATCATTATTTATTTAAACATTAAATCCCAGTGGTATGCCACTGGGATTTTTTTTGCGCAGGGGGAATAGTCCGCGGATGGCCCGATAGAGGCGCAGGGGACAAAGTCCGTGGATGGCTCAATGGTATTGAAATCTCACGGGTGAGCCGTAAGATTTTCTAACGTGCGCGCGCGTAGGTTAGTGAAAACGGGAACACAGAAGGAACATACCACAACAATAAAGCCGCCGGACTCTCGTCCAGCGGCTTTCTCTCTCTTGTTCGCTTCTGATTACTGAGCAGTAGCAGTAGAGTCAACAACTGCAGCGCTATCGGTAGCAGCAGAATCAGTAGAATCAGCAACCTCAGTAAGGCTGTCAGCAACCTCCTCGATAGAGTCAGTGTCAACGGGAGCAGCCTGCTCGGTCTTGTTACCACATGCAGCGAATGAAACAGCTACAACAGCAGCGAATGCAAAAACTAATTTCTTCATTTTTCTAAGCTTTTAAATCTGTAAAACAATCATTTGTTTATTAAAACGATGCAAAGGTAGGTATTTTTTTGATACGACGTATCGTTTTTTTTGTTTTTTTTTAGGGTGTTTTTGTAACTTTTTAGCAAAACGTTGAATATCAGATAATTACAAAAAGTTAAAAAAATGTAATAAAAATCGCTTCCGATGATTTTTTGTAAAAAAGGCCTAATTTTGAGAAAATAGTAGTACCTTTGTGCTCGAAAACAAATATACCTCTTTATATATATATTAATGATAGACTCGTCAGCCTTTCAAGGCAAGAAAGCAAAGTATTTCACCCTGGGGTGCAAATTGAACTTCTCTGAGACATCGACCTTCGCCAAGATGCTTCAGCAGCTGGGGGTGGTGACGGTGGAGCGTGGCGAGCAGGCCGACATCTGTCTCATCAACACCTGTTCGGTGACCGACGTTGCCGACCACAAATGCCGGCAGGCCATCCACAGGCTGGTGCGCGAAAACCCGGGAGCCCTGGTCGTCGTCACGGGATGCTATGCACAGCTGTCGGCTGAGGCCGTCAGCAACATTGAGGGCGTAGACCTGGTTCTTGGCTCCGACGAGAAAGCTCGTCTGGTGCAGTATCTGTCGGAGGTTTTTGTAGACCATGAGTCCTGTCAGCACCATACCCCCCATCACCTCATCTTCCGCCAGAAGACGAAGGACATCCGCTCGTTTGCTCCCAGCTGTTCGCGAGGCAACCGCACCCGCTATTTCCTCAAGGTACAGGACGGCTGCGACTACTTCTGCACCTACTGCACCATACCATACGCCCGTGGCTTCAGCCGCAATCCTACTATTGCCTCACTGGTGGAGCAGGCGCGAGAGGCCGCGGCAGAGGGTGGCAAGGAGATTGTGCTGACGGGCGTGAATATCGGCGACTTCGGCAAGACGACGGGCGAACGGTTCATTGACCTGGTGAAGGCTCTCGATGAGGTGGAGGGAATCCAGCGCTACCGCATCAGTTCCCTGGAACCCGACCTGCTCAGCGACGAGCTGATAGCCTACTGCGCTCAGAGCCGTGCCTTCATGCCACACTTCCACATCCCCCTGCAGAGCGGCAGCGACACCGTCTTGCGGCTGATGCACCGTCACTATGACCGTCAGCTCTTTGCCGACAAGATTTCCCGTGTGAAGACGCTCATGCCCGATGCCTTCATCGGGGTCGACGTGATGGTGGGATGTCGCGGCGAGACGCCCGACTGTTTCGACGAGACTTTCGACTTCCTGAATGCCCTTGACGTGACTCAGCTGCACGTCTTCCCATACTCCGAACGTCCGGGCACACAGGCGCTGAAGATTGACTACGTGGTCAGCGAGAAGGATAAGAAGGAGCGCAGCAAGCGGCTGCTCACCCTGTCGGAGCAGAAGACGGAGGCTTTCTACGCCCGCCATATCGGTCAGCAGGTCGAGGTGCTCTTTGAGAAAGCCGCACGCGGAAAGGCGATGCATGGGTTTACGCGTAACTATATACGTGTGGAACTGTCGCCCGCCGAGGCACGCCAGGAACTGGACAACCAGTTGGTGACGGTGACGCTGGGCGGCTTCAATCACGATAAGACAGCATTGAGAATAGAAGGATGGAAAAAGTAGCGATTGTCATACTCAACTGGAACGGAGCCAAGATGCTCCGCCAGTATCTGCCTGGCGTGCTGCGCTATTCGTGCGGCGAGGCAACGGTCTATGTGGCCGACAATGCGTCGACGGACGACTCCCTCGACCTGTTGCGTAGCGAGTTCCCCGACGTGAAGCTTATCATTCTCGACAAGAACTGGGGCTTTGCCGATGGCTACAACAAGGCACTGCGGCAGATAGAGGCAGAATACTACCTGCTGCTCAACTCCGATATCGAGGTGACCCACCATTGGCTGACGCCGCTCATCGAACTGATGGACGCCCACCATGACATTGCCGCCTGCCAGCCTAAGCTGCTCTCCATCTTCGACCGCGACCAGTTTGAGTATGCCGGAGCGAGTGGGGGATACCTCGACCGTTACGGTTACCCGTTTTGCAGGGGGCGTATCTTCGATACCGTAGAACGCGATGACGGACAATATGACTATCAGGCCGACGTGCTCTGGGCAACAGGAGCGGCACTGATGGTACGTGCTGCCGACTATTGGGAGGCTGGGGGGCTCGACGGACGCTTCTTCGCCCATAACGAAGAGATCGACCTCTGCTGGCGTCTGCGTATACGGGGCCGGCGCATCGTCTGCCTGCCGGAGTCGCAGGTGTATCACGTCGGGGGAGGTACGCTCCCGAAGTCGAATCCCATGAAGACCTTCCTCAACTTCCGCAACAACCTGACGATGCTCTACAAGTGTCTGCCAGACAGCGAACTGCACCATGTCATGCGCTGGCGCTGGGTTCTCGACTACCTTGCAGCCTGGGAGATGCTCATCCTGAAACGCAACTGGGGCGACTTCTGCGCCGTCTACCGTGCCCGCCGTGCTTTCCAACGCTGGCGTCACGACTTCGATGCCGACCGCCGGCAGATTCAGGACAGCCGGGTAGAAAAAGAAATACCAGAGCAGCGCCGCTTCTCGTTGCTCTGGCAGTATTATGTCAAGGGACGTAAGTTCTTCAGTACTTTACCTGAATAGGCTGCTCCACCTCGCTCTTCCATTCTTTTAGGAAGGCAAACCACTCCTTGGCAGAGTGATAGCCGAACTCCTCGTTATTTGAGGTGTAGCTGACCTTATAGTTGAGCCGGTTGGATTCGGGCTTGACCACAAAGGCGTAGTTGTCCTTGTTTGCTACTTCCTCGCTGACGATATGCTTTTGGGGAATACAGATGGCTAATCCAACCGTCTCGCGGCTCCACTTTACGGTGTCGGTCGAGGGATAGTCGGTACCCCAGCAGGCACGCAGGCCCTTCTTGTCGCTGAACTCCTCGGAACCTTTGACGTTGATGATGCCCGTTGAGAATTGCAGGTCGCTGACGTTGCGGCTGAAGTACACTTCCACGTCAGTGTCGCGATGACCGGCGTACTGGATGTAGCGGATGGTCATATTCACAGGCGCCTTTGCGGCATCGGCCTTCCAGCCCCGGTCGACAAGCTCAACGATAGTGCGCAGCGGACCGTAGCTGATGATACGCTGGGTGCGCGAGCGCACGGGTTCTATCATGGTCGGTTCGTGGCCGTTCCAGCCGCGGAAGGCACCCAGACCGAAGGTGTTGCCCACCCACAGGACGTCGTCGCCGTAGCCTTCCTTCTTCTGCTCGGCTGACGTATAGAACTGCGTCTGCTGCAACTCTAGTCTCTTCTTGAACTTCCCGTAGAGATCCAGTGTCTGGCGCTTGTCGAAGTAGATGCGGATGCCGTTCAGTTCGCTCTCGAAGTCTACGCCGTGATGATGCTGCAGGTTGTAGGAGTTGGCGCAGTCGCCGCGAGCCGTGATACTCTCGATATAATTATTGTGGCGGTTCTTCTCCTTCACCTTGTCGTTGCGCATCAGCATCTCAGCATAGACGCGGGCCGGATATTGCCGCGGACTGCCTTCGCTGAAGAGCGTCACACTGTAGTCCTGCTTTGCCTTGGGACCTATGTCGGCCAGAAAGCACAGTTCGTCGAAGTCGTCATCCTGATCTAAGTCGTCAAGCTGGCACGCTATCTCACGGCCATCGAGAGTGACCAGCGCCGACTGCACATCGCCGTATTTGTCTAAGTTAATTACAATCGGCTGATCTGTACGAGCCCGCTTCATCGGATTGCTCACGCTGACGGTGATGGTCTGCTGGGCAAAGGTGCTGGAGCAGACGAAGGCCATAAAGGCCCACAAAAATGTACGTTTCATGTCTTTTTGTTTGTTTAGTAGTACGCAAAAGTAATGAATTTCAAAGAATTTTTTATCTTTTTTAGGTTAAAATTTGGATTTTACAATATTATTTAGTAATTTTGCATCTGAATTTAAACAAAATTCACTGAAAAAGGCTAAAAGATGCGCAAGATATATGTTCTATTCCTGATTGTGATGCTGACATGCATTGGCTGTCAGTGGCAACTCAACTCTTCAGACGAGTCAGAAATAGAAGTGCTTGTGGAGCGATATGACCTCATCGAAAGTCTTTACCTGACAACTGGCGACTATTCGGCCCTTCAGCAGATGAGCACGGACTATCCTCAACAGACACGTACGCTGATTGAGGACGTGCTGAAAATAGGCCGCGTCGACGATCCGGAAATCAACGTCAAATTCCTGGACTTCTATCAGGACAGTACCCTGCAGACCCTTATCGCTGCCGCCGAACAGGAATATGCCAGTATGGATGATATCAATCAAGAACTGAGCGACGCCTTCAACCATCTGAAGGAACTGCTGCCAGAAATGAGCATTCCGACGGTCTATTCACAGATTGGGTCTCTCGACCAGAGCATTATCGTAGGCAATGGGCTGCTCGGCATTTCGCTCGACAAGTATCTGGGCAGCAGCTATCCACTCTATCTCCGCGAGGACTATGGCTACACCGAGCATCAGCGAAAGGTGATGACGCGGCAGTACATCGTCCCCGACTGCATTGGCTTCTATCTTTTAAGCCTCTATCCGATGCCTAACCGCACTTTGAACCAAGTTGAGCGCGACACGCATGTCGGTAAGGTGCAGTGGGTGGTCAACAAGGTGATGAAGCGTACGGTATTCAATACGCTCTATACCCGCAGTGTTGGCCATTATATGAAATCGAATCCCACCGTAACCGTTGAACAGTTGTTGCTGAACAACAATTACACTGAGATTCGATAGCACAACAAAAAAGCCTATTCTATTTTCATCAACTCCTGCATGAACTCCTGGAGCCGGAGCAGACCATAGCTGCCACTGACGCATGACACCTCGTCGTAGTGCTGTACGTCGTCAGCTGTGATGTTGCGATGCCAGATGAGGAAGGGCACGGGTTGGCCAACGTGGATGCGCTTCTCAACAGGAGTCAGATGGTCGGGCAAGACAGCGATACAGACGGGTTCCTCCCACGTGCGGACCTCCTGATATATAGGGGCGATGAGCCTCTGGTCCAGATATTCAATGGTCTTGAGCTTCAGTTCCAGATCACCGTCGTGGCCGGCTTCGTCGCTGGCTTCAACGTGAACGAAAACGAAGTCGTCGTGGCGCAGAGCCTCGATAGCAGCCTGTGCCTTACCCTCGTAGTTGGTGTCGGCAAGACCGGTGGCTCCTTCTACCTCAACGATTTTCAGACCGGCGTAGTGGCCAATGCCTCGTATGAGGTCGACAGCCGAGATGACCGTTCCGCTCTTCACCTGCGGGTATTGCTCCTGCAGTGTCTGCATCGACGGGCGGTAGCCGCCAGACCAGGGCCAGATGCTGTTCGCCTGACGTTCGCCCCGCGCAGCCTTCGCTAAGTTGTAGGGATGCTTCGACAGCAGCTCTTGTGACTTCAGAATCAGGTCGTTTATCAGGTCGGCAGTCTCCTGGGCTGTCATGCGTCCCGGCTCGACGGGGGCGTTCTCTTCGGCCTTCACCAAGAGTTGACGCCACGGCTCATTGGGATGGTCGTGGGGTGGGGCACAGACTATGTGCTTGTTGCCGCCCTTGATAACCAGCAAGTGGCGGTACTGAATACCGGTGATGAAGCGGATGCGGTCGTTCCCTAATTGCTCGTCAAGGTATTTTATCAGCACGTCGCCGTCGCTGGTCTGTAGGTTGCCGCCGTTGTGGGTGATGATTCGCCCGTCCTCAATCGTGATGATGTTGCAGCGGATGGCAAAGTCGTCGTCAGCCATCTCGTAGCCGATGGAGGCTGCTTCAAGGGGACCGCGCCCCTCGTACACCTTATTCAAATCGTAGCCTAAGATGGCGGTGTTGGCCACCTCTGAGCCTGGGGGAAATCCTTCGGGTACGGTAACCAGACGTCCGCAGCGGCCTTCCTTGGCAAGCTGGTCCATCATCGGCTTATGGGCATATTGTAGTAAGGTCTTACCACCCAGTCGTTCTACTGGCAGGTCGGCCATTCCGTCGCCCAGAATAATGATATGCTTCATAGTGAATATATTTTTGCAGCGGACTTAACGGACTAACACGGACTATTCTCGATTGCTGTATAGAAGCGAAACAGTCTGTGTAAGTCCGTTAAGTCCGATGCTTTTAGATATTTGCTATTGACATGATATTTGCGAAGACGCCAGCGGCGGTAACGGCAGCGCCGGCACCATAGCCCTGAATAAGCATGGGGTATTCCTTGTAGCGCTCGGTAGTGAGCAGCACGATGTTGTTGGAACCCTCAAGCGGATAGAACGGATGGCCTTGTGGCACTTCCTTCAGGGCGACGCTGGTTTTGAACGACGATGGGTCTTTCTCGTCGGCTTCCATCGTTGCCACGAAGCGCCAGCGCTTACCTTCGGCCTCAAGCACCTTGCGGCGAGCTTCGAAGTCGGCATCCAGCTCTGGGAGCCGGCGCCAGAAGTCGTCGAGGCTGCCCTCAAAGTAGTCGTTAGGCACGAAGAGGTGTTTCTCAACGTCCTCCTGTTCCACCTTGTAGCCAGCCTCACGTGTCAGGATGACCAGCTTGCGTATGACGTCAGTGCCGCTGAGGTCGATGCGCGGGTCGGGCTCAGAGTAGCGTTGCTCTTTAGCACGGCGTACGGTCTCAGAGAAAGGCACGTCGGCAGCTATCTCGTTGAAGATGAAGTTCAGTGTTCCAGAAAGGATGGCCTCAATCTTCAGAATCTTGTCGCCCGAGTTGCACAGGTCGTTGATGGTGCCGATGATGGGCAGTCCAGCGCCGACGTTCGTCTCGTAGCGGAACCAGACGCCGCGGTCGCGGGCTGTCTGCTTCAGTTTCAGATAGCTGTCGTAGTCGCTCGAGGCGGCAATCTTATTGGCTGCCACGACGGAGATGTTATGCTCTAAGAACGTCTGGTAGAGCATTGCTATCTGACGGCTGGCCGTACAGTCTACGAAGACGCTGTTGAAGATGTTCATCTTCACAATCTCGTCGCGCATGTGTTCGGTATTGGCAGGATAGCCTGCACGTAGAATCTTCTCGTAGTTGTCCAAGTCGATGCCGTCGCGGTCGAGCACGAAGTTGTCGACATCGCTGATGCCCACCACGTTGAGCTTCAGGCGGCGTGACTGCATGAGGAACTGCTGCTGCGTACGTATCTGCTCGAGGAGCATACCGCCGACAGTACCGATGCCACAAATAAAGATATTGAGAACTTTGTATTCTGACAGGAAGAATGAGTCGTGGAGCACGTTGAGCGACTTGCGCAGGAAGCGGCCGTCGACGACGAATGAAATGTTGGTCTCAGAGGCACCCTGTGCACAGGCGATGACCGAGATGCCAGAGCGTCCGAGTGTACCAAACAGCTTACCGGCGATGCCGGGGGTCTGCTTCATGTTCTCGCCCACGATGGCGATGGTAGCCAGTCCGCTTTCCACCTGCATGGGGAACATGGCTCCCGTCTCTATTTCCTTGGCAAACTCCTCGTTCAGCACTTCGGCAGCGGCGGCAGCATCCTCGTCGCGCACGCCGATGGACGTAGAGTTCTCCGACGAAGCCTGCGAAACCATGAATACCGAGATGCCCTTGTTGGCCAGTGTGGTGAAGATACGGCGGTTGACGCCGATAACGCCCACCATCGAGAGACCCGTCACCGTAATCAGCGAAGTGCCCTTGATACTCGAGATGCCCTTGATGGGCTTCAGGTCGTCCTCAATCTTCTCCTTAATCAGCGTGCCAGGATGTTCAGGGTTGAAGGTGTTCTTCACCTTGATGGGAATATTTTTGATGCAGACGGGGTAGATGGTCGGCGGGTAGATGACCTTTGCGCCGAAGTTACACAGCTCCATAGCCTCTACATACGACAGTTCGTTGATGGTATAGGCCGTCTTGATGACCTTCGGGTCGGCCGTCATGAAACCGTCGACGTCGGTCCATATTTCCAGCATCTCTGCGTCGAGGGCTGCTGCAATGATGGCGGCTGTATAGTCGGAACCGCCACGTCCGAGGTTTGTCGTCTCATGGCTGTCACGGTCGCGGGCAATGAAGCCGGGAACCACAGCCACCTGTGGCATATCCTTGAAGGATTCCTTCACGAGACTGGCCGTCAGTTCTGAGTCCAGCGTGTGCTTACCGTTCTTCTTCTCCGTGCGAATGAAGTCGCGCGAGTTCATGCGTACACCGTTCTTTACCAGTGTAGCCACAATGTTGGAACTCAGACGCTCGCCGTAAGAGACAATGGCGTCGAGCGTCTTACGGCTCAGGTCGTGAATCAGGAACACGCCATAGTAGATGCTCCTCAACTGTTCGAAGAGAGCGTCCACCTTATTAAACAAATCTACGCGCTTCTTGTCGTCGGTGATGATGGTGTCTATCATTTGATGATGGCGTGTCACCATACCGTCAAATTCCTCACGCCACCGCTCGTCACCTTTCAGAGCCAGCTCAGAGGTTGCTATCAACTTGTCGGTAATGCCGTCAAGTGCGCTTACTACTACTACGACAGGTTGCGTCCGAGCCTCTGTCTCCACAATTTTCTTCAAGCTTAAAATGCTCTTTACGGAACCTACGGACGTTCCGCCAAATTTCATGACTTTCATATCTCTATGCAATTTTTCTTGTCGTCGGTACACCTTTAACAAGCGGCGCTTTCTCCAACGGCGCTGCAAAGGTACTATTTACCCGGCAAATAACCAAATAAATACAAGTTTTTTTTCTTCGTGGCAGGCTAAAGACGGTTCTCTAATGGTGCTTGACAGCCTTCCAAGGCTATTAGATATCTACCCGACCCCATGATCAAAAACCCTTCAGACCAACACCTTTCATCCATAAGCGTACGCCATGAACAGCGTTTCTCTTACAAAAGCGCATTATTTAACCTTTTTTAACCCCCCCCACTCATTTATTCACCTTTTTTATTTAATTTTGTAGGCCGAATCCGAAAGCCATGGAAGCGGGAATCTACAAACGGCAATGAAGTATTTCATCAATATTAATTAAGCAAAACAAACAATGAAAAAAAATTTACTTAAAGCGGTACTCCTCGTTATCACCATGATGGTGGGAGGAACCAACAGCGCGTGGGCGGATGGTGAAACCGTCCAAGTTACAATCACCAGCGAAGCAGAAGTTGCCACCTACTGCAACTGCGACGGCAAAGCTCTCGACTTCAGTTCAGTTGAAGGTCTGACTGCCTACATTGTCTCTTCCATTGATGCTGTTATTAACCTACAAGCGGTGAAGAAGATTCCCGCCGGAACGGGCGTGGTCGTGGCAGGTGAACCTAACACGTACAACGTTCCAGTGATTGCTTCTGCCGACCCTGTCGTAGGCAACTTGCTGAAGGGCGTCACATCGTATTACGAAGCTAAGGAGGGCGACTACGTGCTAGCTTATATAAGTGAAGTCAAGGGCTTCTTTCCGGCTGAGCCCGATACGGAGATTCCCGCAGGAAAGGCTTACCTGCCCCTCGGCGGATCAGACGCCCGATCATTCCTTCCCCTAAACTACGAGACCACCGGCATTGGTGCTTTGCTAATGAATAACGAAAAAGTGAAGAAAGAAATATTCAGCCTCTCTGGTCAGCGCGTCAGCCAGCCCAAGAAGGGCCTTTACATCATCGGTGGACGTAAGGTCGTCGTGAAGTAAGTTTTTCAAATAAAAGAAAGGATTAAGTACAGATAACGAAATAAAAAGAACATCAATATGAAAAGAACATATATGAATCCCACCCTGGAGGTTATCAAAATAGAAACCACGCAGATGCTGGCTGAATCAACAATGACATTGGGCTTGATCGACAGTCCTAATGTAGACGACTACAGCCAGATATTGGATCGAAGCATCGACTCCGAGGATTGATTCTGGCTGCTATGAGCATGCCAAAGTAAGGCGTCATCGCTTGGGCTCTTTCCTTCCCCAAGCAACAGCCACCAAGAGGCTGCACCCATTGCGGAATGCAGCCTCTTACTTGTCTTTTTTTCGGAAATGAGAAAAGCGGCTCAGCGGATTTACCCGGCCATCACAAAGCGGAACACCTCTTCCTCCTGAAGTTCCGGACGTTTAGTAACCATTCTGACGTAGTCACGAATCAGGTGACGCCAGTCATTCGTCTTCATGCAGAAATAGCGTTCTTGGTACTCTTTCTGGCACTCTACCACTATATTCATGATGGTAGTGCCCTCATAGAGTTCCATCATGTTGTGTACTAAGCGGCGCACACCGTCATCAGTCTCAACATCCTTTAGCATCGAGCCTTCAGGAGTAAGCAGTATCTCTTTGGCCTTCCTGACTTTAGTCTGAGGTTGTGGCATCTCATGGCTTTCTTCATCATCAGCCCATTGTTCGCATTGTTTCAAGACGACGTTCATAGCACCTTCGGCCTCTTCGGGCGGATACTTGTATTTCTTCAGCAGTCGCTTCACCAGCCGGCGCATATTGGCACGTTCCGCCTCCCTGCGGTTCCAGTCAATGGTGCGGTTCTTTCTGAGCATATCAGTCAGCTCCTTTGTCATTTCAACCAACTGGTCGTTAGAATAGAAGTCCTTCACGGCTTGAGGACGCGTCAGGGCATCGTAGAAGGCTTTCTCTTCGTTTGAGAGACCTAATGCGTTGCCTTGTTGCTCTGCATCCATCATCTCCTGAGCCATCTTCAGCAGCTCCTGAATCACTTCTTCGTTGGTAATCAGGCCATTGACGTAGCGGTTAAGCGTTTCGCTGAACCGATTGCTGAACAACTCACCAGTAACAATGTTGATGCGGGTCAGCGTCCGGACACGACCGCGCAGCAGGTCTTCAAGCAACTTCGCAGCAAGGTTCTTCTCCTTCATCTTCTTCACCTCTTCCATGAATTTCTCATCGAAGAGCGAGAATTCCGTTTGCTCGTGGTCAAAGATGTTCACCACCCCATCGCTCTGCACGCTCTGTTCAATCAGGGCTGCAATGCGCTGGTTGATGTCCCGCTTGGAAACTTTGCCGGGGGTCTGCAGGCGGATGATCAGGATTCTTACAGACTCCATCAGACTGACTTCGAAGCGCTCTGCCTCTACGAGCAAAGAACGGCAAAGCGTAACAGCCTGGCGCAACAACGACCCATTCCTGACAAACTCCTTGCAGGCTTCGGCCTTCTCAGGTGCAATCAGGAAGTTGACAGCCCCCTTGATAATCTGAGCACGCTCGGCAGGTGTACCTTTATAAAAATGGCTATAGTCATAGCCATGCAGCAGGTCGCGGCAAATCTCCAGCTTCTCCTTAAATTCAGCGTATGCTTTCTGCTTGATGTCATTATTACCATAGTTGTCTTGGTCGCGCTTGGTGTAGCGCTTCATGGCATCTTTCAGAGCTGCCGCAATGCCCACATAGTCGACTATCAAGCCACCGGCCTTCTCAGGGAACACCCGGTTTACACGCGCTATGGCCTGCATCAGGTTGTGGTCCTTCATGGGCTTATACACATACATCGTTGCCAGCGAGGGCACATCGAAGCCTGTCAGCCACATGTCCACCACAATGGCAATCTTCATCGGGTCGTTCTCGTCTTTGAACTTCTTGGCGAGTTCTTTCTTGTAGGCCTTGCTGCCAATGATGTCTGCCCATTCCTCCGGGTCTTGATTGCCACCTGTCATCACCACCTTCACCTTCTCTGTCCAATCAGGACGAAGTTCCAGGATGCGCTTGTATATCTTCATCGCTATCGGACGGGAGTACGCCACAATCATAGCCTTGCCGCAGCAGACGTATTGGCGGTTGTCTTCATAGTGAGCTATGATGTCAGTCACAAGATCGTTGACCGTTGCATCATTACCCAGCAGCGCATCCATGTGCGACATCTCCTTCTTGTTCTCTTCAAGGTCTTCTTCCGAGGCTCCTTCCTGCCTCAGCCGGTCATACTCAGCATCAATCTGAGCCAGCACCTCGTCGTTGAGTTTCAGTTTGATGACACGACTCTCGTAATAGACAGGCCGTGTGGCACCATCCTTGACGGCCTGCGTCATGTCGTAAACGTCAATATCGTCGCCAAACACCTCACGGGTATCCCTGTCCTTGTCAGATATAGGCGTGCCTGTAAAACCGATATACGAAGCATGAGGCAGCGAGTTGCGTATCTTGCGGGCAGCACCGATATGCACATTTCCCTCAGTATCCACCTTCTCTTCCATGCCATACTGCCCACGATGGGCCTCATCCGTCATCACGATGATGTTCTGACGATCTGAAAGAGCGCCGTCCCAATCATCGAACTTCTGCATCGTGGTAAAGATGATACCACCCGAATTGCGGTTCTTCAGCATGGCTTTCAGCGAGGTGTCATCGTTCTCTGCATTGCGGCTGGTACACTGCACAGGTCGCTGACGTAGGAAATCTATCGTGCGCGAGAACTGTCCATACAACTGTTCGTCCAAATCGTTGCGGTCTGTAATCACCACAATCGTTGGGTTCATCTGTTGCACCTTGGGATGGTGAGCCAGGAATACCATCGACAGACTCTTGCCTGAGCCTTGCGTATGCCAGAACACACCAATCTTTCCATCGCCTTTTACGGCCTCTTCCGTCTTCAGGGCTGCTTTCTCTACCGCATAATACTGATGATAGCCTGCCAGAATCTTGGCATAACTGCCTTCGCGCACATCGAAGAGCATATAGTTCTTCAGCAGGTTCAACAGCACCCTCGGCGTGAACACTGCCTTAAAGGCTGTATCATAGTCAGCCACCTCGCCAGTAGGCTGTTTCCATTCCATGTAGCGGTCTTCCTTGGCTGTGATGGTTCCTATCTTGGTGAGTGCCATATCGCTCATCACGTTGAAGGCATTATAAACAAACAGCGAGGGAATGAACTTCTGATAATTCCTCAGTTGCAGATAGGCTTCGCTGGCATCCGTCTCTTCCCTGCTCGGCGATTTCAGTTCTATCACCACCAATGGCAGCCCGTTCACGAATACCACGATGTCAGGTCGTTTGGTGTCGAGTTCCTGCATGGTGAACTGGTTCACCACCAGGAAGTCGTTCTCTGCTTCGTGCTCATAGTCTATCAGATTCACGATTTTCGTCTTCACCTGATGTTTCTCATCAGTATATTGCACCTCGATGCCATACTGCAGCATCTGTGTAAACTTGAAGTTGCACTCATAGAGCGACGAGCCCTCTATCTGATGCAGTTTCCTGATGGCATCATCGATAGCTGACGCAGGCAATGTAGGGTTGATGCGCTGCAAAGACGCTTGCAACACATCATCCAATAACGGGTTGCTATAGTCGCGCTCTATATCAGGGCCATATACATAGCGATACTGCCCATCTTCCAGGCTCTGAAACAGTTCGATAAGCGCCTGTTCATATTCGTTTTCTGTATATCCGTTCATAGGCTTATCTCTCTTAATCGGTTTGCTCGTAATAGTATGAATAGTCGATACCCTTCATAAATATCTCGCGATCGTCAATCTTATCGGTCATTGCCTGTTTTAGCAACGCTTTGATGGCGCGGGCATCTGTTGTACTCTGTCGCATGGCAGCTAAGTATTCCTTCTTGTCGATCTTACTCCAGTCAACGCAAAGTTTCATACGTTTCTTGAATATCAGGTCGAGCCAGATGCGGGTAGAGCGTCCATTACCCTCCATAAACGGATGGGCCACGTTCATCTCCACATATTTATTCGCTATCTCGTCGAATGTCGTTTCAGGCATCGCTTCTATGAGTCTCAGATTCTGCATCAGATATTCTGCGCGGCAGAAGAGTGTGCCATCCTTCCAAATGGTTTTTGTGCGAATCTGACCTGCAAAGTCGTAGAGACCGCCAAACAGGTAGGCATGTATCTGCTGCAGGCATTTTACTGTCCCAGGCTCCATGCTGTCAAGCAGACCACTCTCAATGAGGGTGTAGGCCTTCTTCTTGCTCTGTCCGTCGATGGAGCTGTCGCTATATACGAACCAGTCAAGGAAAGCTGTGGCCTTTTGGTTGGGAATAGCCTTGGCGAGTGCTGAGACCCCTTCGGCATCCATCATGTCTGTATTGTATAGTTTGCCATCAGCAGCACGCAGTTTCAGCTGGTTAGTGGCACTAACCAACTCATTCCCCTCCTTACGAAGTTTGGTCTTGAGATACTTCCAGTAGTTGCGAGTCTTGGCATAGTCAGGCTGTTCGTTGATGGCACCAATCACGTCAAGCACAGAGAAGAACCACTTATTATCCTCCTCGCTCCACACCGCTCTCACCTCGTGGTCTTTATAGAATCGAATAGAAACTTTGTCCATAAGCCTATACTTTGATTTGACCAGACATCAGTTTGGGAAGAAGAGTGTCACGGAGGGTGGAGAGACGGAGATTCTCTTCAATGAGTGTATATATACAATTACCAATGTTTTCTATTATTTCATTGAATTCAGGTAAAACATCTGAATTTGGTATTAGGATTGACATAACAAGAACATCCTTCTTAGGTAATTCGGTTTGACCTGTACTTCCGACAGCCATATTCTCTAATTCTTTCTGTCTATTCAACAGATTGCGACCAACATAATAACGGTAAATATCTTCTTTCGTTCTTACTACAGTTAGGTGAGAATCAAAGCAAACATTTGTCTTATCAAAATAAACAACTCCAACTCTTCCTAAAGAGCCGATTCCTGTAGAATTCAACAGGACATCCCATTTCTTCACATACTTATTGCTGTTTTCCTTAGGTAGATGTTCTCTAGCATTATTTAGCGTCACAATATTGTTGCGAACGCAAGTCTGACCAAGAACTAATTCATTTGTTCCAAATTGGTATTTTGGAGACAATCCTCTTGAGATAAAAGAGCATAACTCTTCAAGTGTTCCCACTCTCCATCCTTCAGGAATCATTCCGAGTTCTGACTCAACGAATTGACCATTTTTGAATGGGGCAAAGTCAATGAACCAATGCTTGAAAAGAGCCTGAGCCTCTAAGTTCTCACAGATACGACGATTCACTGCGATTTTGGAGTCGATTTCTGATAATTGGGCTGAGATTCTTAGCTGCAATTCTATCGATGGAATAGAAACTGTAACCGATTCAATAACAGGAACAGTTAGACTTGGTACGGCTGAACCAACATTCAGACTATCCCACTTGTAATCTTTGATTGCATAATACAAATATTTAGGAATAACAATACTATCATTGATTTCAGACCAAAACATCGTATCAACTGTCCAAAATGGCTCTTCCACATAGAATATATTGGAAAGTGTACCTTTTCTTGGAATAAGAACAGATGGTTTATCTGAAAGATATGCATTCCCTGTTCTCATGATACCGCCACTACCATATATAGGTATATCTCCATCACCCAGTTTCTTATGATCTTTGCCATATTTGATTTTTAGCAAATCTCCAAGTTTATATTCTTTCCACTCACTCATACTCCTTCCTCCTTTCTGATAACTTCCCAATGACCTGTTTTGTCAGAGCCTATGCGGCGTGTAAACTTATAATCTTTCCACTCTTCCATACTCTAATTCTGCTGGTTAATCAGATTTACAACGACTTTTACCATTACATCCTTTTCTTCTGTTCGGCTTTCAGCAATCATCAGTGTTAGGGCCACAAGGGTGTTGTCGGCTATGCGCTTGCTTCCGTCAGGACGATAGAGAATGCGGTTGTTGTTGAGGAACCATAGGAACAACGTGGCGGCAATACGCTTGTTGCCGTCGCTGAACGAATGGTTCTTCGTGACGAGATAGAGCAGCATCGCTGCTTTCTCCTCCACACTGGGATAAAGTTCCTCACCTCCGAAGGTTTGATAGATTTGTCCTATCGAGCTCTTGAACGAGTCGTCCTTCTCGTTGCCAAAGAGGCTGCTACCTCCAAATTTCTCACGTAGTCTGTCGATGGTCTCCAGCGCATTCTCATAGGTGGCATGGAAGGGTTCGTCTTTAGTGGTCTTGTTAATCGTCAGACGCTCGTAGTCGTAATTATCCAGTGTGTCCAGCGCATAGCTGTAGTCAGTAACTACCTCGAAGAGGGCAATGGTCTCATCGGTTGAGAGAAGAGGCTGGTTCTGGATGGTACGTCCGAGCATCCCTACAAGTTGGCGCAGTTCGCCAATCTGCTCTTTTCGGATGCGCTCGTTTACGGCATAGCCTTTGACGAGATAATCCTTTAAGATTTTGTTCGCCCATTTCCTGAACTGTACCCCTCGACTGCTCTTAACACGATAACCGACGGATGTCACCATCTCCAGATTAAAATATTCCAATTCATGAGTCTGGGTTTTGCCCTCGATTGCACCGTGTTGGGTGGTATTCTCAAATTTTGCGACTACCACTTCATCAGCCAATTCTTCTTTTAGCGCATTGTTTATATGCTTACTTATCGTCTTATAGTCTCTCCCAAACAATGTAGCAATCTGCTGACGAGTAAGCCATACCATATCTCCATCCAACTTTACCTCAAGATGAATAGAATTATTTTTATCCTTATATAGTATGATTTTGTTCTCTTCCATCATCAATCATTTTTGTGTTGTAGTCTGAAGAACTCCTTCTGCTGCTCAATCTCTCGCCGCAATTCTTCTTCTGAAGGCATATATGTCATGTACTTAGCAGCAAATAGTTGGTCGCTATCGTTCAGCACAGAGTAGCGGGCAATCGTATTGTCGGTATCTGTACAAAGCAAGACACCTATGGTAGGTTGGTCGTCATCACCTTTTACAAGATCATCATACATTCGGACGTACATATCCAGTTGTCCTATATCCTGATGGGTAAGGCGGTGTGTCTTCAACTCAAAAATGACAAAGCGTTTCATCTTGAAATTGTAAAAAACCAGATCTATGTAGAAGTCGGAGGTTTGTGTCACAATGTGCTGTTGACGTTCTACGAAAGCAAAACCTCGCCCCAATTCTAAGATGAATTTTTCAAGGTTGTCTATTAAGGCTTGCTCTAGTTCCGTCTCGGAATAAGCGGAATTACGACGAAATCCCATAAACTCGGCCACCACGGGGTTCTTGATATATTCCAGTGGGCTTTTATCTATCGTGGGGTGAAGGTCTTCCGCATTGGCAGGAAGTTGGGCGGCTAAACGACGTTCAAAATATTGGGACGAGATGTTTCGGTCAAGTTCGCGTACACTCCACATGCCTTTTGAGGCATTCTCTAAATACCACCATCTGGCTTCCGGACTTGTAACCGACAGAACACGACGCACGTGAGACCATTCAAGATTGTGAACACACGTGTTCACTTTTTCTGCTTCAGGAAAAAGCAGGTAGAACTTTTTGTAATAGTCAAGATTCCGTTTGCTATAGCTCGTGCCATAAATGGGAATCAGATTCTCGGCGAGTTTTTTCATGAGTCTCGTGCCGTAAGATGCTCTCTTCTGTCCACCTTGTTCTTCTTCTACGATGCGCCTACCAACATTCCAATACGTGTAAATGACTATCTGTCCTACATTAGCATAAGCCTGCTGGCGACCCTGTTCAATGATGGTGCAGACATCTTGAAACAGCACATCATTCTGCTGTTCAGCCAGAGTTGTTATATTTTTGTTTTCTTCCATATCTTCTACTTCACGTTAAATCCAATCCCAGCGAGTTTCTCTCGGATGCCTGCCTTCGCCACCCGTTGTTGTGGTCAATGAGCCATTGGCAAGCACAAGGCCGATACGGCCTGTTGGCGAGAGGTGATGCACCATGTGCTGAATCCAGGCATAGTTGGCATTACGCAGGTTGCCCTGATGCTGCTGAATGAACTTGGCACTCTGCACAAACATACCACCGGAGCCACAGACAGGGTCATAGACACGACCCTCGAAGGGCTGAAGCACTTCTACGATAGTGCGGACAATGCAGGAAGGGGTGTAGAATTCACCACCCGACGACTGGGTTTCAGCCGCAAAGTTCTGCAGGCAGTATTCATACACGCGGCCGAAGAGGTCGATGCCTTCGCCTTGTGCATGCATATCCATGTTGTCGAAGATTTCAACGACCTCGCCCAAGCGGATCTTGTCAATCTCAGGACGGGAGTAGTTGTTGGGCATCACCTTCTTCAAGCGGGGATTCTCACGGCCAATCTCTTCAAGGGCATGGTCGATGACTTGTCCTATCTCAGGGCTGTGCGCCTTGTTGGCTATGACATTCCATCGAGCATCCTGTGGCACCCAGAAAACATGCTCTGCGGTGTATTCATCGCGGTCTTCCTCGAAGCCGTCGCCTTCGTCAACAAGTTCTTTGTAACGCTTCTCGAAACAATCGCTGATATATTTAAGGAATACGAGACCCAACACCACATTCTGATACTCTGATGCAGTAAGGTTGCCGCGAAGCTTGTTCGCGCTGTCCCATATTCGGTCTTCAATAGACTTTCCCTTTATTACTTTTCCTTTCTTTGCCATGCTTGTACCGTTTTAGGTAATTGACCGCAAAGTTACGAAAAAAGTCTGTAACGAAAGACAGATTTTCGAAGATTAACGCAGAACTATCGTAAAATAAAGGCAATACGAGGAAAAACAAGGGATTGAGGCATGGGGGAATAAGGCAACTTGATGCGGATTGGTGTATGAGTTAGGTCTCTAAATCGGACTCGGCCCTGCCGCTTGCCAAAGCAAGAACCCGTTTGAGCCATCTCTGACAGTTAAACTTTTCTAATTCCGAGGGTACGAAAAAGGCAGAATGACGCAATTCAAACTGACAGGTTTTCGACTCAATAAACTGCAAAGAATTGCCGAAGAAGCATCTCAGAAAATGGTGTTATATTTGCAGCCTGAAATTAAAAAAGGAATTTGAAATGAGATCAACTTTCAAGATTTTGTTCTACGCGAACAAGGGCAAGGAGAAGGATGGGATTGTTCCTATCATGGGCAGGATTCCCATCAACGGTACACAGTGCCAGTTTTCATGCAAGTGCAGCATACCGCCGGCTATGTGGAACGTGAAGGGCCGCTCGAACTTGTTCGCTTTGCCCCTGCAAAGAACTGTGCCAAGGGGCGAAGCAAGGAAGCCTTGCAGTTGAACCGAGACCTTGACCGCTCGGCGACGAAGGAGACGCTTGCAAGGCAAGAACATCAAGGCACAGATTATCAAGCACTATCAGCATCTTTCTGACCGTGAGGCTTTCGTGACGGCAGAGATGGTACGCAATTCCTATCAGGGATTCGGCAGCGAGTATGAAACATTGCTCAACGCATTCGACAAGGACATCACCAGTTTCAAGAAGCGTGTCGGCAAGGACAGGGTAATAAGCACCCTGTGGGCAATGCAACTCTCCAGAAAGGACGTGGCATCGTTCATCGAATCCCATTATCGCCGTAAGGACATATCTATGCTGGTAATCGACTTGAGTCGCTTCGCTCGTCAAAGAACTGACACCCGACTTTATCAAGGACTTCGCTGTCTATCTCAGCACGGACAGAGGACTTGCCAACGGAACCATCTGGCAGCGTTGTATGTGGCTAAAAGGTGTTGTTCTGAGAGCGCACTATAACGGCAAGATTCCTCGCAACCCATTTGCACAGTTTCATATCATTCCCAACTGCAAAGAAAGGGCATATCTGACAGAAGACAATGGTGAGCACCAATCGTCAGAACTGAAGACCGTCATGACCCATGAGTTTGAGGATGCCGACCTGGCCTTTGTGCGTGATACGTTTATCTTTGTCTGCTTCACCGCCCTTTCATTCATCGACGTGAAGGAACTGACTACGGATATTTGAGCATCCCCGCCAAACGGGGAAGCGGCCTTTTTGTTTTTCGTTGGGCGTTTCCCACGTTGGGATAGCCCTTTCCAATTTTCGTTGGGTGCTTCCCGCATCAGGATAGCGATATACAATCTCAAATTTAGTCAAAAATCTACGATTTTATTCCATTCTGAACATTTTTCTACTAAAATTACATAAAATTTAGCACTTTTTTAGATGAACAGGTGGCATTGCGGAGATTTTTGACTATTTTTGCATCGTGTTCTGATGAACGCATAATTTTGTTGGCTCAATTTCCCATACGAATTGCGACCTCGAAAGAGAAAGAGAGCAAAACCAAATCTCCGTTGGAGTATGTGCTTTATAGCGCAGACTTCACCATAGGAGATTTGAGGCTGTCGCAAGCCTGTATGGGAATATGGCGGGGCTGCGCTATTCTATTTATAAGGAGAAGTACCCTAAAGATAAAAATATTAACGAATAAGAATGTTTATGAAAAAAAATGTAAAACTATGGAGTTTGCTAACCATGATGATGTTGGCAATATTGAGTGTTGGAGTATCTTCATGCGGAGATGATGACGATAACGGGGGAGGCAGTAATAACAATCTTATCCAAACCCTAAAATCAAGCAAGTGGATAACAAGAGATTCTTCTTATGGTGAAGGCTCAAACAATCACGCATGGGTAGATATTGAAACATGGTTTTTGTATTTCACGTCTGACAATTCAGGAGTGAGCTATTGGATTCAAAAAGATTATGATACTGATTTGGGTAATTCGACAAGAAAGGAATATGTGCTATTTACTTATTCCGTATCAGGTAATACTGTTACAATAACAGATGAAAACCACAATGTTTCGAAGTACAATTTCCAAAGTGGCTATTTAGTATCCGAATCAGGAGGAACGATCTTCGAATCTTCACCGATGACTTCAAGCGATTATGAGCTTGTCCGTAGTCTTAGCCCAAAGATAGGAACATGCGGCAGTGGTTTGAAATATTCATTTGATGATAGAACAAAAAAACTTACTATCAGTGGTTCAGGAAGGATGAACGATTATACATCTTCAAACCAACCTTGGCATGATTTTGCTATCTCAGAAATCATTATAGAAGAAGGTTGTACATATGTTGGCAGTCATGCATTTCATAAATTGAAATACGCAGTTTCTGAAATAGATTTGCCTAACACGCTTCAGGAAATAGGAGATTACGCTTTCTGTGATTTACTTATTAGTGATATAATGGTACCTACAGGCATTGTAAAAATCGGACAATATGCTTTTTCCGATTGTGAGTACTTAAAGAAGGCCAACTTTGCTGGTTGTGATGTTTTGGAAGAAATTGGAGATTATGCATTTGGATTCTGCCCTATTAATATGGGATATTTCTCATTTCCTAAAAACATGAAAAAAATTGGATCTTTCGCTTTCTTTTCTTCATCATTTAGCAGCTTAACTCTAAATGATAAATTGGAATCAATAGGTGATGGAGCATTTGGAAAAGTTAATGCAACAAAAGTAGACATTCCAAATTCTGTAAAATCTATTGGTTCCCAAGCATTCCAGGGAAGCTTCAGTGAGATAAGAATTGGAACAGGACTAAGTACAATTGGAGATATGCCATTTGTGACATCTAAGAGCGGAAAGATGTATGTTAATTTAGGCAAACCATTAAGTTTGCCTTCCACTGTATATCAATACATCATTGCAAACACCTATGGTAACAATGCTGCAAGTTCATGGACTCTTTATGTGCCAAAAGGAAGTAAATCTGCTTATCAAAGTGCAACTGGATGGAAAACGTTTAAATCCATTATTGAAGACACATCGCTTACCAGTGGCAATGGAAGTGGTAACGGTGATGACAACCAAGGTGGCGGTTCTTTAACAGGCACTGTGCAAGGGCATGATTATGTCGACTTAGGTCTAAGCGTAAAATGGGCTACTTGTAACGTTGGTGCTACCGCTCCTGAAAAAAACGGGTGGTATTTCCAATGGGGAGAGACTACGACATCATCTATACCTGATGATTACGCATCTTTTCTGTGTTGGGAGTTTTATGAGTTCTATGATGATGATACAAATTCTTGTAAATATATCGGCAACGATATCAGTGGAACAAAATATGATGCTGCCTATAAAAAATGGGGAAACAAATGGAGAATGGCAACAATAGAAGAGTGGAAAGAACTGGTTAATAATTGCAGTTGGAAATATACGACACAAAATGGCGCTGAGGGACTCTTAGGAACAGCAAAAAACGGTCAAACGATATTCTTACCTGCTGCAGGAAGAATGGAGGGTTCAATGAGTACAGATGGGGGCTACTATTGGAGTTCGAACTACTATCCTAACGATGACAAATCTGCACAATATGCAGTCTTTCATGATGACTCATATAAGCCTCAACTGAAAGAATGGTCTCGCTGTGCGGGTATGAGTATACGAGCTGTAACAGAGTAAAAAACATCATGGGTGCAGAGCCTTGACCAGCGATGTTTTTATTAAACAGCGGGAACCCAGTGCTGACATTTTCGGCCTCGGTTCCCGTCCTTTGTTTCTCCACATTATTATCTCTTCCAGACCGTCCGTTGCGGCGGTCTTTTTTTGTGCCAGACTTCGCGACGAACTGGATAGGATAGCACGACGGTTGGGAGGCAAGCGCATGAGTGCATCAGGCATCGTTGAGAGCATGGTGAAACACCACCTGATAACGTATGGCGACGAACTGAAAGAATGGTATAATTTGTAAGCGATAAGCATAGAGTCTGCGACTGCACATAATGGATCTGACACCGAAGGTGGCACAATCGTCTGGATACTTCGTATGGAGTGCGGCGAGGTTCTATCTATCTATACTCGCCAATAATAGGCCTGCTTGGAGAAATTACTAATATGGTAAGAATGTATAAACAAGACAGCAAAAAGAAGAAAAGATGATAGGAAAAATCATGAAGGCAGCATCATTTAGCAGATGCGTCCACTATGTGACAGGCAAGGAAGATGCAAGAATCCTTGCCTCAGATGGTGTGTTGCTGACCACCACGCAAGACATCATCGACAGCTTTGAGGTCCAACGACAGATGAATTCCAGAATCTCAAAGCCTGTAGGTCATATCGCCTTGAGTTTTCTGCCAGAAGACAAGGACAAGTTGACCGATGAAATGATGACGAGGATTGCACGGGAGTACATGGAACTGATGGGCATAAAGGACACACAGTTTCTCCTTGTGCGCCACTTCGACCGCTCGAACTCTGTTCGCTTGCTACCAACGGGACGCAAGAATGGCAATCCCCACTGCCATCTGGTCTATAACCTCATCAACAACGAGGGAAAAACCATCACAGATCAGAACGATTTTAGTCGAAACGAACAGGTGACAAAAACTGCTTAAACGGAAGTGTGGGCTGAAATTTTCAAAGGGTAAGTACAAGACTAAAACCGAGCGATTAAGGGGCTGTGAAAAGACGATGGTGAGCACCAATCGTCCGAAATACGATATTCATCATCTCGTCATGAACACGTTGGCACAGGCCACTTCATGGAAAGAATTAAACTCACATCTCAAAGAAGAGGGTGTCAGTATGGAGGTCGTGATGAGGACAAAGGATAGTCGGGATATGAAAGATGTGCAGGGCATTCGCTTCACGAAAGAGGGGCTAACCTTTAAGGCTTCACAGCTAAAACGCGGAATGACTTTTGCAAAGATGGATGCAATCATCAGAAGAAATGCGGAGAAAGCGCAGCAAGTGAAAACAAATGGACGATTACAGTCAACGCATTACGAATTGCCAAAACAAGAAGCCAACCCAGAGCCACAGAAACATACCGAATCATCCATTTCAATTTCCTCATTGAGCCTATTCGATACGAACAATCCCGTCTATAATCCAGCCGAGGAAGATTTCAGAAGGCGGATGCAAAAGAAAAAGAAGCGAGGACTGAGATTATAATGATAACTGTTTCTCGTTCAAATAATGAAGATGGGGCCTGTCCAACTGGTGACAGGCTCCACATTGATCATATCTGAAGTCCAGCCTAAGATCTGGACGAGTATTTATCCGAATTATCCCATTAAAATGGTCTTCACCCTTTGATTCTTGGATGCTTTTCAAAGAAAAGAGGGCTCGTGGAAGAACTTTTTTAGAAATTGTGCATTTGAATAGAAAAAAAATCATATCTTTGTGGTCAAAAAATGGCAATACACAAAGTGAATACATTATGGAGATAGAAGAGAATAAAATGAAGAGTATTCTTGCAGACTTAGAGAGATATAGGTCTGAATACTATTCTGCAAGTGGTAGAACACGTGAGAGAATTGCAGATAACGTTAGATGTTATGGTAACAATTTGCCCGATGAATTATATTTTGAATTAAATCAAAATAGTGCATCTGGTCTTTTTAAACCAGGATTCTTTGAATCAGACTTAGACCGTTCTATAAGTATACTTTCAGGTTTACTGGCCAAATAAGCGTGCGAAATGGTAACTATTTTTTTTACTTGCGAAACTTGAATCATATATGACACTAAAGGAGAAACTGCTTAAATTCAATGGTTCGAATGACGAAGATGAACTTCTGAAGATGTTCGACGAACTTGCCCCAAGTTTCCTCTATGGAGGTTTTATAAAGGTGAGAGATGATTATCAGGTATTCATCAGAACCGTGGAATTCTATTTCCATAGTGAGAAGACCTATGGCATTCATGATCCGATAGTTTACCACCGCAATATACGAAACAGGGAAGGACGCATATTACATGAACAGCCCTATTTCCCAACGATGACATTGCATGCACACAATTCCGGCTTTGACATCACATTTGAGAATAAAGATGAGAAATATAGAGCATCTGCGCTTATCCGAACATACGAGGTTAAAGACAAACAGGGAAATTATTTGATCTGGAGAAAGGATGAAGAATCAGGGAATTACATGTTTCAGTCTTCTGATATCTATGGCTTTAACACTCAATCGACCTATCTTTATACGCTATTAAACGGATTCTCGTTAGAAACTGCGAATGATATTCAGTGGATAGAAGAACCAAGACAACAGACATTAGCAATTGAACCGAGACCACGAAAGAATGTATTTAAGTCAGAAAGTGAATGGAAATACATTCCTGTCAAGATTAACAGTTGTGAACGTATGTGGAGTTTTACACGTAAAGACGAAATATAAGGTTATGACAAAGCCTGTTATCTATACTTCACAATGGCTTAGAACCACTCAAAAAACAGCTGGAGTTGCTAAAGCAATCTTTGCCGCTCTCGATGAGCAGAAAGTGGAGCATCGAGAGTTAGTAAACACAAATGACTATTGGTGTCGTGACTATATGCCAGTGAAACTGTTCGATGACGGGACCTATGCCAAGTATGAATATCGCCCTGATTATTTGTATGACGACAAAAAGGAACGGAAATTTATAACTAACCAGAAAGATGCATGCAGTGAATTACAACTGTTTACTCCCACAGACATGAATATTGTGTTTGATGGAGGTAATTACGTCAGATGCGGCAATAAAGTCATCATGACTGACAAGATTCTCATGGAGAACCCCAACCGACCTTTGGATGAATTATTTCAGCATTTGAGGCATTCCCTTTGTGCCGACATCATCCTTTTACCATGGGACATGGATGATAAATGCGGACATGCTGACGGAATGGTAGCGGCCCTTAACGATGAAAGAATCTTGTTAAACAGCTGTTGGAAACATGATTTCCCCGAATTTCACAAAAGGCTTTTGAAATTATTGGATCCTCATTTTGATGTCGTTGAACTCTCATACGATTGCAAACCAGACAAAGATTCGTGGTGCTATTTGAACTACCTTCAAGTTCCAGGTGCCATTCTACTTCCATGCCTTTCTGAATATGCCGACTCTGCTAATGATAGAGCAGCAATAAAAACATTCAAACAGATTTTCCCGAATTTAGAGATAATACCCATTTATGCACAACCACTTATAGTGGATGGCGGTGCCATTCATTGTGTCACTTGGGAATACATAGAACATAAAGGCCAATCTCTCCCATCTAATGAACGGTTGAAGAAACGGAAGGAAATGGTGGATACTCGAAATGAGTTGGAATAACAGGAGAGTAATATAGTCATTATAGGAACATGACAATTCAAGATATGAATAAACTGTCAATCAGATTTTACAAGGACCATAAGGTGCGGGCTGTCTGGGACGACGAACAGAATCTTTGGTGGTTCTCGGTGCTTGACATCGTGGGAGCCATCAACCAGCAGGATGACCATGAGAAGAACCGTAACTACTGGAAATACCTGAAGGCGAAATTGAAGAAGGAGCAGAGTGAGGTGGTTAGTGACACTACCCAACTGAAACTGACAGCGGCTGACGGAAAGAAATATAACACTGATGTCATCAGCCAGGCGGGTGTTGACAAGCTTGCTAAGACCATTCGAAACCAACAGGCAATGGACTTCCTCGATTGGTTCACCTACAGCGATAACACCATAGACGGACAGAGCCAGAAGAAGGCCTACACGCTGTGGGAGAGCGATCTTGTGGCTGATAAAGATGTTGGCACTGTAAAGGCTCTGCAACAGATTCACGCCTACCTGTTTGGTGGGCTATATGACTTCGCTGGCAAGATTCGTACAAAGACCATCGCGAAAGGTAATACTCTGTTCTGTTTGGCAGAGCATCTGCATAGCTATCTGAACACCGTAGAGGCGATGCCTGAGACATCATTCGACGAGATTGTAGAGAAGTACGTAGAGATGAATGCGGCTCATCCTTTTATGGAGGGCAATGGCCGTTCTACGCGCATCTGGCTGGACATGATATTCAAAAAGCGTATGAAGATGTGCGTGGACTGGAGTAGGATTGATAAACGTGACTATCTCGACGCCATGATTGCCAGCCATACGGATAGCAGTCGCATCCATAAATTGCTCAAAGGTGCAATGACAGACAAAATCGACGACCGCGAGATATTCATGAAAGGCATCGACTATTCGTATTACTATGAGCAGGAAGAATAGGATTTGGCAAGCACTTGGCAAGCTCTATCCAAGATGCAGGCATACTCTATGCTGCTTTTAGCCTTACTCATGAGTATGCATGGAAGCAGGCTATAAGTAGCCTAAAGGCAGACGAGAGAGTGATACTGCAATAGGGCAACGAATATAAACGTTATTAGATATATGCCGACAGAAGATATACTGAGGTTAAGAGACACTGCAGAAAAGATGCGAGTGCAAGTCTGTCTGAGATTGTCACGAATGGCATCCTGCATCGCTCGTATGTAATAGAAGCGCCGTTACGGGTGTTTATCTTCGACAACAGGATTGAGATTCACAGTCCAGGACTATTGCCAGAGGGTGTCAGCATGGAAAGTATTAAGCATGGTGCATCGGTGCCAAGGAACAAGTTGCTCTTTAATCACGGTATCAACCTGCTGCCCTATACAGGAGCAGGAAGTGGTATCACCAGAGCTTTGAAATTTACTCCTGATATCAAGTTCGTAAACGACGAGACGCTCAATGAGTTTGTGGTGACCGTTGAGCGTAGAGATGTAGGAGAGAATGATGTTAAAAATGATAGAGATAGTGACAGAGAAGACAGAGATAAAAGAGACGAAGAAGACAGAGATAACTCACTGTCTGCGAAATATATAGAAAATAATGAAGCTACAAAAAGAGACAATGATGGAGTCGAAGAAGCCAAAGATAGGACAAATATAGTTCGTATTCCCTATAAGCAGTTGTCGAATGTTCAAAAGGACGTCATCCAGTTTTGTAGTATCCCAAGAACGGCCAAGGAAATTATGGATCACATAGGCTATTACAACAACTCAAAGAATATGACCACGTATGTTAGACCATTGTTGGAGATGGGATATTTAGAGATGACTGAACCCGACAAGCCCAAAAGTAAGAATCAGAAGTATCGGAAACTTAGAAAGGAATAAATGGAAGCGTATGATATTCGGTAAGAAAATAAAAGAACTCAGAGAAGAGCATGGGATGGTGCAGCGAAAACTGGCGGCTGCACTGGATATAGACACGCCAATGTATAGCAAGATAGAGCGTGGGGAAAGGAAAGCCAAACGAAGCCATATCCCCATTATGGCCAAACTCCTTGAAATCGAAGAGAAAGAACTGCTGACTATTTGGTTAGCAGACAAGGTGCTGGATACTGTTGAGGGTGAGGACGAGGTGAAACATGACGCAGTAATCTATGCTCAGAGAGAGATAGAAGCTGGAGTTGGATGATTCGGTTATTAGAACAGCAGGTATTCTATGGAATTTTTACGAATTTTCGCCGCAAGTGCCGATAGCCTGCGCGTAGCAAATTAGTGAATTCTTTGTCGTCCGCCGGCTCAAAATCTTTAAAATCTTCAAATCTTTGTTCATTACAAAACGAATTGCTGTAATTTGTATCGGAAAACAATGAGAAAGAATGAGAATAATCTGTTCCAACAATTAGAAATAAAGGGCAGGGGGAAATGTCCGTGGGTGGCTCAATGGCTTGGAAATCTCACGGGGCAGTCAAGATGTTTACGCGTACGCGCGCGTTGGATAGTGAAAGCGGAAAACATCCCACCCATGTCGCCCATCCCACCCCTAACTTCTTGACCCCACAAGTCAGTAAAGCTGAAGCCAGGAGCGACATGGGCGAGGTGTTTTCCGGTTAAGCTATCCATATAGGGAAGTGAGAGGTGAGAGGTGAGAGGTGAGAAGTGAGAGGTGAGCGGCCGTGACGTTTTTCTGTAAGGCCGTGAAATTTTCATGAATAGTCGCGAAAAATCTCCGCCGCCGGTGGCGGGCGATTACACCAGACAGAAGTCCAGCTCGCGCGCTATCTGCTCCTTGTCAAGATGCTGGCCGATGAAGACGAGCTTCTGCATGCGGTCGCCGTACTGCTCATCCCAGTCGCGTCGCAGGCTGGGCTGCTGCTCCATGACCTGTGCCAGTTCGTCCTGCGGCATGGTGGCATACCACTGGCCGGCGTTGCGCAGGCTGACCTGACGGCCGGCCTGCTCGAAGACGTAGCAGATTTCCGGCTCGTCCTTGAACCAGCAGATGCCCTTGGCGCGGATAATGCCCTTGGGCCACTTGCGGGCGACGAACTCGTCGAACAGTCCGATGTGGAAGGGACGGCGGGCGTAGTAGACGTAGGTACCGATGCCGTATTCCTCGGCTTCGCCTTCGTCGTGGTGATGGTGATGGTGGTGGTGCTCGTGTTCGTGCTCGTGCTCGTGGTGGTGTTCGTCGTCGTCGTCATCATCGTCATCATCGTCATCATCGTCGTGACGCTCTACCTCCTGAATCCAGGTGGCTGAGGTGGCTACCTCGTCGAAGTCGAACATCATGGTGTTGATAATCTTGTCAAGTTCTACGTCGCCGTAGTTGCAGTCGATGATTTCGGCCTTGGGCTGGATTTCGCGGATGATGCTGCGGATGCGTCCTCGCTCGTCGTCACTGACCTCGCTGGCCTTGTTCAGCAGGATGATGTTGCAGAACTCTATCTGCTGGATGACGAGGTTCTCGATGTCCTCCTCGTCGATGTCGGGGCGCTTCAGGTTGAGACCGCTGCCGAACTCATCCTTCATGCGCAGGGCGTCGACCACGGTGACAATGGCGTCGAGACGGGGCTGTACCGCCATGTCGGGGGCGAGCTGGGGAATGGAGCAGATGGTCTGGGCAATGGGGCCGGGCTCGCAGATGCCGCTGGCCTCGATGACGATATAGTCGAAACGCTGCATCTCGATGATGTCCTGCAGCTGCTTCACGAGGTCCATCTTCAGGGTGCAGCAGATGCAGCCGTTCTGCAGGGCTACGAGGGAGTCGTCCTGCTGGCCTACGACGCCGCCTTTCTCGATGAGGTCGGCGTCGATGTTCACCTCGCCGATGTCGTTGACGATGACGGCAAACTTTATGCCGCGCTTATTGCTTAATATGCGGTTTAACAGAGTGGTTTTTCCGCTGCCGAGATAGCCTGTGAGCAGCAGTACGGGTATTTCTTGCATGGTCTTATTGTAATTGTTGTTGTTATACGAGTTCTACTTTGTTGATGTCCTGCTCCTTTTCGCAGTAGTGACAGGTGAGTATGCCGTCGGCTACGTGGAAGTGTGTCTGCATCGGCTCGTTGTTGGTGATGCATTTCGGGTTGTTGCACTTCACGATGCCGCGAATCTCGGAAGGGGTCTCGACGGTCTTCTTCTCTACCACCTCGTAGTCGCGGATGATGTTCAGTATGACTTTCGGGGCTACGACGGAGAGACGTGAAATCTCGTCGTCAGAGAAAAACTTGTCGGACACCTTGATAATTCCCTTATTCCCAATCTTTTGCGATGGGTAGTTGAAACCAATGGTTACAGGTGTCTTTAAGTCGAAAAGACCAAGGAGCGACGCTACCTGGTAGGTCTTGTCGGCGGGGATATGGTCGATGACGGTGCCTTGCTCAATGGCGGCAACGAGGCGTTCTTTCTTGTTCATAATTCTCAATTTTCTATTACCCAATGATTGTCTTATCGTTACGTACTTCGTCGAGGCTGATGCCGAGGACATCGCAGAAGATGGCTTCGCGGGCAAAGAGTCCGTTGCCTGCCTGCTGGATGTAATAAGCGTGGGGGTTGTCGTCCACCTCGTAGGCTATCTCGTTGACGCGGGGCAGGGGGTGGAGTATCTTCATGTTGGGCTTGGCCAGGCGGAGCATGTCGTTGTTCAGGATGTAGACGTTCTTCACGCGCTCGTACTCCATGAGGTCGCTGAACCGCTCCTTCTGCACGCGTGTCATATAGAGAATGTCGGCATCGGCAATGACCTTCTCGTTGAAGGCGGTGTGCTCGGTGTACTTGATGTTGTGCTCGTCGCAGTAGATCTTGTACTCCTTGGGCATCTGCAACTCCTTGGGAGCGATGAAGTGGAAGGTGGGGTTGAAGTGGCGCATGGCCATCAGCAGGGAGTGGACGGTGCGCCCGTACTTCAGGTCGCCTACCATATATATATTAAGGTTCTCGAGCGTCCCCTGGGTCTTGTAGATGCTGTAGAGGTCGAGCATGCATTGTGAGGGATGCTGGTGGGCACCGTCGCCGGCATTGACGATGGGGATGGGCGTCACCTCGGAAGCGTACTGCGCAGCACCTTCTATATAATGGCGCATGACAATGACGTCGGCGTAGTTGGAGACCATCAGGATGGTGTCCTTCAGCGTCTCGCCCTTCGTGCCGCTGGTAATCTTCGGGTCGGCAAAGCCGATGACGCGGGCGCCGAGACGGTTGGCGGCTGTCTCAAACGAAAGGCGGGTGCGGGTAGACGGTTCGAAGAACAGGGTGGCGACGACTTTTCCCTTCAGCAATTCCCGGTTAGGGTGTTTCTCAAACTCCTGTGCCATCTCAATCATATAGAGGATTTTCTCGCGTGTGAGATTGGCAATGGTGACAAAATTATGCTTTTCCATCGTTGATTTTAGTAAATGATGGGGCAAAATTACACATTATTTCCCGATTTCGTGTGATATTTTCTGAGAATTTTGTATTTTTGCACCGAAAAAATGAAATTATGAGAAAGTTTTTCGTTCGTTTCTTGTGGACCGTGCTAATGGTCACCGTATTGGTTGCGGTGTTGGCTTTCTGGGGTATCAAGGAAGGGAAAATAGGCTATATGCCCCCGATAGAGGACCTCCAGAATCCTATTAACCGCTATGCCACACAGGTGTATTCGGCCGACGGAAAGATCATGGGCACATGGAGCTCAGACCGTGGAAACCGCGTGATGGTGGACTACAACAATCTGCCGCAGACGCTGGTACAGGCGCTGGTGGCTACCGAGGATGTCCGCTTCTACGACCATTCGGGCATCGACTTCTATGCGCTTGGGCGTGCTATCGTGAAGCGAGGCATCATGGGACAAAAGTCGGCTGGTGGCGGCTCGACCATCACGCAGCAGCTGGCCAAGCAGCTCTTCACGGAAAAACCGGCGCACACAACCCTGGAACGTGTACTCCAGAAGCCGATAGAATGGGTGATTGCCGTGGAACTGGAGCGTAACTATACGAAAGACGAGATTCTGACGATGTATCTCAATAAGTTTGACTTCCTGCATAACGCCGTCGGTATCAAGGTGGCTGCCAACACCTATTTTAATAAGGAGCCGATAGACCTGACGCTGACCGAGGCGGCAACGCTGGTGGGCCTGTGCAAGAATCCATCGTATTTTAACCCGGTACGCTTCCCCGAGCGCAGCCGCGAACGCCGTAACGTGGTGTTGGGACAGATGCAGAAGGCGGGGTATATCACCGAGGAGCAGAGCCGCCAGTGTCAGGCAGAACCGCTGAAGCTGAATTTCCACGTCGCCGACCACAAGGAGGGCGTCGCTGTCTATTTCCGCGACTTCCTCAGACGGTATATGATGGCGAAAAAGCCCGAACGCGATGATTATCCGTCATGGGGTGGGGTGAAGTACCATATCGACAGCATCAACTGGGAGTCTGACCCCCTGTTTGGCTGGTGCAACAAGAACAGAAAGAAAGACGGCTCCTACTATAACATCTATACCGACGGTCTGAAGGTTTATACCACCATAGACTCCCGGATGCAGAAATATGCAGAGCAGGCTTGTTATGACCACGTCGTGAAATATCTGCAGCCGGCGTTCTTCAAGGAGAATCGTAGGAAACCGACAGCCCCCTTCTCGAATAAACTGACGGCTGCTGAGGTGCGACGTATCCTCATGCGCTCGGTGAGGCAGAGCGAACGTTACAGAGTGATGAAAAACGACGGGGCTTCCGATGCCGACATCGAGAGGGCGTTCAATACAAAGACGCAGATGTCTATCTTCAGCTATCATGGTGAGGTCGACACGGTGATGACACCGCTTGACTCTATCCGATACCTGAAGTCGTTCCTGCGTACAGGATTTATCAGTATGGACCCGAAGAATGGCTATGTGAAGGCCTACGTCGGAGGACTGGACTTCACCTACTTCGCATACGACATGGTGATGGACGGCAGACGGCAGGTGGGCTCTACCATCAAGCCTTTCCTCTATTCGCTGGCTATGGAGAACGGATTCTCTCCTTGTGATGTCGCCCCTAACGTGCAGCAGACCTATATGGTGGCTGGCAAACCGTGGACACCACGCAACGGCAGCCATTCACGCTATGGTGAAATGGTGACGCTGAAATGGGGATTGCAGCAGTCGAACAACTGGATTTCGGCCTACCTGATGAGCAAGCTGAATCCTGCTGCTTTCGTGCAGTTGCTGAACGAGTATGGCATCAACAACCCGGAAATACACCCGTCAATGGCTCTCTGTCTGGGACCGTGCGAGATTACGGTTGGCGAGATGGTCAGTGCCTATACCGCCTTCGTGAATCATGGAATACGTGCGGCACACATGTTTGTGACGAAAATAGAGGATAATGAGGGTAACGTCATTGCCCGGTTCCAGCCGAGGATGAATGAGGTTATTAGTGAGGCGGCGGCCAACAAAATGCTCTATATGCTCAAGGCCGTCGTCGACGGAGGTACGGCCACAAGACTGCGCTACAAGTACAACCTGAAGGGCGAGATGGCGGGTAAAACGGGTACTACCAATAACAACAGTGACGCCTGGTTTATGGGTATCACACCCTCGCTCGTGTCAGGATGCTGGGTAGGCGGCGACGACCGTGACATCCATTTCGACCGTATGGATATGGGACAGGGAGCGGCGATGGCTCTGCCCATCTTCGCCTATTTTATGAAAAAGGTATATGCCGACAAGCATTTGAACTATAACGAGGATGCTGTCTTTGATCTCGACGAAGGCTATAACCCCTGTGAGTACTCTGATAGCGGTATTGAAGATGTTAATGATATAGAAGAGGTGTATGAATAATATTCTGATGTTAGGACTGGGAATGCAGGAGGTGCTCGTCATTGCCCTCATCGTTTTGTTACTCTTCGGCGGAAAGAAAATCCCTGAGCTGATGAAAGGACTCGGAAAGGGCGTCAAGAGTTTTAAGGAGGGCATGAAGGACATTACTGACGAGGAACCGGTGAAGAAGAGTACCGATGAGTGATTCCTCAGAGTATCTCACTTTTTGGGATCATCTTGATGAGTTGCGGGTGCGACTGATTAAGATGCTTGTTACCGTTGCCGTGATGACGGTAATAGCCTTTGCGCTGAAAGAACCGCTCTTCGATATAATCCTGGCGCCAAGAAGTAGCGATTTCTTGTCGTACAGACTGCTCGGGGTGCCCGCCTTTTCACTGCACTTAATCAATACCGGACTTACTGAGCAGTTTATGGTCCATATGAGAACGGCCATCTATGCCGGCATGCTCGCGGCTTCACCTTATATTATATATGAGCTGTTCCGGTTCGTCTCTCCCGGATTGTACGAAAAGGAACGTCGCTATGCTGTCTGGCTCGTCGGAATGGCTTATCTGATGTTTATCTTGGGAACAATCGTGAACTATTTCCTCATCTTCCCGCTGACCGTACGCTTCCTCGGAACCTATCAAGTCAGTACGGATATTGATAATATGCTGACCTTGCAGTCGTATATCGATACATTAATAGGAATGACCTTCATGATGGGCGTGCTCTTTGAGCTGCCGGTGGTATGCTGGTTGCTCGGACGCTTCGGAATCATCACTTCGCCGATGATGAGCGCCTACAGACGGCAGGCAATAGTCGCCATATTGGTAGTGGCTGCTATCGTCACTCCAACAACGGATGTCTTTACGCTTTTTGTGGTCGCATTTCCTATATGGATACTCTATGAATTGAGCATTTTTATCGTAAAAAAGGCGTAAATTGTAAATAATTCAGAAAAATTTGATGTTTTTTGAAAAATAATTGCCGAAATATTTGGAGCGTATTGAAAAAGTGCGTACCTTTGCATCCGCTTTCGCTCAAAAACGAGTATGAAGCGACTGAAGAAAGAGTTCTTTGAAAGATTTTCATAAACAGAGACAAGTAGTACAAGAAGCGAGTGTTTAATGTTTAATCTTTAATGTTTAATGTTGGACACT
>ONDA01000003.1 GCA_900316475.1 uncultured Prevotellaceae bacterium
AGAAACCCACACCTCCCACACCTCCCGCACCTAAGCTCAGGTGTGGGAGGTGAGGGAGGTGAGGGTTCATTTTGGCTTATGACAATACTCTACGCGCGAAGGGTGTGTCAAAATAGGCACACCCTCTCCTGGTTTATGTGGTTAAACATTGACTCAGATAATGACAACAGTTTCAGCCTCTATTCACCCATTGTCTTCCAGATGGCAGTGCTCTGGTGGAGCAAGTGGATGAACTCGCGTGCAGAAGCTTTCTGATAACCGTTCTTCAGGGTGTGGATGCATCCTTCCATCTCATTCTTGAAGCCTTCGGCACCATCAGCCACTGTGCTTCTACTGCCGATGACGGGAATGGCTACAAGGCCCGTCTCGTCGATGACGGTTGACTCGGAGAGTACCGTGACATACTTCGTCTGGCGAACAAACTTGAAGAGAAGGCCTACGTTGTTGATTTCGGCCTTAATGTTGTATTGCAGTCCACTGTGCGCCGTCATCCTGTCGAAGGCATTGCGGGCCTGCAGGCCTTTCGTCGGCAGAACGAGCGGATGGCGTTGCAGGTCTTCGAGCGTGATGTCTTTCTGCTGAGCCAGCGGGTGCTGACTGTTGACGACGGCTGCCAGACGATTGTTGAAGAGCACCTGGCTCTCGATGCGCGGATTGCCCTCACTGGGCTTGAAGGCCAGCACGAGGTCAAGCTCGTGCCGCTGCAGCCGTTCCATAAGGTCTTCCATCGACGAGAAGCAGACGGACAGCTTCACCTTCGGATGCTTGTGCATGAAGTCGATCATCGTCTCGGCCATGATGCCGCTGAAGGAGAAGGTGACGATCATCGTCTCGGCCATGATGCCGCTGAAGGAGAAGGTGACACCTATATTGAGTTCGCCCGTCAGCAATTGTCCCAGCTCCTGTATCCGCTGCACGCAGTTGTCCACCATATATACGCTGTCGCGTGCCATCGGCAGCAACATCTCTCCGGCCTCGGTGAGTATCACTTCATGGCTATTGCGCACGAAGAGTTGTTGCGACAGTTCCTGCTCCAGATGCAGAATCTGCTGTGAGAGCGTGCTCTGGGTGATAAAAAGTTCGCGTGCAGCCTGCGAGAAATTGAGCGTCTCGGCCACGCGGAGGAAGTATTTCAGTTGTCTTATTTCCATTGTACATTCTGTTTTCGGCTGCAAAGTTACCACAAATCATCGAAACGTCAGCATGCTTTGCTATCGTTTTTGCCGATAGCAGCATTTGGTGTTTAGCCAATCACCACATTCGGCAGAAACCATTACCGATTGCTGGCCATGTCGGTAGAAGGCCGTAATTTTGCACCCCGAAATCGAACGTTAAACAAATAAAACAGAAAGGAAACAAGACAATGACAACAAGTTGGTTGATTGTATTAGGAGAGTTTGCAGTATTCTTCACCTGTGCGTACTGGTATCTTCATCGTTCACGTGAGCGCAGTTTTGCCGTCAGGGTGGAGCACGACAGCATCGAGGGCATGACGCTTGGGAAGGTGGGAGAACTCATCCGCCGACATTTTACCGTCTCTGAGATTCTTGCAGCCGACTCGGCGAAGAACGTGATGAGTCCAGCCGACTCCACCGTGCTGCATCAAGGCGATCACCTGCTCATCAAGGCTCGCCCTGAAGAGAGGGAGGCGATTATCGCATTCCTCGGACAACCAGACAACATGCAGTGGATAGTGGATATGATGAGCGAGGGAGAGATACAACGCAGGCTCGGCCTGCTGCTGCGCACGGGATGCCTGCTGATGGAGAGCGGTGCCGACACGAGCCGCGTGATGCGCACCATGAAGCGCGTTGCTGCCTACATGGGTCTGCCGCTCGAAAGGCTCAACATCTACATCGTTTACAACATGCTGATGGTTAACCTGTCTGACTGCCGGCAGTCGTTTACGCGCTTTCAGCGTGTAGAGCGCCATGGCATCAACCTCGACACGCTGCGGCAGGCGAGCCATCTGTCGTGTGAGGCTCAGCGCACGGGCTACTCGCTCGACTACTATGAACGGCAGTTGTCGCAGATAGCCTGCCAGCGCCGTAACTATTCCCCCTGGCAGGTGGCCGTGGGGGGCGGTTTGGCCTGCGGCGGCTTCTGCATACAGTTTGGCTGCGACTGGACGGCCTTCTTCTATGCAGCCCTTGCCGCCATCCTCGGTTTGCGTCTGCGTATGTGGCTGGGGGCAGTGGGCAGCAATGCCCTTGTCAACACCGGTGTGGCAGCTTTCGTCTCTACGCTGATAGCCTGGGCCTTCAGCGAGCTGTCGCAGTGGGCTACGGCCTCGGGCGGGCCGATGGGCATCTTTGCATCCAGCACGCCGTGGCATCCGCTGCTGGCCTGCGCGCTGTTCATCGTGCCTGGGGTACCGCTCATCAATTTTGTCAGCGACATGCTCTCCGGCTACACCCAGGTAGGCGTGACCATGGCTTTCGGCATTGCCTTTGCCATTCAGGTGTGTGGCATAGACAACTTTGCCAAGGACCTGCCGATGACTCCCCATCATGCCTACGACGAGTATTCGCTTGCAGCCGCCGTCTCGGCCATCGGCTTCTCCATGATATTCAACACGCCGCGCCATCTGATGGGCTTTGTGGCACTGGGCGGTGTCGTCAGCGTCTGCACGCGCAACTTCGTCAACCTCGGACCCTCCAGCGGCAACATCGGGCTTGACCTGGGGCTTGTCGTCGGTTCGTTCGTAGGGTCTGCCGTTGTGAGCATACTCTGCTGCGCACTGGTGCGCCGGCTGCACACGCCCCACCAGCTGCTGAGCATTCCGAGTGTCATCCCGATGATACCTGGTGTGCTGATGTATCGCGCCCTGTTTGCGTTCATCAATATGCACGGTGTCGTAGGCGAGGTGACCGTGGCGATGAACTATGCGATACAGGCCTCGCTCATCATTCTCTTCATAGCCCTTGGCGTGGCCATACCCAACGTGTTTTTCCGTCGGATGATACCGGCATGAAGTCCGTCATCGGCGACAAAACTGTCCGTCGGATGATACCGGCATGAAGTCCGTCATCGGCGACAAAACTGGGGGATCATGGGGTCGGTTCTCCTAATCATTTTCAAGAGTCTGATATCTCTATGCTTTATTACTTGTCTCATTCGCATTTCACTTAATTTGAAAAATGATCAGGAGAACCAACCCCATGATCTACTAACAATCTCGTTCTTAGCCAATGTTCTTTCCTAAATCAAAAGCCTCCTGCAGTTTGGGATTGCCCTCAATCTCACGAGGGTCATTCACACCTCCGCAGAAAAGCGTTCCTGCCAGGCGACTCTTGGGATAGCAGTCTATCCAGCCCGTCAAGCCCATTTCGGCACGCTTCGGCGTCTCGTTTTCATCCTCTGCAGCCGTAGTCAGCAGATAGACATCACGAAACGCATAATCCTGTTCATACATCGCGTTCATGCGGTCAATGAGGGTCTTCATCTGGCCGCTCATCTCGTAATAGTAGATAGGTGTTGCCCAGCAGATAACATCAGCCTTCAGCACCTTGGCCATGATGTCGTTCACGTCGTCATTGATGACACAACGCCCTAACTTTTGGCAACCCAGACAGCCCTTGCAGAACTGAATGTTCTTGCCAACGAGAGAAATCTTTTCCACCTCGTTTCCCGCAGACTTTGCTCCTTCCACAAACTGGTCAGCGAGCATGTCGCTGTTTGAGCCCCGTCTAAGGCTCGTAGAAATAACAATTACCTTTTTCATTTTTTTATACTTCTATCTTTTTAATCACCTTTGCTGGCACACCTCCAACAATGGTATTCGGTTCAACATCTTTTGTCACGACAGCACATCACCAATGGTCACGCCTGCCAACACCGTAGCATTGGCTCCAATCCAGACGTTCTTACCAATGTGGATGGGAGCATAGCTCATACTCTGACGCTTGGCAGGGTCAAGGTCGTGGTTGATGGTTGCCAGCACGACGTTGTGACCTATGAGAGCGCCCTCGTCGATAGTAATGCCACCTTGGTCTTGGAACTTACAACCCATGTTGATGAAGACCCGTTCACCAACGATGGTGTTCTTGCCGCAGTCGGTATGGAACGGAGGAAACATGCCTACCGTCTTGGGTACCTCACGCCCCCAAAGCTGTTCCAGCAAATCGTGCAACTGCTCTGGAGTATGATACTTGCCGTTAATCTCTACTGTTATCTTCAGGGCCTCCTGCGACAGCTGATGGAACATCATGTGGACATCACCACCGCCAACGACGGGTTTGCCCGATGCCATGTAATCACGAAATTCTTGTATTGTCATTTAAATAATTGATTTCTATACGTTACAACTTATGGGGGCGATACGTTGCTGGCAGTGTGCCTGTCTCTCCAAGCAATGCGACGGCATCCTTGAGCAGCCGCATGTCATAACCACGCTTTTCGCAGCGCTTTAAGTCCTTCAGGAAACGCTTTGAGGGTATGATGGTGTACTTCATACGTTGATGCCCAAGTCCTTAAACATTTCATCCGCAGAGCTGTATGTTTTCAGCCTGCCGTGCTTCATGTCGTCATGTGCCTGCTCGATGGTCTCATCGCCTCGTCGTTGAGGTACTCGCCCGTCTCAGGGTCGTAGAGGCGGTGCTTGGTGGCAGATTTGGGCGACACCTTGTGCATCAGCACGCCCAGCGCTTTCAAATACTCCACCAGAGCTTTGCCCTTGGCGACTAATTGCGTTAATCTTCCAGAATCGCTTTGCTACGTCAGCATTATTTCGTATATTTGCACGCCGCAATCCGCAAGGAGTAGAAAGACATATTGCTCAACAGACTCTCAATCGCCACGTGAAAAGAGTGGCCGGCATCGTGTAGCATGTCATCCTTGTCGCGAAAAATAAGCCAACAAACAAGAAAACAATAAAAACTGATAATGAAGAAAATAGCATTTCTGACCCTGTTGATGGCAGCATGTTTGAGTCTGCCAATGATGGCCCAGCAGTTTCCCTTTGGTGCCAGCGTGACGTGGGACCGTCATAGTCTGATGGTCGATGGCCGTCGTGTATGCCCTGTAATGGGCGAAATACATTATTCGCGTATCCCTGCCGACGAATGGCCTGCAGAGGTGCGGAAGATGAAGGAGGGCGGCGTCACGCTGATTGCCACCTATGTATTCTGGAACCATGTGGAGGAGCAGGAAGGCATCTTCAACTGGAGCGGGCAGCGCGACCTGCGGCGTTTCCTCGAGGTGTGCAAGTCGGAGCAGATGCCGGTGGTGCTGCGCGTCGGACCTTTCTGTCATGGCGAAGTGCGCTGCGGCGGACTGCCCGACTGGTTGTGGAGCCTTTCGCCCAAGGGCGAGAGGGGCGGTAAGTCCATCAAGCTTCGTAGTACCGACCCTCATTTCCTCTTTTATGTCGAAAGGCTGTACCGTCAGATCTTCACACAGGTGCAAGGGCTGCAGTGGAAAGACGGCGGTCCTGTCATTGCGGCACAGTTCGACAATGAGTATCGCGGCTCCGGTGACTATCTGATGGCGCTGAAGAAGATAGCCCTCGGTATCGGTTACGACCTGCCTTTCTACACCCGTACCGGCTGGCCCGCACTGACGCGCCCCGTACCCTTCGGCGAACTGCTGCCGCTCTATGGCGACTATGCTGACGGCTTCTGGGAGAAGAGCACCAAGGAGGGGGCCGGCAACTACTACAAGGCTTTCAACTTCAAGGCATTCCGCTCATCGACCGCCATCGGCACTGACCTTTTAGGTGAACAGAAGGCAGAGACGGCAAAGGGCGACGACGACTATCCCTACTTCACCTGCGAACTGGGGGGCGGCATGGCTACCGCCTACCACCGTCGTCCCTACGTCTATCCCGAGGATGCCTACTCCATGGCCGTAGTCAAGTTGGGCTCCGGCTCCAACCTGCTGGGCTACTATATGTATCATGGCGGTACGAACCCAGAGAGCATGACGGGCATCACGCTCAACGAAACCGTACACACACTGGGGACAGCCAACAACGACTTGAATGTGAAGAGCTATGACTTTCAGGCACCGCTTGGCGAGTTTGGGCAGCGGGGTGAGCACTACTACTTGTTGCGCAAGCTCCATCTCTTCATGCACGACTGGGGTGAGCAGCTGGCGCTGATGGAAGCGTCGTTCCCCAGCCCGCAGGATGTGCGGCAGGGCTATGACGACTCGCTGCGCTGGGCCGTGAGGGAGAAAGACGATGCCGGTTTCATCTTCGTCAACAACTACGAACGCCTGCAGCCGCTGACGGCTAAGAAAGACATACAGCTGAAGGCATGTGGCATCACCCTGCCACGGCTGACCATCCCTGCTGCTACCGTCTGCATTTTTCCTGTCAACATTGACGGCATCCGTTACGCCACAGGCCAGCTGGTGGCAAAGCGTGACGGCAAGATATACATGCAGCAGGTGACAGGCATTCCCACCACCATCGCCCTGCAAAGCGGCAAGACGCTGAAAAACGTGAAACCTCGCGGCACGTCGAGGCCTGTATGCGAGAACATCTATCTGCTGACTGAAGCCGAGGCTAACCGTCTGTTCCTTGCCAATGTGACGAAAGGTAAAGAGTCACTCCGCTCGGCCCAACGGGACGCTTTCCCCAGAAAGAATCTCCACTGGGAGAAAGTCAAGGCTGCCGGCCCACAGAGAAAGATTGTTGTTGGAGCAAAGAAGGTGGCCGAGGCCCCATCCGACGAAGACTTTGATGCCGCCGCCGTCTATACTATCACGCTGCCCGACTCACTCAACAGTCTGATGACCATCCGCTATCGTGGTGACGTGGCGCGTCTCTATGCCGACGGGAAACTGATTGATGACAACTTCTACAACGGTCGCCCATTCTGCTATGCCCTCAGCCGCCTGCCCAAAGGCTGTCGCCAACTGGAGCTGCGCATCCTGCCCTTGCAGGCCAACATGCCCGTTTATCTGCCCCGAGAGGCCGACAAGACTCCTGGCGAGACGGTCATCAGCATTACTGTCGAATAGACACAGAGCGTCAGCTTGCAGTGTCATGCAGGCCGGGCTTTAATATTGCTGTGAATAATCAGACGAGTCGTTTCATATCACATACTCTCCTTCAGAATCTCCGTCACGTCGTCCTTCGTCAGGTTCAGATAACCGGCGGGATAGACCACGGTGGTCTCGGTGATGCCGGCAATCATGTCGGCGGTGGCCCCCAGCTCGCTGATGGTCAGAGGCAGACCAACCTCCTGCATCCAGGCTTTCAGGGCCTGCAGACCAGCTTCGGCTATCTGCTCGTCGGTCATTCCTTCACCGCTGACGTTCCATACGTTCTTGGCGAAGCGCACGAATTTAGGCAGTCCGTTCTGCATGGCACGACGATAGTAGGCCATTGAGACGGAAGCCAGCGCATAGCCGTGAGGAGCGTGCGTCCAGGCTCCCACGCTGTGGCCTATCATGTGTACCATCCAGTCCTGCTGCTTGCCCAGTCCGATGAGGGTGTTCAGCGCCCACGTGGCCGTCCACATGATATTCGAGCGGGCTTCGTAGTCCTGCGGGTTCTTCACGGCGATGCGGCTGCTGTGAATGACAGAGCGCATCAGCCCCTCGGCCAGATAGTCGCTGGTGTTGTCGTCGAAGTCGGAGAAGTACTGCTCCATGATGTGGTTCATGATGTCGTAGATGCCGGCCTTCATCTGGTTCTCGGGCACGGTCATCGTGAACTTCGGGTTGAGGATGGAGAACCGGGGCATCAGTCGGCTGTCGAACACGTGGCCCACCTTGAACGTATGCTCGGCGTCGGTAATCACCGTGCCGGCATTCATCTCCGAGCCTGTACCGGCCATCGTCAGGATGCAGCCCACGGGCAGCAGCCGCTGGTCGGCGGCGGGGTTCTGCTGCTTCAGCCAGAACTGGTCCCAGTAGTCGCCTTCGTAATAGACGGATGCTGCCACAGCCTTCGAGTAGTCGCACACGCTGCCGCCACCGAGGGCGAGAATCAGGTCCACCTCGTTCTCGCGGGCTATCTTCACACCCTCGCGTAGTTTCTCCAACGTGGGGTTGGTCATCACGCCCGGGTTCTCAACGACGGTCTTGCCAGCCTCCTTCAGAATGGCAATCACCAGGTCGTAGATGCCGTTGCGCTTCACACTGCCACTGCCGTAGTTCAGCAGCACCACTGGGCCGTAGCCCTTCAACTCGTCCTTGAGGAAGTTCAGGGACTCATCACCAAAATACAGTTTGGTGGGATTGTAATAAGAAAAGTTTCCTAACATAGTTGTATTCTTGTTTTAGTCCAAACGGTAACCTGACGCATAGATGCCACGTCTGACTTGGGGGGCAAAACTTATGTAAACTCAATGATAGCACTCACCTCACTCCCGACAGACAGGGAAACGATAAAGCCGTCAGCTATTTTGTAAATAGCAGGAATCAAACCATCACCAAGCTTGGCTGCTACCCGGTATTCTACGCGAAGACCTTTTACCACGAAATCCTCCGGCAACAGTTCCATCGCCATGCGGACATAGTTGGCATTATTCAGATGCTTGTTGTAATCAATGTCGGCACGTAGAACCTTTATCGGCTCCAGCGCTTTACCTTCTGTCTTAGGCAGGATAATGCGACGGTCTTTGTAGTTCATCTCCAACTGCGGTTCCAGCTTCATTGATTGTATGGTCGCATCGTCCACACGTTTCAGTTTGCCAACCGCCTTGTCTACGAATGCTCCCATGCTCCATGTCTTGTAGCAGGGATTTCCCTGTGCGTCGTAGATGAACGTATTGCGGAATCCGAACATGGGTTTCATGCCATAGACGGAGGTTGTCACCGTCAACTCTTCTTTGTAGTCAGGCACGCGGATAATCTCAACCTGGCGCGTTGCTAACAGCTGTGCCATGTTCTGCTCTGTGAAGTACTGTTTCACTCCAGGCTCAGAATCAATCCACATCTCTGAGCAGTCCTGCATCATCTGGAGGGCGGAATAAAGTTTCAGTTTACCCTCGCTGTCGCAGGTGCTTGTCGTTACTTTATATATCAAACTGTACATATTTGTTTGTATTTGAAAGAACTTTTTCTTGCAAAATTAGCAATAATCAGCGAAAAATCGCTAAATTTGCTCTCAGTTTTGAGAATTATTTCAAAAAAAACATTATTTTTGCAACCGTCAAAAACTCAGAGCATGATAAGAAGAATTATCATTTGCTGCTTGCTATGCTTCATGAATGCAGTAACAACACTAGCACAAGAACCGACAGACAGCGTTGGGACAAAGGACGGTAAGCCGAACCTAATGGTACGGCTCCAGCAGGGACAGCAATACTTAGACAACAAAGCCAAGGCGGCGGTGGACCCTCACTACATCGAAGTGCCCGAGAAGCCGTGGAGGGTGATACTCCGCTATAAGGAGAACGTGGTAGATGTGGACTATAGCCAAAGCATCGACATAGCCGAGACCAACGAACATACAGACTGGAATCTGCGTTTTGAGCCTCCTGTGGCTTCTTCCGTCGGTTTCTGGGTAGGCTATCGTGGTACGGGGTTCTCCTATTCCAAGTCGATCACCAAGAACGCCGGCCGCTATTACTCTTTCAGTTCGACAGGAGCCAAGTACGGCTTTAACTTCCGGCTGAGACGCTTCAACACGAAAGACGCCAAGTTTAGTTCTACAGACTACGAAAACGGGCAGACTACCGGCGTGTCCTGGGACACGGTCGTCAGCATGCCTTCGCCGGTATGGATACGCTCCGTCTATATCAACGGCTACTACGTGTTCAACGGGCGTCGCTACTCACAGGCTGCCGCCTACAACCAATCGGTCATCCAGCGCCGCTCTGCTGGCTCGTTTCTGTTAGGAGCCACATGGTATCAGTCGTCGTTCGACTATGCGGACATACGAAACGTCGTCTATATGATTATCGGTCACGGCGTCTACCGCGCCAAAGTGCATCAGGGGAATCTCGGCGTGGGCTACGGCTACAACTGGGTACCGTTGCGCGGCCTTGTCGTCAACGTGATGGCCATGCCTACCATCAGCGTCTATAACCGCGTGAAAGCCTACAGATACGAAACCAACTACGGTCTGTCTCCAAAAGATCCTGTCGATGACTACGGAGACTGGAACAAGGAGACGAAGACATGGGCCAACGGAAAGACGCATAAATCCATCCTGATGGTCAAGGAGTCGGGCAACCAGTTTGACTACTGGGATATAGAGCCAGAGGTTGAGTACAGCATGTTCCGCCTCAACCTTGACCTGCGCCTCGGCATAGCCTACCATTGGAAGGACTTCTTCCTTGGAGTCCAGGCGCAGTACAACAACTTCAATTATAAGAATGATCAGTGCAAAGTCAATATCTTCGATGCCTATGCCCGCGTGTCATTGGGCGTGAGACTGTAGAAAGTTGACTGCCGCGCTTGACGACAGTCATCCTTTTTGTTAGCTTTTTCATAGACTGATTGTTATCTGCCTGAACATGGTTTTATCGTCAGCCGACGCTCGTAGCGGGTGGGCTTGACCTGATAGCCGGGCAGTACGTAGCAGGCCGTGCAGCCTACGCCAGTGGTGTTGTAGTCCAGATTCAGGGTGATGCCGTCCTGCTTTTGCAGCTGATAGGTATATACCGCCTTCGTCAGGTTGTCGGTGCTGTAGTGGTAGGCGTTGAAGTTGAAGGGTTCGTCCATGGCGAATCGCAGTCCCTGACCTTTGCCGTCGCTCATGGTGAGCCAGCGGTTGTCGCAGCGCAGGCCGCAGTCCTGCGGTATGAGGTAGGGTTCGAACATATCGTCCACTTTACGCTCATAGATGCCGATGGCGTAGCCGGTCTTGCGGTCGGGATAGTTCTCCTCGGGGCCGCGACCGTACCACTTCACCTGCTGCATCGGGTCGATGAGCGTCATGGTCAGTCCGATGCGGGGCAATAGTGCCGGCATCGAGCCTTCGGGTTCAAGGACGTGATGCAGAGCGATGGTGCCGTCACCGTTAATGCGGTATTCATAGACCTCGGAAAAGCCCGAATAGCGCAGGCCGGTGATGTAGGCGTCGAGCGACGTGTTGACGGGTGTCCCGAACTGCGAGAAGCAGCGCACGTTGACATACACCTGTCCGTCGGCCTCGAATGCCTGGCAGGAGATGGGTATGCGGGTGATGGCGTTCAGGTTGTTGCTGTAGAACTCGTTGGCTATCTGCGAGCCGTTCCAGGCCTTGCGGTTGTTGTAGGTGATGTTCCATTGGTCCCAGCTGTCCACCTCGAGGGCCAGCGGGGCGCGCCAGACGTTCAGCTGGAGCGGCGACTTGAGCAGTTCCTGGCCGTTTTGGCGGATGCTGAAGAGCTGGCCGTCGGCTGTGAAAGTGTAGGCGAAACCGTCGCCGCTCACGGTGAAGGCTCCCGACGGAGAAGCGCCGGGCAGAGTGGCGGCTCTCGACGGAGAAGCGCCGGGCACAGTGGCGGCTCCCGACGGAGAAGCGCCGGGCACAGTGGCGGTGGTGCGGGTCAGGGTGGCACGGCCGATGGTTTTGTCGGAAGGTACGGCCAGCTGCCGCCAGGGCAGTTCCAGCTGGTCCCAGGCGGCGACGTGACCCTTCTGCGCCCAAATCTCGTCGGCCTTCAGTGCGCTGGTTATCATCAGGCGGTATTCGCATCCGGGCTTTAAGGCGGGGCGGCTGTATGGCACGGTGACGACCTTCTTGCCGAGCGGCTCCACGTCGGGAGTGAGCGTGCCCTGCTGCAGGCAGGTGCCGTCCTCATAGAGTTCCCACTTCATATTATAATAAGAGGTGTTCAGGAAGTGGTTCCTGTTCCATATCTCCACCGTACCGTTGTCGGCACTCAGCAGTCGGCATGATATGGGCTGTGCCGACTTCTTCATCTGCCAGATTTCCGGCTGCACGGTACGGTCGGGCCAGATTGTGCCGTAGGTGCGGGCACCAATGCCGTAACTGAAATATTTGTCCTCCTTCTGCTCGGTCTCGAAGTCGAGATTCAGCAGTTGGCCCGACGCGTCGGCAATGATGACGTTGTCCATCAGCGCGTCGCAGATGTACACGCGGGTGTCCTGTCCGTGGGTCTGTTCGTTGCGGCCTATGTTCACGGGAAACGGTGCATTGATGATGTAACCCTGTGCCTCCATCCGTGCCGCCTCCGCGTTGTCGATGCTCACAGTCATCTGCTTGCCGTCGTAGCGGGCCTCCACATGGTGCCACTTGTTCTCCCAGTCGGCGGGCAGCGGAGCTTTGAGCTCGTACTTGTGATTCGCGGCTGCCTGCCTTCTGCCGAAGGGCTGTCTTCCGGCTTCGCTCTCTGTAGTCGGCGCCTTGTCGGTGTTGATGTAGAACACCAGCTGCTCCTTGCCTCGCTGCTCGACGCCGAACTGCCACTCGCCCTTAGTCACGAACGAGCCGCATGAGCTGATGAGCTTGCGCGGACAGACGTCGAAGCTGACGGTCAGCGTCGTGCCAGTCAGTTCCAGGCAGTCGTCGCGATAGACCTCCACCCACTCGTCGTGGCCGCTCAGGTCGATGACGTGGTTCTTACGGTTACGGCTGTCGGCCACCAGTTTGGCATTGCCCATGATGTGGGCCATGACGTCATGACCCGACTTGTCAGTGAGCCTGCGCGCGGACTGTGTCAGTCCCGGCGACACGAAGTCCCAGACGGCACCGCCGATACAGCGCTCGTGGGTATAGACGGCGCGCCACATTTCGTCGAACATACCGCCACTGTTGCCAGCCACCGATATATACTCGTCCATGAACGACGGGCGCACGTCGCCATCGCCGTGGCGGCCTACCCTGAGGTCGAGGGCCAGCGCCGTCGGGTAGCGCGGGCCGATGATGTCCTCAGCGGGATGGCTGTAGGCATTGCCGCCGTACATCCACCAGCGCGTGTGGTCGTATTTGCGTCCTTCGGCTATCACCTCGCCGATGTTCGGCCCCTCGCCGCTCTCGTTGCCGGCGCTCCAGAAGAGCACTGCCGGCTGGTTGCGGTCGCGCAGCACCATGCGGCGTACTCGCTCGCGGTACATCGGTATGAAGCGCTTGTCGCCCGACACCCACTCGGTGGCATGGGCCTCAACGCCGGCCTCGTCGATGATGTACAGACCATAGCGGGCGGCATACTCCAGATAGCGCGGCACGGGCGGATAGTGGCTCGTGCGCACACCGTTGAAGCCGAACTGCTTCAGGATGGTCATGTCCTTCTTCACCAGTTCGTCCGTCACGGCGTGGCCGTTGTCGGGGTCCTGCATGTGCGAGCACTGGGCGTTCACCTTCAGCGGCTTGCCGTTCAGGTAGAAAACGTTGTCGCGCATCTCGGTCTCCTTGAAGCCCACGTCCTGACGGCCGTCCTCTGTCGTGGCTTCCGACAGGCGCCTGCCTGTGGCGGCATCCACGAGATACATCTTGAGTTCATACAGGTTCGGGGTCTCGGCCGTCCATTTCAGGGGATTGCTGATGTGCTTGCTCATGGTCAGCGTCATTGTCCATTGACCATTAACCATTGACCATTGACCATTAACCATTGACCCAGAACCACTCTCTAAGCGCGCCACTTCCCGTCCGTCGGCTCCGGTCAGCACGGCCTGCACCTTGAGCGGTGTCTTGACGGGCTGCGCGTCGTAGCTCCTGACAGTCACCTCGATGTTCAGGTCGGCGTCGCGGTAGTCGCGGTCCAGGTCGGTGGTCACGTACCAGTCGAACAGGCGGGTCTTGGGTGTGGCATAGAGCCACACATCGTCGAAGATGCCGGCCAGTCGCCAGTAGTCCTGCCCTTCCAGATAGAAGCCGTCGCTGTATTTAATGACTTTCATGGCCAGCGTGTTGCGGCCCTTCTTCAGATACTTCGTGATGTTATACTCGGCAGGCTCCTGGGCGCCCTCGTTGTAGCCCACCTCCTGACCGTTGACCCACAGGAACGAGGCCGACGCCACCTTCTCGAAACGCAGGAACACTTCCTCGCCGCTCCAGTCGGCGGGAATGGTGAACGTGGTGCGGTAGGCACCCGTCGGGTTGTAGTCGCGCGGTGTCTTGGGCGGGTCGGCCTTGAACGGCGCGGCCACGTTACGAAACAACGGGTCGCCGTAGCCCCGCATCTCCCAGTTCGACGGCACGTCGATAGTGGACCACTTCGCGTCCACAAATTTCTCCTCGAAGAAGTTAGCCGGTATCTCCTGCGGCGTGTCGGCGTAGCAGAACTTCCACCGTCCGTTCAGCAGTACCCGATGTCCGGGAATGTAGTACGCGCGGCCTTCCTCCTGACCGCATTCAAACACGTCGAGGTTCTCGATGTAATGGTACAGGTCGTCAAACCCTTTCGTCTTCTCTGTCTGTGCCGATGCCGCCATCATGGCCGGAATCATCAGCAGTGTAGTGAATAGCTTTCTCATAAGTTGGTTTTGAAATTGGTTCTAATTCTATCTGTCACGCTGCAAAGGTAATAGTTTTATTCCGAATATCAAAACAATCTTTTTAGAATGATTGTGTTGTTATTCAAAAAAAATATTTAACTTTGCAGCGTGATAACTTTGGAATTTAGTATCTTTACATGGAACAAAATGAAAAGACTCTGCCACTATATCTCAGAATATATGGGTTTCCTTGTGCTGGCGGCTGCCGTCCTGGCATTAGTATTCCCCGATGTGCTGCAACAAATACGTCCAACAGTCATCAACTATCTGTTAGGCGTCGTGATGTTCGGCATGGGACTGACGCTAAACCTGCAGGACTTCAAGATTGTCTTCAGCCGCCCCAAGGACGTGATTATCGGCTGTCTGGCACAGTTCACCATCATGCCACTGCTCGCCTGGGGACTGGCAAGGACGTTTCAGCTTGACGAGGCGCTGGCACTTGGCGTTGTACTGGTAGGCTGCTGCCCCGGCGGCACGGCTTCAAACGTGATTACCTATCTGGCAAAAGGCGACCTGGCGCTCTCAGTAGGAATGACGGGCGTCTCTACCTTACTCGCTCCGTTTATGACACCTCTGCTGACGTGGGCATTGGCAGGCAAGAGTGTCAACGTCAACGTGGTGGGTATGCTGCTGAGCATCCTCTGGGTTGTCATTCTCCCCATTGTCATCGGACTCATCGCGAAATGGATCTGGCCAAAGTTCACAGAGAAGGCAACAGATTACCTGCCGGCCATTTCGTCAATAGCCATCTCACTCATCGTGGCCATCATCATCGGTGCCAATGCCGGCAAACTGTTGGCCGGTGGACTGATGATCGTCTTGGTAGTCGTTCTCCACAACCTCTGCGGACTCAGCTGCGGCTATCTGATAGGACGACTGCTCAAGCTGTCGGAACCCAAGAAGCGAGCCATCTCCATCGAGGTGGGTATGCAGAACTCTGGACTGGCCAGCAGCCTGGCCACAATCCACTTTGCCGCCTACCCTCTGGCCACAATCCCTGGCGCCCTCTTCAGCGTATGGCATAATATCAGCGGAGCCATGGTGGCACGCATCTTCACAAAAAGAAAACAATAGCTATTGTATGACGCGCGAGAAAGAAATATATAAGGTTACCTTGGTTGGCAGTGCTGGAAACGCGGCATTGCTTTCCTTTAAGTTTGTTGCAGGTATTCTGGGAAACAGCTCGGCTATGATTGCCGATGCTGTTCATTCGCTTTCAGACTTTGTAACCGACATCCTGGTACTAGTGTTTGTAAGTATCAGCGCAAAGCCACAGGACAAGTCGCATGACTACGGTCACGGTAAGTTCGAGACCATCGCCTCGTTCCTTATCGGGCTGGCACTCATGGCAGCCGCTACGGGCATTGTGGTGTCTGGCATGCTGAAACTCCTGGCCTGGTGCGATGGTGAAGAACTGGAAACTCCTGGCTGGATAGCCCTGTGGGCTGCCCTATTGTCGATAGTGGTCAAAGAGCTGCTATATCAATACACAGCCTACAAGGGTCGTCGGCTTGAGTCGCAGGTCATGAAAGCCAACGCGTGGCACCATCGCAGCGATGCTCTGTCGTCGATAGGTGCCGCTATAGGCATTGGTGGAGCCATCTGGCTGGGAGAGCGTTGGGCAGTGCTCGACCCCTTGGCATCAATCTTCGTTGGGCTGATGTTGGTTAAAGTGGTTTACGAACTGCTGAAATCGAGCATAGGGGAATTGACTGAGTGTTCACTGCCAGCTGAGACGGAACAGGAAATCATCGATATTATCCAGTCGTTTGGTGACGTTCAGGAACCCCACAACCTGCGTACCCGCCGTATTGGCAATAATATAGCCATTGAGATCCACATCAGAATGGACGGTCGGTTGCCGTTGGACGCCGTCCACGAGCGGGCAACGACTATTGAGCGCAAACTGAAAGAACGTTTTGGCCAGAACACCTATGTCTCGCTCCACATGGAGCCTATCAAGCAACCTGTCTGACGGCCGTACCGGAGGATTACAGTTTGACGCTTGAGATATCTACCAGTCCATTGACGATGGCATAGATTGTCAGTCCGGCGGGAGAGTGTATCTGGAGTTTGCGGGCGATGTTGCGGCGGTGGGTAATGACGGTGTTCACCGAGATGCACAGGCGTTCGGCAATCTCCTTGTTCAGCAATCCCTGAACGACGCCAACGATGACGTCCTTCTCGCGGTCGGAGAGGGCCTCGCTGTTGTCCTGTCCTCCCTTGAAGACCATTGCCGTGATGTTCTTCGACACGTCTTCCTGCTTGGCAAGCCGCTCCAGCCGCTTAATGGCGGGTACGAAAATATGATCCTCCACCATCGCATGCTGTCGCAACCATTCCTCGTTGTCGTAAATATCATGGAGGGTGGCCGTCAGTTTATTGTTATGCAGACCATCGCTGGGCAAGTATTTGATGATGAGCAATTTCAGTTCACGCAATTTCTTGTCGGCCTCCTTGTGGTGCTTGGAGAAGGTATCGATACTATATTCCGTGGGAGCTTTGCCGTCGAGGAGTGCCTTAACATAGGGGAAGAGATTGCGCTCTTCGTAGGTCATGTGGCGGCGTATCTCCTGAGCGTACTCGTCATAGAATTTCAGTATCAGCCTGGCCAGTGAATCGCCCGAGTCGAGACTGTCCTGCAGTTCCTGACGGATGAAAGGCAGTTGGAAGTCCAGATAGTATGAATGGCTGGCTTCCAGATAATGCATCAGTGTCTGCACGCTGATCTGATCGTCAACATCGAAGTCGCCATACCCATTTATAGTGAAGTTCACCACAGCGAGGAAGGTGTAGGTGTCAACACCGTTGTCTTCGCAAGTCTCGCTGACTGTCTTGTCGCCGAATCCCAAAGAAATGCCGAAACGGCCTAACGACTGCAGCAGGTCGTAGTTATCGCGGATGAGGGAAATCATTTTGTCATCAGCCTCATACATCTTCTGATTTTTCATACCTATTATTATTTAATGGTGCAAAATTACAACTTTATTATGACATACGCAATCATCAAAAGTAGGTAATTTCAACGAATTTCATCTTTTTTAGGTATTGCAGAAATGAGAAAGAGGAAGTACTTTTGCAGCCAAATTTCAAGAACACCTACGATTATGAACCATTTGAAGACATTCGGCATCTTGTTAGGGGCTACGCTCAGCATGACATCAGTAGCTCAGAAGCATTTCACTCTTGGTGCCTACGGCGAGGCTGTCGCCAGCCGCAATTTTTACAGCGACCATTTCAATCGCTACCAGTTTCCTGAGAAATACAAGGACGACCCCACTCACGGCCGTTTCGACCTGCCCCACATTGCTGTCAACATGGGCTACGATTTCGGCCATGGCTGGACGATGGGTATGGAGATAGAGTTTGAGCACGGTGGCACGGAGAGTGCCGTTGAGGTAGATGCCGACGAGAGCGGCGAATATGAGGCAGAAGTCGAGAAGGGTGGCGAGGTCGCCTTGGAGCAGTTCTGGATACAGAAGTCTTTTTCTAAGGCACTGAACCTACGTGCCGGCGAGATTGTGGTTCCCGTTGGCCAGACCAACAAGTACCACATGCCGACGGAGTTCTTCACCGTCTACCGTCCCGAGGGCGAGAACAGCATTCTGCCCTGTACCTGGCACCAGACGGGCGTGGCACTCTGGGGTCGCGCAAGTGACTGGCGCTACGAACTGCAGTTTCTTTCCGGGCTCGACTCCGAGCGCTTCGGAGCCTCGAGCTTCGTCCACTACGGAGCCAACAGCATCTACGAATTCAAGATTGCCAACTCGTATGCCGGTGCCATCCGCATCGACAACTACTCGGTGCCAGGCCTACGTCTGAGTCTTAGCGGCTACTACGGCCACACCTTCAGCAACACCATGCGTGCCCACAGTGCCGAAAAATACAAGGACTGCACTGGTGCCCTGGCTATCGGAGCCTTCGACTTCATGCTCAATCGCTGGGGACTCATCGTTCGTGGCAACATAGACTACGCCCATCTAAGTGATGCCAGTCTGATAACGACATTCAACAACTCGTTTCCCAAGCACTCCAGTCAGGACGGCTCTCCGTCGAAACGCCAGCCCGTGGGCAGCAACGCGTTGGACTACGCCATAGAGACGGGTTACGACATACTGCCGCTGCTAACTTGCAAGTCGCGTCCTGACCAGAAGCTCTACATCTTCGGACGCTACGAATACTACAATCCGATGGAGGCTGGCGACAACAAGGTAACTTACGAATGGTGTCAGAAGCGAGTGTGGACGGTAGGTCTGAACTATTGCCCTACGAAGGAGATTGTTGTCAAGGGCGAATACTCGCACCGTGGCTTCACATCGCAGTACAACTCCGAGCCTGCCATCAACCTCGGCATCGCTTTCAGCGGATGGCTGCTGTAAACTTTTCACAAACATATCATCAATAACAAAAAAAGTAAGGAGAAAAAGAAATGAAAAAAGTATCAAGACTCGCTATGATGTTCATAGCATCAACGACCATCTCTATGGGTCTCACCGCCTGTGGCGACGATGACGAGGCGCCAGCAACGCCTTCAACAACACCAGCAACGACACCTGCCACCACCCAGCCTACAGCTGAGCAGGTGCGCGACTCACTGCTGTTCGAAGTCAACTCACAGTATCTTAGCAAGACCATTATCGCCACCTACAAGAAACTGGCCAACGACTGCGAGAACATGCTACCGATGGCTCAGGGACTTAATTCACAAGCTGCCCTCAACAAGCTGTGCGACCAGTGGAAGCTGGCACGTCAGGACTGGGAGCTCAGCGAGTCGTTCCTCTTCGGCGCCGCCTCTGGCTATGGCATCGACCCCCATATTGACACATGGCCATTTGCCGAAGCGTCCTTCGTCAGTCTCATGTCGAGACTCATGCCAGCCACCGACGAGGCCGATGCCGAGAACGTCAGACACATGATTGCCACGACGCAGAACTTCACGGGCTTCCACGCTATGGAGTACGTCATCTTCCGCAACGGCCAGCCCCGCAACTACAGCGACCTGACCGCCGACGAGAAGTTCTTCGTCCTTGCCGTCGCAGAAGATCTCTATCTGTCAGCCTGCCGCTTAGAGGTGGCCTGGGCCAGCGTTGATGCCGAGCCGTCGCGTATCACCCTTCTCGAAGAGGCCGAAATGACGCCCGACGCTGAGTTCGGCAAGGAGTTCTTGCTCGCCGGACAGCGTGGCTCGCGCTGGTCATCCGTGCTCGATGCCACCGTCCAGATTATCGACGGTTGTATCGACATCATCGGTGAAGTGGCCGACTCAAAGATTGCCGCAGCCTACTCTGGCAACGACGAGACTTACATTGAGTCGCCACACGCCTACAACTCCATTCAAGACTTCTACGACAACATCCGCGGCTGTAAGCAGGCACTCTACGGTGGACTGGGTCAGGTCAACGCCACGACGCCGGCACAAAACTCGCTCATGGCCTACTGTCTGACAGCCTACCCCACCGAGGCACGCGCTGCGATGGCGGCTATGGAAACAGCGCTCACTGCCATCAACCAGATGAAGCGTCCCTTCGTGCTCAACTATACCGACCCATCTGCAGGCAAGGCCATCGACGCCCTCCACAGTCTCGACGACGCGTTAGGAGCATTAAAGCAGAAACTCGACCCTAATGCAGAAACAGAATAACAGCTAAACACAACAGCCCAGAATACCATATATGAACAACAAGAAACGCCACCCATGGCGAATAGCCTTCATCACCGGCATCGCCCTCTCTGTTGTCGCTTGTTCTGACAACGACTCTCTCCAAACCACTCCCGCCACGTCAGCGTCGGGCAGCACTCAGGACACCGTCAGCTACGACCCCAACGAGGTCTATGCCGGCGGTCGCCTCGGCACCGCCTTCAACGCCTCGAAGTCGGCCTTTGAACAACCCGCGCCCGCTGTCGAAGAACAGGGATTCGACCACTCGTTCCAGATGGGTGAGTATCAGTTTGAGCGCGACTACAACCAGAACCGCACCGGCGCCTTCATAGGACTTGGTCCCGTCATGGTGCGCAACGGCTGTCTCTACTGCCACCCCAGCTACGGCTATGGCAAGCGTACTACCAGCTACCGTGCCACCGAACAGGGTAACGGCTACCTGCTTGTCATCTACGACAAACAGACCGAGGCTTATATCCGCTCGGTAGCCGGTATGCCGCAGACCCTGGCCGTTGCCCCGTTCAAAGCGCCTGTCGACGAGAGCAAAATCAAGATTGACTGGAAGGAATACACCGATGAGTGGGGCAACAAGTTCCCCGACGGTGAAACCTACTCGCTCATCTACCCTGACGTCAGCATCACTGCTGACGGATTCTATTCGCCCATCGTCGTTGCCCGCGATGGTAAGGACGTCACCGTCGACGTCTCAGAGATTGGTGTAAAACTCGAAGCTACTATCGGCATCTACGGTACGGGACTGCTCGACGCCATTCCCGAGGACAGTATCATCGAGCAATATCAGCGCGAGGCCGCTGCTGGCGTCAAACTGAACAGTGCCATGTTCAAGGACGGACAATACGTGGGATGGTACACCAATGCGCTGTCGCCAGGCAAGAAATGGGTACGTCGCTTCACCTATGCCCTAAGTCGGGGCCCCGTCCTCGACGCTGCCGGTGCCAACGCCATCTGGAATATCACCAACGTGACACGCAGCGACCGCCGTTATCACTATCTGGACCTGGCAGGCAAGTACTATGCCGAAACGTCGTCGAAGGATCCCGACGTGCAGAAGGACTTCTATAGCTACTTCCCCGAGTGGAACAAGACGGGCGACGTAGAGAAAGACATCTACAGCTATCTGATTTCGCGTGAACAGAATGTCGAGATGACCGACCAGCAGTACCGCGACTTTATGGTGTGGCACCGCGGTCTGGCCGTACCTGCTGCCCGCAACGTCAAGACAGCAGAATTCCAGTTGGGCAAGAAGAAGTTCCAGGAGATAGGCTGTACCTACTGCCATCGTCCGTCGTGGACTACTGGTGACGACCATATCCAGGATCCCAACGGATTCTTCACGCAAGACAGCGACATGCCCCGCTACCCTCACCAGAAGATATGGCCCTACACAGATATGGTTCAGCATAAGCTACACATGGTCAGCGACATACGTACAGGTTGGTGTCGCACGACGCCGCTTTGGGGACGTGGCCTCTCCATGCTCGTCGCTAACCACCAGGACCGTCTGCACGACCGCCGTGCCCGCAACGTCATTGAGGCTATCATGTGGCACGGAGCCAAGGGAAGCGATGCCCGTCGCTCAGTAGAGAAATTCCGTCAGCTGAGCAAGACCGAACGTGACGCTGTGGTGAAATTCATCAACTCCATCTGATTGGAATGAAGTTTACCCACATCCCCTTTCTATTACTTGCCGTGGTTAGTATGATACTTGCCACGGCAACGTTCGTTGAGCACACTAATGGCCATGATGTGGCCGTCGCCACAATCTACACGTCATGGTGGATGATTGTCCTTTGGGCCCTCACTGCCGTCACGTCACTCGTCGTCATTGTCAGGAGTAGGGTGATCAGGCGTCCTGCAGTCCTGCTGCTCCACCTGTCGCTTGTCGGCATTCTCGCAGGTGCTCTGGTGACCCACCTTTCTGGCGTTCAAGGTATTGTAAGCCTGCGCGAAGGCGAGAGCGTCAAGACTTTCACCAACACTGAGACGAGACAGACTGAGCCACTACCGTTCCAGTTACAACTCGCATCCTTCAGTCTTCAGACCTATCCCGGCACACGGTCGCCTATGGACTACGTATCAACGGTAGACGTCGTGGAGCATGACACCGTTGCTGCCACACTGCAGGTATCGATGAACAACATAGGGAAGTACCAGAGCTACCGCTTCTATCAGTCGGGCTACGATCCTGACCTGCATGGCACACGGCTGATAATCAACCACGACCCGTGGGGACTGCCCATCACCTATACCGCCTATGCTATGCTCTTCGTGGCTATGTTCCTGCTGCTCGTCCTACCCAACGAGGGGTTCCGCCGGCTGTTATCGCAGAAGGCGACCAGTGTTCTCTGCCTCGTCCTCTTCACATTCAGCGATGCCCTCGCCGCACCGCCAGCACTCCCCCAGCCTACCGCTGCACGCTTCGCCGACCTCTATGTCTATTGGAACGGGCGTGTCTGTCCCGCACAGACACTGGCCCACGACTTCACGGTCAAGCTCTATGGCAAACCGACCTACGAGGGTTTAAGTGCCGAACAGGTGCTTCTGGGATTTATGCTCAGCCCCACGGAATGGACCGAACAGCCCATCATCAAGGTGAAGCCTGCCGTAGCCCGGCTGTTGGGCATCGAAGGGCGCTATGCCAGCTACCAAGACTTCCACGCAGCAACAGGCTACAAGCTTGAGAAGCCGCTGGCCGACATCCGTAGCGGCGAACAGACTGACGACAGCCGAGCCATCATTGAGGCCGACGAGAAGATGAACATCCTGTTGATGCTCTGGGGAGGCGAACTGATAAAAATCTATCCCTACCGCACGGCCAATGGCATCGAGTGGTACTCTCAGAGCGGCAGTCTGCCCAAGGGCATGCCCGAAGGCAAGTATATGTTCATCCGCAAGTCTATGGACTACATTGGTGAACTGGCTTGGACGGGCGATTACCAGCAATTGGAGAGTGTATTGGGCAAAATCAAGGCCTACCAGCAGAAAGAGGCTGGCGTGCTGCTACCTGACGACATGTCGTTCCGTGCTGAAAAGCTCTACAACACCGCCGACTACACACGTCCCTTGGCCATGCTGCTCATGACACTCGGACTGCTCAGCTTCTTCATTTATCTCGCTCACTGGTTGCGAGGCCGACAACTGCCGCGATGGATAACCGTCGTCATGAACACCGTCGCCGCTGCAACGCTCTCTTACCTGCTGTTCATCATTGTCCTGCGAGGCTACGTGTCAGGCCACCTGCCACTTACCAACGGTTTCGAGACTATGCAGTTTATGGCTCTAACCAGCCTGATGATTATGCTCTTCGCCCAGCGACGCTTCCTGCTGATCATGCCCTTCGGTCTGTTGCTGTCCGGACTCACGTTGCTTGTGGCTATGATGGGTGAGTCCAACCCGCAGATAACGCCCCTTATGCCCGTGCTTAGCTCGCCCCTACTCAGCATTCATGTCTGTGTCATCATGGTGGCCTATTCCCTTTTGGCCTTCATCTTGCTCAATGCACTGACGGTACTCATTCTCAACGGTAGCCGCCACAAGCAGGCCATCGACCAACTCACCCGCATGAGCCGCATCCTACTCTACCCCGCCGTCTTCTGTCTCGCAGCCGGCATCTTCATCGGTGCCATCTGGGCCAACCAGTCGTGGGGCCGCTACTGGGGATGGGACCCTAAAGAGGTATGGGCACTCATCACGATGCTCGTCTACAGCATTCCCCTGCACGCCCAGTCCATAGCCTGGCTTCACCGTCCTCGCTGGTTCCATCTCTATATGGCCATGGCCTTCCTGACAATACTGATGACCTACTTCGGTGTCAATTTCCTGCTGGGCGGTATGCACAGCTATGCTTAACAATTTGCGCCAGATTCGCATAGTTTTCCTTATTTCTTTTGCACATTTAGAAGGAATTCAGTACCTTTGCAAAAATTATTTCGGAAAAGACGAAAGCATACACCAATCATAACAGGTGAACCAGTCCTTTTCTCAAGCGAAAACAGGCATAAATAATAGATGAAGCATAAGAAATATAAACACTCGTTTGCCCGCAGACTGACGCGCTGGGTGATGGCGGTACTTTTCGTGATGATGAGTGCCTTAGGCTACCTCGTCTACCACATGGCAGAAGAGTTCATTGTGGAGTCAAGTGCTTCCATGTTCCACAGCAACATGAAGTCGTCGGGGAAGATTATCTGCGACGCCCTGTCGGACGTCAGCGTGGCTGTAAGGAACAATGTGTTCGATATTGAGCAACACGTTGACCAGCCTGCGCAACTACAGGCCATTATGGAGCGTATTGTCGCCAACAACCCGCGCATTCGCAGCTGTGGTATCAGCTTCATCGAGAACTACTTCCCGCAGATAGGGCGTACTTACTGTCCCTACGTCTGCCGGCAAGACAGTCTGCCGCAGAAAGCCACCATTGGCAACTATTTAGAGGCAGAGTGGTTCGTTGAAGCCGTCGCCAAGGACTCCGCCTACTGGTCGGCACCATTCTTCGACAGCCGCGACACCAAGTCGGCGTTAGTGGCCTACCTCTACCCCATCCACGACCGAAAGGGCCGTGTCGTCGCCATCCTTGGTGCCGACCTGTCGCTGGACTTCATGACACAGCTCCTACAGCAGCAGGACAGCATCTTCCAGAAGGAGGCCGTCACGTTCAACCTGACAAAGGACGGTTTTTTCAACAGCTACGTCATAGACAAGCGCCACGGCCAATACATCACCCACCCCGACTACTGGCACATTCTGAAAGGCAGCTTCTTCGTCCACATCAAAGATGCCGACACGCCAGGCTTGGCCCAAGTGCTGAAAGAAGACATGGCAGACGACAACGTGAGCGAGGACGAGACGGACAAGGTGGTGTTGGTGAACAGGCTGAAGTCGTACATCTTCTACGCGCCGCTGGAAGGAACAAACTGGTGTCTCGCCCTGTCGATGCCCGTCACGGCACTCAACGTATTCGGCATCATTGCCGGCTTTATCATGCTGATGATTATCACCTTCATCCTGATGGTCACCTTCTTCGTCAGCCGCCTGGCCATCGTCCGCGCAGCAAGTCCGCTGAAGCAGTTGGCCGCCACGGCCGACAAGGTGGCTATGGGACAGTTTGACACCCCGCTGCCAACCATCAAGAGCGGTGACGAGATTCACCTGCTACGCGACTCATTTGAGAATATGCAGCACTCGCTGACGTCATACATCAAAGAACTGAAGGAGGCTACGGCCACCAAGGCCTCGATAGAGAGTGAGCTGAAGATTGCCCACGACATACAGATGTCGATGCTGCCCAAAACCTACCCAGCCTTCCCCAACCGTCACGACCTGGACATCTACGGACAGGTGATGCCGGCGAAGGCCGTCGGCGGCGACCTCTACGACTTCTTCATCAACGACGACAAACTGTTCTTCTGTATCGGCGACGTGTCGGGCAAAGGCGTGCCAGCCTCACTGGTCATGGCGGTGACACGCTCACTGTTCCGTAACATCTCGGCCTACACGCAGGAGCCCAACCACATTGCCATCGCCCTGAACAACGCCCTGAGCAGCAACAACGATACGGGTATGTTCGTCACAATCTTCATTGGCGTGCTCAACCTAAGCAACGGCCACCTGGCCTTCTCCAATGCCGGACACAACCCGCCCCTGCTGCTGACCAAGGGTGGTGTCAGCATCCTGTCGTGCGACGCCAATATTCCTGCTGGTATAGCCAGCGACTGGGAGTTTACGCAGCAAGCCATACAGATGAATACCGGCGAAAGCCTCTTCCTCTACACCGACGGCCTGAACGAGGCCGAAGACAGCCGCTGCCAGCAGTTCGGTATGGAAAACATCGTCAGCATTGCCAAGCGTACCGTCAACCAGCCTCAGCCACTCATTGAAGCCATGACGACAGCAGTGCAGCTGTTCGTGGGCGACGCCGAACAGAGCGACGACCTGACCATGCTCGCCATCCAGTACACCAACCCAATCACGTCATCAAACACATCTTCAGACCATGCTATACAACCTGAACATTGAACTTATCATAAAAATCCTCATGTGCGTCTTTACGCTCTTGATTACCACCCTATCCTTCCCTGTCATAGGGTTTATCCACAAGCGCTGGAAGGGGCTCGCCCTGGGGTGCCTCATACAGCCAATAGTATGTATCGTCGCCATTGTAGCAACCACTTTCGGCATCGAAGCATACGCGGAGTACCGGATAGACAAGCAGAAAGCGTCGGCCATGCTCACACTCAGGAAGAAGACAGCTACCGACGGTGCCGTACACACGTGGTACCTGAAAGACTTTGAAGAATGTCTGTACGAGAATAAGAATCGTGAAGACGACGTGACGACACACAGAGAAAAGGAAGAGAGTATAAAACTCTTCGACGTTGTGCCCCTCGACTCCTCCAGCGTCAGCATTGACGACAGGGTTGTCGTCAGGTTTGACTATAAAAAACGACAAATCACTGCCACTGATTTTGGCGAGCCGATAGAAGTCGTGAGTATCGACTGGGACAAAATCAGTGGCAAGCGATAAACAGCACTCAGCTGTATTTCTTATTTTGCAGGCTGTGCAGGAGCTGCGGGAGCAGCCTTTGCAGGAGCAGCATCCTTAGCGGGAGCGGCATTATCCTGCTGCTGGCTTGCGCCGAATCCGGGCAGGTTGTTAGGATTGGTCGTCGGGTTCTCAATGCCATCGAGCACCGAACCTTCAGAAACAGCCTGAGGAGCGACATAGGCACAAGCAATGCTGATGACGACCATAGCAACGGCAAGTCCCCATGTTGTCTTCTCGATGAAATCCGTCGTCTTGCGGACGCCACCAATCTGGTTGTAAGAAGAGAAGTTGGAGGCGAGGCCGCCACCCTTAGACTCCTGGATGAGCACGATGCCAATCATCAGCACGGCTGCAATCACGATAAGAATAATGAATAAAGTGTACATCTTTTTTACTTATTTTTTTTGTTGTTATTTATAATCAACTTCTTTAAAAAGCGGATTTGGTCTGCAAAGTAAGCATTTTTTTTCGGATATTGCAAACTTAATCGCTGAATAATTTCCAAAGCTTTCGAATATCGGCCTTGTTTTATGTAAATTCGGGCTAAAGTTTCAGTAAAGTAGCCCTCTTCGGGCTCTTTCCCGTCATTTTCTGCCGGTTGTTCAAGGTCGGGCGTCTGTTGTGGCTGCTCAGGCAGCACAATCCTTGTTTTGTCATTATTTATGAACGAGTCGATCAGTTCCTGTCCTATCAGTTGCGGAACTTCTTCCATCTTGTCATCATCAGTCTCGCTCTCCAAGAGGTACGCCACATAGTCTACAGCGGCGTCAGCGGGTGTCGGTTTCCGTTTGGGCTGATTTTCCTGACCGCCCTCGCTTTCCTTGGGGATTGATTCAAGGAAGTTGTCGATGAGCGAAATAGTGCGATTCTCGCGTTCTTCGGGATTATCAGCCTTCTTAGCCTGAACCTGCGGTGTACGCAGGCGATAGTGTGCGGCCTCAATCATCTGGAAGAGCACGCGCCTGTCAGTGATATAGATGGCGGCGCGGCGCAGTTCGGCATCAAAGGACGGGTCGTGCAACAGATAAAGATTCTGCAGCAGTAGCAGGCGTACCGTCTGGAAATACGGGTAGAGTGCAAGCATCGAGCGCAACTCGTACAAGGTGTCGCGGTCAAGATACTGCGGATGCTTTATCAACTCTGTTATTTCCATATTATAATTATATAGGTTTAATGGCTTTCTCTCTACCAGTTGGCGACTGTCGCGTTGAATATCTGGTCGACGATGTCCTTGACCATCACTGTGACGAGTTCCTCCTGTACGGCGTTGAGCGACTGCCGCGTGTCGTAGCTCTGCGAAGCGGTAAAAGTACGTTCAAAGTCTTCGTCGTGCTTCTTGGTGTTGGTGAAGCGCACGTTGACAGTTATCGTCAGCTCTGTCTGTGCAGAATAGCCTTCAGACGACACCGACTTGTTGCGCTGCTCGTAGCGCGTTATCTCACCTTCCAGCTTCAGATCGCCATTACGGCTGACCTGCGACAAGCGCGTCTGCTGAGCATACTGGTCCTTCAGCTGGTTGTTAAAGATGCTGTACATCGGGTTCCACACATAGGTGGCACGGATGGGGAAGTCAGCTATCTGAATGGTCTTCGTCTTCGTGTAGTCGATACTGGCACCATTGAACTTATAGCTGACCGAGCAGCTGATAAGCAGCAGGCAGGCCACGAGGGCAAGTCCAAACTGCTTCAGACGGCGGTACAACGTACGGTCGCTGATGCCTAACTCCTGGGCAGCCTTCTTGCGGTTGCCGTTATTTCGTTCCAAGGCTTTCTCTAACATCTGTCTTCCCAAGTCACTTAAATTAAGGCTCTCCAAATCTTTTTCCGGCTCGACATACTCTTCGGCGATGGCATCTTCGAGTGCTGGGACAGGCTGTATAGGTGCTACAGCATGGGGCACGGCGCCCGCTCCCTGTACCTCCTCAATCTGCTTTTTCAAGGCTCCCATCTCCCGCCGCATATCGTTGACGTTGCCACGCAGTTCGAAGAGTATTTTATACAGTATCTCGCGCTCGCTCTCAAACGAGTGCTCGCCACCGTCACGATGGATGGTAGCCAGCTGTGTGCTCTCGCGGTCCTGGGGGATGAACTTGGCCAGCACTTCGGGCGTGATGGTCCGCTCCTTGCTGAGCACCGACATCTGTTCGGTGATATTCTTCAGCTGGCGTACATTGCCTGGCCACTTGTAGCGCATCAGCATCTGCTTAGCCTCATCCGTCAGTACGATACGGTCCATCTTGTACTTCTCGGCCATCTGCATAGCGAAGAGCCGGAAGAGCAACACCACATCCTCGCCGCGCTCGCGCAGGGGTGGCATCTGGATGGGAATGGAGTTAAGACGGTAGTAGAGATCTTCGCGGAATCGTCCCTCGCTGATGGCCTGACGGATGTTTACGTTGGTGGCTGCCACAATGCGGACATCGGTACGGCGTATCTCGGTGCCACCGACAGGAATATATTCGCCGGTTTCCAAGACGCGCAACAGGCGTGCCTGCGTAGCCAGCGGCAGTTCGCCGACCTCATCCAGGAAGAGCGTGCCCTTGTTAGCCACGCCGAAATATCCCGGCGAGTCGCTGACGGCTCCAGTGTACGAGCCCTTGACGTGACCGAAGAGCTCAGAGTCTATTGTTCCCTCGGGTATAGCACCGCAATTGATGGCAAAGTACTTCTCTCGCCGACGGGGTGAGTTGTCATGAATGACGCGGGGTAGAATCTCCTTACCCACGCCGCTCTCGCCGATGATAAGCACACAAAGATCCGTCGGCGCCACCTGTAGTGCGACGTCGAGCACGTGGTTCAATGCCTCGCAGTTTCCTACGATATTGTACCGCTGTTTGATGCTCTGTAGCTCTGAACTTTTCATTTACGGCTGACAAAGTTACACATTTTTCTCAGAATCTCTGCAATTTTGGCAGAATTTTATTATTTTTTTCCTTATTCATCCTTCTGCGGCTCCTTAGACTTCGGTACGGCAAAGCGCACTTTCTCACTATCGTCGCGCTTCTCCTTATAGAGTTTCGGCAGGGGATTTTCCATCGGCTCGTCGTAGTTCTGACGGTTGCGGAACACGTCGATGGCCAGATAGATAGCATGACGCAGGGCCGACTCGTCGGCCACGTTCTTGCCGGCAATGTCATAGCCGACACCCGTCTCCGTACTGGTACAGACGAAGGGCATACCCGTGGCCAGACTGACGGCATCTTCCTGAGCAATGGCCTTCATCGGCGTCATGCCCTGATCGTAGTACATAGCCAGGATGCCGTCGAACTTCTGATAGCTGCCCTGTCCGAAGAAGGTCTCTGCGGCATAGGGGCCAAAGGCCTGAATACCTTTCTGTTCCAGTTCGTCTATAGCCGGAATGATGACCTCCTTCTCCTCGTCGCCCCACGGGTCTTCTTCATTATCAGCCGGAGGGTTCAGCGCCAGGACAGCTATGCGCGGGTTAGAGATACGCAGGTCGCGACGCAGGGCGGTATGGAGGATTTGAGTCTTGTCAACCACCTTCTGCTTCGTGATAGCCTCGGGCACATCCTTGATGGCCAGCACATTGGTAACAAGCGCCACCCGCAGTTCGTCGGCGATACGAATGCGCAGCACCTCCGGCTCACGCGAGAGGAAGTCAGGCAAGGTGTCGGGGGCCATGACCAGCACGTCGGCCTTACCTTGCTGCACGTCGACCATCGCCCGTTTCAGGGCTTTACGTGCTGCCTCGGTAGCCTCGTCGGACGGCTGTCCTAACTCCACCTTAATCTCGTCATCAAAGGTTGTCAGCAGGTTCAGGCGGTCTGGCTTAGCCTCCTCGACGGATGCTATAATGCTGAACGGCGTCTCTCTGTTCAATGCCTTACGGTGGTAGGAGGCCACCTTGGGAGAGCCGTAGATGATGGGTGTGCATAACTCCAGCATTGCCGGGTCTTCAAAGATTTTAAAAATCAGCTCGTATCCGACACCATTTGTGTCGCCATGCGTGATAGCCACGCGGATTTTACGGTCTTGTTCCATTTTGTTGTGATAGTAATAGGGTTTATATCGTGTTAGAAAGAGATTTCCTGGCGGTGCTCAGCAGGCCGCAGGCGGCAAAGATGTCCTGGCCGCGGCTGGCACGGATGGTGGTGAACACGCCGTGCTGCGTCAGGTAGTCGCGCAAGCGCTCCATACGCTGTTCGTCGCTGCCGGGCAGGTCGACATCGGGTATCTGGTGAAAACGTATCAGGTTCACGCGACATTCCAGTCCACTGACCAGCTTGACAATCTCGCGTCCATGAGCCAACGTGTCGTTCAGCCCGCCGAAACAGATATATTCGAACGAGCAACGGCGCTGGTGGGTGAAGTCATACTGCCGCAACAGGGCCAGGACTTCGGCTATGGGCATAGCACGCTCGGCAGGCATCAGCGCGAGACGCTGCTCATGCAGAGGATTGTGCATGGAGATGGCCACATGGCACTGACTCTCGTCGAGAAAGCGTTTCAGTTTGCTCTTGACGCCGACACTGCTCACCGTGATGCGCTTCGGACTCCACTGGAACCCGTCGTCGGCCGTGAGTATCTGTGTGGCGCGGAGTACGGCATCGAGGTTATCCATCGGCTCTCCCTGTCCCATGAAAACCACATTGGTCAGCGTGTCGCGCTCAGGCAGCCCATAAATCTGGTTCAGGATGTCGGCCGCCGTGAGGTCGCCCTCCCACCCCTGCTTGCCCGTCTGACAGAAAAGGCAGTTCATCTTACAGCCCACCTGCGACGACACGCAGAGCGTTGCCCGTTCGCCATCTGGAATGTAGACAGTCTCCACGCACTGGCCAGAAGCTGTAGGAAACAGATATTTCGCCGTGCCGTCCTTACTGCGCTGGCAGTCGACGGGCGGCATAACGCCAATCGTGAAATTGGCCTTGAGCAACTCGCGGTTCTGCTTCGAGATATTGGTCATCTCGTCTATCGACACGACGTGCTGCTGATAGAGCCAACGAGCTATCTGGCCACCCGTAAAGGCTGGCATACCCATCTGCCGGACTGCGTCTTTCAGTTCGGCACTGGTCAATCCCAATAGGACTTTTTTCGCGTTGACCATCTGACAAATATTTCTATTCGGCTGCAAAGTTACGAAAATCTTCTTAAAAAGTTCGATTGTTAGGGTTTTTATTTGTAACTTTGCACGAAATTTATAAAAAAACATGAGAGAAAAGATAGATTGTTTCCTGCCAGACTTCGACCGCGAAGCTATGGCACCAACCATAGCCCAGCTCCAGGAGAGCCAGATGGTGAGAAGCATTTTCTGGACGAAAGGTTTCAGTAACAGTTCTGACATCATGAGCATAGCCGAGCAGGCACGTGCCAACTACGTCCTGCTGTTCACCAAGCCCACTGCCGTCACATTAGGACAGGGCGCCCTCAAGCGTATGGTGCGTGTTGCCGACGACTCCGGAGCCGCCCTCGTCTACGCCGACCGTGCCGGTCATCCCGCCATCGACTATCAGCCGGGCGCCATCCGCGACGACTTCGACTTCGGTTCGCTGCTGCTCATCAGAACCCACCTGCTGCACACGTTTGCCATGCAGGCCGGTGAGCACGACTACCAGTACGCCGGACTCTACGCCCTGCGCCTGTTCCTCAGTCGCGAGGGAGTGCTGCTGCACCTGAACGAGCCGCTCTACACCGAGGTAGAACTCGACACACGAGCTTCGGGTGTCAAGCAGTTCGACTACGTGAATCCCCGCAACCGCGACGTCCAGATAGAGATGGAGCAGGTGGCGACAGCCCATCTGGAGGCTATCGGTGCCAAGATTGACCCGTCGTACTACCGCACGCCCGACTTTACAGAGCAGGAGTTCGACGTGGAGGCCTCGGTGGTCATTCCCGTCTACAACCGCGCCAAGACCATTGCCGACGCCGTCAACAGTGCCTTAGAGCAGAAGACCACCTTTAAATATAATGTCATTGTCGTCGACAACCACTCTTCCGACGGCACTGGCGACATCCTGTCCAGCCTGTCGTCACGCCACGGCGACAAGCTCCACGTCATCGTCCCCACCCGTACCGACCTCGGCATCGGCGGTTGCTGGAACGAGGCCATCAACGACCCGCGCTGCGGACGCTTCGCCGTACAGCTCGACTCCGACGACCTCTATTCCTCGCCCAATACCCTGCAGCAGGTGGTCGACGCCTTCTACAAGCAGAAGGCGGCTATGGTTATCGGCAGCTACCGCATGTGCGACTTCGACCTGAACACACTGCCGCCAGGACTCATCGACCATAAGGAATGGACCGACGAGAACGGTCCTAACAACGCCCTGCGCATCAATGGTTTGGGCGCCCCCCGTGCGTTCTTCACGCCACTGTTGCGGCAGGCGCAGTTTCCCAATACATCGTATGGCGAAGACTACGCCCTCGGACTGGCCTTCTCGCGCCACTACCGCATAGGCCGCATCTTCGACGAACTATACCTCTGTCGCCGATGGGGCGGCAACAGCGACGCTGCCCTGTCGGTAGAGAAGGTGAACGCCAACAACCGCTATAAGGACCAGCTGCGCACACTGGAGATTAAAGCCCGCCAGCAGATGGTCAGCGGCAAGCCGGACGCTTCCTTTCCCGACTCGTCACTGCAACGCTTCTTCGAGCGCCAGCTGACACTCTGGGACGACGCCCGCCAACGCTATCGGCAGCTGAACGACGTGAAGACGCGCGAACTGATTGCAGCGACATCGACGGTCATCCTACAATGGAACCCCGCCCGCATGGTTTCTACCGGAGCTAAGATTGACCAGCAGAGCATCGGCGAACGACCCTGTTTCCTCTGTGCCAAGAACCGCCCCGCCGCGCAGATGAAGCGCACCGTCGATGGGCGTTGGGAGTTGCTGGTCAACCCCTACCCCATCCTGCCCATGCATTTCACACTGCCCACGCTGAAGCACACCCCGCAGGCTATTAAAGATATGTATGGCGAGATTTACCGGTTGCTCAACAAGAGTCCGGAGCTGGTGGTGTTTTACAACGGTCCTAAGTGTGGCGCCTCAGCACCCGACCATGCTCATCTGCAAGCTGGCGTACCTGCCAGTCTGCCACTGATGGACAGCTGGCAGCGGCTGTCGCGCGAGCTGACAACGGTAGTGAAGTTGTCAGACGACGACGAGATAGCCATCATCAACGAGTATCCCTGCCCGGCACTGGTCATCCGCAGCCACTCGGCAGAGGCCGGCGAACAGTTGTTCAGGCAACTATACCAGGCGCTTCCCTCCCGTCAGGATGAGACGGAGCCCATGATGAACATCGTGGCGTGGCGACGCGGCGACGAATACCTGTCGGTTGTCTTCCCACGGGAGAAGCACCGCCCCGACTGCTACGGCGACATCATGGTATCGCCAGGCGCACTCGACATGGCGGGACTTATCATCACGCCACGTGAGGAAGACTTCAACCGCCTGACAGCAGAGCAGGCTGTCGGCATCCTGCAAGAGGTGGCACTCTCAGAGGCTGACTTCCGCAAGGTCGTCGAACGGCTGCAGAACAAGCCTGAGAGCACCAAGGCCAAGACGCAGAACACCAAGGAACCGACAGTCAGCGTGGGCATCATCAGCGGACAGAAAATCGTCTTCACGCTGAACGCCCCCTATACGGCCAAAGGTGCCGCCATCGCCGGCGAGCAGACGGTGGAATTCAGCGAGGGCGGCATCCTGTGGCACGGACAGCAGTATCGCGAACTCTTCTTCACGCCACAGTCGGCCGATGCCTCGTTCTCACTGCGCGACGTCACCATAGGCTCTGGCTTCCACTGGGAGCGCAAGCAGACGCAGACCTTCAACGGCTCACTGCGACTCGTCGTAGAGAGCGACCGCATCACGGCCATCAACGAACTGCCCATAGAACGCTATCTGACCAGTGTCATCTCCAGCGAGATGTCGGCCACATCGTCGCTTGAACTACTGAAGGCTCACGCCGTCATCAGCCGCTCGTGGCTGCTGGCACAAATAGAGAAACGTCGGCAACTGAAGGACGGAGGCAGCGACTCGTTCTTCTCGTTTGTGAAGAAGGACGACGAGCTTATCCGCTGGTACGACCGCGAGGACCACACCATCTTCGACGTCTGTGCCGACGACCACTGCCAGCGCTACCAGGGAATTACCCACGCCGACAACCCGTCGGTGGTAGAGGCCATCAAGGCCACACGCGGACAGATTCTCACCTACGGCGACGAAATCTGCGACGCCCGCTTCTCAAAATGCTGCGGCGGACAGACCGAAGAGTTCCAGTACTGCTGGGAAGATACGCCCAAGCCCTATCTGACATCGGTGAAATGTCCCTACTGCAACACCCATGACAAGCATATCCTGTCGCAAGTGCTGAACGACTACGACCAGGAGACGCCCGACTTCTACCACTGGAGCGTGGAATATACCCACGACGAACTGACAGAGCTCGTCAACCGCAAGCTGAAGATGGACTTAGGCGACATCGTAGACCTGGTACCTCTGGAGCGCGGCAAGAGCGGCCGCATCTGGAAACTGAAGATTGTAGGCACAAAGCGCTCGTTCACCATCGGCAAGGAACTGGAGATACGCCGCACGCTGAGCGAGAGCCACCTCTACAGCTCCTGCTTCGACGTGGAGAAGACGGAAGGCCACTTCCGCCTCAACGGCCGCGGATGGGGCCACGGCGTCGGACTGTGCCAGATAGGCGCTGCCGTCATGGGCGAACAGGGGAAACAATATGACGACATCTTACTCTACTACTACCGTCATGCACAAATCAAGAAAATTTATGAATAAACGTAACCCGTGGGCGTGGGTGCCCACACTCTATTTTGCCGAGGGCGTGCCCTACGTGGCCGTGATGACCATCTCGCTCATCCTCTACAAGCGCCTCGGCCTGTCGAACACCGACATCACGCTCTACACCTCCTGGCTCTACCTGCCCTGGGTCATCAAGCCCCTGTGGAGCCCGTTCGTCGACATGCTGAAGTCGAAGCGCTGGTGGATTGTCACCATGCAGTTACTGATTGGAGCCGCCTTGGGCGGCGTAGCCTTTACCATCCCCGTAGCGTGGTGGCTGCAAGGGTCGCTGTTCTTCTTCTGGATGATGGCCTTCGCCAGCGCCACCCACGACATTGCCGCCGACGGCTTCTACATGATGGGACTCGACGAGCACGAGCAGGCCTACTTCGTGGGCATACGCTCAACGTTCTACCGCATTGCCACCATATTCTCCAGCGGACTGTTAGTGGGACTGGCCGGCGCTCTGCAGGTCATGACACGCAGCATACGCTACTCCTGGAGCCTCGTGTTCTACCTGATGGCCGGACTGTTCATCGCTTTCTGGCTCTACCACAGCTGGGTACTGCCCAAGCCCGCTGAGGACGGCGAGAAACAGACGAAGACGGCCAGCGCCATCTGGCAGGAGTTCCGTCAGACCGTCGTCACCTTCTTCCAGAAACCACAGGTTTGGGTTGGCATCTGCTTCATGCTCTTCTACCGTATGCCCGAAGGACTGCTGGCCAAGATTTCAGCACTCTTCCTCGTCGACGCACAGCATAACGGCGGCCTCGGCCTGAGCGACGGCGAATACGGCTTGGTACAGGGCACGCTCGGCGTCATCGGTCTCACCGTGGGCGGCATCCTCGGCGGCATCTGCGCCAGTCGCGACGGTCTGAAGCGCTGGCTATGGCCTATGGTCATGGCTATCACACTGCCCGACATCGTCTACGTGCTGTTAGCCTATCTGCTGCCCACGAACCTCATCGTCATCAGCACCTGCGTCTTCATCGAGCAGTTCGGCTACGGATTCGGATTCTCGGCCTACATGCTATACCTTATTTATTATAGTCAGGGTCAGCACAAGACGTCGCACTACGCCCTCTGCACCGCCTTCATGGCGCTCTCGATGATGATTCCCGGACTGTTTGCCGGAGCACTGCAGGAGGCCGTAGGCTACAAGGCCTTCTTCATCATCGTCATGCTGGCCTGCACCATGACCTACGTCGTGACGGCCTACCTGAAGATTGACCCGGAGTTCGGAAAGAAAAAGAACACCTGATAACAATACACTATAGTGACACCTCTTACACCTGGCACTTAACATCCTGATAATCAGAGTGGTTTTTCCTTAGGTAAGTCGCACCTGTGGTAGCACCAATGGTCGCACCACAGGTGACACCTGGGGATGATGCCACACCGTGAAACATTCACGAGAGGCCGTGAGATTTTTCTGAGAGGCCGTGATTTTTTTACGAGAGGCCGTGAAATTTCAGGCTTTGGCGTGAAACATTGGTGGAGGGGGTGGTGTGACATCAGGTGCGACCACTGGTGTGGGTATTGGTGCGACCAAGTTCCCAAAAATAGCCCCTGATTTTCAGGCAATTAAGTGCCAGGTGTAAGAGGTGTCACCACATTAAATACCCAAGCCCCCCTGGAAGGATAAATCTACCGCCTTGCTCTGCTGGATGCGTGAGTGAGGCGGTACGTTGTTTGTCACCCAGATATTGCCACCGATAATGGAATGGTGACCGATGGTGATGCGCCCGAGGATAGAGGCATTGGAATAGACGGTGACGTAGTCTTCGATGATGGGGTGACGCGGCACGTTGAGCATATTGCCGTTCTCGTCGTACTTGAAACTCTTGGCACCGAGGGTCACGCCCTGATAGAGCGTCACATGCGCCCCGATGATGCAGGTCTCGCCGATGACGACACCCGTACCGTGGTCTATGGCGAAGTACTCGCCGATGCTGGCTCCCGGGTGGATGTCGATGCCCGTCTTGGAGTGAGCCTGCTCGGTGATGATACGCGGCAGGATAGGAATCTCCATACGGTGCAGGACGTGGGCAATGCGGTAGTGCGTCATGGCGTTCACCACGGGATAGCTGAAGATGACCTCGCCGTAGGTCTGGGCGGCGGGGTCGTTGTCGAACATCGCCTCAACGTCGGTATACAGCAACCGCTTGATTTCGGGCAGTTCGTCGATGAAGCGCAGCGCCAGTTCCTTGGCCGCCTCCTCGGCACTTCCCTGACACTCCGTACAGAACTGCAGGCCGCAGGCTATCTGCCGCTGCAGCAGTTCGTAGAGCTCCTCCATATTGACACCAATGATATACGACCGCATACGTTCGTCGGCCTGCCGCTTATGAAAGTAGTCGGTAAAGATGATGGTCTTCACCAGCTGCACGATGCGTTTCACCTCAAGTACGGAAGGCAGCGGTGCCCCTGTGGCGGGCATCATCCCGTCCTCCTTCTCAGTATGACTGGCCAGGATGGCTACGTTGCGCTGTAGTATATCATTAATGTTCTTCTTTTCCATATTCTGAATATAAATGTTTGCTTCAAAAAGTAACAATCCACTTAGGAATAATCGCTATTTGTGATGCAAAGTTAATAAAATTGTGGAACACAAGCAACATTTTACAGAAAAATGTGTAATTTTGCCCCCAATGAAGACAAAACTGTTACTGGTTCGTCACGGGGAGACCGTAGACAATGCCAATAAAATCATGCAAGGACAGACGCAGGGAGAGCTGAACGACACTGGCGTAAGACAAGCCGAGGAACTGGCGGCGCAGATGGCGAGCACGCGGATAGACGCCATCGTGGCCAGCGACCTGCACCGGGCCATACAGACGGCGACCATCGTGGCCGCACCACACGGACTGGAGGTGGTGACGACGCCAATGCTGAGGGAGCGCGACTGGGGCGGTTTCACTGGCCGCTATATCCCCGACCTAAAGGATGAAGTGTGGCCCGACGACATCGAGACACTCGAGGCGCTGTCGGATCGTGCACGGAAGTTCCTGCACTTCATCAAGACGCACTACGAGGGAAAAACAGTGCTTGCCGTAGGACATGGCATCGTCAATAAGGCGATACAGGCTGTCCATTACGGCAAGCAAATGCGAGAGGTGGAGCGTATGAACAACTGCGAGATACGCACCCTGGAACTTTAACGGTGACTTCTGTCGAAATGGCCGCCACCACGACTGGCGCCCGAGTTGCCTCCAGCAGCACCGGCGCTACGTGTAGCATTCCCGGCACTACGTGACACATTTCCGCCGCCACGGCTGAAGTGCCCACTATTGGAGCGTTCGGCCCTGTTGGTGCTGCCACCACCGCGATTGTAATTACCGCTGTTGCCGCGATTATAGTCACTACCGCCGCGATTGTAATTGCCGCTGTTGCCGCGATTGTAGTCACTACCGCCACGATTGTAGCTGTTGCCACCGCGATTGTAATTATTGCCGCCGCGATTGTAATTGCTACCGCCACGGTCGTAGTGTCCACCCCGCTGACCTGTCACACGGGTAGAGCTGCCAGCACGTGAGCCGCGATAGTCGCCACGATCGTAGCCGTTGCGCATTCCGAAGTGGCTGCGACCTTGAGGCAGAGCCGGGCGGAAGTGGGAGGCACGTCCATGATAGTAGCCGTAGCTGCCGTGTAGATGCCAAGCATGGGCACCGCGATAGGTGGCATAGAAGTGGGGACGTCCGAAGTAGAAGTAGTCGCGATGGGGATAGCGGGCATAGATGCCAAAGTGCCAGTAGCCTGCATCCCAGTAGAGAGGACGGTAGAAATAAGTTGCGGCACGGAAGGTGTCCCACTGCCACGTATAGAGGATATAGCTCAGGTCGAGGTTGCGGCGCTCCCAGTAGACGCCAAAGACGTCGTCGACGCTGGTCACACCCATCAGGTAGTCGAGGTTAATCTCGTAGGCAGCCTCGTACTGTGCGTCCGTCAGGTTCAGCTCGTAGGCCATCTTGTCTGTCAGGAACAAGGCCTCGTTACGGGCCTGCTCGTAGCTCATTGCACTTGCCGACACGCTCATGGTCAGCATCATCACCAGTGCGAAAAGTATCTTCTTCATAATTGTAGAGTTTTTATCGGTTGGACATGTTTGTTACTTGTTCACGCTGCAAAGTAACAACAAAATATTGAGCAATACAAAGGATTTTCCCTAAACCGTAAGGGGAAAATCCCTAAAGATTAGTACTTGCGGAAACGCCAGTCCCTACCCTCCTGGCTAAGGACGAGCATATCGTCGTCCAGGCAGTCGATCTTCAGCCGTATGTCGTTGAGTGAGCGAAAGCCGAAAATGTCTTCCACCAGCGTGGTGTCTGCCGGCAAGCCTTCGACGGAATAGAATTGCAGGAAGAGGCTGTCGCCACGATGCTGGAAATTGCCAAAGATGCTGCCGTCAGTCGTGCTTTTCAGCCAGACGACAGAGCCCGAAAAGCTGACATATCTGGTGCCATAGCCCTCTTGCTGCCATTGTCCAAAGAGGTCGCCAGCTTCGCCCCCCTCCTGACAGGAGACAAGCATGCCAACAGCCAACAGCCAACAGCTAATAGCCAAAAACTTAAAGTATCTTGCCATGATAGTCAATTCTAAAGTTGAACGTGTTACAGTCGCCGTAGATGTTGCCCAAATCCAAGCCATAAGCGGCGCTGAACTGCCAAGGGCCAGCGGAATAGCAGCCTTGCAGCATGGCATCGAACGAATGGTGCTTCGAAGACAGAGGACTAAGACGGTAGGTGCCCCACCCTTCGCGGTAGGAGCCTTTGAGCAGATAACTCAGACGGTCGGTCAGTTCACCGTTCACCCCTAAATGCCAAGCCTTGATGCGGTTGTCGCGATACAAGGAATAGCCATCTTGATTATAGACAGGCGAGGTGATGAGCGGATTGCCGGGGGTCATCCCGTAGTGTGAATAGCCCCCATAGAACATATGGTTGTAATAGTCGTCGGCACCTACCACAAAGTCGGTTATTTGACTGCGGATAGGTTCTGGATAGTCGGCGGGATCCCAATGCAGAGGTCCCGACTGATTGGTCGTCTGGAAATACTCCAGTAACGCCCCTCGCACAAACTGCCGACCTGGTGTCCTATTAGTGTACTGGAGCCCCCAGAGTCCATCCCAGCCGTTGCCCTTTCGCAAACCGGAGCCATCCTCGAAGGGATTATCAAGATAGGCCTGCAGCAGATGATGCTCATGGATGTTCCAACCTACTTGACAAGTCATCACGCCAAGATGGTTACCATACACCCAGTCTTCCATCGCATCATTCTCAAAGTAGTTGCTGTCGCCTGCAGGCAAGACGACCTGCCAGAAAGCCTTTAGGTCGGCTCGTTTCTTGTCGGCCACGAGCACATTGTTTTCGTAGCTGTATTTGGTTCCTCCAAACTGGACCGCATGTTCTATGCCGATAGTGAGAAAGAACCGTTTGTCGGGATTGCTGCGCAGATACAGGTGCTTCTGGTGGTAATAGGCTCCTGTAGTATAGAACCAATTGACATCAGTTGCCTTGTTAAACAGGTTTTCACGGTAGTCGCTGTCAAGGAATTTTCCATAGCCGAAGTCGAAGTTCACCTGTAACCAGCCATTGGTATAGGGAACTGTCCAGAAACCATTCGTACCAAGATGAACCTGGGGAATGGGCTTGGCATTGGTTCCCTTGACAAACGAACCCGTAGAGAGCTGATTGTCGCGCAGTACCTGTTGCTGTTCACAACTGCCCGCTTCCAGAAAGAAAGACTCGAGGAACGACAGATTGACGCAGCATTGTTGCAAATAAGCCTGATGGTCGGCATGAAGCGAGCCGATGACATCAACTTTCCCCGAGAGCGACAGGTTCTTATTGAAGGTATGCTCCACACCGACAGCGCCACGCAGATAAGCCGTGTTGGGACGAGTGGCCAGCACATGGTGACGATTGGCTGCCAGTTGAAAGGCCGTATAATCGCCCGTACCTACCGCACACTCCGTCGTCAGGTCATAGCTGATGCTAGTCGACAAGGTATCTTGTGCTCCTACAGCAGTAACACTTAACAGACAGGAGATAAAAACAAAAATTCTCCCAGAGACGATCTTGCCGAAGGTGAGGAAAAGTATTTTGAAATCTGTATAGAGCGACTGGTGCTCTAAATAATACAGATCCATTTCCAGTCGCACCAGCATCTTGTCGATGGTGTCGGTATAGCCGTTTTTCAGCGTGGCATAGCTGGTGACGCCAGGACGCAGGACATACAGCCGTTCATAGCGTGGGTCACGCTCCATGATCTTGTCGATATAATATTTCCTTTCTGGTCGTGGTCCCACGAAAGACATATCACCGATGAAGACATTCCACAACTGAGGCAGTTCGTCGAGATGATGGCGCCGCAACACTTTCCCGATGCGTGTCAGTCGGGGGTCGTTCGCTTTCTGCAGCAATTCCTCACCCTCTTTTTCTGCATCGATTTTCATGCTGCGGAACTTATAGATAAAGAAGGGACGTCCTCCCAGACCGATACGTTCTTGCTTGTAGATAGCCGGACCACCGCCAATCTTGATGACCAGATAGCAGAGCAGTATCAATGGGGCGAAAAGCACCAAACAGAAAGCGGAGACCAATATATCGAAGAGACGTTTCATATACACCCTTAAATAAACGATCCTATACGGCTCCTTTATGTCTGACAACCGAGGTTATCGTTTTAAAGAAGCAAACGACGTCCAACTTAAACGACATATTTTGAATATAATAATACTCCAACTCCAGTCGCTGATTATAATCTACGTCCGACCTTCCATGAGTTCCCCACCATCCTGTGATGCCTGGTTTTGCCTGCCAATAGAGCTTGGAACCGCCATGAGCCTCCAGCTCGCCTTCCACCAAAGGTCGGGGGCCAACGATAGACATATCGCCCTTCAGGACGTTCAGTAACTGGGGCAACTCGTCTATCGATGATTTCCTCAAAAAAATGCCGACAGGTGTTGTGCGGGGGTCATTCTCTATCTTTTGGTTCTCGTCCCAGTCTTTCCTGTATTGCTCATCTTTCAACAGTTCTTCCAACAGTTCTTCGGCATTATGCACCATAGAGCGGAATTTATACATCATAAACGGTTTCCCATTCCTGCCGATACGTATGTGCTTAAAGAAGATGCTTTTCGTATCACCCATCAACAGGAAACTGATCTTCACCAATATGCAGATGGGGATGATAAAGACCAGTCCGAAAAGGGCTATGATGATGTCGAGTATTCTTTTTATATATATGTACATTCTGTTGACTATGAATTAAACTCCATAAATTTTTGCTCCACGAAAGTCTTGATCTCTTCTTTGAAGCGTTCTTCAGAGAAACCCTCTGCCCATTGGCGGCAATCCTGGGGGGAGAAAGGTTGAGGGCCTAAACTCTCAAAACGGCGAACGGCTTCAACGACGGCCTCAACGGTCTGTTCCTTGAAAAAGAGACCCGTCTTGCCTTCACAGACAGTCTCCAGAGAGCCGCCGTGTCCGTAGGCTATCACCGGAGTGCCACAACTCTCGGCCTCAATGGGTACCATTCCAAAATCTTCGTCAGCAGCAAAGACGAAAGCTTTTGCATGCTGCATTTTCTCTTTTAGTACATCAAGAGGCTGATACCCCATGACGTCAATGTTTGATTTTGCCAGTTTTCGATATGCCTGCAAATTAGGTCCTCCGCCTATGACTATCAGTTTCTTGTCCGGCATCTGGTTGAACGCTTCAATAACCAAGTCTATCTTCTTATAGGCCACCAAACGGCTGCTTGTGAGGTAATAGTCTTGCTTATCCTCGCAATACTCGAAGTTGGAAATATCTATGTTGGGATGAATCGTTGTGGATTCCCTTCTGTACGTTTCCCTGATTCTCCTACCAACATTGTCAGAGTTGCTGATAAAATAATTCACTCTGAAACTATTCAACAGGTCCCATTCCCTGATACGATGCAACAAGTACTTAGCCAGCCAACTCTTGAGTCCCTTCTGCAGTCCTGACTCTTCCAGATACTCGTTATACATGTCCCATACATATCGGATAGGAGAATGACAATAGCAAATATGAAGTTGATTGGCTTTTTTCAATATGCCCTTTGCGACACAATGTGACGAAGAGATGATGACATCATATCCCCTTAGGTCGAATTGCTCTACAGCAAACGGAAACAACGGAAGGTAGAGCCTGTGCTTATTCTTACTAAATGGCATGTTCTGTATAAAAGAAGTATGCACCCTTTCCCAGGGAATTCCCAGTTCATCGCATATCTCCTTCTTGGCAACAAGGGTATATACATCCGCATCGGGAAAAACGTCAAAGATTGCCTTACAAACCTTATCAGCTCCTCCGACCGTCACAAGCCAGTCCTGAATGATTGCTACCTTCATATACTTGATAACGACATACTACCTGTTTTATTATATAAAACAAGCAAAAAAAATTACTACTTTTGCGTCATGGATAGCAGTTCATTAATGATTAGCTCCGCAGTGTTCTGATAATGATAAGTTGACGATGTCTGTTCATCGATACTGACAGGTGACGGAGGCAACTCCCGCAGACAGCTGTATAAATCTTCCGAATTACCTGTCTCAAAGAACGTTACAGGGAATTTCCCATATATTTCCTTGTAGACGGGTATGTCGGACATGATGACTGGCGTACCAAAACTCATCGCCTCCAATGGCGGTATTCCGAAGCCCTCATACAGCGAAGGAGAGACCAGGCAGGCAGCATGGGACAAGACATCATAGACCTCTTGATTGGAAGCATTGGTCAACAAGCGCACTTTTTCCTTATTGGCCTGAATGGTCTCCATCATCTCGGAATCTTTCGTCCTGAAGTTGATGTGCCCCACGATGGTCAGCATGGGGGCATCCTGCCTTTCCTTGATGAGCCTTTCATAGGCTTTCCATAAGACAAGCAGTCCTTTATGGCGCTTGATGTTACCCAGGAAAACGATACCGGAACGCTCTTTTACCGGGCGATGTGTGGCTTTGTAGTTCAGCAGTTCTGTGCTTAAGCCGTTAGGGACCACCTTTATACTTTGAGAAGTATGGAAATGGTGCAGTATCCTCTGACGCGAGAAGTCGCTGACAGTAAAGACGGCCTCAGATATGTTCAGGGCGCGTTGGATAAAGACACGGCGAATCAATTTACCTATTGGTGAACAAACACCCTCCACATCAAAAAAAACGACATCGTGTACCATAGAAAAGATAGGCACACGGATACCCAAGGGGATATTGAAGAAAGGCGTAAAGAAAGCATCACAGCGGTTGACCTCTTTGGTCGGGAAACAGAAGAGTTCTTTCAGCGTGAAACTTCCGTAGTTACACTCTACAATACGACAATTGGTTCTTTCGGCATATGTGCTCAAACAATCCTTATCGCCAATCAGCACAAACTCCTGATCGGTTCTCTCCACCATATAATGCATCACATTCTCAATGAATGTGCCAATACCGCTTTGGCCTATCAGTCGGCAGTCGATTGCTATCGTCATCGTTCAATGAGGGATAATTTTTCGATGCGGCACGTATGCTTTTTTGTCTCGCGGTTGTAGTTGATGCCCACCAGCAGCAGGTCGTTAGTGTATTCAGAGACCTTGGCAGGATACTCCTTGCGCTTAATCTGGTCAATGGAGGAGTCGACATTCTGATTGTATTTCAACTCAATGACGAGGGCTGGGGAGTCCACGTGCTTGCGTGGTATGAGTACAAGGTCGGCAAAACCTTCACCTGTAGCCAGTTCACGATGGATGATATAGTTGTTGCGTGCCTTATAGTAAGCGATACTCAGCACACAGGCCAGTGAATTTTCGTCGTTATAACTGAGGATGCTGGTGTTCTCGTCGTGGGCGACATCCACATAGCGGGCCACAGCCTCTTCGTTGCCTGCCAATGTAGCTTCCAGCAAAGCGTCAGACTGTTGCAGTGACTTCACCACATTGTCCCAGCCGGACTCCTCAACGGCATTACTCAGTTCACCGGCTACCTCGTGGTTAGGTACGTAGCACTCGTCCTTACGCCAGTTGTAAGCGAGGTATCCCAGATGGATAAGTACCGTCAGGACATCATCCTTACTTTGGATGATGGATATGTCGTTCTGAAACTTCGTTGTATTGACCTTCACCCGTTCGCCAGCCAGCAGTCTCAGTACATTGTCCTTCAGTCCGTCGAAATTCAAGCGGATGTAGTTGGCAACAGAAGAGTAGGCCCCTGTTGAAGCCCAAAAGCTGCGACAACGTCTGCTTCTTATAGCCATCATCACAGAGTTCGGATTGAACATAGATGGTTCATCGCCTATTTGATAGCCGTCATACCATTGTGCCATCTCCTCAAAACTCATCCCATATTTCTCGGACAACACCTTTACCTCACCTTTTGTGAATCCAAAAAAAATTCCCATATCAATCGGATCCACCATCGAATACTCAGTGAAGTTGTTCAAGGCCGACTCCGTCTTATATTTTTTGATGGGCAGAATTCCCGTCATGTAAACAGCGGCAAAGACAGTGCTGGCATTGACACTCTTAAACATACGACGAAGCCAGTTGACGTAATTGTCCATCTCTGTCGTTCCTGTTCTGAACTCACGGCAGATGGCATCCCATTCGTCAATGATGAAAATGAATTTTTGGCTTCGGTCGCCATATATTCTCACCAGGGTGTCCATCAAGTCATCTCCCTCCATGACTTTCACGTCGGGAAAGGCCTGACGTACATCTTCTGCAATCCTGGTGTCTATCTGCCTGACGATGCTTTCATCTTTGAAGCGTGTAACAAAGTCAGTCATGTCGAGGTAGATAACAGGATATTTATTCAGATGCTGCTCAAACTGTGGATCCCGGACAATCTCCAAGCCATTAAACAGGTTTCGTGAGTCGCACGATTGGTCGTAGTAGGCATTCAGCATCTTGGCTGCCATCGACTTACCGAAACGCCGGCAACGCGTGACACAACTGAAACGGCGTTCAGTGTTAAGCGTACTGTTGACCACCCTAATTAAGCCTGATTTATCGACATATTCACTGTTGCGTGCCGACACAAATCCTTCGTTTCCAATATTGATGTATATACCCATGGAGTTAACTACAATTCTGAATCATGTGCAAAGGTAATAATAATTATTGAAAGTAAGAAGGGGAATGGCATTATTTTACTTTGGCAACCTGTTTTTTGAGAGATTGCTATAGTCATAGTCTGCTCTCTAAAAAGTTCTTTAGTATGACATTCCAGTCGTAGTCGGCTAACTGGGCCGTATCCACCTTTGGGCGTTCGTCAGCAACACGGATGATTGTATCAATCCAAATGTCAGGGTCGTAGCCTGCTACGGTGGTAGCACCGTCCTTGCCTTCGGCTACTTCAATCATGGCAGAATTGTGGGCTGTCACGATGGGACAGCCACAGAGCAGAGCCTCCAACTGTGGCATACCAAAGCCCTCGTTCAGCGAGGCTGACACGAAACAGCGTGCCAGATGATACAGCTTGACGAGGTCTTCGTTGGGTACAAAACCGCAGAAAACGGTACTTTCGCGAGGGAAGTCTTTATCCTCAACGACGCTGCGGATAGAACTGTTCTTCCAACCACTTCCGCCAACCACTACCAGTTGTAGTTGTTTCCGACGATACAGCTCCGGCATCAGCGACAGCAAGAAGGTGAGGTTCTTGCGGGGTTCCAGAGAGCCGACAAACAAGACAAAGTCTTTCTCAATGTGGTATTTCTGCAGTATCTGCAATCGTTGGTCGTCCGTCAGCGTAATGGGCTTATAAACCGTACGATTGATGGATGCTCCTGTAAAGATGTCCTGGCACTGACGTTTGGGGAAATATTGCCTAACCTTGTCCTGCGTGTAGAACGAATTGGTCCAAATGATGTCCGCCTTCTTGATGGAGCGGCCGAACAACAGTTTGTTGGCCAGCACATTCTTCCACTGCATGGTCTTCTGGAACTCAATGTTTACCACATCGTGCACCACGATGATCTTTTTCATCCTGCGAGGCAACAGGAAGGGCAAGCAGGGTAATGGTGAATAGTAAACGTCTGCCTTGTACCGACGTGCCAGCAGGGGCATCATCATGAACAGCCACACCAGATTGGGAAACCGATGGAACAAAGCATTAGACTGCTCCGACAAGAACACATTGTCGGGCAGGCCGCTGCGAGAGAACGTCTTGTGAAGCGGGCGGGGCAATGCTATGAATAGGGTGTCTGAAGGGTGCATCTTCCCCCATGCCATGACGCTATCCTTCAAGAAGTTGGATATGCCAGCAGTGGGTGCCGTGAAAGCTCTTCCATCAATAAGTACTGTCATAGCGATTGAGGTGTAGGAACGTTAAGTAGATTGGCATAGCTGCTGATGACCGCATCATAAGAGTATTTCTGCCTGAACAGCTGACGGGAAGGCGGGTTGAATTTGAACGGTCGCTGATAACTGCCGATGGCTTCGATGAACGCTGCTGCAGTATTGCAGACGGTGGCTATCTCGGGGTTGACGTCATAGCCCTCTAATGATTCCTTCGTTCCGATGATATATTTTCCATATTTCAGCGTCTCGGCTGTCTTCACTTTCATGCCGCCGCCAGTGGTGACAGGTAAAATGACGAAGTCGGCCTGCTCGTAATATGGCTTCAAGTCGGGAACGTTGCTGTATATAGATAGCTTATCAGAAGGCTCAACGTCGTTGGCAAAGGCATCCATACCAGAGCCTACTATGGTCAGGTGCATATCCACGTGAGGGAGAACCTCCTTGCAGAACCATTTCAGTCCCTGGGTGTTGCCAAAGAAGTAGCTGCCGACGAACAAAGCCTGTTTGGCCCCGTTTTCTGCTGGGATACTCGGCGGATTATCGATATAGTCGTCTGTCAGCCATATAGGTATCTGCATGTCGGCATCTCTGTGATACACCGCTTTGACGCGCGACGCATCCCTGCTATTGAAGACGATAATCTTATCAGAGTATCGGCAAGCGCACCGTTCGTTGTACTTGGCCATAGGAATCATGAACGCATGTAGATAGTCCTTCCCATCCCATATAGATGAAGAAAAGAAATCATACTCCATATTCTGGAAGAAAGTGTAGATGCACATATGGGGAATTTTCTTCCTAACAGCCTTTGCCAGATACCCAAGTTGGGAACTGTCGATGAAAACGTCAGTATACTCACCGGTGTTCAGTTTGGCAATAATGTTTTCCAGATGTTGCTGCGTCAGTCCCCCCATGTATCCTTTGAGAATCTCAGAGATTCTTCTCAGATAGAACTTGATACCATGAGACCCCTGATAGGGCTTGATGGTATAGGTGTCCATAGCACCATCACCAAGACACGCCCTGATGGCTTTCTTGTTATGCTCGGTACCTTGCCCGCCTCCCGTGTAGGCTAATGAATTGGCAAATGTGATATGTAGCAGTTTTCGGTTCATACGCTTCAATATTCCGGTTCCTTAAAGGTCTTTTCAAAGATATACTTACGCTCCTGAAAGGATTTGATTCCCCCTAAGAGCAGATTGTCGTATTCATGAATAGGCGCATTGAGATTCGTAGCCGTCTTAACAAGACAATAGAAACCTACAAAGGTACAGAAGAGGTATCGGTTTCGCTCATAAAAGAAGCATCTGATAATATCGCACCAGAGTATCCAATATGCAAAGATGAAGAGTGTAAAGATTCGTTTGCTTATCTCAGCAAATTCACTGAAGAAAAAGACTGCAATATAATACAGGACCAACGAGTTGATGAAGATATTGTTCTCCGGTCTCATCTCGCGTATCTTATGATAATAACAGAACACTAATAGTCCTGTTATCAGTCGTTCAAAAAAACCCAGTCCTATGCCTCTACTGCCATAAAGTGAAGTGTACCCTTCTACTTTCATTTCCACGAAATCGCCTCCTAACCCAGACATTTGGATGAGTTTCAGAAAGACAGGAATATGCAGGATGAATATCAGGATACAGACGGTGAAGATGGACAAATAAACCCATCTGTTGATGCGTCGATGAAGGAAGAAATAGAGGGGCAGGTAAGCAAACCCCGAGAAATGGAATGAGATAGCCAGCAGACAAAGTGCATAGTATTGCAGGGGCTTACGCTCATAGATATAAGGAATGGCATTCAGGAAGATATAGATGCAGGTGGAGTTACGTATCAGATTGGCATTGATGGTAAAGCCTTCAAACACTAAGGATATCAGCAGCGACAAAGCTACATTGTCAGAATATTTGCGAAAAAAGCGAAACAGCAGGTAAGTATGCAGTAGTGTTTGTGTGAAAATAAAGAAATGATAGTTAGGGACAATACTCTTGTTCAGCATGACGAACAGCAAGAATCCCGGCTCGCGACTCTTGCCTATTTCATACAGTGCGAACGAATCCCATGAGGCCTTTTCAAACTCCAGATAGTAAACCATCCAGTCTGTATTGATAAAACCTCGAAAGCCAAAAAAGAAAACAAAAGATAGCGCGCAATATGTAACTATATTACGGCAAAACTTCTCATCATCCCTACGTTGGTGATACAGGATGGCTAAGAACCCAAGGAATAGAATATATAATATATATGGTATTGTGTATATCATTACTTACTATTCCTGCCTTTTTTCTTTGCATACCATTGACGTCCATAGAGAATCCATAACGTGTCGCATACCACACCTAAGAATATAAAGATCAGCACAACGACCAATCGGGGGGTGCTTGAGGGCTTTGTGGGCATGAAGGGCTTCTGGATGATGGTGAAGGCCGGCGTGCGCTCCTGAACCTTGGCCTTGGCAGCCAACAGCTGAGCGTTGAGCGTGGTGTAGTTATTGTACTTAATCTGCAAGTCGTTCTCCATGTCTTCCAGCTTCATCTCAACACTCTTCAGGACAACGTTAGTGCTGGCATCGGAGAAGCTGGCGTAGATCCTGCGAGCTTTCTCGTAGTCGTTCTTGGCCGCGGTAGCCAGTTTCTGGTAGTACTCGTAGTCATTGCGAGCCTTGCTCGTACGGTAGTTGGTGATATACTCCTGCAGACGCAACTGCAGCGTGTCGGCAACGATGGCAGCCACAAGGGGATCCTGGTCAGTGACACTGATGCTGATAACGCTGGTCTTCTTGTCGATGGTGCAGAGGATGGCATCGCGTATGCCTTTGTAGAAGTCGAAATCAACGCGGCTTATCTTGTACCCATCCTTCACGCCACCGATGGTGCACGAGTCGTTGTCATTTTTCAGACTCTTCATCAGGTTGTTAAGCCACAACTTCGGATAGTCCCAGAAAGGCATTTTCTGTTCTTTCTCCAAGTGGGTCTTGTAGGTGCGGATGGTATTGTCGTCTTTCAGTCTGACGGGTACATCAAAGAGGTCGAGTACGAACTCCGTAGAGCCAAAGATGTCGGGATAGATTTCGGGATAGATGGCGTCCATCGACGACTTGCCACCCAACTCGATACCAAAGTTTGCCGCCATGTCAGCCAGATTATCGCTCAGTCCCAAGCCGCCCGACGACAGCTCAGGCGCAAGGACGACGTCTGACTTATAATACTTCGGCATACTGAGGGCGACAATGATGCCGATTACAGCGGCAACGCCCATGAACTTACAGAGTAGCTTGCCCTCCTTCAGTACCTGGTCAACAAGTGCTAACAGGTCTATCTCACGTGTCTTCTTCTCTTCCATATTCTTGACGATATTAAGCAAAGGGCATAAATCCCTTACATTGATAATTCAGATTTTTCCGGCGCTGGCCTATCGAGCGGGCTGGCACACCGGCAACGACGCTGAACGGCGGCACGTCCTTGGTAACGACAGCACCGGCGCAGACCACGGCACCACGGCCTATGGTGATGTTCTGTTGAATGACGGCATTGTTGCCTATCCAGGCATAGTCGTCGATGCGTATGGGCAGGAAACGTCCTCGGAAACTGGTGCTGTTATAGTCGTGGCTGCCAGTCATGATGCTGACATTATAGGACACCGACACATTGGCGCCAATGGTGATGCCACCGCGTGCATCGATAGTGCAGCCGCGGTTAATATGCGAGTGTTCGCCAATGGTCAACTGCTGCGGCGTCATGATGTAGTTACGCTTGGCAATGAATGTACCGCGTCCTATCTTCATCTTCATCCGCTTCATGACGAAGCGGCGGATGGTCCACGAGGGTATGTGAGGCAACACGTCATTCAGGGTGTATTCGGTGAGCAGAGCGAGAAGCCACCGGTAGAAGTTGCTCTTCTTGATGCGCTCTACGGCCATGAATTTCTTAATGCTTAGACGATCGGTCAGTGTCAACGGCCGCCCCGTGATTACCATGCGGTTATATTTCAGGTTCTGCTCCAACCCGTAGGAAGCGCCTTCGAGCTGGTAGATTTCTATGGCAGTGTCGGTCTTCTGGAAACGCGCTCCCTCGCTATAGAGACGGTATATCATCAGCCAGTCGAGGGCATAGCCGTAGGTGGCAGCCTGTGACAGGTCGTAAGGGTGTGTTTTCTGTACGCTCGTCCTCACCAGTGACGAACCGTGGCGGTAAATAGGCCCAAAGGCCATCTGACTAATGTCCGACGTGCGCTTGTAGACATCGCCGCACTCGTCGCTACGCTCAATGCTGTCGCCGTAGATGACATCAGCCTGACTAATGTCTGGAGCCTTGGTAATAGCCAGTTCCAGCGAACGGCTGCTGGCGTAAAGGTCACCGCTGTTCAGCACATTCACCCAGTCGCCACTGCAATGCTGCAACCCCTTGTTCATAGCATGGTAAATACCGTCGTCCTTTTCTGAGCACCAATAAGCCAGCCTGTCGGCATATTCCTTGATGACGTCTACAGTGCCGTCAGTACTGCCACCGTCAATGACGATATACTCCTTCTCCGGCCAAGTCTGGTCAAAGAAACTATCCATCGTCTGGCGGATGTTGGTGATGTCGTTGTAGACAACAGTGATGACACTTATCTTGTTACTCATAAGTGGACGGTATTTACTTGTTCCAGATACCCCTGGCCCGTCGGCTGATAATGAGGCGGCATTGGTAGAGATGGATGAGACTCATGATAGCATAGCTGGCAGCCATGCAAATGACGATGCCCTCAATACCATGGCGCATACCCCAGAAACTGACAGCTACGATGTAAAGTACGGTAATCACGACAGAGGTGATGATTTGTACCTGTATCTTGTTGACACCGTTGATAAGGGCGGTAACGCCGCTATTAAGATTAAAGAGCGAGGCGTAGACAAAGACACAGCACGACACTGTGAATGGCACCAGCACGCTCTCTCCCACCCACAGACGGTAGAACAGGCCGGACAGTGCCAGCATGGCAAAACCGGCCACCAGTGTAAGTCCCCAGACGGCGAGCGTCCGCTTCAACGTGCTTTCTATCCAGACGAAATCGCCCTTGACGGAGGCGTCGGTATATGCGCTCCACATCGGTGCGATAACGATGGTGTAGGCTATGATGAGAAGATTAAAGAACTTGTAGGCGATGTTGTAGGTGGTGACCGCCTCCTGCCCTAAGGCCTGGGCTATGAAGATATTGGCACCGCCAAAGATGACCAGCACAGAGGTAATCTGTATGAAGAAGAATCCCAGCCCCTTGCCCAGTATCTGACGGGCAAAGGCCTGATCGATGCTGCTCAGCGACGGCCTCAACTGTGGATGCTTTTTAAAGAGTGGTATTGCCGCCAACATAAAGATGACTACCGGCGTGGCAGTGAACGTCAGGACAACGTACAACAGGTTGGTCTCCGTGGTCTTAGTGATGATATAGACTATGATAAGTGCCACGACATTGCCCGACACGATGAGCAGGTCGTTGATGGCATAGCGCTGCATAGCCACGTAGACCAGGCCAACGTTCTTCACAACAAACTGGATGAGGGTGAAGACTGTAGCAATGAGCAATGCCACCGTCAGCTGCAGATTGCCGACGGCAGTAGTGTTGAACACCTTGTTAAGGTCAAAGCTGAAGGTGCAGACAGTACTTACCAGAATCAGCAAGACTGCAATACAGGTGAGCATGGCCAATGTCGTCGACAGGTAGATGCGTCCCTTGCGAAAGTCGCCGGCCGAGATGGACTGCGCCAAGTAGTTGCGCATACCGTTACCCAAGCCCACGTCGAAGAATGAGAACCAGATGAGGATTGACGAAATGGTCATCCAGATGCCATACTGTTCCTTGTCCAGATAGTCGAGTGTAGCTGGTACAACCAGTAGCGAGGTGAGCAGTCCAACAGCCTTGATAACACCAGACAGCAGGATGTTGTTGCGCAACATCCTGTTCCTAGAGTTCGCAGGCGACATCAGGGCCTTTAGCTTGGCAATCATCAACCTTGTGTCCGTTTTTTATTTCAACAGGTTAGCAATGGTGGCAAACATCGTGCCTAACGAAGCTGTGCTGGTACCGATAGCCAGCCATTCCGACAGACCGAGACCACGCTTCTTGGCCTTCGTGGGTACCACAATCTGACAGCCGGGAGCCGGTCGGTGCTTGCGGTCGGCCTTGGCCACCATACCATTCATATAGATAATGATGGTCTGACTGCGCTTGCCTGACGAACTGACGCCACCGGCCAGGTCAATATAGTAGTCGGCCTTCTTGCCAGCCTTGTAACGCACAGTGTTAGGATAGAGCACCTCACCGTTGATGGTGACAGTACTGGTGTAGCGTGGTACAACGATACGGTCGCCCTCACGCAGATAGGGGTCGTCATCACTGCCCGGATTAGCCAGTGCCTTGTCCAGCTCGATAGCTACGGGGAAGGTGGTCATCGTCAGCAACTTCTTGACGTCAATAGAGTCGTTGCCCGAGTTGCGCTGGGCGGTACGCAGCATGGTCTCCATCTGTTCGCGCTCCTCCTGTGTCATCTGGCGCATCAGCTTGGCACCCTCGGGATAGGCGCGCTTCGTCAGTCCACCGGCCTGCTTGATGATCTCACTCAGGCGCTGGCGACTGTTTGTCAGCGTATAGTTTCCACTGAACTGTACCTCGCCCTCCAGTATGACGTTCTGTTGCTCGTTATATTTCGGACTGCGGCGGACATAGATCTCGTCGTAGGGCTGGAGGGTGAAGGAGTTAGCCTCGCTGATGGTGAAATCCTTGTCGATGCTGAAGCTGTAAGTAAAGGCTAGGGTATCACTGGCTTCGCTGGCTTCGGTGTCGATAATTCGGCGAGCCACGTCGACCTTGGCCAATGAGGCGGCATTGGTCAGTCCGCCAGCTTGAAGGATAGCATCCTCAACGGTCTGGTTGGCCGCATACTTATAGGTACCGGGATAAGGCACCTCTCCATGAATGGTGATGGTTTTCTCGGCCTCTTTTTCCTCGTTGCTGGCAATATAGAGCACATCCTCATTCTTGATGGGTATATCAGGGACTGTTCCTTCAAGTATACCGTTGATGTCAACGCTCACGACCTCCAACGAGCGGTCGGGACGTGTGCGATGCATGACGGCATGCTGGCCGATGGCCTCTTCGGTCAGTCCGCCGGCAGCCTCAACGAGTGCCTTGACGGTATTGATATGTCCACCCACCTGATAGCGGCCGGGACGGAAGGCAGCGCCGATGACCTGTACCATATTCTGATAGCGCACGATGGTAGAATCGACGTGCACGGAGTCTTCGTCCATCACTTTGAAGTCATTCAGGTCGAACTCGCCGACGTTGAACACAGAGTATTGCGTTCCCGCCTTGCGGTTCACACGGATGGATTTCGTGTAGGCATCACCTGTAAAGCCGCCGGCATAACGTAGCAGCGTGGCAGCACTCTCGTTCTTCTTCATCTCATAGAACATCGGGCGTTTCACCTTACCGGCAATGCAGACCAGCGATTCGTATGGGCCGACGGTGATGATATCGTTATCCTGCAGGCGCACGTCACCCGTCAACTGTCCGTTGAGCAGGAAAGCATAGACGTCGACACTTGAGATCTGGCGGCCGTTACGGAACACCTTGATGGAGCGCAGCGTACCGATGTCGTTGGGTCCGCCTGCCATATAGAGGGCATTATAGACGGTAGCAAAAGCTGACAGCGTATAGGTACCGGGGGTCTTCACCTCGCCTGTCACCGAGATGGTGATGGTGCGCGTCTGTCCTAACGTGAGTTCTATCTGTGAGTCCCGATAGCGGGGACCGATGACCTGACGCAAGCGGCTTTTGGCCTGGCCGACGGTCAGACCGCCCAACTGGATAACGCCGATGCCCTCGACGGTAATATAACCGTCGGGCGAGATGGTCTCGGTGATGCTTTCCTGCGAGGCTCCCCAGATATCAATGTTCACCTCGTCACCAGGGCCGAGGCGGTAGTTCTGGGGCGTTGCAATGTTCATAGAGCTCTCGAAGGTCATATCCTTCCGGTTAAAGACGTCGTGACCGAAGATCTTACGACCTTTCTCCTTCTTCTTGTCATCATCAAAATACTTCAAGGAGTCAGGCATCATGAAATCCATGGCCTCGTCCATCTCCACGAACTCGTCGTCATCATCGTCGTAGGTATTCTTCTTGGTCTTCTGACGGCCGTCCTTGGTACGGTATTTTGAGACATTACGCTTCTCGCGCTCCTTCTCTTCAGCACGTTTCTCTCCGTTAGCCTGACGCATACGATTCTTCACCTCCTTGGAACCGGCCGTAATGTCATCGGCACCAAGAGCACCATTCTTCAACTGCCGCTGGTATTTTTTCTGGATACGCCGTATCTGGTCGATGGTCACGCCACGCTGCATGAGGTCTGTCACGATCTTCTGGCGCGACACACCTTTGGCATTCTGTTCAATGACATAGTCCATCACCTGGTTGTCAGTCATGCCCGACTGAGCCAAGGCATAACCCGTTGCCAGCAGCAGGCAGAGTAATATGGTCGTAATGCGTTTCATCTTTTTTAAGAAGGTTTTTTATTATATATATAACCGCCAACAGCACTGAATATTGTGTCAGAAACGGCAAAAACGCTGCAAAGGTACATATTTTTTTGCAAATAACTTGCAATATCAAAAAAAAGTATTAATTTTGCACCGAAGTTTATTACAACATTCACTCGGGGTTGACTGGATTTGACGGCGAGATGAAATGGTACGTAAGCACGCGGAGGCTCGTTGGTTCCCTCCTTAATCTGAGTCAGCAGAAAATTAATTGGCAACAATGAGTATGCTCTCGCTGCTTAATCGAAGTACAGTAGATTACGAGCTTAATTCCACTACCAGGTAGAGGAACGAGACGTCGCCCCGGGGATGTTGTCCCGAATCTTACGGATCAGGCGGCGCAGGCAAATCGGGAATAGTCTCTGCAGGCCTCGATGCTGGGATGAAGTTTTAGAGGATAAGGCTGTGATTGGTGGCTTGGGGCTTGTCACAGCACGAAAATGAAGTCCAAGATAAGCGTGTAGAAAGCGTATGGTTTCCTTGTGCGGACGAGGGTTCGACTCCCTCCAGCTCCACAAAATCATGAAGACGAAACACGTACAGTACGAGACGCGCGGCACATGTTCAAAGTTAATTGACGTGACGGCCGACGAGAATGACATCATCCAGCAGGTGTTTTTCTTGGGTGGTTGCAATGGCAACCTCCAAGGTGTGAGCCAATTGGTGCGCGGACAGCATATCGATGATGTCATTCGCAAGCTCGACGGCATTCGCTGTGGCGCTAAAGGCACATCTTGTCCCGACCAACTCTGCCGTGCACTGGAGCAGCTCAAGCAGGCGACGCCACAGGAGAGTTAATTCTTTTTGGAAACAAAATCACGACAAGGAAATGAAGAAGATATTACAAAGTTCTGTTTTCCGTGCATTGTGCGCCATCGTAATCGGCGGTCTGCTGATTAAGTATCCTGACAATACAATGACGGGTATCACCATCGCTATTGGAGCGCTATTCCTCGTGTCGGGCATCATTTCCATCGTCACTTATTTTTGGTCGAAACGCCACGTCAGCGAGTACAAGATCTACGACGCCGAGGGAAATCTCGTTGCCGGAGAACAGCCCACATTTCCCATCGTGGGCATAGGCAGTGCCATCCTGGGACTTGTCCTTGCCCTGATGCCTACGGCCTTTGTCTCAGCACTGATGTACATCATTGGCATCATCCTCATTCTCGGTGCCATCAACCAGTACATGTCGCTCATCAACGGACGACGTTACGGCCGTGTCAGCTTTTGGTACTGGCTGATGCCGACCCTCATCCTGCTGACAGGTCTCTATGTCATGGTGAAGCCGATGGCACCCTTAGAGATGGCGATGCTCATCTTAGGCTGGTGCACACTGCTTTACGGCGTGGTAGAGCTCATCAATGCGATGAAACTCTACCGCGACAAGCAATCCTGGATTAAGGCCCAGGAACAGCCTCAGCAGCTCAACACCTTCGAAGAGATTAAGGAGGTGGAAGAAGAGGATGCTTAGACGCCGGTGACGATACCCTGAATATAAGTCTTGAGAATGTGGATGCCCGTCCTGTTGTCTCCGCCCCAGGGGATGATGAGGTCGGCAAACTTCTTCGTGGGTTCTATGAACTGTTCGTGCATCGGCTTGAGCACCTTCTCGTAGCGGTCGAGCACCATGTCTACAGTACGGCCTCGCTCTACGACGTCGCGGCGGATATTACGGATGAGGCGCACGTCGTCGTCGGTATCGACAAAGATTTTCAGGTCCATCATGTCGCGCAACCGCTTGTAGTGCAGTGCCATGATGCCTTCAATGATGATGACGGGCTTAGGCTCTACGTGGATGGTCTCCTTCTGGCGGTTGCTTTCAATATAAGAATAGGTGGGCTGTTCTACGGCCTTCCCCTCCTTGAGCATCTTGATATGCTCCGCGAGCAGTTTCCAGTCGAAGGCGTCAGGATGGTCGAAGTTGATGGCCTTCCGCTCCTCGGGCGTCATGTTTGTAGTGTCATTATAATACGAGTCAAGGGGAATCACTACCGCGCAGTGTGGCGGCAGTGCCTTGGCTATTCTCTTGACGACGGTGGTTTTACCAGAACCCGTTCCGCCGGCGATTCCGATGATGGTCATATCAGTTAGTGATTTACGATTTTCTATTTTTGTTCCTTGATGAGGTACACTACCGTGGGCAGGTGGTCGCTGTAGCCGTTGAGCCAGGCGCCGCCGGCATGGGTGCGCAGGGTGTTGCCCTTGTACTTGCCCTCCTTCTGGAAGAGATAGTCGCGACGGAAAATCTGGTAGTTCCAGAGTTTCAGCGTCTTGTAGTCCTTCTTGCCGTCGCGGTCGAGCAAGGCGTTCGACACGATAATCTGGTCGAAGAGGTTCCATTTGCCGTCGTACTGCAGCGTTCCAGTGCCCGAGGCAAGGACGTCCCACCAGGGGTTCCACAGTCCGCCGGGCTCGTTGGGCACGTCCTTCATCTTACGCTTGGCGACCAGGGCTTCAGCCATCGACTTGTCCTGCGGGTCGTCGTTCATGTCGCCCATGACGAGTATCTTCACGTTCGGGTCGGCTTTCACCAGCGAGTCTACCACCAGGCGTATCTGCCGGCCGCCCTCCTCACGATAGAACGAGGTGGCACCGCGCGACGGTAGGTGGTTGACGACGATGGCGACATGCTCGCCGGCCAGCGTACCGCTGACGGTGAGGAAGCCACGGGTGGCGCGTGCTGAGTCCTCAGGCAATATATATATATAAGGTACGAGCTTGACGTCACGCACTTGGAACAGCTTCGGGTTATAGACCAGGCCGCAGTCGACGCCACGGCGGTCGGGACCCTCAAGGAGCAGGTACTTGAAGTTCTTGGCTTTCAGCGGCTCCTGGTTGCAGAGGTCTTCGAGGCATTTCGCATTCTCCACCTCCGACACGCCGATGGCGGCACAGCCTACGCCGGGCAGCTTGTCGGTGCCCATCTCGCTGAGCACACGCGCCATGTTCTTCAGCTTACTCGAATACTTCAGACCCGTCCAGCGGTTGGCACCGTCGGGCAGATATTCATAGTCGTTCTTACCTGCATCGTGACAAGTGTCGAACAGATTCTCCAGGTTGTAGAACCCCACGCCATACACCGAAAACTTCTTCTGTGCCTGGCTTGCGCCGGTTGTCAGCAACAACGTCAGCGCCACAAAAAACAGACATTTTTTCATAAGCGGTCAGTAATAATGATGCAAAGATACATTTTTTTTGGGAAAGTATTGCAGTTTCCTTGAAAAAAGTTTTGTCAGTTCGGTATTTTTCCTTAACTTTGCGTGCAAACAATGATTACTAACCGTTAAACAAACTGTCTATGAGAAAAACGCTGAGACTAACAGTGATGGCCATCTGCTGTTCAGCCGCTGCCATGGCACAGGAGCCTGTCGACTCCATTGCCACAGATTTGCAGGACGAGCAGGCCTTCACTTTCACTGAGGCGCAATTAGAGGATGACGAGACGGCATCGCAGAACATTACCGTCATCTCGTCGAACAGGAACGTCTATGCCAGCGAGGTGGGCTACCGCTTCAGCCCGGCACGTTTCAAGTATCGCGCCTACAACGCCAAGTACACCGACATGTATATCAACGGCAATCCCGTGAACGACATCGAACGCGGACAGTTCGGCTACTCCTTCGTGGGCGGCCTGAACAATCAGACACGTGCCCGCGAGTCATCGCTGCCGTTCGAGGACAACAACTACTCGATGAGTGCGCTCGGCGGTTCGGGCAACTACAACTTCCGCCCGTCGTCGTTTGCCACAGGCCAGCGCGCATCGCTCGCCTTCGGCAACCGCAGCTACAACCTGCGCGCCATGTACACCTACAACACCGGCATCATGGAGAACGGCTGGGCTTTCACGGGGTCGCTGACCTACCGCTGGGGCAACGGCATCGGATTCGTCGAGGGCACGTCGTACAACTCGCTGAGCTACTTCCTCGGTGCCGAGAAGATTCTGAACGACCAGCACCGCGTGAGCCTCGTCACCTGGGGCAACCCCACGGAGCGCGGTGCCCAGCGTGGCGCAACGGACGAGATGTACTGGATTGCCGGCACACACTACTACAACCCCAACTGGGGCTACCAGGACGGCAAGAAGCGTAACTCGCGCATCGTGAAGGACTTCGCTCCGGCAGCCCTGCTGACGTGGGACTGGACGATTGACGAACAGACGAAGCTCACGACCTCGCTGCTGGGCAAGTACACGATGTACAGCAACAGCCGACTGGCCTACAACGGCGGTACGAACCCCGACCCGGACTACTACTCGCTGATGCCGAGCTTCAACTACAACGTGTGGAACCCGGAGGCAACACTCTTCCACGACGATGCCGCCTTTGCCAACTGGCAGGCTGCCTACGACTACCTCAGTGCATCGGAGGACAACCGTCAGGTGAACTGGGGACGTATGTACTACGCCAACAGTCTGATGGCTGCCGAGGGGCAGGACGCTATGTACTATGTGCAGCGCGCCCACGACGACCAGCTGACGTTCTCGCTGGCCTCGAAGCTCGACAAGCAGTTAGGCAAGAACACGTCGCTGAGCGTCGGTCTGCAGCTGGCCAACAATACGGGTATGCATTACCAGACGATGGACGACCTGCTGGGCAATGCCAAGTTCCACAACATCAACACCTACGCCTTGAAGGACTACGGCTCACTCTCGTCGAAGGTGTTCTACGACATGAACGACGGCGCAGAGGCTAAGGAAGTGAAGGTCGGCGACAAGTTTGCCTACGACTACAACATCCTGGTCAACAAGGCACAGGCATGGGCGTCGCTGGCTACCGACCTCAGATTCACCCACCTCTTTGTTGCCGGTCGTCTCAGTGGCATCACCATGCAGCGCGACGGTAAGATGCGCAACGGTATGGCTCCCGAAAACTCTTACGGCAAGAGCGGCACGGCGAAGTTCCTCGACGGCGGTGCCAAGGCTGGTGCCAACATCACCCTGGGCGGTGGCCACGCCATCGCCATAGGTGCTGGCTACGAGTGGAAAGCCCCCACCCCACGCACTGCCTTCGCAGCAGCCCAGATTAACAACGACTTCGTCAACGGCCTGAAACAGGAGAAGATTTTCTCCGGCGAGTTCGGCTATCAGTGGAAGAACGCCCTGTTAAGCCTCAACCTCAACGGCTACTACGCCCAGATGAAGGACGTGACGGAGCAGAGCCTCTTCTACTCCGACATCGAGAGCTCGTTCGCCTACGTGTCGCTGACTGGCATCGAGAAGCAGTTCTACGGCGTGGAGCTCGGCCTGAACGTCAAGACTACCGAATGGCTGAACATCAAGGCATTAGGTACCGTCAGCGAGGCGAAGTACACCAGCAATGCCAATATGCGGATGCTGCTGTCGAACTCTGGCAACTACATCGACGAACTGTGTATCATCGACGGTATGCGTGAGGGCAGCACGCCGCTCGCAGCAGGCAGCCTGGACCTGAACATCCACTACAACTTCTGGTATATCGACCTCATCGGCAACTACTACGACAACATCTATATGTACTTCGCTCCCATCTCGCGCCGCGAGACCGAGGTTCCCAAAACTCTCGTCAACGGCGAGAAGGTGTACGACAGCCCTGACCAGGCCAAGGGCGACGGCGGCTTCATGCTCGACGCCTCTATCGGCAAGACATTCCGACTGAAGCAGGGCCGCCGCATCGGCTTCAACCTGATGCTGACCAACATTCTGAACAACATCAAGATCTGCACCGGCGGTATGGAGCAGAACCGTCTCGACACCAAGCAGGAAGAGGAGCGCACGAACAATGCCTACCGCTTCCAGCAGAGCCCGCGTAAGTTCTATGCCAACGGCATCAACGGCATGCTGATGATTAATTACTATTTCTAAAGAAAGGAGGACTACAGTATGAAAGCTATCAAATATTTAGCCTTTGTCGCCATCTGCATGCTGGCAGCAGCGTGCGAGAAGACGGAATGGGACGTCATCACCCCTGCCCCTTCTGAACTCTACGGCAACAACAGCATCACCGACGACAACATCGTCACCATAGCCCAGCTGAAGGAGATTTACCCCCACGTCTTTGGCAACATCGACGCGGTTTTCCCCATCGAGCGCGACCTGAAAATCAAGGGACGCGTCACGGGCAACGACCTGCGCGGCAACATCTACAAGCAGTTTATGGTGCAGGACGAGACGGGAGCCATCATCATCGCCGTCAACGAGAGCGGCATCAGCGGCTACATGGCCGAAGGGCAGGAAATCATCATCGACCTGAAAGGCCTGCATATCGGCGGCTATCGCAAGCAGCCCGAGATTGGTGCACCCTACAACGGCAACAGCATCGGACGCATGAACAAGGACGTGTTCCAGAAGCACTTCAAGTTCACGGGCAGCCCTATCCAGCCCATACAGCCTGTCGACTTCGACGTCAAGATGGACATGGAAGAGCACTGTGCCAAACTGGTGACACTGAAGAACGTCACCTTTGCTGATGCCGACGGCAAAAACACCTACGCCCCCGGCGACAACAGCGCCCCCATCGTGGGTGGCTGCGTCAACCGCACACTGACGGGCATCGCGTCGTCGAAGCTGGTCGTCCGCACCAGTACCTACGCTAAGTTTGCTGCCAACAAACTGCCTTACGACGAGGTGAACAAGAAGCCCCGCGTGGTGAACATCACCGGCATTGCCACCCGCTACAACGACACCTGGCAGATTCTTATCCGCAAGGAGTCAGACATAGAAATCGTGAATTGACAAATGAAGATTGATAATTAAAAACAAAAAACTATGAAAAAGATATTGTACAGCGTCATGGCACTGGCCATCGCAGCCATGACATTCACCGCTTGTGAAGACGTTCCAGCACCTTACGACACTCCTACCGGGGGGGGCACTGGCGGCGGCGGCACCGAAGTCACTTACGAGGGTGAGGGCACACTTGAGAAACCCTACACCGTGGCTGACGCCATCAAGTACGCCAAGTCCTTCGGACAAGCAGAGTCAGAAAAGCAAGTCTACATCAAGGGCTACATCACGAACATCACCGAGGAGTACTCAACGAACTATGGTAATGCAAACTTCGACATTTCAGACAGCAAGGATGGCGGAAACAAGTTCACCTTCTACCGTGGTCTCTACCTCGGCAACAAGAAGTTCGCTTCAGGCGACACGCAAATCAAGAAAGGCGACGAGGTCATCATCTACGGAAAGGTGGTCAACTACCGTGGCAACACCCCCGAGACCGTGCAGAACGCTGCATACCTCTACTCGCTTAACGGCGTGACAGCTGGCGGCGGTAGCGAAACCCCAACGGCAGAAGCCAAGGGTGCTGGCACCCTGGAAGACCCGTTCAACGTTGCTGCTGCTATTGCCTATGCTAAGCAAGTAGGCTCTGGCGAATCTGACAAAGAGGTCTACATCAAGGGCAAAGTGTCTAAGATTACCGCTAACTACGTAGCTGACAACTATGGCAACGCTACATTCTACATCTCAGAAGACGGTACATCAGCGGGCGAATTTTATTGCTATCGCACTCTGTATTTGGGCAACCAGAAGTACACCAGTGGAAAATTATTGGAGCTGAAGGACGAAGTCATTATCTGTGGTAAAGTCACCTGCTATATGGGCAACACGCCGGAAACCGTACAGAACAAATCATATCTCTACTCGCTCAATGGAGCTACAACTGGAGGCGGCGAGGAGCCTGCGCCGACGACAGACTTAGGCACAGCTGACGCACCGTTGAACGTTGCCAAGGCCCTTGAAATCATCAATGGCTATGAGGCTGCCGGCTCTTCTCCCACCGATGCCTACGTCAAGGGAAAGATAGTATCAGTACAAAGCTACAACTCACAGTACAAGAGCATCACTTACTACATCTCTGACGACGGGACAGAGACCAACCAACTACAAGTGTACAGCGGCAAGGGCCTGAACGGTGCTGACTTTGCTGCCAAGGAAGACCTGACCGTAGGTGCTACGGTCGTGGTCAAAGGACAATTAAAGAAATACGTCAAGAATGATGTCGTCACACCAGAGATTAACCAGAACAGCCAGATTGTCTCTATTGACAGCAACACGGGCGGTGGTGGCACTGAACCTGGCGGCGGAGGCGGTGAAGTGAGCGGCAACGCTATTTCCGTTAATTTCTCAAGCCTGGGACTATCCAACCAGGAAAAGGTTTCGACGCTGACACTCAGCGACGGCACCACCCTGACATTCGACGGTGGCGGCAACTCAAACTCACCGGCATACTATAACACGGGAACTGCTCTCCGTATGTACCCCAAGAACACCATGACTATCAACGCCGGCAGCAAGAAGATTGCCGCTATCGAGATTGAGTGCAACGAGTACAGCGGAACGGTGTACAATGCCAGTGGCGACATCACCGTCAATAACACCAAGATGACCATTGACGGCCTCAAACTGAAGTTCGACGGTCCCAATGCCTCTACGGCTAACATTGCCAATGCGTCTACAACGACAGGCGCTCCCAGCCAGCTGCGAATGATGACCTTAAAAATCACCTACGCCGAATAACCTTATCGGTTACCAACTTCCACGGCCCGCCGCCCTGCTACTCGCAGATACGGCGGGCCATTTCGTTGAGCATCATACACTTGTCGCGGGTGATGGCGAGACGCTCGTTATGGTGCTCCCACGGAGCAAGAATCAGCATCTGCCCACGGGCGCAGGCGTCGAACCGGCGACCACCGGGCTTCGCCAGGTCGGTGATGCCGTTCTCCTGAAGGAAGACGACGGGGTAGCCGGCATCGAAGACAGCGCGCATGATGGTCTTTTCGCCCTTAGAGATGCAGGGCGACACAAAGACCGCCCCAGCGGCACCCATCGCCAGCATCTGCGACGTCAGCGCTGCCAGCGCCTCGTCGGTGATACGTCGCGAGCACTGCACCTGCACCTTCTGCGGATGGTCCAGAAGGAAGCGGTTGCCGATGGCCGAGAAGGTCATACCGGCATACTGCACGTTACGCTGCACGCGGAAAAAGTCAGGATGCTCGCGCTTGACAAGCAGGCGGCGGGGGTTGTCCTGCAGGTAAGCCTTCCACCGGGCTAAGGTGTGGTAGTTATGGAGGATGCGGTCGTTGTAGCCCTTCTCCCAGAGGAGGCCCCGCTTGCGCTGCGACACTGTCGCAGCGCACGGGGAAGGCAGGACACCACCACCCGAAGCCAAGCCGCCCGAAGCCAAGCTACCCGAAGCCAAGCCACCACCACCCGAAGCCAAGCCGCCCGAAGCCAAGCCACCCGAAGCCAAGCCGCCCGAAGCCAAGCCGCCGCCACTTAGTAACCTGCCTTCCCCCGTGCGTTGCGACATTGTCGCAACGGAAGCCTCCCACGCCCGGTAAGCCCTATTACACCCCGCCTTGAACCCGCGGATAACATCCCCCAGCTGCAGCCCCTCCGTGGCCTCTCGGAAATAGAGGATACCATGCAGATGGTCGGGCATGAGCTGCAACGCCACTACCGCCACCTGAGGATAAAAACTACTGATAGCCCACCACGCCTCGCACACGGCCTCTCCCAGCGGCGTCGGCTGCAGACGGGGCGCCTCGACACTGTCGGCGGGAGCCTCGCACTGCCCAACCACGCTGCCCAGCAACGGCCGCCGCCCCTCCACCGCCATCGTCACCATGTAGAAACACTGGCTGGTATAGTCATGCTCATTGCTGCGGCGCTTCATCGACGGTTGCGTCGGACGCTTGAAGGGGTTTTCCTGTTTTTCTTCTTTCATGTGTACAAAATTACAAATAAAATTTCATTTCCCGCTTACGGAAGCTGAAAAAATAGCCACCTGAGCATATATGGATGTTATAAGCCAAAATAATCCCGCACTTCCCACACTCCCCACACCCACGTCAGGTGTGGGAAGCGTGGGAAGTGCGGGACCGTTTTCCGTTTCGCTATCCTTTACGCGCGGGCGCAAGAGATTCACCAGAGGCCGTGACGTTTTCACCAGAGGCCGTGACGTTTTTCTCTCACGCCGTGAAATTTTTCTCTCACGCCGTGAAATTTTCACGGGGGGCTTATCCGAAATCTCTCGCGCGCACGCGCGATGGAAAGGCAAAAAGAAAAAGACGCCGCCCATGTCACCCACCCCACTCCTAAGGTTAGGAGCGACATGTGCGGGATGGGTGGGATGTTTTTCGCTTATACCATCCATTATTAGCGCGTACGCGCGCGAGTGAAAAGTTAAAATCCGGCATTTGTTTGTTTGTCTCATGAAAAGTTCGTATTTTTGCAAATCAATAACAATGCGAACTTCCAACATGAAGACAACATTCAGAATCCTAACCCTCCTGCTGACAGGATGCCTGCTCCTCACGGCCTGTAGCGACGACGACGACCGCGACAGCGGCATACCTGCCGAGCGGAATGTGAACCGTAACGACATCTCACAGGAACCGGCACTGCAACGCCTGGAGTTCCCGAAGGTGAAAGGGGGCAACAGCCGCGTCATCATCCACACGAACAGCGACCAGTTTGGCATCAACTACAGCGTGGAATGGGACTGCACGAAACGGTCGCAACGCTGGTCGTGCTACCAGATGTATGCCTCCAACCGCAAGCAGATCACCAGCCGCTACTATTCCGACACGAGCCAGTACCCGCTGGACCCCGACCTGCCCGCCCAATACTATTTCGACTACGACCCCTTCCGGGGCAGCGGCTACGACCACGGCCATATCTGTCCGTCGGCCGACCGGCTCTACTCCAAGGATGCCAACATACAGACCTTCTACCTGACGAACATGCAGCCCCAGCGCCACGTCTTCAATGCCGGCATCTGGGAGAAAATGGAGGAGAAGCTGCGCTCGTGGATCAGCACCGGTTCAAAGGCCGAAGACACGCTCTACGTCTGCAAGGGCGGAACCATCGACGCCGTAGCGGGCGTCACCGACGACCCCATCCTGGCAACCCTCAGCAACGGTCTCGTCGTGCCCAAATACTTCTTCATGGCACTGCTGCGCAAGTCGAATACGGGCTATAAGGCCCTGGCCTTCTGGGTGGAACACCTGAACGAGGACCACTCCAGCGACCCGCTCGTAGACTACGTCATCAACATCCGCGAACTGGAGCGTCGCACGGGCATCGACTTCTTCTGCAATCTGCCCGACGACATCGAGAACGATGTGGAAACAACCACGACAGAAAACATCAAGTGGCTGTGGAATTTCTAAAAAAACAGCACGAAAAATTTGGTGGAACGGGAAAAAAGTCGTACCTTTGCAGCCCGAAATTATCATCAATAAATAACAAACAGTAAAAATGAAAAAAGGAATTCATCCCGAGAACTATCGCCCCGTCGTGTTTAAGGACATGTCCAACGGCGATATGTTCCTTACGAAGTCCACTGCAAAAACCAACGACACCGTGGAATTCGAAGGCGAAACTTACCCTGTGGTAAAAGTTGAAATCTCAAGCACCTCTCACCCGTTCTATACTGGTAAGAGCAAGCTCGTCGACACCGCTGGTCGCGTCGACAAGTTCATGAGCCGCTACGGTAAGGCTGCCAGGAAATAAGATATTTCACCTTACATTTCGAAACTTCCAAAAAGTGCGTCCAAGGTAGTTGCATATACCTCGGCGCACTTTTTTGCATAAAACAAATCAATGAATATGAGGAAACCATCTATTACGTGCTTCATCGCTCTCAGCTTGTCGGCTTTAGCAGTACAAGCCCAAGAGAAGCAACCGTTATTCAACCATTTGGACCTCGGCGTGACGCTGGGAACCACCGGAGTGGGAATCGACATGGCAATGCCCGTCACCAACTATGCAAGACTGCGCACCGGATTCAGCTATGTGCCCCGCATCGAGGTGCCGATGACTTTCAGTGTACAGGTGGGCGACGATCCCTCCACCAGCCAGACAAAATTCGACAAACTGTCGGAAATGCTGACGAGTTTCACGGGGAAGCCTGTCTCAAATGAAGTAAAGATGACAGGCAGGCCAACGTTCTGGAACTGGAACCTGCTGGTCGACGTGTTTCCGCTGAAGAACAACCGCCACTGGCACGTCACGGCCGGCTTTTACCTCGGGCCGTCCAGGGTGGCCGAGGCGTACAACAATACGGAGAGCATGTCGTCACTGCTGTCGGTGAGCATCTATAACAACATGTACGACAAGTTGCACGGTAAGACAAGGAGAGAATTGGCGGCAACGACGCTCTTCGAGATTCCCGGGATGGACCTTGGCAATAACATAGAGACCCTCGCGTTGATGCAGCAGAAACTGGACAACTATGGACGCATGGGCGTACACATGGGCGTCTACAAGCACGACATCGTTGACGAAGAGGGCAACGTCATTCACAAGAAAGGCGAGGACTATATCATGGAGCCTGACGATGACAACATGGTTAAAGCCGACATGAAGGTGAACAGCTTCAAGCCCTATATAGGCTTCGGCTACGACGGCCGTCTGCTGAAGCGTAACGACAAGGTGAAGATTGGCTTCGATGCCGGCGTCATGTTCTGGGGCGGGACGCCACGCCTGACGACTCACGACGGCACTGACCTTATCCACGACGTCGAACAGGTGCCAGGGAAGGTCGGCGACTATGTTGACATCATAAAAAAGGCGAGCGTTTTCCCTGTGGTAAACGCCCGCCTGTCATTCCGGTTATTCTAATTTACTTGATAACGGTCTTTCGTCCGTTGACGATATAGAGGCTACCCTTGCGGGGCTGCTCTACGCGCTGACCACTCAGCGTATAGACGGTGCCACGCACCTGCTCAGCAGAGACAGTGGCGATACCGTCGGGCTTCGCAACGATGGTCAGCGTGCCAGCGACGTAGGTGAAGCTGTAGTTCTGGGCCTCACCACCGCTGACGGTGATGGCGTAAGTGCCAGCCACACTCGTCTCCGTTGCCGTCGTCGTAGCCACAGGCTTCGTCGTCAGCACACTCTCGGTATCACCGTTTCTGAAGCCGCTGTATGTCAGCTCGAATGTCGGGTTGGCTTCGCCCTCTTCGCGGCTGGCGTCCTTGGCCGTCACTGTCAGCGGAGCCTTCGTGATGGTCAGCGTACCATTCGTGAACGTGAAGTTGGCATCGGTGGTGATGCTGCCCTTGGCCACTTTGATGACGTACTCGCCGACAGGTGAACCAGCCACAGCCTCGCAGGTCAGCTCAGGCGTTCCTGAAATCGCGCCGCCGGTCACCGTGAACCCGAGCGACGGATTGGCGATGCCATATTCGCGTGTCACAGACTTCGCTGTGATGGTGATGGACGGTTTCTCCGTCACCGTCAGCTTACCGTTGACGCAGGTAATCTCATAGTTCTGTGCTTCACCGCCGGTGACCGTGATGACATACTCGCCGACAGGACTGTCAGCCGTAGCCGTCGTCGTTGCCACAGGCTTCGACGTCAGCACGCTCTCGGTCTCACCATTCTTAAAGCCACTGTACGTCAGTTCCAACGTCGGGTTGGCCTGACCGACATAACGGGTGACGTTCTTGGCCGTCACCGTCAGCGGAGCCTTGGTGATGGTCAGCGTAGCAGGGGTATAGCCCGTCAACTCATAGTTCGTGGCCGCACCGCCGTTGACGGTAATCACATAGTTATTGCCAACAGGACTGGTCTTCGTGGCATTGGCCGTTATCGTGGGGGCGGTGGTAATGGAATTATCCTTCGTATCACCAACGACAAAACCTTCGTAGGTCACGGTGAAGGCGGGCGTGTCATTGCCATATTCACGGGTGGTGTCAACAGCTTTCACCGTCAGAGGAATCTTGGTGATGACAAAGGTTGTGGAGCCGTTGATAGCATAGTTGCCACCGGTCTTGCCGCTGACGGTAACGGTAGCGGTACCGGCATTTCTGTTGTTGCTATAACCGACAGTGTACTCCGATGCCGGAATCTCTGTCGTACCATCCTTCACCGATGTCACGGCAGGCTGCTTGGCTGTGCCGTCATAACTGAACGACGTCTCTGCCAGCTCAATGGTAGGAGAGGCGATGTTCTTCGGGGTGATTGTCAGGTTGGCACCTTTGAAGTTGAGGGTGTAGTTGGAAGAAGCGGCCAGCGTACCCTGAGTGATGGCGTAGGTGCCGGCGTTTTCGCCCTCAGCGCGCGTCAGCGCACCCGTCAGTACATCGCCGTTGACAAGTCCCGTCGCTACGTATGTCAGTTCCGGGTCGGCAGCACCGAACTCCTTGCTCTTTGCATCAGCAGTGACAGTCAGCGCAGCGGGAGTCACCGTCAGCTTGCCGTTGACAAACGTCACTTCCAGGTCTGTGGCCGTCGATGTGCCGGTGATGACATACTCACCGACGCTTGAGGTCTTCGTTGCCTCACAGCTGAACGTCACCAAGCCCGTCAGATTGTCATTGGTAGAAGCAGTATAGGTAAACTGAGGATTCTCCTGACCATAGCTTCGCTCGGCATTGTTGATGGTCACCGTCACCTTGGGAAGGGTAATCTCAAGTGACACGGGGTTGGGGTTGACAGCCGTCTCGTCGGGCGAGACCAGCTCTATCTCTTCCATCGTAATGGTTCCCGTCTTAAAGGTCGAGGCGGCAACAATCTTTACGGTAACGACAGCGCCCTCATTCTGCTTAAAGAGCTTATTCGTCTGTGAAGCAAGCATGATACGATAGACATTTCCATTCTTATTGGAGGAGACCATGTGGGAAGAATGTGCCCTCGTGGTCTTTCTGATGTCAAGCTCCTCTTCCTCGTCTTCGTTGAGGTAAGTGGGAACGGACAACCCTTCCGGCAATCGCAGATCGAACTGAACAAGGGTAATATCCTTGTCGTTCACCATGTCAATAGTCAACGTCTTGGTCTCGCCGGCCTTGATGGAGAATGGCTCGAAAGAGAGCTTGTTGTCAGCCATAGCCACGGCAGGCAACATCATAAGGGTACATAGCAAGACACCGAAGTAGTTCTTAAAACATTTCATATCGTTTCTCTTTTTCTATTCTAATGTTTTCTTTGATTGTTTTTTCTATTGCTGGTTCAGGATGATATTTACAAGAATCACATAGTCAAGACCACTCACCTTACCATCACCATTGAGGTCGGCATCAGTTGTCTTTTCCCTTGTTCCCAAAATCATATTTCCTAAATAGACCAAATCGAGACCGCTAACCTTGCCGTCACCGCTCAGGTCACCACGCTTTGCCGAAGGCAGGGCGTCGTACTCTGCCTGGGTATAGACCTTCAGCACGTCGGGAGCACCGGCTTCGACAGTGATATAGGCGGTATTGGCAGGAATGTACTGCAGGGTCGTCGACTTCACGAAAGCCAGTGAGCCGTCAGCGGCCGTGCCCAGCACACGCATCGTCTCTGAATTATACGCTACGACATTGCGGTGTTCCTCGCTTTCCACATCATTGCAGAAATAGACACCTTTGAGAAGATTGCCGGAAGCGCTGCCGGTAGTAGCGGCACCGATATTCAGCTTATTGCTCGCAGGCTGGTCGGACGAGCACTTGATGATGACAGGTGTTGTCGAAGGAACACCACCAGTAACCTCCTTAATGACCACCGCGGATTTAGCGGCGTCAACTTGGGAGACATAGTAGGCTGACATCCCGGTAGAACTGAACGTAAACGGGAAGGCAGCATAGAAACTCTGGTAATAGGCACCCCCAGCACTGACACTGGGCGTAATGCCGAAATAGTTGTCGCCATCGGCTGCTACTGGCAAGATATACCAATCTGCCTGTGTGCTCGTAGCGGATGGTTTACCAACACCTACCATCTCGCCATAGATACGACGCGAATCGGTAGCTGACCACATCCAGGAAATCTCCTGATCGGCAAGATACTTGCTCATGCCACCCTTTGAAGCGTATGCCCAGTACGTACCGTCTCCTGTAGGAGAAATCAGCACCTCATACGAAATAATGGCGTAGCTACCTGTTCCTTGTGCCTGCAGATCGTAGCCTGTGCTCATCTTCTTAATATAAATAATCGTTGAGGGGTCTGAAACGATATGCTCAAAGCCCAACACGGTACGCAAAGCAGCCATATCAGCTTCAGTTGTACTGACATTGATACTGCCACGATTGTCAATCAAAGAGACATAACGCCCGTTGTCGTAGCTCTTCACACGGTAATAGCCATTGCCATTCAGCTGTGCAAAGCCGTGCAGTGAGGAAGCAACTAAAAAAAGGAATAGTAATACTCTTTTCATATTTCATAAAAGAAGAAGTCCGGACTCTCCGTACATACTGTGATGACAGGAAAGGCCGGACTTGATTATTGTTATACTTTTGTTGTTCTGGTATTTACCATACGCCTTTTTACTCAGCAATACAGATGGAGACACGGTTACGGTCGTTCTCAGCAAACGGCTGTACGCGAGCACCCTTAGAGTCGTAGCTGATGCGCTCAGGCGAGATGCCGTACTGGTTTCTCAGAGCCATCACAACGGCATCGGCACGCTGGGCTGCCAGACGATCGTTAATCTTGTCGTTACCCGTGCCAGCATCGGCATAGCCGGTAACCATCACCTTAGCCTTCGGGTACTTCTGCAGATAGTCGGCAACATCCTTCACCTTCTGGGCCTCGACGTCGGCAATCTTGAACGAATTGATCGTGAAGAAGACGTCGCGACGGATAGGCTCGATAACCGGCTCCTCCTTGACGACAGGCTCCTCGACGACGGGAGCAGGCTCCTCAACGACGACGGGCTCGGGAACGGGAGCGGGGATGAAGCGAGAGGTATAGGTCTTACCGAGGTTGACCTTTAGACCTGCCAGAGCGTTGAAATACCAGTCGGCATTGCCAGCTTTCTTACTGTTGTACTTATCGCTCAGCAGGTTGGCGTTAGCCTCAAGAATCAGACTGATGGCGTCCGACAAGCGGAAGTCGCCAACGAGACCACCCTGACCGAAGAGACTGGTCTTGGAACCGTCCCACAGGTAGCGCATGTTCTGGTTGCCATCCCATGCACGGTTGTTACCGCTGTTCAGATATGCCTGCAAGGCCTTCTCGGCATCCTGTGCCTCGTCATTGCTGGATGCGAAGTTCACACCGGCACCAACAAAAGCATAGAGGTTGAAGAAGCGCTTGGGATTGTAGTTTAACAAGTTCGACAGGTTGAACTGCAAATCGAGGGAGGGAGCAACATAGTTCCACTTCCACGTCTGACGGAAATTCACCTGACCGAAGTCGCTGTTATCAATCTCAATACCACCCTTGCTCTGCCAAGCATTAACGGCCAGACGGAGACCGACAACCTTGTTGAACTGGTAGCCTAAGGCTGCCTGAACATTATAGGAAGCCAGGTGACTGAAGTCAACCTCGCCCAGTGTGTACTGTCCACCGACAGGCTGTACCTGCAGGAACCAATGGGGCTTGAAGTCGTAGACTGTCTCGCCTTGCTGCGACTCCTGAGCCGACGCTGTGAGCGCGGCCAGGAGGAGCAGACCAGACAATATTTGTTTCTTCACGTTCATATTCTTTACTTTTTTGTTCTGTGATTAGAATCTGACGTAGTAGTGCTTAATAGCAACCTTTCCGAAGTAGTCGATAGCGGTATAGGTAATCTCGTAGATGTAACCAGACTGACCAGCGTTCAGCGTGCAGGTCTTGTCTGAGGTAATAACCTTACCCATATTCTCGCCGTTAGCAGCAGAAGCCATTGACTTAGCAGTAGCCTCAGCCACCTCTGTACCGTCAGCGTTGAAGACGTCGGAAACAACGACGAGCTTCTTGTAAGCAGGAGCGAGCAGCTCAAGGCTATAGGTCGTCGGAACGAGCTTCAGGCTGCCAGAAGCATTAGTAGCATTGGCCTTAGACTGGCTCAGCAGACCAATCTGGCTGTCCTTACCGCCAACGAGAGCGAGGTTCAGCATGCTGGGGATACGGTTGAACCAGCTTGTCAGCTTGTTGTTGGCACGGGTAATCAGGCTGTTGATCTGAGACTTGATGTCGGCCTTGGCGTCGCTGATAGAAGTATTGATCTTGGTATTGATGTTACCCAGAGAAGCAACGTCGTTCAGCAGGTTGGTGATGTTCTTAGCCACATCACTGTTTGCACCAAACTCACTATTAAAGCTGTCGATAATATCCTGAAGCGTCTGCTTAATCTCAGGTGTCTTGTTGATGTCAACATCTACGGTCAGACCAAACTCAATAGCACCCCATGCAGCCTGCTCAGCGGCAGTTGCCGCATGGTATGCGCCAGTGGCGGGGTTATAGATATACAACTTCTGTGTCGTACCGTCAGCAGCAGTGCTAACAAGAGCATAGCGACCATCCTTTACGTTAGTCACAAGGAAGTACAAGTCCTTGTCAGAGGTATCACCATAGAGTTTACCATCACCAGCCAGGTCTTCTGATGTATAAGTCTTATTATAGGTAATACGGAACATATTGTCACCTATCGTCGGCAGTGTGATATCCTTGAAGGTGATAGATCCCTTATACTTAGCGAAGTCGGGCAGACCGAGGTTCACCTTGATGTTAATCTTGTTGACAACCTCATCAACGAGGTTATATACACGGTCGATACCAGGCATTGAAGAGGCGTGGAAGTCGTTCATGAAGGCGAATGACAGAGGCTTGATGGCAGTAGCAGCAACATTGTATTGAGAGTAAATCTTGTGCTCCGTACCCTTAGACTCGTCAGTCCAAGAACCCGACACAGCGTAAGCAGGAATCATATCCTGGAACATGTTCACCAGAGAAGCACCCATCGACAGAACGCTAGTCTTAGAGCGCTCGCGCCAGATGGTCTTGGCATCCTCTTCAAGCTCATTATAGTCAACCTTCAGGGCTGCGTTCTCTACATTAGCAGCTGTAATGGTAGCCTTTGCCTCGTAGAAGCCGTTGCCAGCACGGGTGTAACCGAAGGTCAGCAGACGGTCGGAAACCTTCAGAGGAGACAATGTAGCATAAGCATCACCATCCTGACTGTCTTTCAGCTTCAACTGAGCATTCGTGAAGTCAACATTCGAAGGATTAACTGTCACGTAGATAGTACCGGCATTGCCGTCTTCCTGACCATCCTCATTCAGCGTCACGAGCTTCTGATTGGCACTACCAGACGTATAACCATCAATGCCAGAGAATGAGCCACCGATAATATTAAGTTTACGCGGTGTCCACAGGGCGAAGTCAGAAGAACCGTTGACGTAGTTAGAAGGAATCGTTGAGGGGAACTCCCATGCAGCAGTGGTCTCACCATAGTACACGGCAAGAACGGTAGAACGTGTGTCAAGAGGAGCGTTGAAATAACCGAGGACGGGGCTCTGAGTACCCTGTACGATAATACCCGTAATCAGCTTCTGCAGGTCGTTCTGCAGCTTCTCCAACTGACCCAGAATCTCCAGAACTTTCGTATCAAGCTCCTGAACCTTCCCCTCAAGGGTGGTTACACGATTCTTAAGAGCTGTCAATTCATCATTGATATCGTCAATATCATCCTGAATATCATCCACAGCATCCTCAAGATCTTTGACTCTTGCAGTAAGGTCATCGATACGTCCGCTGTTCACCTGAGCCAGGGCAAGAGCCTGGTTGGCAACACTCTGGACACCAGAAATAGCAGTTCTCAACTCAGAAATCATATTGTTGATTTCCTCCTTGGTGTAGGTGTTCTGCTCAAGGGTATTGAGGCGCTCGATAATATTATCGGGAAGAGGCTCTGGCCTATTGTTGATTTCATTAATCAGCGAGTCAATCGTCTTCTGCTGAGAAACAATCCAGATAGAATCCTTCAGAGCCATCGTCAGACCGTCGTTGGCGAGCTTGCTGACTTCAGTAATCATATCACTCCAGCCGGCGATGATATCCTCAAGGGCCTTGACACGGTTCTCCAGGGGCTCCAGGTTACATTCGCACTTGCCGTTCTGGGCAGCTTCCAAAGCCTGCTCGGCCAGGGCCTTCACCTGAAGAATCAAGGTGTTCATCTCACTGATCTGGGTAATGATGCCATCAACTCTGTCGTCTTTGGTCTCAATACCGGCGAGCTTCCTGTTAATCTCGTCAATAGCGGCCTGAAGCAGGGCAATGGCCGTCTCGTTGGCAGAAATCTGGTCAATCTTCTCCTGATAGTCAGAGATTTTCATGTAGGTCAGGTCGGCCTGCTGCTTGGTGAGGTAATTCTGAAGGTCGCACTGGCAGCTCCTCAGGGTCTCAACGTATGCCTGAAGCTCGTTAACCTGAATCTGCAAGGCTTCACGCAAAGAGGTCTCCTTGGTGATCCTTGATTTCAAATCCACATACACATCCTCGTCATAGTCCTTACAACTGACGAAGCTACCAACCAATGACAGTGTGAATGCCATCATCAGAAGGGTTTTTGAAACACATTTCTTCATTTTTATCAATTGTTTGTAAAATTATGATATCAAATTATTATATTAATATGTACGCGTATATACACCATTCCCCCCGCAACAATGCGAATGTGCTTGGCTGGGCATACTATTTCGCGGCAAAATTAGGTTTTTTTTTCGAAACCGCAAAACTATTTACAACTTTTTTTGTTTTTCGGGGACTTTTTTTAACAACAATCGGGCTAAAAACATTAATTTTCCGTAAATATTTTGGTTTTAAAGGAAGAAATGCCTAATTTTGTGGCAGAAAAGTTTTACTAACTCTCAATAACAACACAATGAAAACTGTTTATGATTTCTCTGTCAAGGACAGAAAAGGAAAGGATGTATCCCTGAAAGAGTATGCCAACGAGGTGCTGCTGATTGTCAACACCGCCACCAAGTGCGGCTTCACCCCGCAATATGACGAGTTGGAGGCTCTCTACAAGAAGTATCACGCCAATGGTTTTGAGATTCTGGACTTCCCGTGTAACCAATTTGGCCAGCAGGCTCCCGGCACGGATGAGAGCATCCACGAGTTCTGCAAGCTGAACTTCGGTACAGAATTCCCGCGATTCAAGAAAATCAAGGTCAACGGCGAAGATGCCGACCCGCTGTATAAGTTCCTGCAGGAGCAGAAAGGCTTTGCCGGCTGGGACATGAACCACCCTATCGCCCCGATTCTGGACGATATGCTGTCGAAGGCCGACCCTGACTACAAGCAGAAGCCCGACATCAAGTGGAACTTCACCAAGTTCCTCATCAACAAGAAGGGACAGGTCGTGGCTCGCTTCGAACCGACGGAGAAGATTGAGAACATTGCCGCACAGATTGAAGAACTGCTGAAATAATGGAACATACCAAATGCTTAATCATTGGCAGCGGCCCCGCAGGGTACACCGCTGCCATTTATGCCAGTCGCGCCAACCTGCAGCCCATCGAGTACAGCGGCATGCAGCCCGGCGGACAGCTGACGCAGACCACGGAGGTGGAGAACTTCCCCGGCTACCCGCAGGGTGTTGACGGCAACCAGATGATGACGGACCTGCTGGAACAGGCTCAGCGCTTCGGCACTGACGTCCGCATGGGCGAAATCGTGAAGGTAGACTTCTCCAAGGCTCCGTATGTCTGCACTGCCGACGACGGTACTGAGATTGCTGCCGACACGGTTATCATTGCCACCGGAGCCTCGGCCAAGTACCTCGGACTGGACGACGAACGGAAATACAACGGCCAGGGCGTTTCGGCCTGTGCCACCTGCGACGGCTTCTTCTACCGCAAGAAGACGGTGGCCGTGGTGGGCGGTGGCGACACGGCCTGTGAGGATGCCCTCTATCTGGCGGGGCTGGCCAAGAAGGTGTATATGATTGTGCGCAAGCCCTTCCTGCGTGCCTCGAAGGTGATGCAGCAACGCGTCATGGAAGCCGAGAACATTGAGATTCTGTTCGAGCACAACACCCTCGGCCTGTTCGGTGAGAACGGCGTAGAAGGCGCCCATCTCGTCAAGCGCAAGGGCGAGGCCGACGAAGAGCTGGTAGACATCGCCATCGATGGATTCTTCCTTGCTATCGGCCATAAGCCCAATACCGACATCTTCAAGGAGTGGCTCGATACCGACGAGGTGGGCTACCTCAAGAAGATTGACGGCACACCGCGCACCAAACGGCCAGGCGTCTTCGTCGCCGGCGACTGCGCCGACCCCGTCTACCGTCAGGCTATCTCCGCCGCTGGCAGCGGCTGTCAGGCGGCTATCGAAGCCGAACGCTTCCTACTCGCAAGACAATAAAAGCATAAAAAAACAAAAAGCCTCGCTTCACAGCGAGGCTTTTCAATACTTAAAAAACTAAATTAATCAACCATAAACCTTAACCATTAAAAATCTTTTGTCAATGCAAAGATAGTACAACTTTCATCAACAAAGGTCGAATAACTATTATTTGAGGTTTAAAATGCGTGATTTGTTTATTTTTCGACCTAATTTCACGTATTTTCCACTTTTTTCGCCCCATATTTTGATTTTTTCATCCAAAAAGAATGGTTTTTGAGACAAAAACCGTATCTTTGCAACGAAAAATCAACCTCTATGAACCTGCTAACAATCATCATCATTATCACAGTAGTCCTGTCTGTAGGTCTGTTTTTTGCTGGAAGAGAGCTTTTTTTGCGCAGTGTTCGCGTGAGAAACCGCTTGCAAATGAACGCCATCTATACCAACATCACCCACGAGCTGTTGACGCCGCTGACAGTGATTTCAGCATCCATCGAGCGTCTGCGCTCTATGGAACCAAAGACAGAGCACGAGCAGAGCTATGACCTGATGCAGCTGAACATCGACCGTATGGTGAGACTGCTGCAGCAGATTCTTGAGACCAACAAGTCGCAGTCTGGCGAACTGAAACTGTTAGTGGCTTACGGCGATGTCATGCAGTACATCCAGCAGACAGCCCTGTGCATAGAGCCGCTGATGGCACAGAAGAGGGTGAAATTTACCATCCAGTGCCTCCCGGAGAGTATGATGGGCTGGATAGACACCGACAAACTGGACAAGATTATCTACAACCTCCTCTCGAACGCTGCGAAGTACACGCCGGGGGAGAATGGCAAAGTGCTTCTACAGGTCAAGACCAACAAGAAGTATGACCATATTATTATCAGAGTGTCCGACAACGGCATAGGCATACCCCAAGAAGAACAGAAGAAACTCTTTCGCCGCTTCCATGACGGCGCCTACCGACAGCAGAGCACTATCGGCACGGGCTTAGGCCTGGCCCTGACACGCGAACTCGTATTCCTGCATGGCGGCAGCATCGACTACGAGAGCGAGGAAGGCAAGGGCACCGTCTTCACCGTCACCCTGCCCATCAACAAGGAGGCGTTCTCCACATCACAGATTGACGAGAAACACCAGATAAGCATCAGTACCGCCCGCAATGCCATCCTCGACATTGCCAGACGTATGCACGACCAAGAGGCTACAGAAGCACCCGTGGTCACTACCACCAACGATGACGCCTACAAACTGCTTGTCGTCGAGGACAACATCGAACTGCTCATGCTGCTGAACCAGTTGCTCAGCAGCAAATACCGCATTAAGACCGCCAACAACGGCCAAGAGGCGCTGGAAGCCATCAACAAGGAAGCGTTCGACCTGATAGTCTCCGACGTGATGATGCCGGTCATGGACGGGCTGGAGCTGACACGTCGCATCAAGAGCGATCCAATCCACAAGCACCTGCCTATTATCCTGCTGACGGCCAAGACGCAGGAAGAAGACCGCAACGAAGCCCTTCAGGCGGGTGCCGACAGTTATCTTACCAAGCCCTTCAAGCTCAGCGACCTGGAAGTGCGCATCAACAACATCATCGAGAACCGCCAGCGCGTACAAGCGGATATGGTTAGCCTGCAGAGCAATATAATCCAGCCGGAAGTTGAGCTGACCGCCGACGAGCTGTTTCTGAAACGGGCCTACGAATGTGTCCGCCAGCACCTCAGCGACAGCGACTACGACCGTGAAACCTTCGCCAATGACATGGGAGCCAGTGCCTCCACCTTATATAATAAACTGCGTGCCCTGACGGGAATGAACGTCAGCAACTTCATCCGCGACCAGCGCATGAAGGCAGCCATGGAAATCATCCAACGCTCCCCCGACATTCGCATCAGCGACTTAGCCTACAAGGTAGGCTTTAAGGATCCCAAGTACTTCTCTACCTGCTTCAAGAAGGAGTTTGGCACTCAACCGAGCGAGTATATCGAGAACTTAACCAAAGACCGGTAAAGGTCAGTAGACCGTTGAACATCAGCAGTTCGTAGCCGAAATGGTAGTCCCAGAGCATCCGTGCCAGCAGGTCGGCGCCATAGCAGAGCAGCGGTGATGCCACACAGACATAAGGTACAAGCCCGTCGCAGGGCATCTTTCGCGTAAAGAGGCCAAAGGCGAAGAGCCCGAGCAGTGGACCGTAGGTATAGCCCACCATAATGTAGATGGCATCGAGGAGCGATGTGCTGTTGACCAACCGGAACAGCAGAATGAAAAGCACGAATACGAGACACATCAGCAGATGAACGCGCTTGCGAAGCGACTCGTCAGCAGGCCGCTGACGGATGTCGATGCAGTAGCAGGTGGTCATCGAGGTCAGAGCGGAGTCTGCCGTGGAGAAGGAGGCGGCGACGATGCCCAGCACAAACATCACTGTCAAAGGATAATCGGCAACACCTTGTATGTAGGCGGGAAGAAGGTTGTCGCCAGTGGCGCTGATACCCGTCATGGTGAGCAGCACACCCAGAGAGAGGAAAAGCAGGTTGACAGGGACGAAGGCCACACCGTAGGAGCACATGTTCTTCCGGGCCTCGCGGAGCGTACGGCAGGTCAGGTTTTTCTGCATCATGTCCTGATCGAGGCCGGTCATGACGATGACGATGAAGGCGCCGCTGAGGAACTGCTTCCAGAAGTGCTGGGGCGACAGCCAGTCGTCGAAGACAAAGACACGGCTCATCGGACTGTCCGCCACGGCCTGTATAGCCTCACCGACAGTCATGCCCACCCCACTTACCACCTTATATATAATAAGGAGCAGGGCGGTGAGCAGGCAGAGCGTCTGCACGGTGTCGGTCATCACCAGCGTCTTGATACCTCCCTGACGCGTATAGAGCCAGATAAGCAACACCAGCACAGTGACAGTGGCCCAGAACGGCACGCCCATCTCCTCAAACACAAAGCGTTGAAGAATCATACAGACAACGTAGAACTTGACTGCCGCCCCCGTCATCTTCGACAACAGGAAGAACCAGGCTCCCGTCCTGTAAGCCCGCTGTCCAAGCCGCTGTCCAAGGTAAGTATAGATACTGGTGAGATTCAGCCTGTAATAGAGCGGCAAGAGCACAAACGCCACCACTGCATAGCCTAGGATAAAGCCCATGCACGTCTGCAGGTAGGTCATCTGCGACTGCTGCACCATGCCCGGCACCGAGACAAACGTGACGCCCGAGATAGAGGCGCCCACCATGCCAAAGGCAACCATATACCACGGCGACCGGCGATCAGCCCTGAAAAACGTATCATTCGTGGCCTTCCGTCCCGTCCACCTGCTGAAAGCAAACAACAGGGCAAAATAACCTAGTACAACGGTGATGATTGTCATAATCGTGTGCAAAGGTACGAATAAATGAACAAAAAAATAACAGAATAGAAAATAATTTCATACCTTTGCATCCAAATATGAAAAAAGTATTAGCATTGATGGCTCTGATGCTGCCGGTGGTAGCACAGGGCGTATCCATCCAGACTATCAAGATGGGATGGAAGTCGAAAGTGATTACCAACGTGCCGACCAGTCGGGAGCCAAGAACTGGTACGACCCAAATCCCAAAAACGCGAGCATGAAGCCTCGCGGCATTGGTCCCGAATAAGGAACAACGAGCCCAAAAGTATTGTCTATGGAAACAGACACAAAAAACCCACAACTCACTATGGAATTGCGGGTAAATAGATATGGGCGACGAGGCGACTGCGGTTGTGTCAGTCTGCAGTGCCATCCGTCGTACATTCTGCAAGGGTCAGGATGGTGACAAGTAATATCGTCAGTCTACCCATGTCGTTTACTATTTTTGATGGCAAAGGTACTATATTTACGCGGCAAAAGCAAATTTTTCACTTTTCACTTTTCACTTTTCACTTTATTTTATTACCTTTGCAGGCGGTAATTATTCACCAATACCTAAAAAGCAATGTCAAAACAAAAGAAATTCATCCTTCAGGAGAGTGAGATTCCAACACAGTGGTACAACATCCAGGCTGACATGCCCAACAAGCCGATGCCTCCCATCCACCCGGCTACGAAGCAGCCTCTGGGTGTCGACGACTTGGCACACATTTTCCCACGCGAGTGCTGCGTGCAGGAGCTGGACACGGAACACCGCTGGATTGACATCCCTGAGGATGTGCTCGACAAGTACAAGTACTACCGTTCTACGCCGCTGGTGCGTGCCTATGCCCTCGAAGAGGCTCTGGGTACCCCTGCCCATATCTACTTCAAGAACGAGTCGACCAACCCGCTGGGGTCACATAAGATTAACTCTGCCCTGCCCCAGTGCTACTATGCCAAGCAGGAAGGCACTACGAACGTCACCACAGAGACCGGTGCCGGCCAGTGGGGTGCTGCCCTCTCGTATGCGGCCAAGATTTACGGGCTGGACTGCGCCGTCTATCAGGTGAAGATTACCATGCAGCAGAAACCCTATCGCTCCAGCATTATGCGCACCTTTGGTGCCGTCGTCGAAGGGTCGCCCTCAATGTCAACCCGTGCCGGTAAGGACATCCTGACGAAGGATCCCACACACACTGGCTCTCTCGGCACCGCCATCTCAGAGGCTGTGGAGCTGGCCAAGACCACCCCGAACTGTAAGTACACGCTGGGGTCCGTGCTCAACCACGTGGGTCTGCACCAGACGATTATCGGTCTGGAGGCCGAGAAGCAGATGGAGATGGCCGGCGAATATCCCGACATCGTCATCGGCTGCTTCGGCGGTGGTTCCAACTTCGGTGGTATCTCCTTCCCCTTCATGCGCCACAACCTGCTCGACGGCAAGACAACGGAGTTCATCGCTGCCGAGCCCGACAGCTGTCCGAAGCTGACACGCGGCCAGTTCCGCTACGACTTCGGCGACGAGGCCGGCTACACCCCGCTGCTGCCGATGTACACCCTGGGACATAACTTCCGTCCATCGAACATCCACGCCGGCGGTCTGCGCTACCACGGTGCAGGCATGATCATCTCTCAGCTGATTAAGGACGGTCTGATGCACGGTGTCGACATTCCTCAGCTTGAAACCTTCGAGGCTGGCATGCTCTTCGCACAGACCGAGGGTATCATCCCCGCTCCTGAGAGCTGCCACGCTATCGCTGCCACCATCCGTGAGGCCAAGAAGTGCAAGGAGACCGGCGAGGAGAAGGTCATCCTCTTCAACCTCTCTGGTCACGGACTCATCGACATGCCCAGCTACGACTCATTCATCAAGGGCGACCTGCAGAACTACACCGTCACCGACGAGATGATAGCAGAGAACCTGAGGGAACTCGACGAGCAAGGAAAATAGAACACTATGGACATAGTAGACCGATTTATCAATTATACAAAATATGACACGCAGTCGGCAGAAGACGCCGACTGCGTGCCTAGTACTCAGAAGCAGCTCGTCTTCGCCGAATACCTGAAGAAGGAGCTGCAGGCTGAAGGTCTCGACGACGTCGAGATGGACGAGCGCGGCTATATCTACGCTACGCTGAAGGCCAATATAGAGGAGAGAGGAAAGAGGATAGAGGACAGAATTCCTACCATAGGCTTTATCAGTCACTACGACACCAGTCCCGACTGCTCGGGTGCCAACATCAAGGCACAGATTGTCAGCCACTACGACGGCGGCGACATTCTATTAAGAGGAGAGAGGAGAGAGGAGAGAGGAGAGAACAAAGAGGAGAGAGGAGAGAAAATACTCTCACCGAAGAAGTTTCCTGAACTGTTGCAGCACGTCGGCGAGGACCTGATTGTCACCGACGGCACGACACTGCTCGGTGCCGACGACAAGGCTGGCATCGCCGAGATTGTGCAGGCGATGGTCTACCTGCAGCAACACCCCGAGATTAAGCACGGACGAATACGCATCGCCTTCAACCCCGACGAGGAGATAGGCAGGGGAGCCCACCACTTCGACGTGGAACGCTTCGGCTGCCAGTGGGCCTACACGATGGACGGCGGCGATGTGGGCGAGCTGGAGTTCGAGAACTTCAACGCCGCCTCAGCCAAGATTACCATCAAGGGTATCAGCGTCCACCCAGGCTATGCCAAGGGCAAGATGGTGAATGCCAATGCCCTGGCTGCGGAGTTTGCCAAGATGCTGCCTGCGGACGAGACACCAGAGACCACCGAGGGCTATCAGGGGTTCTTCCACCTGACGAGCATCCAGTCGTCCGTCGAGGAGGCCCGTATGAGCTATATCATCCGCGACCACGACCGCGAATGCTTTGAAGACCGCAAGCGTGTCATTCAGCGCTGCGCAGAGCAGATGAACGAGCGTTACGGCGAAGGTACCGTGGTATGCACGTTGAGCGACCAGTACTATAACATGAAAGAGAAGATTGACCCGCAGATGCACGTCGTCGACCTTGTGTTGCACGCCATGCAGGAGGTAGGGGTCAGTCCGCGCGTAAAACCCATACGTGGCGGCACCGACGGTGCCCAGCTGTCGTTCCGTGGTCTCCCCTGCCCCAACATCTTTGCCGGCGGCGTCAATTTCCACGGTCCCTACGAGTTCGTCAGCATCCAGTCAATGGAGAAAGCCATGCTGGTGATTGTCAAAATCTGTGAGCTGACAGCCAGCTACAATGATTGACAAGAGAACATTTCGACAGGAGTACATGAGGACCTTTTTGACAGAAGTACATGAGAACGGTTTAGACATGAGAACAAGAGAACGTTTTTTTGACAAGAGAACATGAGAACAAGAGAACTGTTTAGACAAGAGAACAGGAGAACAAGAGAACATAAGGAAAAAATTCTCAATGGTTCTCATGTACTCCTGTCAAAATTGTACTCATGTACTCATGTCAAAATTGTACTCATGTACTCCTGTCAAAATTGTACTCATGTACTCCTGTCAAAAATGTACTCATGTACTCATGTCAAAAATGTACTCATGTCAAAAAGGCTAAATTAAAGGATATATGGCAGAATTAGCCCCAATGATTAAGGACCTGGCACTGATGCTCGTTGTTGCCGGTGTCGTCACAATAATTTTCAAGCGTCTGAAACAGCCCCTTGTCTTAGGCTATATCATGGCAGGCTTCTTAGTGTCGCCCCACATGCCCTACACCGCCTCTGTCGCCGACCGTGAGAACGTCCAGCTGTGGGCGGACATCGGTGTGATGTTCCTATTGTTCTCGTTAGGTCTCGACTTCTCGTTCAAGAAGATTCTGAAGATGGGCGCGTCGCCTATCATCTCCACCATCACCATCATCTTCTCGATGTCAATGTTAGGCATCGTTGTTGGCCATGCCTTCAACTGGAGCAAGATGGACTGCATCTTCCTCGGTGGTATGCTTGCCATGTCGTCGACGACTATTATCTACAAAGCCTTCGACGACCTTGGCCTGCGCCAGCAGCAGTTTGCGAGCCTGGTCATGTCGGTACTTATTCTCGAAGACATCCTGGCCATCGTCATGATGGTCATGCTGAGTGCCATTGCCAGCGGCAATAATCCTAATGGCGGTCAGATGTTAGGCTCTATCATAAAGATTGGCTTCTTCCTCATACTATGGCTCGTGGTGGGCATCTTCGCCATCCCCCTGTTTCTGCGGCGTGTGCGCAAGCTCATCAACAACGAGGTGCTGCTCATCGTCTCATTAGGTCTGTGCTGTGCTATGGCCGTATTCTCTACCGAGGTAGGATTCTCGTCGGCCTTCGGTGCCTTTATCATGGGTAGCATCCTGGCAGAGACCATCGAGGCCGAGCGCATTGAGAAACTCGTGGAGCCGGTGAAGAACCTCTTCGGAGCCATCTTCTTCGTCTCCGTCGGCATGCTGGTCGACCTGCAGATTCTTGTCAACTACGCCCTGCCCATCATAGCCCTTGTGCTAACCATCCTCATCGGCCAGGCCACGCTCGGCTCACTGGCCTTCATGCTGGGTGGCGAGAGTCTGAAGTCCGCCATGCGCTGCGGCTTCTCTATGGCACAGATTGGTGAGTTCTCGTTTATCATCGCCTCCTTAGGCTTGTCGCTCGGCGTCATCAGCGATTTCCTCTATCCGGTCGTGGTGGCCGTATCCGTTATAACCACTTTCCTCACACCTTACATGATACGGCTCGCCACACCGGCTTATAGTGCTCTGGAGCATCGGCTGCCGTCACGCATTATCCGTGCCCTGAACCACCTGTCGACGAGTCGTCCTGACACGAAGGAGCAGAGCAAGTGGAAACGGCTGCTGACGCAGATGACCGTCTATACCGTCGTCTACAGTATCCTGTCGTCGGCTGTCATCGCCTTGATGTTCACCTTCGTCCTGCCCTTCATGCGCCGCCTGCTGCCAGGGTGGGAACTGCACTGGTATGCCAATGCCATCACAGGCTTGCTCACCGTCATCTGTATCGCTCCCTTCCTGCGGGCTATGGTGATGAAGAAGAACCACTCCGAGGAGTGGAAAGCCTTGTGGGCAGAGAGCAACCGCAACCGTCTGCCACTGCTGTTTACCGTCTTGGTGCGCGGTTTTATTGCCGTGAGCTTCGTCTTCTATATCTGCAACTACCTGAGCCGTTTCAGCAGTGCCGTCATGATAACGTTAGGTGTCTTGGTCATCGTAATGATTGTCTTTTCACGCACTGTCAAGCACCGCAGCATCCTGCTGGAGCGCCTGTTCATCAACAACCTGCGCTCACGCGACATCGAAGCTCAGGTACACGGCAAGAAGCGTCCGTACTACGAAGGTAAGCTGCTCGACCGCGATATCCATATCGCCGACTTCGAGGTGCCCGCCGACTCACAGTGGATGGGTCAGACGCTGAAACAGCTGTCGTTAGGCCATAAGTATGGGGTCCACGTCAGCAGCATCATGCGTGGTGGACACCGTCTGAACATCCCCGATGGCGACTACATCATCTTCCCCGGCGACCGTTTGCAAGCTATCGGTAGCGACGAACAGCTGGCGAAACTCGGCCATGCCTTAAAGACAGAGCTGTTAGGCGAGGACTACGACGTGGAGAGTCGCGAGATGAAGCTGCGGCAGCTCATCATCGGTGCCGACAGTCCTTTTGTGGGCAAAACCCTGGAAGAGAGCGGCATTCGCAGTCTCTACAGCTGTATGGTTGTCGGACTGGAAGAAGGCAAGGAGAATCTGTCGAGCGTCAGTCCCAAGCGCCGCTTCGAAGAGGGCGACATCATCTGGGTCGTCGGCGAACAGGAATCGCTCAACGCACTGCTGAAGAATTAAGGTAACACCCGGCGCACCTGGCACTTAACTACCTGAAAGTCAATGGCATTTTTCTTTAGCTAAGTCGCACCAATGGTCGCACCAATGGTGACACCAATGGTAGCACCTAATAATCGTGGCAAAGCGTGAAACATTTACGAGAGGCCGATATTTTTTTCTGAGAGGCCGATATTTTTTTCTGGGAGGCCGTGTGGCTTTCGACTTTTGGCGTGAAACATTGGCGGAGGGGCTGGTGCGACCATAGGTGCGACCACAGGTGTGGGTACAGGTGTGGGTACAGGTGTGGGTACGTAGCTCGCTAAGTGGTTGAAAATCAGGCTTGGTGTAAGAGGTGTCACCAAACTTCAGTCTTGTACATAGGTGGCCTCCCCAAGCCCCTCCGAGGGAGGGATGTTCGGGGTCGCATCGACATGGTGCTGCAGACCGCCACCGACCTCTACGTCATGGAGTTGAACGAGTGGCAGATTGTATAGTCTCTGCCTGCCATCCCTCCACTGTGCCAGTCTTGCTGCTGAATGTGGCTCCGATGCTGAACAGCGGTCGCGTGTCGGCAGCGTAGGCCGTGGCGTAGCCGCGGTCGTGAATCTGCTGTAGGGCTTCCTCAGCAGTGCCGTCGAGCTTAAACTCGAAGATATAGACGAACTTCGGGGTCTCGATAATGCAGTCGGCACGACCCTCTGAAAGCTGCTTCTCGGTATAGACGGTGTAGCACGAGATGAGGCGCATCAGCAGGTAGAAGGTGTAGTGGAAGTACTGCTCGCGCTGCTCCTGCGTCTTCTTTGGCCGCATGGAATAGGGCGTGCCGGCAAGGAAGGAGGTGAATAGGCGGCGAACAAGGTCGAGGTCGGCAGCCTCCAAAGCAACGACGATATCAGTCACCCACGACTTAGAGTCCTCCTTTGGCTGAAGGTAGTTGCCTAAGAGCAGCGTAGTCAGCCCCTCACGCACCTCGCGGTTGGGGAAGTCCAGCAGGTAGGTGTTGAAGCGACGGTTCACGTCCTTGATGGTGAGGTAGCCGCTCTGGAATATCATGGGCAGGGGCATGGCCGTGTCGGCCTTGTAGTCGATGAATGTCTTTTTATCGAAATACTGGCACGTATATTGCATCACGTCCTCATTGCATTTCGACAGCAGGCGAAGCAGATACGACGGAGTGCCTGATGAGAACCAGTAGTTGTCGAGCATCTGCTTGGCAAAGGCGTTGAGCAGGCTGAAGGGGTTGTAGATGTCGGTCAGCTTGTCGCAGAAGTGGTAGCCGTCGTAACGCAGCTTCAGCTCTTCCTTCATCTGTTCCACGGTGTATCCCCTTGATTCGGCCAGCTCAGCTATGGAGTCGGCAAAGACGGTGTACAGTTCCTGCTCGGTGATGCCGCAGATGGCCTCGAAGCGTGCATCGATAGAGATGTCGTCGGGCTGGTTGAACCCGCTGAACATCGAGACCTGCGAGAACTTGGTGATGCCCGTGAGCAGCACGAAGCGCAGATGGGCATCGGCGGCCTTGAAGGTGGAGAAGAAGTTCTTCAGCGTCTCGCGGTTAGCCTCCAGCTGTGCCTCGTCGCCAGGCTGCCCTGTCTCCATGAGGTCGAGCAGTGGCTTGTCGTACTCATCGACAAGAATCACCGCCTGCTGCCCGGTCTTTTTATGAACCTCCCCTAAGAGGTGGGAGAGACGCATCGGGGCATCGAGCATTGGCCCGGAGTTGTCGGGCTTCATCAGCGGGGCGATACCATAGTCCTGCTCACCCTTGGCAATGACAGTGAGCAGATAGTCGCGCAGGCCGTTCTCAACCTTCTTGTTGCCCAGATTGAAGTCGAACACGAACACGGGATGCTTCTGCCACTGCTGCTCCAGCCCGGCAATCCTCAGCCCCTCGAACAGGTCGCGGCGGCCCTCGAAGTAATACTTCAGTGTACTCACCAGCAGGCTCTTGCCGAAGCGGCGCGGACGGCCAAGGAAATAGATATGGCCGCGGGAAAGTTTGTAAACCAGCTCGGTCTTGTCCACATAGACATAGCCCCCCTGACGGATGGAGGCGAAGTCTTGTACGCCAATAGGATAGTTCAGCATATTCATTGTTATTTCATCTATACTCGAAGCATTCGTGCGAGCATTTGCCTGCAAATATAATGCTTTTCTTCGAACCCTGCAAGAAAACCGCTGAAAATGTTCGGCTGGATAAGAAAAACCAACAGAATCGGAGGAACGAGTTCTTGACTCTTCTGGAGTACAACAAATCAACAACCAGTCCCCCCAGTACACAAAAGATATCACCCACCATGATAGGCATTTTCCGCGTTACTCACAAGAAAAAGAAATGGAAATTTTGCCGTTTCAAGAAAAAAAGGTATTTTTGCACGGTAAAACAATAAAGACAGGAGGACGACAGAATATGACAAACGCACTGAAACGACTGCCAACAGGCATACAGACTTTTGAGGATATCATCAATGGAGGATACCTCTACGTCGACAAGACGGCACTCATCCACAGGCTGACACATAACCACAAGTATGTATTCCTGAGCCGACCGCGCCGCTTCGGCAAGAGCGTGCTCTGCTCTACGCTGAAGAGCTATTTCGAGGGCCGCCGCGACCTCTTCCGGGGGCTGGCCATGGAGCAGTTGGAGACGGAGTGGCGGCAGCACCCCGTGCTGCTCATCAGTCTGGCCACGATGAAAGGGGGCACGAAGACGGAGTTCAACAACAAGATTGACGTTCAACTAAGCGACTACGAAGAACGCTACGGACTGGAGAAGCCCAACGACGAGCCGGGGGCACGACTGGAACACCTTATTAAGAAGTCCTCGGCGAAGACCGGCGAGAAATGCGTGGTTATCATCGATGAGTACGACGCCCCGCAGCTCGCTGTGCTCCATGATCCGGAGAAACTGGTGGAGATGCGCAACACCGTGCGCTCGCTGTTGGGCTGCCTGAAAGACTGCGACCCCTACCTGCGCTTCACCTTCATCACGGGCATCTCGAAATTCTCGCAGGTAAGCATCTTCAGCGAACTGAACAACCTCGACAAGATTACGATGACGCCGCAGTACTCCACCCTCTGCGGCATCACGCAGGAGGAGCTGGAGACGCAGATGATGCCATGGGTGGAGCACCTGGCCGCTGACAACAGTCTGAGCGTAGAGGAAACGCTGAAGCGGCTGAAGATGAACTACGACGGCTACCACTTTGCCGAAGACTTGAAGGACATCTACAACCCCTACAGCCTGCTGCAGGCATTCCTGTGGAGCAAGATAAAAGACTACTGGTTCGACACAGGTACGCCCTCGTCGCTGCTGAACATGATTGAGAAGTTCGGCACACGTATCACGGAATTTGACGACGGCACGAAATGCGAAGAAAAAGAATTCGACGCCCCAACGGAGAAGATGGTGAACCCCATACCTTTCTTCTACCAGAGCGGCTACCTGACCATCAAGGATTACAGCCCCGCCACAGGGCGCTACATACTGAAATACCCCAACCGCGAGGTGCGCAACGGGATGCTCTTCGCCCTCATCCCCTATTACGTAGAGAGCAACACCATCAATACCAATTCGGTAGTGGCCGATGTCTACGAAGCCATTCTTGGCGACAACCTCGACGAGGCACTCGAGATGCTGAAGGTCTACTTAGCTGGTGTGCCATACGCTGAGAACGCCACCTCGGAGGGGCACTTCCAGACGATGCTCTACGTAGTGTTCTCACTCCTTGGCCGCTACGTGCAAATGGAGGTGCGAACGGCCAAGGGCCGCATCGACATGGTGTTCCAGACCGCCACCGACCTCTACGTCATGGAGCTGAAGATAGACCGTCCGGCCAGTGAGGCCCTGCAGCAGATTGACCAGAAGGGATACCTGCTACCCTTCGGGCAGAGCGGCCTGCGCCTGCACAAGGTAGGCATCTCGTTCAGCACCGAGGAGCGCACGCTAAGTGAATGGCAGATTGTGGACACGCCTGCCTGCTGACAAGCTGTAAAATTAATACCACTGCACCTGATTGGTGTTTCCTGAGCGCTTGTCGTACTTCAGGGCATCGGTCAGGGTAGAGGCATTACAACGGAAGGAGAAGTTATAGCTGGTATAAGGTGCCAGCACCACCTGACACGACATATTGAAGCAGTGCAGGTCGCGGCCCAATGAGGCCGTGGTCATAGAGATTTTCCTGTTCTCAAAGTCGTAACCGCTGGAGAAGGTGATGTTCCAGCCGTCAGAGAGACGTATGTTGCCGCTGAAGTTCAGCGTCTGCGTGAACTTATAGGGATAGCGCATCTTGTCGTAGTTGAACTTCTTGACGTCGGTATCCTCACTCATGGTGATGCCGTAGCCGAAGCTGAGCGACCAAGGTATGTTGAAGAGCATATAGCCGTCCTCATCGGTCTCTGCCATTCCGGCATTCTCCTTCTTAGCGCCTTTCTTACCCTTTTCCATGTCGCGGTCCATATTCGAGTTGATGTCCAGCAGGTCATCATCCTCGGTTTTGGTATTTTTCTTCTCGTCGTCCACCTTCTTCTTGTCTACACGTTCACCACGCAGCCATTTGAAGAAGTCTGCCACTTTCTTATTGTCAATGGTGTACGACAGGTTCTTCGACATACCTTGGAAGCGGCCCCACTTGCCCTGTCCCCAGTAGGTAGTATGGTCGCTCTCACGCGGTGTAGCCCCCACAGAGTCAGCCTCGTAGACGTAGCTCTTGAAGACGGCATTGACGTTCAGCGTCGTCTTCCAGAGTTTGATACGTATGTTCGTATTCAGCGAACTCAGGGGCTGTCGAGTTGCCGCCAAGTTATACGACATATTGGCACTCAGGTCGTCAATCAGGCTCAGTTTCTTGATGGAGTCGTTCTTGTCGCGGTACTTCATCTCCACATTGTTCTTGATGTCAAAGCGTATGCTCCCCGTCTTGCCTGCTCCCGGCACTGATACCCCGTTCACCTGGTAGGGCGAGTAAGTCACCAGCGAGACATTGCCATTCTTGTCGGTCTTCTGGTAGGTGGAGTAGAACCCATACGTGTCAGAGCTAAAGTCAGGAGCGTAGCTGAATGACACTGTCGGCGTCAATACGTGACGAATGGTCTGCACCTTGTCGCCAAAGAGTTTTCGCGACGGCGTGTAGAAGCCGTAGAGTTTGGTTGTTGCCGCAAGGTTGAGCGACCAGTTATAGACGGTATAGAAGCCCGTAATAGTATCTGCAATCTCCTTCTGTTTCTCCACGTCCCAGTCCTTATTAGCCTTCATAAAGGAGTTGGTGGCACTGATATTGAGCGATGGTGTCAGCGTGATATACTTCAGCACGTTGAAGTTAGCGTCAATAGGCAGCGAATGCTTGATGTTGTTCTGCCAGTCTCGGCGGAAGTCAGAGTGCAGGATTTTGTCCTCCTTGGTGTTGATGCTGTTGCTGAAGTCGGCATTATATCGCATCGATATTTTCTCGTACCACCTGTCTTCGCCCACTTTCTTCTTGCGCTTGAAAGGATAGAATTTCGACACGGTCAGTGTCAGGTTAGGCAGCGTCATCGAGATTGTCGAGTCGCGCATATTCTGTTCCAGTCGCATAGAGGACGAGAGGTTGATACCAAGGCTGGAGAAGCCTGTACTGTAGTTGACGGACGAAGTACGTGTCGACTGCGTCAGTGCCTGCGGGTTGTACATCGACGTCAGGTTGTTGCTCTCAAAGTTCGTCGTGGCGAAGTTCACCGATGCTGAGAGGTTCGAAAAGGGATTAGCCTTCGAGTCCTGGCGGTGGCTCCACTGCAGTTTGAAGCTTGTCGTCTTTTTGTAGTCGTCCATATTCTTCTCGCCATAGATAGAGTTCTGATAGCTCACCAGGAACGTTCCCGAATACTTATAGCGCTTACGGTAGTTCGATGTGGCAGTCAGTCCCCAGGAGCCTTTGGTGTATATCTCGCCGATGAGCTTCAGGTCCATCTTGTCGCTGATGGCAAAATAGTAGCCGCCGTCGCGCAGGTAGAAGCCCCTGTCGGTCTCGTCGCCATAGGTAGGCATGATGAAACCGCTGGAGTAGCTCTTTGTGAAGGGGAAGAACCCATAGGGGACAGCCAGTGGCAATGGCACGTCGCACACCACGAGGTAGGCCGGTCCGAAGATGACGTCTTTGCCCGGGCGCACCTTGGCTCTCGACAGGGCGAGATAGAAGTCGGGATGTGGCTCGTCGCAGGTGGTATAGCGTCCGTGCATCAGGAACAGTTCGCCGTCGCCACCGCGTTTCGACAGTTCCGACTTCAGAAATCCGTCTTCCTGCTGGGTGTACACCTGCTGTATCAGGCCCTTCTTCGTCTTGAAGTTAAAGGCCATAGTGTCGCTCTCATACTCGTCGCTGCCCATCTTGAACACCGGCGTTCTCACCAGTTTCCGCGTGGCGGTATCCCTGACGCCTGTAGCGTGTACCAGACTGCTGTCGAGCACCATGAAGATCTTTTCGCTCTTCAGGTCCATGTTCTGGTATTCTACGTGGGAGTCGCCATAGAGGTAGGCCCGGCCTACACCGGCCTCGTAGGTCAGGGAGTCATTCGCCGAATACTTCACCGGCGAGTCGATGCCGTTTTTCTTCTGGCGGTTCAGACTGTCAAGGCGCAGCGAGTCGTCAATCACCTTATTATATTTATAGATGGCCAGCTCGAGGGAGTCCATCGTCGTGGTGTCGCGCTTCACCTTAGCAGCAGCCACGTCCGTCACCTTCTGCATCAGTGAGTCGGCCACTGCCGGTATGTCTGTCGGCTGCAGGTCTTCTGCACTCTTGACAGCCGTTTTCACAGCCGCCGTGTCTACTTGCTCCGCTATGGTCTTGGCCTTGGCTATCAGCGAGTCGGCCTTGGCCAACAGTGTGTCAGCAACCGGTTTGATCTGTGCCACAGCGTCAGGCATCACAGCCTTCACCTCGTCCAGTGGCACCTCGTCGGGAATGGGTAAAGCATCTGCCGCCTTTGTCACTCCCTTAGTGTTTTCCTTGCGGAGTGACGAAGGCGTACATGCCCACATCAGAGTGAAGGCAACGAACATCAAGAAGATGACCGTTTTCTGTTTCACGGGTGCAAAGGTACGAAAAAAAGTGAAGAGTGAAGAGTGAAGTGTCAAGAATTTAGTGTTTATTCAAACATTTTTGCCCAACTCAAGAATTTTTCCACGCCTTCATGGCCAAAGCGCTCCAGACTTTGTGCTGTCTCAGCTACCGTCAGCACACGGTCTGGCCGCGACTTCGAGTAGAACTTGTCAGCATAGCACACCACCTGTTCCTCCAGTGTCTCGGGTTCCAGTCCCGGCAGTCCTGTGCCGGTATGACGCTCGGCGACACGTGCATGACGCGGCCATCCCTCCTTTCTGAGCAGTTCGCCGCCAATAGGTCCGTGTCGCAGGTAGGGTTCCATGCCATGACAGTGTATCGATGGCGCATCACACCACCGTATGCCAATGTCGTGCAGCATGGCTGCCTCCTCGACGAACTGGCAGTCAATCTTCAGTTCCGGATGACGGCTGCAGATCTGTAGACAGCGGTCAGCGACCTGCCGCGAGTGCTTGATGAGCAAGCGCCGCAGGTCGTCGTCCGCCGGGTAGTATTTATCAATCAGCGATTGGTAATTCATAATCTTGGGGCCAACGGGGCCGATGAGACCTATATCACCAATTATCCTTGTGAGCGCTCTATCCACGCAATGGTGTCGCCCTGACGGATTTGCTGACCGGGCTTAACGCTGATGTCAACCAGCTTGCCACCCATGGCAGCGGGAATCTCGACAATCTCGCCCCACTTCGTCTGCAGGTAGCAGAAGGGCTGTCCCTCCTCGTATTGCTGTCCGATGAAGGGCTCCACACAGGGGGCCATGACACCTTCGCCACCGAAGCTCCACAGCAGCTGTCCTGCCAGTGGCGACTTCACGGCGTCGGCCTTGGCGTGCTTCAGGGCGGCTATCTCTTCCTGCGAGATCTTCTGTCCGCCACCCAGCTTGGCGTCCTTGGCCTTCTGGATGTCGGCGAGCAGCTGTTTCTTGGCCTGACCGCTCTTGAAGGGGCGGTACTGCTCCGGATGCATAGCCAGTTCAAACAGCTCTTCGTCATCCTGCCCGTAGTCCCAGCCGTTCTCGTCCATCTCCTTCTTGAACCCGTCGAGGGCGTTGGGGATAAGGGTGTGTGGGTCGACGTCGGTAAACTCGCGCTTCTGCTTCTCGGCCAGCTCCACCAGTTCGGGGGCAATGGTGCCGGGAATCTTGCCGCTCTTGCCGAGAATCATACCCCAGATGGCGTCGTCCATCATGACGTAGCGCCCCTTGCCCTGCTCCATCGTCAGGAGGTTCATCAGGGCGATGTTCTTCGTGTACTGCGAGAACGGTGTCACCAATGGGGGATAGCCCACCCGCGGCCAGACGTACTCTACCTCGTTGAACAGCTTGACCAGCATGTCGTCCATCGTCAGCTCCGGCTCTCCCTTCTGGGCGCGCAGCTTGTCAATCATCTTCTTGATACCGCCGAGGTCGGCCATCATCGATCCCATCATGCCGCCGGGCAGTCCACAGCCGAGCAACAGGCTCGACATGTGCTTGTTGGCGGGGTTGATGAAGTAGCCCAGCCAGTCGTCGATGAACTCCTGTGTCAGGGTACGTGCCTGCATATAGGCGTTCATGTTCAGGTCGGCCACCTCGAAGCCCTCGTTCTTCAGCATCGACCGCACGGAGATGATGTCGGGATGCACCTTGCCCCACGACAGCGGCTCGATGGCAGTATCGATGATGTCGGCACCGTTGTTACACACTTCCAGGATAGAGGCCATCGACAGACCGGGTCCCGAATGTCCGTGATACTGGATGATAATGTCGGGATGCTTCGTCTTGATAGCCTTCGTCAGCTGGCCGAGCATGGCAGGCTGGCCGATACCGGCCATATCCTTCAGACAGATTTCCTCAGCACCGGCAGCTATCACCTCGTCGGCAATCTGCGAGTAGTACTCCACGGTATGCACCGGCGACGTTGTGATACAGAGGGTGGCCTGCGGCGTCATACCTGCCGCCTTGGCCCATTTGATAGAAGGTATGATGTTACGCGTATCGTTCAGACCGCAGAAGATGCGGGGTATGTCGACACCCTGGGCGTGCTTCACCTTATACATCAGCTCGCGCACATCGTCGGGCACGGGGTACATACGCAGGGCGTTCAGGCCACGGTCCAGCATGTGGGTCTTGATGCCCACCTCATTGAACGGCTTACAGAAGGCACGCACGGCAGCGTTGGGGTTCTCACCGGCCATCAGGTTTACCTGCTCGAAGGCTCCGCCATTGGTTTCCACACGGCTGAAGCAGCCCATGTCGATGATGACCGGGGCTATACGTTCTAACTGGTCCTTGCGGGGCTGGAACTTGCCGCTCGACTGCCACATGTCCCTGTAAACGAGACTAAACTGAATTTTTTTCTTTCCCATAGACAATCTTGGTTACAACATATTGATAAATGATGGTGCAAAATTACTAAAAAGCGGGCGAACCGCCAAACGATTCGCCCGCTTTTTTACTGACATCCCGGTCTAATACGCATTCTCGTCATGCACGAAGAAGGACTTGAAGGTGAGCCAGACAATCAGGAAGTCGAGCCAGATGGTCCAGTGCTCTATATACCAGATGTCTCGTCTCACGCGCTCCTCCATCTGCCACAGCTCCTTGGTCTCACCACGATAACCCGTCACCTGCGCCCAGCCTGTAATGCCAGGCTTGACGAAATGGCGCACCATATACTCCTTGATAAGATGCGAATACTGTTCGGTGTGGGCCAGCATGTGAGGCCGCGGGCCTATCACGCTCATATCGCCCTTCAGCACGTTCCAGAACTGGGGGAGCTCGTCGAGATTGGTCTTTCTCATCAGGTTGCCAAAGGGGAACTTCCTCGGGTCGTCCTTCGTGGCCTGCAGCTTGTCAGCATCTCTCTGCCAGTCGTAGGAAGACCACAGACACCCAGAACAGGAGTCCGATCTTTATCAGCAGCCAACCGGCTCCCGTCCAGAACATGACATGCCTCATCAGCATATAGGCTATCGCTATTTGAGTCAGCGTCAGAAGGGATGCCCTCTGCAGGATCTCACCCGCAGAGACGACACGCTCGTGGATAGCAGCATGGAATTTCCACTCTGCGATGAGCAGTGCTGTGTTGCTTATTTCCATGAACATGTGGTACTCTTCCCACCCCCAGACTTTCGCCCGTATTTGGTTCTCGATGATGATGATGATATTCAGCAGGATAAAGTCGCCCGCTATCACCATCCACATGATCAGGTTGTTCGTTTGGTTATTTCGTCTTACCATCCTGTAAGTATCCTTTTCTCATTGAAACTTTCTCCAGAAGAAATGCCACGTCCTGTAGAACGGCTCACAGAGCAGCTCGGCAGGGTAGTCGCAGAGGAAGTGCATGTTACGCCACGACTTCAGGAAGAACCTCTTGCCGGTAAAATGCTCCGTCAGACCGTGGTTCCTGCCGAAGTTGCCACCCTTTTTGATGTCCTTCAGCAGGGCCTGGCCCCTCCTCTCGTCCACTGGTGCTATGAGGAACCTGTCGTCCATGTCCAGGGTTGTCTTCATCACATACATCACAACCCCGGCAAAGTCATACAGGTTGAGCCGTTTCAGCTGTTCCGTCAGGTCGTCATGCGCCTCGCATCCCGTCAGCAGATAGTAGTAGTCTACCATGTGCTTCAGCCCAACGCCCTCGTCAAAGAAGTGGTGCATCATGTGGGCCAGCTGGAACAGGACATTGAACGTCCACGTCGGCACGGGGATGCTTCCCACGCCGTCAGGCAGCCCTGCCATTCGTCCTCCGCCTTCTACCATCGCCATGAGTTCCTTGTTCAGCCGTCGGCGGTAGAGGGGGTTGCTCTGCGAACAGAGCATGAAGTGTATCTCGATGACGCAGCCGTCTTCCTCGTATTCCAGATGCTGGTAGGTGATGCCCCGTCACGTTTTTCCTTTCCTTCACATACGACGTGATAGTCTGACGGCTCTTGTTCGTCACCAGGATGTCAATATCGCCACTCATCCTCAGCAGCGGACGAGGATACATCAGCGCATTGCCCTGGCCTTTCAGCAGGACGCACTCGAAACCCGCGGCGCGCAGTTCGTTGAACACCTTCACGCACATACGGTTCACGAATTTGTTCTGGTTCTCTATCTGCTGGACAAAGCCCACCCATTCCATCAACACCCCCAGAGGCATCTGCAGTTCCTTCTTCCCCTTCTCTATGCCGGTGTATATCACGCCAGAGATGCCCTGACTGCCGGAGACGTCTATCATCTTCATCCAGTCAATGCGCCCGACGCTCGCCGGAAGGGGCTTGTCGTCATGCAGACAGTATTGTAGGAAATCTGTATCTTTACCCATTATCTGTTATTTTCTTTCATGACCTCAACGAAAAAAGCCTCGTAGTCGTCCACAATCTTGTCCCAGGAGTACAGCGTACGCACCTTCTCCAGGTTCTCACGCGTAAACGCCGCCTTGTACTGCCCCGCGGTCTGCTCCAGACCGTTCAGGAGGGTTGTCACCTCGTCGCTTGTCCGGAAGTAGAGGGCCTGGTCGCCGAGAATGACTTTGTTGAAGACGTTGTCGTACGACAGGATGAAGCACTCTGTCGCCATAGCCTCCAACAGCGACGGGTTGGTACCGCCCACGCTATGGCCGTGGAAATAGGCAAACGAGAAGTGGCGGATGGCGTTCAGCCTGTCGGTGTCGTAGATGCCGTCGACGAACCTGACATGCTCGTCGCCAGCATATTCCGCTACTATCCGCCTGGCAAACGACGTCGTCAGCCTGCCCACGATGACCAGCGGGCGCTTGCCATACTGCCCTGAACCCCGATAGCCCTCGATGACCATGTCTATGTTATACTCTGGCTCCATCCTTGCGATGACGAGCAGATAGCCGTCTCTTGTCAGCCCATACTCCTTCAGACAGTCTTCGTGGTAACCGTCGGGAATGTCAGCGCCATAGGCCACATACCTGCTCTCCTTGCCATATTTCTCAAGGAAGTAGTCCCTGATGACCATGTTGTCGGCTATCAGGTAGTGCGAGTACTTCACGGCCATGCGTTCTTCCCTGAGCAGGAATCGCTGCACCCACCAGTTATACTTCGCCCGCTTATACTCCAGACCGTCCATATTCGTTATGATGACAGGCCGTCTGCTCTTCCGCACGTTAAAGCGCATATGCTGGCACAACACTCGTATAGCCTGCATCGTAGATGATGTCGAAGTCTTCTCTCTTCAGAGCATCTTTCAGACACTGGTAGTCGTAAAAGAAGCTCCCCACGCTGCTCCCCATCCATACCTCTGGGCTATAGACATGCTTCACCTTCACCCCCTTATACGCCGTCTCTTTGTACGGGTGATAGTGTGGTGAATAGACCGTTACGTCATGGCCTCTCTGAACCAGTCTGACAGACACGCTCTCTGCAAACTGTTCAAAGCCTCCATAGTGATTAGGTATCCCTCGCGTACTGATAAAAGCTATTTTCATTCGATACTCGCTGCAAAAGTACACAATTCTATTCTAGCAACCAAATAATTTATGACAGGAGTACTTATTTAGACAAGAGAACAGGAGTACATTCTTTAGACAAGAGTACAAGAGAACATTCTTTAGACAAGAGTACAGGAGTACAGTCTTTAGACATGAGTACAGGAGTACTCATGTACTCCTGTCAAAAGTACTCTTGTACTCCTGTCAAAAGTACTCCTGTACTCCTGTCTAAAGAATGTTCTCTTGTTCTCCTGTCAAAAGTACTCTTGTTCTCCTGTCAAAAGTACTCCTGTACTCCTGTCAAAAGTACTCCTGTACTCCTGTCAAAAGTACTCCTGTACTCCTGTCAAAAGTACTCCTGTACTTAAACGATCTGCCAGTCATCAATCTGTTTCTTCTCTGACGAAAAGTTGATGCCAATCTTGAACAGTTTCCGTGCATCGCCCGCAAAGGCGTTAGCATAGCCCTTCTTCTCTATCTGCTTTAGGGCAATGTCGGCACTCTGGTCAATCTTCAGCTCAAGGATATAGATATAGTCCGGCGTCTGGATGACGATGTCCATTCGTCCGTTCGTCGTATGACGCTCTACTTCTACATAGAACCCCATGAGACGGAAGAACACGTAGAGCGTGTTCTGCAGGTACAGCTCCATCTTTCCCATCACCTGGTAGTCGCCCGTGGCGAAGAATCCATCCAGCCGACGCATGAAACCATCGGCGTCGCCTCGTCGCACATCCTTGACGAAACTCGACATGGCATAGGTCTTCTTGTCCGTAGTCTTGGGCGTGTAGAACGGCAGCAGGTACTTGATGAAACCCTGTTCCACCTCGCGGTTGGGGAATCCCATTCGGTATTCGCCGAATTCGCTGTCATAGCCCTTGATCGTCAGGTAGCCGCTCTGGTAGAGCAGCGGCAGCGGGTTCTCGTCCATGATGTCGATGCTGTTGAGCGTGTCGGCAGACAGCTCCTCCTCAGTCATGTTTTCGAGCGGATAGCCCGTCTTCTTCAGCTGGTAGACCAGGAACGACGGCGTACCCGTCTCGAACCAGTAGTCGCGGAAAACCAGACTGTCGAAGGTGTTCAGCAGGCTGAACGGATTGTAGATGCCTTCCTTCGTGTACTCATTGAAATAATAGCCGTCGAAATCTTGGCGCAGGCGCTCGTAGCACTCCTCCTTGGTCTGACCGTTGTTTGCGGCCAACGCCCCGACACTGTCGTCGAAGTTTTCGTGCAGCTCTTTCTCCGTGATACCGCAGATATTCGAGTAGGCGGGCAACATGGAGATGTCATTCAGGTTGTTCAGGTCGCTGAACACGCTCACCTTGCCGAATTTCGTCACTCCCGTCAGGAAGGCCAGTTTGATATAGCGGTCACAGGATTTCAGGGCACCGTAGAATGCCTTCAGCGTGTTGCGATACTCCGTCTGCAGTTCCGTATTGCCGATAGCCTGCAGCAACGGCTTGTCGTATTCGTCCACGAGGATGACAACCTGACGGCCGGTCTTCTCAAATGTCCTTTGTATAATCCCCTCAAAGCGTGTGCCAAACGATTTCTCATCATGATTCTTGCCGTATGTCTTTTCAAGCGCTGACAGGAACAGGTTCAGTTTGTTCTCCAATGCCTCTTTGCTGTCGTACTTCTCGGTATTTAGGTCCAGGTGCAGGATGGGATATGCCTGCCAGTCCCACTCCACGTTGTCGACGTACAGTCCCTTGAACAGCTCGCGCTCGCCACAGAAGAAAGCCTCCAGCGTGGAAAGGAACAGCGACTTGCCAAAGCGTCGCGGACGAGAGAGAAAGTAATAGCTTCCCTCCGACACCATCTTCCACATCAGTGCCGTCTTATCGACGTAGGCGAAGCCGTCACGTCTTATCTTCTCAAAGTTCTGTATTCCTATCGGATATTTCATCGTCAACATTCTTTAGACAAGAGTACAAGAGGACAGGTCTTTTTACGCCAGTCGTTTTATGGTATTCAAGTCCTTACCTAAACTTTCGGCAATCTCCTCTACCGACTTGCCCATTTCCAACAGCATCTTCACAGTCGTTCGCAGCATCTCCTCTTGCTCTGCAAGTTGGGTCTTCTGCTCCGCTAGTTGGGTCTTCTGCTCCGCTAGTTGGGTCTTCTGCTCCGCTAGTTGGGTCTTCTGCTCCGCTAGTTGGGTCTTCTGCTCCGCAAGCTGCTTGTCACGCATAAGAATCTCCGTGTCACGTTTCTCGATGGCACCGAAATACTCATCCTCCACATTCATCTTATGGCGCATATCGGCATCAGCAGCTGCCATCGTCAGACGGTGAAGGATGCGTTCCATGTCTGCATCATTGGCATAAGCCCTGTCATCTATCTGCAACAGGCGGTTATCGTTCACATCCCTCCGCGTCTGGTCAAAGATGCTCAGCACCATATCCAGCCGATTGTTGATATGACCATGCAGACGGGGTATCTGAACAATGATGCTGTCGTGCGTCAGACTGTCGACAAAAGGATTCGGCAAGCCCTTTGTCACAATGTTGTTATTGTAGTCAAAAGACTGGTGGCTTACATAGAGCACAGGCTCCTCCACATCACCAACCTTGTGACCCAACAGATAGACGGCTACCATCGGCAAACTACGACCCGGGTCCAGCATATTCTTCGGATTCGAATAATGCACGCCAAGATACTGACGGAAACGCAGAGTCTCCGTGTCAAGCCAAGTCTTCTGCAGTTCAATCAGAATAAGATGCTCCTTGCCGTCGGACTCACGGATAGTTGCACCGAAGTCGATGCGGAAGACTGACAGCGAGTCGCGGGTCTCATCACTGTACTCATGAGGACGCACCTCCACAGCCACGACGTCCTTCTTCAGCAACGCCGACAGGATGGTACGAGCGATACGCTCATCCTCCATCAGGTACTTGAACACAATATCATATATAGGATTTGCTACTACCATAAAAACAATTGTCTTGATTCGTCAGCAAAGGTACGCACTTTTTCCGAAACCTCCAAATTTTCTGGCATGAAAAACAGACCATTTCCTGTTCTGTGTATGACAAAGGCCAGACACATGTCATAGTCAGAGGAAGAGTAGTTGCAAAGATTGATAAGATAAGATTGGAAACATTTTTCGCCGTCAGGCGACTCAGTAGTGGCCGTAAGATTTTTCTCGCTTACGCAACGTATGGGATTTTTCGCAAAAGGGTGCCACGGTGCCCAAACGCCGATGTACAGGGCGTTTGCACCTTTTTTTGAGGGTGCCACGGGTGCCACGAGGGTGCCACCTCGTCAGCCATCTGCGCCGATGGGACGCAACCGAGAGAAAGCGGCAGATGAACGCGAGCGGCTTGTAGACGCCCGAATTCTCTCGAGAATTCGGGCAATAACTGCTTACTTTTTACTCTTAGGCAGCTGTTGATAAAAAAACTGAGCTTTCGCAAGTGAATATTCATTCATCAAGCGACTAATTTATACATTTGATATAGCTTATGGAACTTAGGATTGTCATCAATAACCGCAGAAA